>JBLIRN010000001.1:0-255918 GCA_049472315.1 bacterium
CATACCCCCCACTCCTGCGACCATGCTTCGGACAAAGCGCTCGTGGCCCGGCACATCGACGATCCCCAGGCGGATGTCACCCGGCAGCTCCATATGGGCAAAACCGAGTTCGATGGTGATCCCGCGCTCCTTCTCCTCGGGGGCCTTGTCGATCTCGTCAAAGGGGATGAACTTCGCAAATCCCTTCTTCTCCAGCACCTGGGTCATCGCCGCGGTGAGGGTCGTCTTCCCATGATCCACATGCCCTATGGTCCCTACATTGACATGCGGCTTCTTCCTCTCAAATTTCTCCTTAGCCATCAGTCTTCCTCCTGTTATGCGCGGTGATCAAGGCATTCAACATTGTAAACCCCAACCAGTTCAAAACTGGAGCCCACGATCGGATTTGAACCGATGACCTCTTCCTTACCAAGGAAGTGCTCTGCCGACTGAGCTACGTGGGCAAAAGATTTTATACAGGTTGGAGCGGGAAACGGGATTCGAACCCGCGACCCTCAGCTTGGAAGGCTGATGCTCTAGCCAACTGAGCTATTCCCGCTAAACTGCCAAGCTATTTAAAACCCTGCATTCCGGTTCGAGATATAATTTAGTACCGTGTAATAATGCCCCGGTACCATGTCCATAGTGTTTGTGATCCGCAGTCCTTGCTCAAGGGAAGATCCCTTGTTTTGCCCCGGCACCTTATACCATATTTTTTAGTATTATAAAACGCCTGCGGTTTGCAGGCGGAGATTGTAAAATCCTAAGCATAACATATTTTTATAGTTTAGTAAAAAACCGCGATTTGTGGGCGGAAATTGTAAACTCCAAGCTGGTCATATTTGTTTAGTTCAAGTAAACGCCTGTGGTTCGCAGACGAAAATTGTAGCTTCCAAGCCGATTATATTTAGTTAGTCTAAATAAACGCCTGCGGTTCCAGGCGGACGTCGTAACTTCCAAGCCGATTATATTTTTTTAGTTGATGGAGGGGGGAGGATTCGAACCTCCGAAGGCGTCGCCGACAGATTTACAGTCTGTTCCCTTTGGCCGCTCGGGAACCCCTCCAACATCTTTTAACACTATGTTATGTCTTCTGCCAGAAAAAATGTCACGAACTCAACGACTATGTTATGTCTTCTGCCAGAAAAAATGTCACGGACTCAACGACTATGTTATGTCTTCTGCCAGAAAAAATGTCACGAATTCAACGACTATGTTATGTCTCCGGCCAGAAAAAATGCCGCCGGAATCAATATTGAATTAATATGTATCTATGTCTTCCGCCGAAAGCATGCCCTCGACAGTGCCAGGCAGCTACAGACAAGCAATTCCACGCATTAAGAAACAAAACAACGATGCTGCCGCAATCATGACACCATGAGGCCCTGCCACCTCTTTATAGATGAATACCCCCTATAAATAAAAAATACCCCCTGCACCGGCGAAGCAGGGTACATATCCATTAAAGGGGCATCGCGTGCAGACAAAAGGCACGCCTGCCATACAATCGTTTATCATGGTTCCGAGTGGAGCTGGCGAAGGGATTCGAACCCCCGACCCGCTGATTACAAATCAGCTGCTCTACCGACTGAGCTACGCCAGCGTTAACATAAGCGGCTATTCTAAAAATTTGCAGCAAGAAAAGCAAGGTGTATTTATGGAGAAAATTTCAGGTTAAAAGGCCAAAAAGGTCCATATAGGGCGTTTCCCTCATTTAACCTATTATATTCTCATTAATAGTCCTTTTTTAGGCATATTCAACCCGTATTTCCCCGAAGGATGATCATGCTATCGATCGAGAAGGAACATACACCCCGCGTGCGAATTACTGCATCATTCCTCCGCCTTGCATGTCCTGCATGGGCAAACTCATGGGCGGGGTGGGGAGGGAAGACTGATATTTTTTCAGGGCCTCCTGATTTGTGGTAATCGATGCCTTCGATTTCAATTTGGCGATAAGGTCCTGAATCTTTTTATCCCTTTTCTGAAACAGCACGATTTGTTCAACCTCGTATCTGACATCGCTCAAGCTTGATGCTCCTGCCTGCTTATGGTCCTCCATCTTTATGATGTGGAAGCCGAAATTGGTCCGCACCACATCACTGACCTCTCCCTTTTTGAGCTTGAAGGCGGCCTCTTCGAACAGGGGTGCCATCCTGCCCCGGGAGAAATATCCGAGGTCTCCACCGTTTTTGGCCGTCGGGCATATTGAGAATTCCTCTGCCAGCTTCTCGAAATCACCGCCTGCCTTGATTTTGGCGAGGATCTCCTTTGCCTGTTCCTCGTCCGGTACCAGAATGTGGCGGACCCTGATTCGTTCCGGCATCTCCTTGAACCGTTCCCTGTTGGTTTCGAAATATTCCTTCAATTCCTCGTCGGTTACCTTTACGTCCTTCACATACTCCATGGCGTAGGTCTGCCCCATGAGTCCGTCTTTGAGGAGGTCGAATGTCCTCTTGAATTCCTCATTCTGGTCGTATTTGAGCCGTTTCGCCTCTTCAAGAAAAAGCACGCTGTTGACCTTTTCGTTGATGATATTTTTCAAGAATTCGGGCTGCTTGAGGTACGGGCTGTTCATCTGGTAGCCGTATTCGGGTCTTTGGGGGGGCAGGATCTCCTTAAGGAGGATCTCTTTGCCATTCACTGTGGCGACCACCAGCTTGAGTGACGCCTCGTTGATCTTGTCGGATTTTTCCAGCTTTTTGATGTTCTTGTCGTTCAATTCGATCTTTGCCTTCGATCTCAAACGGTCGAGCAGCTTATCGCGGACCTCGTCCAGTTTGGACTTTTGAAACTTATACCGCAAATAGTTTTTCCTGCTCTCCATTTCCTGTTCCGTCAGTTCCTTCCTGCTCACGGCCTTGAAGATGGCATGCCCCTGCCGGGTCTTGATGGGTTCGCTCACCTTTCCGTCCTTGAGTCGAAAGATCTTCTTTTCATCCTCGTCTGAAAGCTCACCCTCGAAATATCCGGTGTTGGGAATAACATACCCGATTTGTCCGCCCTTGGACGCATTTTTCGACTTGGATCGCATCTTGGCCAGTTTGTTAAAATCCGGTTCCTTTTGAAGGGTCTTGAGGATGTCCTCCGCCTCTTCTTTCGTATTCACGAGGATCTGCTGAAAGTTGACCTTGTATTTGTCCGATGCCGGGATCATTTTTTCGATATCCGCATCAGTCAGTTCCGCCTTGTCCTCGACCTCTTTGGTGTAAAAGAAGTTGGCGAGCTGCTGCTCCTTCATCATCTCCAATTGTTCTTCGAATTCGGGCCCTTGATTGACCCCCTTCTTTTTTGCCTCCTCGGCAAGAAGGAGGTAGGCGATGATCTGATCGAGCAGGGCTTGCGGATCCGCTCGGCCTTGCATGAGTTTCTCGAATGTCGCGGTATGGATCTTAAGGCCGTTCACCTCGGCGATGACCTGGCCGTTGTTCTTGCTCCCGGCCGGATTTGAATCATTCTGCTCCTGTGCAGCGGCAGACATGGTGGTCATCATGATGAACACCAGCAGTATGGTGAGAAGCGTGCCCAATATCTTCTTCATAATAGAGGAACCTCCTTTCAAATATTGACGGTCCATGTAATGCAAATTATCGTCTTGTACCCGGTTGCCCTTTCGATTACAATGAAAGGGCCATTATTCGCGCCCGTTCGTTTCCTCCCACGTGTGTCGCCATATGTATATACATTGATGGGTCGCTTAGGCTCCACAAGTAGGATGCAAATATTGTACCAGAAGAGAACACCTTTTAAATCAATAAAAAGAAATTATAAACAAAATCCAACATTGTGTCAATATGATGCCGTAGAGGAGATTCCCCTGCGATTATCCACGGGAGGTCGTCCAGGATGGGAGCGGACATGACACGTGTCGGCCTGACCGGGGGGATCGGCACCGGGAAGACCACCGTAGCCCGTATGTTTTCGTACCGGGGGGCATGGGTGGTGGAGGCCGACCGGATTATCCATCACCTTCTCATGCCCCGTGGGCCGGCCTGTAAACCGGTTTCGTCCATATGGGGGGATGCCGTGTGCACCGGCGGGGGGGGAATCGACCGAAAGAGACTCGCCTCGATAGTGTTCAAAGACCGGGATGCGTTGAATCGCCTTGTGGAGATCCTCTATCCTCTACTCAAGCGCGAGGTAACTGATGCCATGGCCCGGGCGAAACACATGGATGCGGTGATGTTTATCCTTGACGGTTCTCAGATCCTGGAGGCGGGATGGGAAGGGATGTTCGACCTGATCGTCCTGGTGAGGGCGCGCGGTGATGTGTGCAGGGAGCGGATGTTACGGAGGGGCACCATGGACCCCGAACAGTTTCGCCTTCGCAGAGGGTTGCAGTGGCCGGAGTGGGTAAAGGCCCGACACGCTGATTTTATTATCGACAACAGCGGATCACGTCACATGACCGAGAGGGCGGTCAATCAAGTCTTCGACCAAATTGTCGGGGACACAGGTAGAAATTGTCGCACGTGACAGGAATGCCGATTGTGATACCGCCTCTTCCGGGCCGGTCATGGGCGCCCGCATGCATAGCCCAGGGCCTCGAACTTGGAAATGCTGTGTGTGTCGTCGCCCTGTTGAACTTTATTATCAGGCATGTTAAAATTTTAATTTATTATTTAATCTTGGGTGGTTCTTCAACATTATTTAATAACACAACTACTAATACAGAGGGAAAAGACTCGGCAATACAGAGAGAAAATGGTTAGCAATCATATAACATGCTACACGGCAAGGGGAAGATTGTATCCATAGTTGCTACAATGAATAACGGTGCGAAAGGAGCGAGGTGGGAATGCGTAGATATGAATTACTCGTCATTCTTAACGCAGAAATCTCTGAAGAGGATCTCGAGAAGGTCGTCGATCGAATAACCCAGGTGATCAAGAAGGAGGGAGGAGAGGTCAGCGGGGTTGATAAATGGGGGAAAAGGAGACTGGCTTACGAGATCAAGAAAACCAAAAAGGGTTTCTACCTGCTGGTGCAATTTGCCGGAGAAGCCCGCCTCTTAAAAGAGATTGAAAGGAATTTGAGGTTTATGGAAGGGATCATCCGTTATATGACCGTCGCCCTCTCCGAAAAGGTCGATCCGTCTTTATCGCGATCCTATTCTGCTGAGAATAGGGAGGAGGCTGTCCTATGATAAGGTTGAACAAGGTCTTTTTAATGGGGAACCTGACCAGGGACCCGGAACTGCGGTATACACCGAACGGCACGGCAGTTGCCGGTTTCGGCGTTGCGGTGAACAGAAGGTATACCACCAAAGAGGGGGATAAAAAGGAAGAGGTCGATTTTTTTGACGTTGAGGTGTGGGACAAGCAGGCAGAAACGTGTAACGAATATCTGGCAAAGGGCAGCGGGGTTTTTGTTGAAGGACGGCTGAGGCAGGACCGCTGGGAGGACGAGGCGGGGAAAAAACGATCCAAATTGAAGATCGTTGCCTCGACGATACAATTCCTGCCTCGGAAGATGGAGAGCGATCTGACGGCAGAGGAATCGCCGTCCGATGACGACTCCTACGAAGGTTCCAATCTACCCTTTTAGGCAAGGGGGTTCGATCGGCCGGCCTGCTGTCCCTGCATATAACGTCACGGGGAGCGGCGAACGGGCGGGGAGTGATGCAGGCGCCGTGCCTCTGCACGAGGGGTCTTTGTCACCATTCAACTGCGCAACGAGAGGAGAATAATGATCGGGAAGTATCGACGAAAAAAGGTTTGCAAGTTTTGTGAATCGAGGACATTCCATATTGATTATAAGGATGTAAGGAGATTGAGGGCGTTCATGACGGAACGCGGGAAGATCATTCCCCGAAGGATTTCCGGCAACTGCGCCAAGCACCAAAGACAAATGACGAGGGCGATCAAGCGGTCCCGCAACATTGCCCTGCTTCCCTTTACCGCAGAATAGAAACTTCAACACACACATCGTGCGGTTCGCGGCAGGAGTAAAGGGACGCGTATGGTGACCGCGCAGGGTTCATACCACCGTTTGCAGCCGCTGCTCATTGTTCTCGCTGCAACCCTGCCCGGTGTCGGTGTGTTCGGGGTCCCCATCATTATCCTCCCGCCGGTGTTCGGGGTATTCTTCATCATAATGGATGGGTAGGCTTTTCAACAGAGGAGGGGATATATGCAGGTTATATTGAAACAACATATTGAAAAAGTGGGACAGGCAGGTGATCTCATAAACGTGGCGCCCGGATTTGCGCGCAACTATCTCCTGCCCAAAAAACTGGCGGTTCTGGCCGATGCGAAGAGCATCAAGCAAATGGAGCATCAACAGCGGCTCAAACAGGCCATCAAGGAAAAGCACCTGAGGGATTGCGAAAAACTGGCCAGGAGCATCGAGAGCCTTTCACTGACCATCATACGTAAGGCAGGGGAGAGTGATCGTCTCTTCGGGTCCGTGACCACCATGGATATCGAGGAGGCCCTGGCGCATGAAGGGGTGCCCATCGAACGAAAGAGGATCATGCTTGACGAGCCGATCAAATCCCTCGGCATCTATACGGTACCCATCCGCCTTCACCAGGAAGTAACGGCAAATCTGAAGGTCTGGGTGGTGAAGGAGTAGGGGGCGTCGGCGTGGATCCCGAGGGCATCCTGCTCGACAAGACACCTCCCCACAGCCTCGAGGCGGAACGGTTCTTCCTGGGGGCGCTGCTGCTTGATGCCGAGGCCATCAACAAGGTCGTCGATCTTTTGGAACCGGGGGATTTCTACCTTCATGCCCACCAGGACATCTTTCGCTCCATCCTCTCCCTGTACGAGAAGAATATACAGGTCGACCTGGTTACCCTCAAGGAGGATCTCAAGGGCAAAGGGGTGCTTGATCAGGCGGGAGGGCTCACCTACCTCACCAACCTCCTGGAGGTGACCCCCACCGCCGCCAATATCAGGGTCCATGCGCGCCTGGTCAAAGAAAAATCCCTCGCCAGGCGCATGATTCAGGCGGGAACCCAAATCGCGACCAGGGGCTACGAGGAAGGCGAAGAGATCGACTCCCTGCTCGGGGTTGCAGAGGACCTGATCCAGGGTATTTCGGAGAAGAAGGTCCGGCCCGGCATTTATTCCATCAAGGACATTATCGCCGATTGCTTCCAGATCATAGAGAAGCTGTATGAAAAAAAGGGGAAGGTGAGCGGCCTCCCCACGGGTTTCCGGGATTTGGATGCGCTCACCTCCGGACTGCAGAACCAGGATCTCATCATTATCGCCGCCCGCCCATCCATGGGCAAGACAAGTTTTTGCCTCAACATCGCCCTCCATGTGGCCGTTACGGAGCATCGGCCTGCCCTGTTTTTCAGCCTGGAAACCGCAAAGGAACAGCTCGTGCTCAGGATGCTGTGTTCCCAGGCCAGGGTCAATTCCCACCACCTGCGGACCGGTTTCCTCACCGAACGGGATTGGAAGCGGCTGATCAAAGGTGCGGCGGAGATCTCCGAGGCGCCTATCTATATCGATGACTCCGCATCCCCCACAGTCATGGAGATCAGGGCGAAGGCACGCAGGTTGAAGCGGGAGAAGGACCTGGGATTGGTGGTCGTGGATTATATGCAGCTTGTCCAGGGGAGCGGACGGTTCGAGAGCCGTCAGCAGGAGATATCGGAGATCTCCCGTTCATTGAAGATGACCGCCAAGGAGCTCGATTGTCCCGTCATCGCCCTTTCCCAGTTGAGCCGGGCAGTGGAGTCACGCACCGAGCGTCGCCCCATCCTTTCCGATTTGAGGGAATCGGGTGCCATCGAACAGGACGGGGACCTGATCGCATTCATCTACCGGCCCGAGGTGTACCATCCCGATACCGAGGAGGCGGGAATCGCCGAGATCATCATAGGAAAGCAGCGAAACGGCCCCATCGGTACCATAAAACTGGCCTTTCTCAAGGAATACACCCGGTTTGAAAATCTCGCCCGCGAGGACGTTCAATAAAACGGTGCGGGCGGTGCGGATAACGACCGGGTGATCCAAAATCCCTTAAGTTGCGAATAGAATAATATAAGGTTATCATATCCGGTAACTTCTCACAGCATTGTGGGCATTGGGTGTGGTGAGGGGCAGAGGAGCGTTTCCGTGCGTAAAGGAGGGGGGATTGCAGCGTAATGGGATAGGCATGGCGGACCATCCGACCAGGGCGGTAATCGATCTTTCAGCTTTGCATCACAACCTGCAGGTCATACGGGAGCGCATCGGCCCCCAACGGCGTATACTGGCGGTGGTGAAGGCGAATGCCTACGGTCACGGCGCCGGGGTTCTGTGTGCACACCTGGAGGGTTTCGGGGTCGACATGCTTGGGGTGGCCTACCCGGAAGAGGGGCTTAACCTCCGGGATGCCGGAATAACCTCCCCCATTCTGGTCATGTCGGGGACCTTGCCCGATCAATTGGAGGGCGCCCTGGAGGCCAATCTCACCATTTCCCTGTCCGACCTGGACACTGCAAAGGCCCTGTCGCAGTTGGCCCTCCGTAACAAGCGGCGTGCCAAGGTGCACGTAAAGGTGGACACTGGCATGGGACGCCTGGGATTCCCTCTTGACGACGCGATCAACGCCGTCACCGCAATCGCCTCCCTGCCGCATCTGAGCATCGAGGGGATCTTCACCCACCTTGCCACATCGGAGGATGCGGATCACTCGTACACGCGGTACCAGACCGAGCGGTTCACCGGACTGGTCCGTTCACTGGAGGGGCTGGTGAATCCACCCCCGATTATTCATATGGGCAACAGTGCCGCGGTGATGAAACACCCCGAGACCTATTTCGATATGGTGCGGGTGGGTATCATGCTGTACGGCCTCGCCCCCGTGCCGGGACTTCAGAAGGCATTGCCTATTCGTCCCATTATGAGCCTCCAGACGAAGATCATTCATATAAAGCGAATGCCCGAAGGGAGCAGCCTCAGCTACGGCCGCACCTACATCTGCCCCTCCGACAAGGTGATCGCCGTGATCCCCGTCGGATACAGCGACGGGCTTGCCCGTTGCATGTCCACAAAGATACATGTGCTGCTGAGGGGCGTCAGGGTGCCGGTGGTGGGGACGGTGTGCATGGATATGAGCCTGGTGGATATCACGGGAATCGACGGGGTCGAGATCGGGGAGGAGGTCGTGCTGATCGGGAGCCAGGGAGGTGAATGTATCACTGCCCATGACTGGGCAGCGTGGCAGAACACCATCCCCTATGAGGTGCTTTGCGCTGTTGGCCCCAGGGTCAAGAGGATTTACCGCAGAGAAGAGGGAACACGGGAGGTGGTGCATGGATGTAAGGCAAACAGTGAAGGGGCTGGCGTAACAACCAATGGAAGCATCTGTACCGGGTAAGCGGCGAGGGCGCACCTCCCTTGTGGAACAGGTAGGGAGATTTTTTTACACCTGCCTGGAGGAGGCGGGACAGCTCCTGCTGCTCTTGGTGCAGGCCCTGGCGTGGCTCTTTCGAAGCCCCCTCAAATGGCGGGAGACCCTTACCGAGATGGAGGAGGTGGGGGTCCATTCGGTGCCGGTCACCCTGATTACGGCAACATTCACCGGCATGGTGCTCGCCCTTCAGAGCTATATCGGATTCAAGCGCTTCAACGCGGAGACCATGGTGGGGACGGTGGTTGCCCTCTCCATGGTGCGGGAACTCGGCCCGGTCTTGACCGGGCTGATCGTGGCTGGCAGGGCCGGCTCGGAAATGGCCGCGGAGCTGGGGACCATGAAGGTTACCGAGCAGATCGACGCCCTGTATACATTGGCGGTCGATCCGATCCCGTACCTGATCGTTCCCAGGATTCTCGCCGGGATCATCATGCTCCCGGTCCTGACCGTTTTGGCGGATTGTATAGGAATTGCCGGAGGATACCTGGTGGCGGTGAAGATGCTGCACGCAAACCCGGTTATTTATATGCGACGGAGCTTTGATTTCATGGAATGGAAGGATATCTACATAGGGCTCTTCAAATCCGGCTTCTTCGGGTTGATCATCTCCACGGTGGGGTGCCATAAAGGGCTTGCCACCGAAGGAGGTGCGGAAGGAGTGGGGAATGCGACCACGGGCTCGGTGGTGCTCTCCTCCATGCTGATCCTCATCTCCGACTATATATTGACCGCGCTGTTTTTTTGAGAACGGGGAGTGCGAGCAATGGAGCCGTTCATCGAACTTACAGGGGTGCATAAGTCCTTCAACGCAGCCCAGGTGCTGCGCGGGGTCGATCTGGCGATCTCCCGCGGTGAATCCATGGTGGTGATCGGGGGAAGCGGGAGCGGGAAGAGCGTGCTGATGAAGCATGTGATCGGGCTGCTCAGGCCGGACAAGGGGAAGGTCCGCGTGGACGGCAGGTATATCAGCGATATGAAGAGAAGGGATCTCAATGACTTCAGGAAGAAATTCGGGATGCTTTTTCAGGCGGGTGCCCTCTTTGATTCCATGTCGGTGTGGGAGAATGTCGGTTTCAGCCTCCTGCAGCACACCAGGCTTTCCAAGGAGGAGATACGCCGGAGGGTCACGGAGAAACTGGCCATGGTGGGTCTTGAGGGGATCGAGGATCTGATGCCCGCGGAATTGAGCGGGGGTATGAAGAAGCGGGTCGCCCTTGCCCGGGCGATCGCCACGGAGCCGGAGATCCTGCTCTATGATGAGCCGACCACCGGTCTCGATCCGATCATGGGTGACGTCATCAACGACCTGATCCTGAGCATGAGGGAGCAGCTCACCGTCACCTCCCTTGCCATCACCCATGATATGAAGAGCGCCTATAAGATCGCAGACCGCATTGCCATGCTCTATGAAGGGGAGATCATACAGGTGGGCACACCTGAGGAGATCCAGGAAACCAACAACCCCGTTGTGTACCAGTTCATCACCGGAAGCGCCAGGGGGCCGATCACCGACCGTAACCATGAGACAAGGAGGGATGCGTGAGAGGGATAACCACCGAGGCCAAGGTAGGGCTTGTGGTCCTTCTGTCCCTGTTCGTCCTTGCCTTTTTGACCTTTCGGGCCGGGCGCTATACCTTCAATCAGGGGGAGGGGTATCACCTGAAGGTCTTCTTCAGCACGGTGGCGGGATTGGATCCGAAGGCAAGGGTGAAGGTGAGCGGGGTGGATGCCGGATATATAAAGGATATTGCCCTGGTTGACGAGCGCCCCCAGCTCACCCTGTGGATACGGGAGGGCATCCGGATACGGGAGAATGCCATCGCCCGGATTCGTTCCCTCGGGCTTATGGGAGAGAAGTATGTGGAGATTGATCCGGGAATCGAGCCCTCTCCCTTGCTGGGGGAAGGGGACCACATTTCCAGGGGGTACGTGACCAAGGATGTGGATGAGATGTCCGAATATCTGGGGACCCTGGCTGAGCAGCTCATCGATATCGCCGCCGCCCTGAAGGCGGTCATAGGCACCCAGGAGGGACAGGCCCGTCTCATTCAGATCATGGAAAATATGGAGGGCATGACCACCGGCATGAACAACATGGTGGCCCAGAACCAGCAGGAGGTGAACCGGCTGGTTCGCAACCTTGCGGATTTCACCGAGGAGCTGAACGGATTGCTTCAAAACAACAAGGAGCAGATCGCCGGCATCATTGACGATTTCGGGTCGTTTTCCTCCGATCTGGCGGTACATGGCCCCGGAATGATGCAGGATATCGCGGATGCCACCGATGCCCTGAAGGGACTCATGGATCCCAACGGTTATGGTATAGGAGCCACCCTCAAGGGGTTCGCCGATGCGAGCCAGAGACTCGATTTCACCCTCAAACAGATCAGTGAGATCTCCGAGAGGGTGAACCGCGGGGAGGGAACGATCGGCAAGCTCATTACCGATGACAAGGTGTACGAAGACCTCTCCGGCACCCTGGGGGGGCTCAATGCCATGGTGGGCAAGGCGGAATCCTTCAGCCTGCACCTTGGATTCAGGTCCGAGTATCTCACGGAATACGACCAGTCAAAGTCCTATTTTTCTCTCAAGTTCCAGCCGCGCGTGGGGAAATACTACCTGCTCGAGCTTGTGGATGACTTCGACGAACACGTCACCACCACCCGGCGGGTGATGGATCCCAACGGCACGGTCACCCTCGTAGAGGAAGAGACCGAGGATAAACTGCTCTTCAACATTCTCATGGCGAAGCAGTTCGGCCCCCTTCTCCTCAAGGGGGGGCTCATGGAATCAACCGGGGGTGCGGGCATCGAGTATCATCCCTTCGGCGAGAACCTCTGGTTCGGTATGGAGGGATGGGATTTCGGCGAGTCGAAACCCCACCTGAAGCTGTTTGCCCAGACCGTAATCAAGCGGCACTTCATCATCAACGTCGGGTGGGATGATTTCAACAATTCGGATACCCAGAGCTTCTTTGCGGGGGCCGGATTCACCTTCGAGGACGAGGATCTGAAGTACCTCCTGGGCAAGCTCCCCTTGCCCGGTTTTTAGCGCCATGGCCCACCCCTTTGTATGTCAGTCGTGCGGATTTCGCTCCCTCAAGTGGATGGGCCGCTGCCCGGAATGCGGGGAATGGAACTCCCTGGCGGAGGTCCCTGAACCGAAGACCGGAAGGAGCGCACCCGCCGGTTTTCCTCAGGGAGATGCCTCATTCGATGCCCCCCCGCTGCCCCTGCCCCGGTTGGAGGCGGACGAGGGGGAGCGGATCCGGCTGGGGGCGGAGGAGTGGGACCGGGTTCTGGGGGGAGGCCTGGTCAGGGGCTCCGTTATCCTTGTGTATGGCGATCCGGGGATCGGGAAGTCCACCCTCCTTTTGCAGATATCAGACCGGCTGGCTGCCCAGGAGAAGGTCCTGTATATATCCGGAGAGGAGTCAGCCCGGCAGATCAAGATCCGCTCCGACCGTCTGGGCCTTTCCTCCCCCGGACTGCACATCTACACGGGCACCTGCATGGAACGGATCGTGAGTCATCTCGATCCCCTGAGGCCCCGGGTCATCGTGCTCGATTCCATACAAACCACCTACACGGAACGCATCGAGAGCCCCCCGGGAAGCCTGAGCCAGATCAGGGATCTTGCCACCCAGTGGATGTACCTGTCCAA
Organism: bacterium; assembly: GCA_049472315.1. GTDB lineage: Bacteria > SZUA-182 > SZUA-182 > DTGQ01 > JAFGSM01 > JBLIRM01. Next base: position 13,000 of record JBLIRN010000001.1, read on the forward strand.
GCAGATGAATATATCCACGTTCCTGGTGGGACACGTGACCAAGGAGGGGGCCATTGCCGGGCCCAAGGTGCTCGAGCACATCGTGGACACGGTCCTCGGCCTGGAAGGAGACCGCCATCACGCCTTTCGTATCCTCAGGAGCGTGAAGAACCGGTTCGGTCCCACCAATGAGATCGGTCTGTTCGAGATGACCGACCGGGGTCTGGTGGAGGTGCTGGAACCATCAAAGCTCTTTCTCAACCCCCATCAGGAACCGTATGCGGGCTCCACAGTCGTGTGCAGCCTCGAAGGCACCCGGCCGATCCTGGTGGAGATACAGGCCCTGGTTTCCCCCGGGACCATCGGCATGGCCAGGCGCACCTGCAACGGGGTGGACCCCAACAGGGCCGCCCTCCTGATCGCGGTGCTCGAAAAGCGGCTGGGACTCTATCTGCAGGACAAGGATATCTATCTGAACGTGGTGGGGGGGTTGAAGCTCGACGAGCCCGCCGTGGATCTGGGGATCATACTGTCCATCTATTCAAGCCTCAAGGACCTTCCTGTGCCGCCCGATCTGGCGATCGTGGGCGAGGTGGGGCTGACCGGCGAGATCAGGGCGGTGTATCAATCGGCAGTGCGCCGCAAGGAGGCATGGAAGCGGGGATTCCGCACCTGCCTTCTGCCTGCAGCCAACCGGTCCGAGGGGGGGAGCGGGAAGGGGGGACCCGAGGTTATCTATGCGGAGACGGTGCAGGAGGCCATAGGGCTGGTCTTTGACAACCATCCACGAACAAGACGGGGTCAGACGGAGACATAGAGAGGACTCACGAAGGCATTCTGTAAGACCCTGAAAATAAAAGAGAAATCGTTCGTGGTTTTATTGGCCGGCGACCTATGGTATAATGTTGCTTGCCATCATAGATGCTCTGCCAAAGCGGTCTAACTTACCCAATAATAAGGAGATGGGCCTATGTTTGAGGTTGGTGAAGAGATCGTCTATCCTACCTTGGGTGTAGGTAAGGTCGAAGCCATCGAGGTCCGGGAGATTCAGGGAAACGCACAGCAATTCTATATCTTGAGGATATTGTCGGATAACAGCATGGTTATGGTTCCGACGGACAATGCCGAGGCGGTCGGACTTCGCCAGTTGATAGGTCCTGAAGAGGTGAGCAAGGTCTTCGAGATCCTCAAGGGGGACATCGATGAGATGTCCGCAAACTGGACGAGACGATACAAGGACAACCTGGATCGACTCAAAAGCGGCTCCATCTTCCAGATGGCTGCCGTGTTCCGCAATTTGAGCCTTCTGAAACAACGGCGCGAGTTGAGCTTCGGTGAGAAGAAGATGCTCGAGGATACCAAGGATCTCATCGTGACCGAGCTCTCTCATGCCCAAAAGATAACACCTCTGCAGGCAACGGAACAGCTCGAACGCATCTTTGAGGTGTAGGGTTCATCTCCTATCGAAATCATTGGGTGCTGGAATGAATGCCGGTCACATCAATCAATAAGGATGAATGCCGGCATCCCTGCGCGCGAACGGAGCACGTCCATCGCCATGATCGATGGATATACCGTTTCGCCCTTCTTCTGATATCGAGGATCCATAGCACGGTGAACGCATACGCCATCATCCCCGCTGCAGGGAGCGGCACCAGGATCGGGGAGGGGATGCCCAAGCAGTATATCCCCCTTGCCGGTGTGCCCCTTCTCACCCATACGCTTCACAGGTTCCAGAGGTCGCCTCTGATCGATGAAATCATCGTGGTGGTGCGAAGGGGTGAGGTCACGCGGGTCAGGCGGGAAATCGTCGCCCCGCATGATCTTCCCAAGGTGCGGCGGATCGTCGAGGGGGGCGCCGAGCGGCAGGATTCCGTTTCCCGGGGGCTGAAGGAGATTTGGGATGACACGGGGGACGATGACATCGTCATCGTGCATGACGGCGCCCGGCCCTTTGTGGATGAGGAAGGGATCGCGCGATGCATTCACGAGGCACGGGAATGCGGTGCGTGCATCCTGGGTCTCAGGATCACCGAGACCCCCAAGTGCGTGAATGACGGAGGTATCATCATGTCCACCCCCTCACTGAACGGTCTCTGGGTTGCGCAAACACCCCAGGCATTTCGGGCCTCCGTGCTGAAAGAGGCCCATTCCCGAGCCCGGAGCGATGGTTTTTACGGCACTGACGAGGCATCATTGGTTGAGCGGCTTCCCCATCCCGTGCGGATCGTACAGGGAAGCATTTGGAATATCAAGGTGACCCATCCCGGTGACCTTGCATACGCGGAGTGCATTCTGCGCATGGGGGTATGTCCATGAGGGTAGGGATAGGATACGATCTTCACCCCATCGAGGAAGGCAGGCCGCTGGTGCTCGGCGGTGTCAGCATTCCCTATCCCAAGGGGCTGGCAGGGCATTCGGATGCGGACTGCCTGGTGCATGCCATTTGTGATGCCCTGCTGGGTGCGCTGGGCAAAGGGGACATCGGGGAGCGTTTCCCCGATACGGATGAGCGGTATCGCGGCATTTCGAGCCTCCTCCTCCTGGGGGAGGTCGCCGGTCTTCTTGACCGGTGCGGATATCGGGTGAATCAGATCGACACTACGATCGTCGCGGACGCCCCGCGCATTACCCCGTATAAAAAGGCAATGGCCGCAGCCATTGCCCGGACCCTCGGTATTGCACCGGACATGGTTTCCATCAAGGCCACCACCACGAACGGGCTGATCCTTTTCGCGCGGGAGGGCATTGCGGCGTATGCGGTGGTAAGCCTCGTTCCCTGCGACGCGCCTGATGCCGGTGAATAGATGCAGGGTTACGGCCCGGTTGGACCCGCCGGAGCGGAAGGGGCACACGGTCACTATCTTCAATAAAGGAGTCTCCTGACATGAGTGTAATGGTTTACAACACCTTGACCCGGAAAAGGGAGGCGTTCACCCCCCTGGTCCCCGGGAAGGTGGGAATGTACGTGTGCGGGGTAACGGTGTATGACCTGTGCCACCTCGGTCATGCCCGGGGCGCCCTCGTGTTTGACATCATCCGTCGCTACCTGGAATACAAGGGGTACCAGGTGACCTACGTACGGAACTTCACCGATGTGGATGACAAGATCATCAACCGTGCCTGCGAGGAGGGGTGTAATCCCGATGAGGTCGCCTGCCGCTATATCCATGCCTACGAGGAGGATTTCGGGAGCATGGGGGTGCGGCCCGCCACCATCGAACCCAAGGCCACCGAGCACATCCAGGATATGATACGCATGGTGAGCGTGCTTATTGAGAAGGGCTTCGCCTATGAGCGGGAGGGCGATGTCTTTTTCAGCGTGCGGCAATTCAAGGACTATGGCAAGCTCTCGGGAAGAAACGTGGATGAGATGCGTTCAGGCGCGCGGGTGGAGATCGACGAGCGCAAGGAGGACCCGCTCGATTTTGCCCTGTGGAAGCGATCGAAACCGGGTGAGCCCACATGGGAGAGCCCGTGGGGACCGGGCAGGCCCGGCTGGCATATAGAATGTTCGGTGATGTCTCAACGATATCTGGGGGATACCTTTGACATCCATGGGGGAGGCGAGGACCTCATCTTTCCCCATCATGAAAACGAGATTGCCCAGTCCGAGGCGGCGACAGGGAAACCCTTTGCGCGCTACTGGCTCCATAATGGATTCGTGAGCATAAACCAGGAGAAGATGTCCAAGTCACTCAAAAATTTCTGCACCATCCGGGATATAATCTCCCAGTATCCGGCTGAGGCGGTGCGCTATTTCCTTGCCTCCACCCACTATCGAAGCCCTATCGATTTTACCCCGGAGAGGATCGAGGAGTCCCAGCGGGCATTGGAGCGGGTATACACCGCATTTCAGAATATCGAGCGTCTGGAGGATCCTGCCGGGGATCTGCGGCCGAGCGAGGCATGCCGGGAACGGATATCCATGTTGAAGGGGGCATTCGAGGCGGCCATGGATGACGATTTCAATACGGCGGGTGCATTGGGGCACATCTTCGAGTTCATAAAGGGGATCAATCTTATCCTCAGGGAATTGCCTGAAGATGCCCAGGCGGTGGCGGATCTGCGGGCCTCCAAAAAGGCGGTGCAGGAACTCGGTCAGGTCCTGACCCTTTTTCAGGGGGAGGAGAAGGGGGAGGTGGGTCATCTCGCAGGGGACCTTATCGGGCTCCTGATCGAGCTTCGCTCCTCGGCGCGGCAGAAACGGGATTGGGCCACAGCGGACCTGATCAGGGACCGCCTTGCCGATCTCGATATCCTCCTTGAGGATCAGCCTGGCGGGAAAACCATCTGGAGGGCAAAATAGAGGAAACGGTTCCATGGCCCTTTATTTCGGTCGCCGTCCGGTGCTGGAGATCCTTTCCGCCGGGACACCGGTGGGGAGAATTATCATGGCCCAGGATGCGCACGGATACCTTATCGAGAGGATCGAGCAGCGGGCGCACGAGCAGGGGGTGCCCATCGTCAGGGTCCCCAGGCAGCGGGTTGAGGAGCTATTCCCCGGAAGGGTCCACCAAGGGGTGATCGCCGAGACCCAGCCTGCTCCCGAACATTCAATCGAGGATCTCCTTCAGGCGCTTCAGGGGAGTTCTTCACCCCCCTTTGTGCTTATTCTGGATGGCATAGAGGATCCCCGCAACCTGGGGGCGCTTGTAAGAACCGCACATGCCGCGGGTGTCCAGGGGATCGTTATACCCAAGCACCGCTCGGCGGGTATAACCCCGGTGGTCGCCAAGGCCTCGGCAGGCGCAACGGCATGCACCATGATTGTGCGGGTGGCCAATCTCGTTCAAACCTGCGAGATACTCAAAAATAAGGGCCTCTGGATCGTCGGTGCCGATGTCGCCGGAAAGGACCTGTGGTTTCAGATGGATTTCGCCTGTCCCTTCGCCCTTGTTCTGGGTGGAGAGGGCAAGGGGATCAGAAGGCTTCTTCGCGAGGAATGCGATATGATCGTCCGCCTCCCCATGATGGGTTCCATCGGCTCCTTGAATGTCAGCGTGGCCGGAGGTATCCTCATGTACGAGATGCTCAGACAAAGGATGATACGAATTCCCGGGTATATGGATGCTCCTTGGTGAAGGGGATACAGCCACATTTCTTAGGCGCTGTTGTAAACCGGAAAATGTATTTTTGAAAAATCACATGAGGATACAGAGAATTTAGGGATAAAAGTGGGCGGCCCGCCCGCCGTATCGGCGGGCGGGCCACCCTTCAAAGGACTGGGGTTTAGATAACCCACACGCAGTGACAGTCTATTGCGTTGTCGTCGTGGTCGCTGTAGGATCAAAAAGGTACGGGAAAAGCTGGGCGTAGAGTCCACCGACTCCAAGGAGCGGTGCAAGCTGTAAGTAAGGGATCTGATAGCTCAATCCGCCTGCGGTCTGAATCGGATAAAAGAGGTTCGATAAGGAGAAGGGTGAAACAGATCCGAGTCCACTGAGTCCAGAGAGTCCACCGAGTCCGCTAAGTCCACCGAGTCCAGAGAGTCCACCGAGTCCAGAGAGTCCGCCGAGTCCGTACAAGGAACTGATTCCGCCGAGGCTCCCCAGCCCTCCCAAGAGACCTGATCCGCCTCCATAAATACCACCAAGTCCCCCTCCATATAAGGAAAGCCCGGAAAGGCCTGCATAGCTCCCGTAGGGACTTCCATATAAGGAGGAACCGTAGCCTGAGTATCCGTAGGGGCTGGTGCCATAGCCTGAGTATCCGTAGGGGCTGTAGCCGTAGCTTGAGTATCCGTAGGGGCTGGTGCCGTAGCCTGAATATCCGTAGGGGCTGTAGCCGTAGCCTGAGTATCCGTAGGGGCTGTAGCCGTAGCCTGAATATCCGTAAGTACCATAGGCGTAAGGATTGTAGGTGGTCTGGGCGTACAGAGTAAATGAAGTAAAAAGAACACTTAAGAACAGTACCATTAAACTGAGGCACAGAACCGAAAAATACTGCCTAGTCATCATATGACATCATCCTTTCTGCTTTCACTTTTTACTGGAATTTGATGTGTTTGCATTAAAGACTGTCACCGTACGTAAATACGTAGGTGACCTAATGAGTGACATACCCCCCCCAGTTGTGATTGGGTTACTTCATTTACTCTCCTCCAGTGAGGCTGATACAAAACGAAGCAATAACTATGCCATGCAATGCGTGCAGTGGGTATGGCAGGATGAGCCATAATATATTTTAAATTACAACGAGTTATATAGCAAAGACGATTGCGCAGGTCACTCTATGCATTGTTGGGCAGGGAGTTGGGAATGGGCGGCACCATAAAACAGGGGGCATGATAGAGTATAACTGATTGATTATAAGCTAATTACAAGGATATGTGCAATAAAATACAGAGTGATAATTTAATGCATATAAGCAAGCGACAATGAAAAAGAATTCATATTTGTTCTGAATGATTCTTTGCCCGGATGGCAGTCGGGCATTGCCGGATCAATCAGGGGCATGATGCAGGGAAGGCGCACGAGCGTTCCTGGCTTTTACAGCTTGACCATCGGCATATGATCGGTGTATAAGGAGATATGCTTTTTCGATTGATTCTTCTGTTCACCCTTACCCCGTTGCTTGAGTTTTATATCCTGATCAAGGTCGGAACCCACATTGGGGCCCTCTCAACGATCCTGATCGTGCTCATTACGGGCATTCTCGGCGGGATAGCTGCTCAGGCTCAAGGGATTTCAGTGATTCGCCGGATTTCTGCGGACCTGGAACAGGGAATCTTCCCTGCAGAATCCCTGTGGAATGGATTGTTTGTTCTGGTTGGCGCAGTATTGCTCATTACCCCGGGGCTTATCACCGATCTGCTTGGATTTATATGTATCCTTCCGCCTACGAGAAATCCATTGAAAAAAATGGTGAAACGGTATATTGCCCGGAAGTTGGAGCAGAAGGGGAGGATTACCATTCACTGGGGCGGCGTTTGATGCCTATGCATCCCTCGTTCCCTGAATGAATTCCTCGGTCATCCTGTGGGCCTCGTCATCCGAAAATTGTTTCGGGGGATGCTTCATAAAATACGCGGAGGGGGAGTAGAGAATGCCCCCCTTTCCCCGATTGAGTGCGAGCTTGCAGCATCGTACGGCATCGATGACAATCCCTGCAGAATTCGGTGAATCCTCGACTGAGAGCCGCAATTCGAGATTCATGGGCACATCTCCGAAGAGTTTCCCTTCCATTCTGATGAAGGCGATTTTGTTGTCCTTCTGCCAGGGTACGTAGTCACTGGGACCGATGTGTATGTTTTCATGGTCCAGTCTTTTTTCTCCAAGCACCGATTGGACTGCCTCAGTCTTTGACACTCGTTTGTTCTTCAGCCTGGTTTTGTTGAGCATATTGAGAAAGTCGGTATTGCCGCCGGTGTTGATCTGGTAGGTTCTATCAAGGCTCACCCCCCTCTTTCTGAAAAGGGTGGCCAGGGTACGGTGAGCAATGGTGGCGCCGAGTTGCGATTTTATGTCGTCACCTATGATGGGCAGGTTCTTGTCGGAGAATCTCTTCGCCCACGCCGGGTCGCTCACAATGAAGACGGGCATATTATTGATAAATGCAACTTCCGCGTCAAGGGCGCACTCTGCGTAAAATCTCACCGCCTTTTCACTGCCCACCGGCAGATAGTTCAACAGGATCTGCGCCCCTGATGACTTCAGCACCCTGACGCATTCTTCTTTGGAAGGCTCTTCCGCATCGGCAACGACAAAGCGATGGCGCTCATCGTATTCCTTCATATGGTCGGAAACACCATCCAATACCCTTCCCATCAGGACCTTGGTCCCCGTTCGGGGAACGTCCCTGCAAAATTGGGCGGTGCAGTTGGGCGGTGCGAAGATGGCCTCTGATACATCCCTGCCCACCTTCCTCGCGTCGATATCGAACGCGGCCACCACGTCGATGTCCGATGGCATATATCCACCGATATTCCAATGCATCAGTCCCGCAACGTCATGGGCTGTTTTGTGCCGATAGTATTCGATACCCTGGATTAACGAACTTGCACAGTTACCAACCCCAATGATGGCGATGTTGATCCTGTCCATGAGAGAGTCCCTTTAGGTGTTGACCTTGAAATGGAGGTCTGCTTGAACTTCCTCACGCGCGGGAATGATACCCAAGAATCGGTAATCACGTGTCAGTAAGAATGTCTGAGGGTTACCATATTGAGAGCAATTGGTATCAGACCTTGAAATAACAAAAGTATATCCAAACGGTAGATTCATTGTCAAGAATAAGCGCCCGCCTGCGGCACATCCTGCCGTGGCACATTCCATCAATGCAAATTCAGACGATGCATCGTGGTAAGCAGGCACGTGTGCCCACCTCCCGAAACAATGATTGAACATGGAAATCCCCGGGATACGCCCTTGGTGACCCGCCCGGGGCATTGTCGAACCATTTCATCCAAAAAGCCGATAGAAATATGGGAACCCGGGACTGGCACGTGTCCTGGCAACTATTAATAATCTCGCGCTTACAAAAGAAAGGGGGCTGTAATGCATTTCTCAAAACAAAGAACCCTGGCGGTAATGCTGGCGATTGTCGTTCTCATGACCCTTTTCTATTGTGCATCGCTTCGTCATAGCAGTGAACTTCGGGCAGAGGAGACAACCCTTTCGGAGTCCGCGCAGGCAGGTCAGGCGATTTTTGAAGAGGTCAATTGCCTGATGTGTCATCTCCTGAATGGAGAAGGCGGAGGACTTGATGATGCACCCGATCTGGCCGGGGTTTCCCAGCGATTGGATCCGGAAAAAATGAAGGCCTGGCTCAAGGATCATCTCTACGAAGAACCTCGGCTTTCCATGTTCGAAGAGGATCCCACGGACCAGGATATCGCCAATCTGACCGACTATCTGCAAACACTGTGACCTTGTGTCGTCCACAGGCGAGGACGTGCCCTGTTAACAGGGCACGTCCTCGCTAAATCCGTTCCACGATAATGATCCGTATATAGAACACCCCACCCTCCTCCTCCGAACGATTCACCTTAAAAATTTGGCCGTCGCGGGCGGAGTGGGGGACCCTGATGGTATATGGCCCATCCCTTGTCATGATCTCCTTGATGATCTCTTCACGTATCTCTTTATGAGTGACCAGGAGGGTCACTATTTCCTTGCCCCGTTCCCTCCAGGATCGTTGGGCGTGGTTGAACACGGACTGGTACACCAGTGTCAGATTGAATTGGAGCGCAATCATTGTAGCCACCAACAGGGTGACTGCCAGCAGGGTGACGATCCGGTTGAATATGGGTACCGTATGTTTTTTGATGACCCGGGTGCGGGCGATTTTGTCGTGCCATCCCTGGTTGCGCGGGTCCAATGCGATGAACAAAAAGCCGATGCCCAGGGCGAATGTTGAGACGAAATATCCCAGTGTCCTGAGAAAGGCGTCTGAATAACCGAACCAACGGGAAGGGTTCATCGGCGAAACGGCAAGCCCGAAAAAACGCTTACCCGGGGTTGTCCTGAACCTGCCCAGGAAGAGGGCGTGGTACATGATGAACAGGATGGTGAAAAAGAGGCACGCCTTATCCCGGTTGGGAAAGAGCGCCTTTCCGATAAAGGTCGAATAGGTAAGGCTTCCAATGATAATGGCGATTGAGAGAATGACCAGTGCATCCAGCCAGAATGCGAGCATCCTGATCCAGAATCCGGCACTGGCCGGTTGTGTATCCGGATGAGAGTCTCCCCTGTCCGGAGAGGGGGAAAAAGAGGGGGAATCCATCTGCTGACCATCGGATACCCTGGTTCCGCAGGAGGGACAGAAATTGATATCCTTGCCGTCAAGGCTCCTGCTGCACCGTGGACAGACAATCATACCGTGTGGAGGGGGATCTCTATGTATCTGAGAGGACATATGCCCGCACTTTATCAACTGTGGGGGAACACCCACAGCGGTTTGGAAATTCACATAAATTCGTTGATTTGTAAAACAAAGTGTACCACATCTGACGACATTTTGAAAGATGTCCCCCTGAATCGGATAGGATGAAGCGCAGGGCAGGGAATGTTTCCGACTCTTCAGCAGGCAGCCTCCAATTTACGTTGTGGGAAGGGAAGGGGACGGATGTGCATTGACGCAGCATGGAAACCATGTTATTAATAATAGTCGAAGAATTTTTGAAATATCCGCGTAAGTGCATATGGGGGACTAGCTCAGCGGGAGAGCGCTGCCTTCGCAAGGCAGAAGTCACGGGTTCAAATCCCGTGTCCTCCATCCTTATTAACAATATGAACGGCCTCAGGCCACAAACGGGCTCGGACCCTTGACCTGATTATTAAAATTAACAATATGAACGGCCTCAGGCCACAAACGGGCTCAGCACGTTAGCCGGATCAAAATTATATATAGCCTACGGCCACACACAGCCCCGGCTTTTTAAGCGATCCGCGGGTGCAAACAGATCAGGGATCTTAATTACATAAAAACAATTTAGAAGGTCTGCGGTTACAAAAAAGGGCTTGGCGTACGTGGTGCTTTTTGATTGAAATGATGAACCGCGTACTTGATTTTTTTCAGGTTTTTCTATATGCTCTGAACGTTTGAGGGTGTATCGTTCACCGGTCTGTTTTCGTTAATTGTATTACGCTAACCTTTTAAAAGGGGGGTACGATGGCTACCAAACCTAAAACCACCACCAAGGCTGCAAAAAGCCAGAGCATGTCGATGAACAAAACAGCGGGCAACGCTACTCCCAAATCAGGAAGTTATTCCACAGCAAAGCCGGTTCAAAAATCATCGACAAAACCCGCTGACAAGCCATTGACCAGATCGATCCAGTTTTCCTATTATGCCCCGGAGGCCCATCAGGTGTCCCTTGCAGGCGATTTTAATAATTGGAAGACCGATTCGACCCGTTTGATGAAAACCAATAATGGAGAATGGACAACCTCCCTTAGTCTCAAACCAGGCGTATACGACTATAGATTTTTTGTGGATGGCGAATGGCGCGATGACCCCAAGAGCGCTCAGAGGGTCCCCAATACGTTCGGGACCCAGAATGCAAGGATCATCGTAAAATAGGACCAGGGGAACGACCCCCCTTTGACCATCGATTCCATAAGGTCTTTTTACGAGGCGATAACAATGGCCGCCACATAAGGATAGCGTTTGCTTGAAAGATTTGTGGCGGCTTTTTTATGACCTTGGTGGCGAGGTTCTGTATACCTTTTTTTGATTCGCACCTTTGATTTGTTACCCTTGAGGCTAAGGAAAACCTTCGGGATTGCTCAGCGGTTACAGATCATAGAGCCCGGGATCTCTGGTGGGGCCGCAGCCATACCCCGAATCGTCACCATATTCTCCTTCACCGAACAGGTCTCCCATCTCCTCCTCTATCTTTTCGGGGTCTTCACCCGCCTCGAGTCTCTTGACCGCCTCGTGTAATTCCTCGGGCATGGGTTCGCCGGTCATCTCCGACATCCTTCGCATGAGCCTGCCCAATTGGCGGGGGTTTGGATTCTCCTCGTCCATCCCTGCCATCTCCCTTTCCAGCACCTTCATGGCCTTCTCCATTTTTGCATCCTCTTCGGGATCGTGCGAACGCGGTACATCGCCTTCCGCATCTGAAGCGGAATCCGCCACGTTGTGTCTTCCTTTCTTGGTACGCAGCGGAGACACCAGGGAGATCTGCCTGATCATATGGTCGGATTTACACCGCGGGCAGTGAGGGATGCGTGTCTCCTTCAACGACTTGGAGAAAAAACTGAAGATACGATTGCACTCAGGGCAAAGAAATTCATATATTGGCATGGAACCCTCACATTTTACATTGAATGTCGCATGCCCTATCTGCCACTGCATCCTTGATCCGCTCGGCAGACAAGGGATTAATTATAGAACAAAATGATTTCTATATTTTTTATTTAGCATATTTTTGAACCCTCGTCAATACAAAACCCTTTCTTGCAAAAGGATGAGGCCGGATATACAATCAACCCATGTTCACTCTCTACTGTGTGAAGGTGCGGTTGTTCCCCCGTTTGTCTGAACCGTGGCGGGGATTTCGGACAATTACGGCCATAGGCGCCTGCGTGCTTCTCCTTGGGATGGTGTGCCCGCGCCCGCTTTCCCCTCAAATCACCCCCGAGGACAGCCTGTACACCCTGGCACTCGGTGCGTACCGGAATGGGTTTCTGGATCTCGCCATCGATCAGTTCAGGAAATTCATCGACCTGTATCCTGAAAGCCGGAAGGTCCCCTATGCATGGTTCAGGTTGGGCGAGGCGTATCGGGCACAGAAGAGGCATGCCCTGGCGGAAGAGGCCTATCAGAAGATCCTCCAGGCATACCCGGGGCATCAGGTGTCGTCGCTGGCCCGGTTTCGCTGCGCCGGTGTGCGTTTTGTCCGGGGTGAATTTGCCGCCGCACTTTCCGATTACCAGCGGTTCCTCATGGAGGACCCCGACGCTGATCATGCACTGGATGCGCGTTTCTGGATTGCCGAGTCCCTCTATCAAATGAAGCGCTACCCTGAGGCATTGGCGGCATACCGGACCTATGTCAAGGAGGCACCGGAACACGAGTTCATCCCGCAGGCCCTGTACGGAATTGCTTGGTGCCTTATGGAACTCGGACGCTATGCGGAGGCAGCCGGGCAGTTTCAAGGGCTCCTGGATCGAGGTCCTCCCCCGGCCCTTCTCCCCCAGATTCATCAACAATTGGGGGATGCCCTGTTTGAACAGGGAGACTACACGGCTGCGCTCGAGCACTATTCCGCGTACGTGAAACTGAATCCCGATTCCCGTGATCAGGTGGTCGTCAAGCAGGGGGTTGCCCTGTCCCGGCTGGACCGTGACGATGAGGCAATCGAGCGTTTCAGGTACTTCCTTGCAGTCGCCTCGGCCGACGATCCCCGGATCCCCGAGGTTTCCCTGCACCTGGGTCATCTCTTGTGCGAGCATCAGCGGTATGAGGAGGGGGTAAAGCGTCTTGCGCTGCTCAGGAAGCGGTACCCGCAGCATCCTGTCATACCCGAGGCAACGTATCAGTTGGGGCTGTGTTACCTGCACCTCAACAAGACCGATATGGCCCGGCAGTGCCTGGAAGAGAGTATGCAGCATGCCGTCGAGGAAGGGCTGGCTGCGCGGTCCGCCCTCCATCTGGGGAATATCCACTATCGGGAAGGGAGAATGGAGCAGGCGGCCCTTGTCTATGCGAAGGCGGAACAGGCACGTGAGCCGTCGATTGCTGCGGAGGCCGGGTATCGACGCGCCGAAGCCCTTCTTTTGATCGGTGATCATGAAAAGGGCGTCATGATACTGCGGTCGATGATGGACAAGGGTGCCGTAGAGCAGCCGTGGATGCAAATGGCCGGGTTCCGGCTTGGAAACCTCTATGAGCAGAAGGGGGACAGGGAGATGGCGCTTGGCTTATATACCCGGGTAGCGGCGATGAAGGATGGGACACAGGCGCTTACGCAATCCGCACAGGAACGGATAGATGTCCTCACGAGGGGTGCCGGCAGCGTTCAAGGACACAGGAATTCCTCAACAGGCGGGGGAGAGCAGAATGCGCCATTGCCGTAAATGGTGTCGCATCCTGGCATGTGCCTTCACCTGCATGGGTATGGCGGCGGTCATGCTTGCCGGTGCCCGGACCGTAACCTGTGCCGAGGATATTCTCCAACTGCCGGAGGTTATCGTGCTCGGTCGCTCCGTGCTCAAATTAAAGGAGGAACGAAAGGAAATCCTCCCCCCGGAGAAGGTCACCGGGATAAAGGATATCCCCGATGAGAAGGCGAGGCACGAGGAGACGCTCGCACCGGCGGCTGACAAGAAGGCGGTTGCCCCCGATACCCCTTCGTCCTGTTGTATATTCGGCTCACCCATAGAAAAATTATTTTCCCATACCATCCTGGGAGACAAGGGGTACTACGACCTGGGGCGGTTCAAATATCAACAGGGTGCCTACAAGGAGGCATTTCATCTCTTCCTGGAGTTGGGCACCCGGTATCCGGAATCCCCCTATCTCGGCAAGGCATACTATTGGGCGGCGGAGGCGGCCTTTCAGACCGGCGACTGGGATGTGGCCTCGTTCTATTACCGGTATATCACCGAGCACAAGCCGCGGTCGGAGTTTGCCGATTATGCGTTCTATTCCCTCGGGTGGATCATGGATCGGCAGGGGGACCATGAAGAGGCGGTCCGGCTTTTCAGGGCGCTTTTGTTTGGTTATTACCAGAGCCCTGTTCGTGAAAAGGCGCAATTTCTGCTCGCAAACGTCCTCTATGCGATGGGATCATACAAGGATGCGGCACAGGAGTACGATCTGTTTATTCACACGTACGCGCCAAGTCCCCTCATCTCGGAGGCCTCGTTCTGGAAGGCGGAGTCCCTTTTTCAGGCAGGGGATATCGAGGGCGCCCGGGCTGCATATCAATGGTTTCTCACGACATTTCCGGAACATCCGCGGATCCCCATGGCCCTATACGGACTCTCATGGTCCCTGTATGCCCAGCAAAGGTATCAGGAGGCGCACGACCTCCTGCCCGATTTTGAGGACCGCTTCAAGGACAGTGCACTCCTTCCCGACATCCTTTATTTGCGGGGCATCATCCTTTTTTCGCTTCAGGATTTCACCGAAGCTGCGGCCTTATTCGGGGAAACCGCGGACCGGTTCCCGGAACATCACCTCGCAGAAAGGGCCTTGTTCAGGCAGGGGTGGTGCCTCTTTCGCCTTTCGGAGCATGAACGGGCCATTACCGTCTGGCTCCGCATGACACAACAGTTTCCCAGAGGGGAGATGAGACCGATCGGGGTGCTCATGATCGCAGAGTCCCTTTACAATATGGGGCGATTTGCCGATGCCGTCCCCTACTATCGTGAGGCCGCTGAATACCTCGACATCCCCGATCTGTCCCAGTTGGCGCTCTTCAGGCTCGGTCAGACCTACTATCGGCAGGAGGAGTATTCCCTTGCCATAAAGGCGTTTTCGGCCTATATGGAATTTTTTAAGGATTCCGCGATGCGGGATCAGGTGTTCTACTGGCGCGGGAATACCTATTTTGAGCGGGGGGAATACGAGAAGGCGGCGGGCGATTATCGGATGGTGCTCGATATGCCCCAGGCGGATGTCAAGGAGCAGGCCAGGTTCGGGCTTGCCTGGGTCTTTTACAGCCAGGAGGAGTGGCCCCGGGCGGAGGGCGAATTCAAGCGGTTTATCAAGGAGTATCCGCACGGGGAGAAGAGACCCGAGGCGCTCTTTCGTTTGTCCGAATGTCAATATAACCAAGGGGCGTTCAAGGAATCGCAAAAGACACTGGAGCGTATCATCCGGGAGTATCCCTCCTATCCGGCCATGGACAAGGTTTACTACCGCATGGTGCTGGTGATGGCGCGTCTCGAGGATCAACGCAATGCAATCGCCTTCGTGAACCGGCTCACCGCCGAATATCCGGAAAGCCCGCTCGGTGCGGAGGCACGGTATAGGGCAGGGTGGATCTATTTCATGATGGGCAGGTACAGGGATGCCCTTAACGAGTTCCGGGGCATCATCGAACATCACCCGGATACCCCGTTTGTCCCCATGGCCATGGTAAAGATGGGGGACAGCCTGTACAATCTGGGTGACTACCAGGAGGCCATCCGTACGTATCGGGATGTCATCGATGCCTTCCCGCGCTCCGATTCGGTAAAGGAGGCAAAGTACGGGATCATCCTCTGCCTTGACCAACTCGGGGATGTGGAGGGGTATATCAGGAATGCGGAGGAATTTTGGGACCGGTACCGGCAGGACCCCCTTTCAGAAACCATCCTCTTTCGACTGGCCACGACCTACGAGGCGCGCAAGGAATGGCCGCAAACGCTCAAGGTGTACCAGCGGCTGATAAACCACTTCCCCAAGGGGAAATGGTCGGCCCTTTCCCTGCAAAAGATGGCGCAGATCTACCAGGAGACCGGCGATGTCCGTATGGCCACCGGCACGCTCAAGACAATCCTGTTCAGATATCCGGATGCGGAGATCGCATCCGATGCCTACCTTTCCCTGGGGAGGCTGTACGCATCGGAAGGGGATCATGACAAGGCATTGGAAAGCCTCGATCAGGTCATCGCCAAGCCCCACGGCGAAGGGAAGGCGGCGGAGGCCTATCTGGCCAAGGGCGATATCCTGCACGCCATGGGCGAAACGAAGAAGGCCCGGGATATGTACCAGACGATTCTGGATGAATTCCCCGAAAGTCATGTCGTCGCCAGGGCCCACTATGCGCTCGGCAGGATCACCACAGAGTTGGGAGAGTATGAGCTGAGCAAGGAGCACTTCACCAAGGCGGTAAACGCCAAGGACAGCACCCTCCGGCTTCGCTCCATCTATGACCTGGCGGAGACCTACGTCCTGCTCAAGGACTATGACAATGCAGTCCTGGAGCTTATGAAGATTGTCTATCTCTATTCGGAGAACGGGGAATGGCAGGCAAAGGCGTACTATCGTATCGGTCAGATCTATGAGATGCAGGGAAAACGTCAGGAGGCCCTCAATGCCTACAATCAAGTGATTGCGATCGACGCGCAGGGGGGTACCTGGGCGGAACAGGCCCGAAAGAAGGTCAAGGCCGTGAAAAAATAGGAAATAGAGGGTGATGCCGGGGTATTCTCACCGGCTTCGTTTGAGGGTTTTTACGTCAACACCACGTATAACAAGGCACACGACAAGGGGGAGACTATGATCGATTACCTTATCAAGGGTGGGATTGTCATGATTCCCATTCTCGCATGTTCAGTGATTGCACTGGCCATTGCCCTGGAGCGTTTCTATTCCCTGAGAGGAGTCAGGGTGCACCCGCCGGAGTTTGTCACAAAGATGAAAAAGGTGCTCAATGAGGGCAAGGCCCAGGAGGCTTTGGCCATCTGCTCCAACAGCGCATGGCCGGTTGCGCGGATCATGGAGGCGGGGATACTGAGGCGGGACCATGCACGGGAACAGATCAAGGAGGTTATTGAACATGCCGGGAAGAAGGAGGCGGATAAACTGCATAAGTACCTGGCTCCGCTCGCTACCATTGCCATCATCTCGCCCCTCCTGGGGCTTCTGGGGACGGTGACCGGCATGATAAAGGTGTTCGAGGTCATCTCTCTTCAGGGGGTAGGACATCCAACGGCACTGGCGTCAGGCATCTCCGAGGCACTGATCACCACTGCCGCAGGACTGATCGTCGCCATACCCACCCTGGTGGTGCACAACTACTTCCTGAAGAAGGCAAACGGCTATATCCTGGAGATGGAGAGCACCTCGATGGAGCTCCTGGATATACTCGAGGAGCATACCCCACTGCGTCAGCAGTCGGCAGGAGCAAGGCGATGAACTTCTCCGACAACAATAATCATCAGATCCTCCCCGAGATCAATATCGTCAGCCTGATCGACGTGGTGCTTCTGATGCTGATATTCTTCATGCTCACCACGAGCTTTGTATCCACCCCAGGGCTTCAGGTGAAGCTGCCCAAGGCATCATCGGACGTGGTCAAGGCCCACGACAGGATCGAGGTGCACATAACCAAGGAGGGACACATCTACCTCAATAACACCATGATGCGCCTTCCCGAATTGAAATCGACACTCGAGGCCAAGGCCAAGGAATCCGCAGAGCAGGTTTTGATCATCCATGCGGATGAAATGGCACGGCATGGGCTGGTGGTGAAGGTCATGGATTATGCAAAGAGGGCGGGGATCGAAAATATGGCCATTGCCACGCAACCGGAGCTGGAGCAGAAGGGCTGATCGGAGAGCATGCGTTTCAGGCTTGTTTATGCCATTGCGATCTCCGTGCTCCTCCATGCGCTCGTCATTGGGACGTGGCCCAGGATGCAGCCGCCTCAGGCGCAGCGACCGTTGCGTCTTGCACGGGTGACCCTGATCGAGGAATACCCCCCGGGCACTGCACAGGCATTGGATACCCCGCTGCAGGGCGGGGTGACCACCCCTGACCCGGCACCGGTTTCTTCGGATGTGCTCGACACGGGCAGGGTGGTGACCGAGCGGGTCATTGAGGCCATGGGCCCACGGCATTGGGAACGAGGCACCGACCGGTATACCCTTCCCGTCATAACGATTCCAAAGCGCCCGGTTCTCCCTGACGAGCAGGAGTATGCCGCGGTATGGCCGGAGGAATTCGCCGAAGCGGAACCTGCCGGCCGCCCGCCCTCAATGATTCCCCGCATGGACAGGGGAGACAAGGGCACCCCTCCCCGTGCCGTCGATGCACTCACCGGGGAGACACCATTGTCCGATGCCTTTCCCGAGGAGGAGGCGCCGTCATCTCCCTCCGATATCACATGGGAGGGGCCGCCGCGCAAATGGATTTCCAAGCCGCAGGACCTCCCCTCCTATCAGGGGGAGGAGGAAGGGCTCGTCAAGATCAGGTTCTGGGTCGACGAAAAGGGCATCGTGGTGAAGGCGATCCCCGTCCAGAAGCTGTCGGTGGAATTGGAGGAAAAGGCGCTGCACTATATCTTTTCATGGCGTTTCGAACCCTCTCCCGGGGTTTCCCTTCAGGAGGGGATTATCCGCATCAACTTTAAATTGTTGACACCCGAGGGGTAATGGCGACCATCTGCGCAGTAGTGAGCCGGTCCCCTGAACAGACCGGTAACGTGGGGGAACTCCTCGCGAGGCATCTTCAACCCGGTGATATTATCGCCTTTTTCGGCGAACTCGGTGCGGGAAAGACCTGCATGATCCAGGGGATCTGCAGGGGACTCGGGGTGCCGAAGAGGGCGTACATCACGAGTCCCACCTTCGTTCTCATGAATCGATACCAGGGAAGGCTGCCCATATATCATTTCGATTTTTATCGACTCGCCTGCGAGGAGGAGATCATTGGTGTCGGGTACGAGGAATTCCTCTTCGGCGAAGGGGTATCCCTCATCGAATGGGCCGATCGTGCCGGTGACCTCCTCCCGGAGGAATGCATGCAGGTCAGGATGCAGGTGGCCTCGCCGACCGAACGAAGGATTGACATCTCCGCCGGGGGCGAGGGATACGAGAAACGCCTGTCCATGTGGCGCGCACTGACGGATGCCCTGAAGGAATAAAATCCCTTGAGGACCTTATTGATTCGAGACGATAGTCAAAAGGTGCTCAGCGCTTTTGATTTTGACATGGATCGCCTCGGGCAGACATAGTTGCTTCGACAAAACTTTGTGAGGCGGAGCGAAGCGACGCACTATGTTACTCTTTTCAATTACAAAAAAGGCGGCAAAAAGCCTCCCTATATCGCTTTGCACTATGTCTGCCCGTGCCCCCGGCCCGAAGGGTACCATTGGAATTGCCGGACGCGTGTGCCTTGACTTTTTTCTCTGTGGTAGTAATCATAATGGAGCATGTGGGCATTCATCTCCTGTCCTCGGATGCGTATCGACCGTTACCTGTCTGGGTGACAGAAGAACCCTTGAGTATACGTCATGGTTGCATGAATCCTTGCGAGAAGAAATCCCTGTGCGCTATGATTTTACACCAGGTGTAGGGGCGTTGCTCATGAAAAGAAGAGAGGTGGAAAGACATGAAAATCATTAGGAGGATCGTGTACGTCGTCGTCATCCTGCTTGTTTTCATTGCCTTCGTATTCTTCGGAGGGGGAGGCGTCCTGGTGAAAGTCGGTGAAAGCATGGAAAAGTGGGAGCTTTCCATGAAAAAGAGCATCGGCGGCTTCTGCAAGCAGGGTGAGAAGCGACTCAAGTCAAAGGCGGGAAAGGTCGCAAAGAAGCTCCCGAGCAGCAAGGATCTCACCAACTAGTGAACATCGAGCGGAGAACAACCAGACGGATCCGGGTGCGGGATGTCCCTGTGGGCGGCGGTGCACCCATATCAATACAGTCCATGACCAAAACAGACACCAGGGATGTGTCTTCGACCCTTGCCCAGATAAAATCCCTGGCGGATGCCGGGTGTGAAATCATACGGGTGTCCGTGCCTGATCGGGAGTCGGCGGAATCAATCGGGGCGATCAGCAATTCCTCTCCGATCCCCGTTATAGCGGATTGCCATTTCGATCATCGGCTCGCCCTCGAGGCCCTTCGCCAGGGTGTCGACGGCATTCGAATAAATCCGGGAAACATCGGTGCCAAGGATCGGGTGGCGGCGATCATCCGCGAGGCCAAGGCACGCCAGGTTCCCATCCGGATCGGGGTCAATGCCGGCTCATTGGAACGGGATATCCATGAACGGTTCGGGGGGGTGACCCCGGAGGCCCTTGTTGAAAGTGCATTGAGGCACATTGCCCTCTTCGAGTCGGAGGGATTCGATCAGATCAAGATCTCCCTGAAGTCCTCCCACGTGGGGGTGACCATCGATGCCTACCGCCTGATGGCGGAAAAGACACACTATCCCCTTCACCTCGGTCTCACCGAGGCGGGCGGCCCCTTCAGCGCCCCTATAAAGTCCGCCGTCACCATGGGGATCCTGCTTGCAGAGGGAATCGGGGACACCATCCGGGTTTCCATTACCGGCGACCCTCTGATCGAGGTGAGGGCGGGATTCGAAATACTTCGCGCCTTAGACATTCGTCGCAGGGGGGTGGAGGTCGTTTCCTGCCCCACCTGTGCCCGGTGCAAAATAGACCTTTTCGGATTGGCCCGGCAGATCGAGGCGGCGGTCGCCGCCATGACGATTCCCCTGCGCGTAGCGGTTATGGGATGCGTGGTGAACGGTCCGGGCGAGGCCAGGGATGCGGACGTCGGGGTTGCAGGCGGAGCGGGCAAGGGGGTGATCTTCCGCAAAGGGGAGATCGTCCGGTCGGTCAAGGAGGGGGAACTGGTTCAGGCATTGCTCGCCGAGATACAGGGGATTATCGGCGGGATTGACAAGGGGTGAACATGTACAGACTTACGGTGGAATCGGGTTTTGCGTCGGCCCATCAGCTCAGGGAATACGAGGGGAAGTGTGAAAGGCTCCATGGACACAACTGGCGCGTCCAGGTGACGGTGAAGACCGAACGGTTGAACAGGATCGGTATCGGCATCGATTTCAAGCTCATGAAGACATGGCTCAACGAGATCCTTTCCGTGCTCGATCATGCCTTCCTGAATGAGGTTCCGCCGTTTACCCTGCAAAACCCCTCGTCGGAAAATCTTGCACGGTATATATTTGAGGAATTTGAAAAGAGGATTGAAGGTGAGCCCGTGCAGGTGGAATGGGTGAGGGTGTGGGAGTCGGCCGGTGCGTGCGCGCAATACAGCGAAGAATAGAGACATTCGGCCCCGATTATGCTTTACTTTATTGCAGCAGTGTGATACATTTATTAATTGTATTTTGCATAAGAAAGGAGGTTTAGAGCGATGACACTCGCCAAGGAACAAAAACAAGAACTCATCAACACCTATAAGCTTCATGAGCAGGATACAGGGTCACCGGAGGTGCAGATTGCCATATTGAGCGGCAGGATATCGTATCTGACCGAGCATTTCAAGGTACACAAGAAGGATCATCATTCCCGCAGGGGGCTCCTCAAGCTGGTCGGTCAGCGTCGCAGGCTTTTGAATTATCTCAAGGACAAGGACATGGGTCGATATAAGACGATTATCGACAGGCTGGGCCTCAGAAAATAGGATGGAGGAAAGGGACGTGGAGGTAAGTGTACATGGTTGAAATGCTTGAAATGGAATTCGGCGGAAGGACGTTGACCATCACCACCGGGCTGATGGCGAAGCAGGCGAACGGGTCGGCAACAGTCAGATACGGGGACACGGTGGTGCTGGTAAGCGCGGTGAGCGCCAAGGAGGGCAGGGAGGGGATTGATTTTTTCCCCCTGACCGTCAATTATATGGAAAAATCATATGCAGCGGGAAAGATTCCGGGAGGATTCTTCAAGCGAGAGGGAAGGCCCGGAGAAAAGGAAACCCTCACCGCACGGTTGATCGATCGTCCCATCCGTCCCCTTTTCCCAAAGGGATTTTCAAAGGAGACCCAGGTCATCGCCATGGTGCTCTCCGCCGACCAGGAGAATGACCCGGATTTCCTCTCCCTGATCGGCGCCTCCTGCGCACTCCATATCTCCTCCATCCCCTTTCTGGAGCCGGTGGGCGCAGTCAGGGTCGGGATGATCGGGGACGAATTCATCGTCAATCCGACCTATACACAGCTCGAGGAGAGCAGCATCAACATCATTGTCGCCGGCACAAGGGATGCGGTCACCATGGTCGAGGGAATGGCCAAGGAGGTGTCCGAAGAGGTGATGCTGGGTGCCATATTCTTCGCTCATGAGCAGTTTCAGCCCATTATCGACCTGCAGGAGCGGCTGAGGGAAAAGGTCGGCCTGGCCAAGCAAGAGGTGGAGGAGAAATCGATCGATTCCGGCCTTGTCGAAAAGGTGCGGGAATTTGCCGGCCCGCTCATCGAGGAGGGGATCTTCATTCCAGGAAAGCTGGAACGAAGCTGCAGGCTTGCCGAGATCACCGATCAGGCGCTCGAACAATTCGCCTCCGACGAGGAGGATCAGGAGACCCGGCGTGCGGTCAAGACCGTCGTCGAGGACGTCATCAAGGAGATCGCCCGCACCCAGATCCTTTCACATAAGAAAAGACCGGACGGGAGGGCCTGGGATGTAATAAGGCCCATTGATTCCCGCGTGGCGATTCTGCCCAGGACGCATGGCTCAGCCCTTTTCACGAGGGGGGAGACCCAGGCGCTGGCCATTGCAACCCTCGGCACCCCCGAGGATGAAAAAAAGATCGATGACCTGCTGGGCGAGCGGTACAAGAGCTTTATGCTCCATTACAACTTCCCGCCCTTCAGCGTGGGTGAGGTGAAGTTTCTGGGATCCCCGGGGCGCAGGGAGATCGGGCATGGTGTCCTGGCCGAACGGGCCATTCAGGCCGTGATCCCCTCTCAGGAGATCTTCCCCTATACGATCCGCATCGTGTCCGATGTCCTGGAATCGAACGGCTCATCATCCATGGCCTCGGTGTGCGGCGGCACCCTCTCCCTCATGGACGCCGGGGTTCCTATACGGTCACCTGTCGCGGGGATTGCCATGGGACTGGTAAAGGAGGGGGATGAATTCGCCATCCTGAGCGATATCATGGGAATGGAGGACCACCTGGGGGATATGGATTTCAAGGTGGCCGGTACCCGTGAGGGAATCACCGCCTTCCAGATGGATGTGAAGATCGCGGGGGTGACCAAGGAGATCATGGCCCAGGCCCTCACGCAGGCGCGGGAGGGCAGGATGACCATCCTGGACAAGATGATGGAGGCGCTGGCGAGCCCCAGGCCGAATATCTCGCAGTACGCACCAAAGATCCTCTTCGTCCAGATCCCCAAGGAAAAGATAGGACTGGTCATCGGCCCCGGCGGGAAGACCATCCGTGGGCTCATTGACCAGACCGGGGTGAAGATCGATATCGACGACGAAGGGAAGGTCACCATCTCCTCCACTGAGGAGGACAAGAACAAGGAGGCCCGGGACCGGATACTCGCCCTTATCGAGGAACCGGAGGTCGGGAAGGTGTACGAAGGGGTGGTGAAGAAGATCTGCGAGTTCGGGGCCTTCGTCGAAATCCTCCCCAGCACCGACGGGCTTCTCCACAAAACGGAGATCAGTTACAACTTCGTACGACGAGTGGAGGACGAGCTCAAGGATGGCGACAAGATCCAGGTCAAGGTCATCGACATCGATCCCGAAGGCAAGGTGAAACTGAGTCACAAGGAGCTCCTCCCCAAGCCGGAGGGGTATGTTCCTCCCCCTCCCCATCATCGCCCCCCGCGTCACGATGACAGGGATCGTCGTTACGACCGGGGCAGACCCTCGCACTCCAGGGATGGAGGGCGATTCCGGCAGGATCGCGATCCACGCCGCGGCGGCGGGGGACGCCATTGAGCCCGGAGGAATTCACGGGCCAGTACCGGGAATCGACCCTGGAGAACGGCATGCGGGTGGTCACCGAGCGCCTCCCTTTTGTGCGTTCCGTGGCCTTCGGCTTCTGGATCGTCGGGGGGTCCAGGGTTGAACCGCAGCCGGTGAACGGGATCACCCATTTCATCGAGCATATGCTCTTCAAGGGCACCAAAAGCCGTTCAGCCCGCGATATCGCCATTGAAATCGATTCCATGGGCGGTCACCTCGATGCCTTCACCTCGCGGGAATACACCTGCTTTCTGGCAAACTGTCTCGATGAAAACCTTCCCAAGGCCATGGACCTCGTGATCGACATCCTTTTGAATCCCCTCTTTCCCGAGGATGAGCTGGAGCGGGAAAGGGCGGTGATACTTGAGGAGATCCGGTCCATCGAGGATACCCCGGACGATTACATCCATGATCTCCTGACCCAGGGATTCTGGCAGGGGCATCCCCTGGGAAGGCCGATCATCGGGGTGCGGTCCACGGTGGGATCCCTGTCCTGCCCCATCCTGAGGGATTACTACAAAAAGGCATACCAGCCCCAGGAGATCATACTGGCTGCAGCCGGGAATCTGGACCACGAACAATTCGTGGACATGGTGCGCGACGCCATCCCCGCTGCGCAGGACTCCCATTCATTCGCCATGGAACCGCCGCCCGGTATTGTCCCCCACATTGCGGTGAAGGAGAAGGAACTGGAGCAGGTGCACATCTGCCTGGGAACCGCAGGTCTGTCCCAGACGGATGATGCGCGATACGCCGGATACCTCCTCAATACCATACTGGGAAGCGGCTTGAGCTCCCGCCTCTTTCAGACCATCCGCGAGGAAAGAGGGCTCGCCTACGCGGTCTATTCATACTGGTCCTCGTACCGGGACGCCGGGATGCTGGTGGTATACGCCGGAACGAAAAAGGAGAGCGCGGAAGAGGTGACGGATTTGATTCTTAAGGAGTTCCGGAGGCTCAAGGAACACGATGTGCCGGATGACGAGCTGAACAAGGCTCAGAATCAGCTCAAGGGAAATATGATGCTCGGGCTTGAAAGCACCATCAATCGCATGAGCAGGCTTGCCAAGCAGGAGATGTACTTCGGGCGGCATTTCACCCTCAACGAGACATTGGAGGCCATCGAGCGGGTCACCGGTGCGGACATTGCAGCACTTGCAAATCGGATCATGGATACACAATATCTCAATCTGGCCACCATCGGGCCCCTGAACGGGATTTCGATCGGGAAAAGGCCCCTGACCTGTTGATACAAGGCGTATGCATAGACTCAACATTTCCATCAAACGACTCGCAGGGAACCATGACATCCCCTATCCAACCTATATGACCTCGCATGCATCGGGGATGGACATCTTTGCAGCAGTACCACAGACCGTTAGCATACAACCGGGGGAACGGGCGGTAATCCCCACCGGTATCGCCATTGCGATCCCCACCGGGTACGAGGCACAGATACGCCCCCGGAGCGGGCTGGCGCTCAAGCACGGCATCGGTCTTCTGAACACCCCCGGCACCATCGATGCGGATTACCGGGGTGAGATACGGGTCATCCTCATCAATCTCGGGCACCTGCCGTTTGAGGTCAAACGGGGGGACCGGATCGCTCAGATGGTCATTCAACCGGTCATCACTGCATCCTGGGAAGAGGTGAGCGACCTGCCCGATTCCGAGAGGATGGAGGGCGGATTCGGCCATACCGGAACCTGAACGCCGCAGGGAGGGGGGAGCGGGGAGTGAAGATCTGTGTATTGGGAAGCGGGAGTTCCGGCAACGCCACGCTGGTGGCGTCAGCCAGGGCCAGGGTGCTTGTCGATGCGGGATTCAGTTGCCGGGAGATTGTGCGGCGGCTCTCCTCGATAGGGATCAGCCCCGAGGATCTGCACGGGGTCGTAGTATCCCATGAGCACACAGACCACCTGAGGGGGCTGGAGACCCTCAGCAAGCGGCTCGACATCCCCATATACCTCAGCCGGGGGACATGGGACGCCATCAGGCATGACAAGGGGAGCCGGTTCAGGAACGTGCGCACCTTTTCCCCGGGCAAACAGTTCGACATCGAGGATATTACGTTCGAATCCTTCTCCGTGCTCCATGACGCCGCCGATCCGGTCGGCTTCTGCATCCACAGCGGAGGGGCAAAGCTGGGGGTGGCGACCGACCTGGGAAAAACCACGCACCTGGTGAGGGAATCCCTCCGAGGGTCCCATTGCCTCATACTCGAATCGAACCACGATCCCGGCATGCTGGTGCGCGGCCCCTATCCATGGTGGCTCAAGCAGCGGATCAAGGGAATGTTCGGGCACCTCTCCAACGAGGATTCCTCCTCCCTCCTATCGGACCTCTTGCACAGCGATCTCAGCCACGTGGTGCTGGCGCACCTGAGCCAGGTCAACAACCAGGAGGAGATGGCACATCTCAACGCCCTGCGGGTGCTCCGGGAAAAGGACTGTCACCACATTCAGGTCCGGGTCGCCGGGCAGGACTGTGTCACCGATCCCATTCTCGTGGGCGAGGACGCGCAGCAATCGGGGTGTTGTTGAGCAATTATTGCGGATTGAATAACTATCGGGGGACAGGATGATAGAACGCTATACACGGCCCGAGATGGGGGGCATCTGGGAGCCTGAGAACAAGTTCCGGATCTGGCTGCGGATAGAGATCCTCGCCTGTGAGGCCTGGGCACGAATGGGCGTCGTACCCGAGACGGCCCTGGCGGTCATCAAGGAGAAGGCGGGATTCGACATCCAGCGTATCGACGAGATCGAACGAAAGGTCAAACACGACGTCATTGCCTTCCTTACCTGCGTTTCGGAGCGCGTGGGGGAGTATGCGCGGTACATCCATATGGGAATGACCTCCTCGGATGTCCTGGATACCTGCCTGGGCATCCAGCTCACCCAGGCATCGGACATCCTGATCGGGGATTGCAGGGCGCTGCTCGATGTGCTCAAGAAAAGGGCGTTTCAGTATCGCCTGGCGGCCATGATCGGCCGCTCCCACGGCGTGCATGCCGAGCCCATCACCTTCGGACTCAAGATGGCCCTCTGGTATGCAGAGATGGAACGGGATATACACCGCATGGAAAGGGCCCGGGATTCCATAAGGGTGGGGAAGATCTCCGGTGCCGTAGGGACCTTCGCCAACTGCCCCCCTGAGATAGAGGCATATGTATGCGAACATTTGGGGCTCACCCCTGCCTCCATCTCAACCCAGATCGTCCAGAGGGACCGGTTGGCCGAATTCTTTGCCACCCTGGCGATCATCGCCTCGTCGCTCGACAAATTCGCCCTGGAGATCCGTCATCTTCAACGAACGGAGGTGCTCGAGGTGGAGGAGTGCTTCACCCCCGGGCAAAAGGGGTCTTCGGCGATGCCCCACAAGCGGAACCCCGTCGTATCCGAGCAGATCTGCGGGCTCGCCCGCCTGGTCAGATCCAATGCCCAGGCGGCCCTGGAGAACGTGGCCCTGTGGCATGAGCGTGATATCAGCCACTCCTCCGTGGAACGGATTATATGCCCTGACACCACCATTCTGCTTGACCATATGCTCACCCGCTTTACCCGGCTCATGGACAACCTCCTGGTCTATCCGGAGCGTATGAGGGAAAATCTGGAGCTCACCGGGGGGCTGATTTTTTCGCAGCGGGTGCTCCTGGAATTGGTGAAGAAGGGGATGAGCAGGGAGGATGCCTACGGTGTCGTTCAAAGGAATGCCATGAAGGGATGGCAGCGCAGAGGGGAATTCAAGGCATCCCTTGAAAGGGACCCGTCCGTGAAGAACGTCCTTACCAAGGGGGATCTGGAGAATGCCTTCTCCATGCACTATCACCTGCAGCACGTAAACACGATCTTCAACCGGGTGTTTGGAGATCAGCCTGCCGAGGGTAACGTCCCGATGGATGCGGCAGGAGCGGCATAGCCCCTCAAGGCCTGCTCTGGGATGCCTCCTCGACCATTTGCAGGAATCCCCCCAATTTATCCCTGCGGTACCGCCTGAAGTATCCCTCTGCAATCTTCCGCAGCCAGGAGAGGTCCTCCCGGCTGGCCTGCGCATTGACAATGTCCTGGTACGCGGCAGCATTCTCCTCCCTGGCAAAGTGTGCAATGGCGGCAAGGGAGAGTGCGCGGGAATGCTGCGGCCCGTTGCGGAGCCTGTCGGCAATGGTGAGCACCCCTTCAAGTGAATCCCTGCGCAGTTCCAGGAAGGCCGTCCTTTGGTCTTCCAGCGCATCCCGGTCGGGCTCGTCGATATCGATGAGCCGGGTGCCCTGCACCTTCTGCGCCCAGTAGTCCCCTTCCGCGAACTCCCCCTTTCTGTCCACGGCAACGATCAACTCGAAGATGCTGTTGACATTCTTGGTGGCTTCAACGGTCTCCCGGCGGAAATTCACTGCCGTATCCAGATCGGGGGATGACATCTCCTCGAATATGCTTGCCAATTGAGAGGATGGCAATGGGGTTTGGGTGCGTTCTCCAGGAATACGTGACAGATCGAGGGCCTCGCGCGCATACCTGCCCGCGTTGTCCCAGTCGGGCTCGGGCTGCCTGCTCAGGCAATTTGCAAGCTGGTAGAGGACCCTGGCCCGTTCGGCACGCTGCTCTGATACGGGGAGGAATTCAATGGCCTCCTGGTAGTGCTGAACGGCCTTGCGCCAATCGGGCTCGGGCTTGTTCTGACAGCAAAAGGCCAGGCTGCAGAGCGTGCGTGCGCGGTCCGCAGACAGCTCCTCCGGGGTCTGAAGATTCAGCGCCTGCTCATAATAGTGGATTGCCTGATCCCAGTCAGGCGCAGGTTTGTAGTGGGAACATAACCCCAGTTGGAAGAGGGTGAGGGCGCGTTCCGCCTTCTGATCCGGATTCGTCTGGAACGTCAGGGCCTCTTGGTAATGCTCTATTGCCTTGTCCCAATCGGGCTCGGGCTGATTGTGACATAACCATGCATACTGCATCAGGGAATCCAGGAGGTCTCCGGTCTCGTTGAGTCCCTTGAAGATCGCCACGGATTCCCGGGACGCCTTCAGCGCCCCTGCCCAGTCGGGCTCGGGTTTGTTGTGCAGGCAGGACGCCAGCCAGAAGAGGATCAACCCCTGATCCGCCTTTTCCCCCTGATCCTTGACGAGGTCCATCGCCTCCTGGTAGAGACGGATGGCCTCGGCCCAGTCCGGATCAGGCTTGTTATGGAGACAGTAGGCAAGCTGGTAGATACTGATTGCCAGATCGGAGCGGTGTTTCTCGCCCTGCTGGAGGTCCATCGCCTCCCGGTAGAGCTGGATGGCCTCGGCCCATTCCGGGTCGGGTTGATTATGCAGGCAATAGGCCAGAAGGTACAATGACCGTGCACGATCCGACTCCTGGTGAGGCTCACGCTGGAGTGCTATGATGTGCCGGAAGCTTTCGATGGCCTCTCCCCAGGCGGGGTCAGGTTGGTTGTAGCAGAGCCAGGCATGCTGAATGAGGGCGTCCAGCAACTCATGAGGTCTGTCAAGCCCTTTGAAGATCTCCACCGATTCGCGCGATGCATGTATCAATTCGAGCCAGTCCGGGTCAGGCAGGTTGTGAAGGCAATAGGCCATCCAATAATACGCCCTGGCCCGCTCGAGTTGCTGCTCGGGCTCCATGAGGATCTCCAAGGCCGCTCGATAACAGTCAGCCGCCCGTGCAAGATCCGGCTGGGGTTGCGTATGAAGGCATGAGGCCAAGTGAACGAGGGTGATCGCCCGGTCATTTCGCTTATCCGGACCCGCCTGGAGATCCAATGCCTGCTCATAGGAGGTAATGGCCAGGGGAAGGTCGGGTTGAAGCTTGTCGTGGAGGCACGTGGCCAGTTGAACGAGGGTGCGTGCCCGCTCGTCTATTTGTTCCGGATCCGTCAGCAGTTCCAGTGCCTCTCGATAACAGGCAATGGCCTCCTCCCAGTCCGGGTTTGGTTTGGTGTGAAAACATGTGGCAAGTTGCACAAGGGCACGGGCACGGTCATGGCTCTGCCCCGGTTCCTTCAAGAGTTCCAGCGCCTTGCGATAACAGGTAATCGCCCGTGACCAGTCGGGCTCCTCCTGGTTGTGGAAACAGAATCCCATCTGGTACAAGGTGAGACCCCGGTGCGGCAGCTCGGGGTTCTCCGTCTGGAGTTCCAGGACCTTCATGAAACAGGCGATTGCCTCGGGCCACTCCGGCTCTGTCTGGCGATAGAGGCACAACCCCAATTGGTATATTGTGTGTGCCCGTTTCTCCAGATATTTGGGGTCGTCAAGAATCTCCAGCGCCTCCCGGTATGTCTCGATCGCCTCCGGCCAATCCGGATACTCCTGATTGTGACAGATCCACGCATATTGGATGAGCGCATCCAGGAACCCCTGGGTATCGGCGCGTGCCTTCATGATCGCGATCGTTTCCAGGGACGCGGTGATCGCCCCTGCCCAGTCCGGCTCGGGCTGGTTGTAGAGGCAATAGGCGAGGCGGTGGAGGGCCTGCGCCCGCTCTGCCTGGTGCTCGGGCCCGGTGAGGATATCGAGTGCCTCCCGGTAGTACCTGACCGCCTCGACCCAGTCGGGCTCGGGCTGGTTGTAAAGGCAATAGGCGAGGCGATAGAGTGATTGTGTCCGCTCCGTTTGATGCTCGGGTCCGATCAGGTGATCGAGTGCCTCCCGATAGGAGGCGATAGCCTCGCCCCACTCGGGCTGCGGCTGATTGAACAGGCAGTAGGCGAGTTGGCACAGGATCAATGCCCGTTCAAGCCCGTGCTCGGGATCGATGAAATATGTCAGGGCCTCGTGGTAGTGGGAGATGGCCTCGTTCCAATCGGGCTTGGGCTGATTGTGCAGGCAGTATGCCAACTGGCAAAGGGTTTGCGCCCTCTCCGCATATTCCCCGGTTATGGTGAAGAGCTCCAGGGCCTGGCGGTAGCAGGAGATGGCCTCGTTCCAATCGGGCCTGGGCTGGTTGTGCAGGCAGTATGCCAATTGGTACAGGGTCAGGGCGCGATCGGTGTATTCCTCTGGTGCGGTGAAGAGTTCGAGTGCCCGGTGGTAGTGGGAGATGGCCTGATGCCAATCGGGCTTCGGTTGGTTGTGCAGGCAAAAGGCGAGTTGATAGTAGGTTTGTGCCCGATCCGCCCGTTCCTCGGGCGCAGTGAAGAGATCCAGTGTCTTGCGGTAACGGGAGATGGCCTGGTACCATTCAGGCACCGGCTGGTTGTGCAGGCAATATGCCAATTGATAGAGGGCTTGTGCGCGGTCCGCCTGTTCATCCGGTTCGGTCAATAGCTCGAACGACTTTTCGTAGCAAGTGATGGCCCCTGCCCAGTCGGGCTGGAGTTGGCTATGGAGACAATAGGCAAGGCTGTAAAATATCTCCGCTCGTTCCTTGCGCTGCTTGGGGTCGGTCAACAGCTCCAAGGCGCCCTGGTAGCAGGTGATGGCCCCCGCCCAGTCGGGTTCGGGCTGATTATGGAGACAGTGGGCGAGTTGATGGAGGGCCTGGGCCCGATCGGTACGCTGGTGAAGACCGGTAAGGATTTTCAGCGCCTCCCGGTACAGGGCGATGGCCCCGGTCCAGTCAGGAGACGGTTGGGTATGGAGGCAGAGTGCGCATTGACATAGTGTCAGGGCATGGTCTTCCTCCAGTCCCAGTGCCTCTTGATAATTCAATGCCTCCCGGTAGTGGGTAACGGATTCCGCCCAATCGGGAGTGGGTTGATTGCAAAGACAGTATGCCAAAAGGTAGAGGATGAGTGCTCGATCGCCGTGATCTTCCGGGCTTGTGAGGAGCTTCAACGCCGCCCGGTAGGTGGAAATTGCCTCGTGCCAATCCGGATCGGGCTGCTGCTGACACAACCAGGCATACTGAACCATATGATCCAGAAGCTCGCGGGTGGTACCGTGCTCCTTGATGAGTTTGACAGACTCCCGGGACGCCTTGAACGCCTCCGTCCATTCAGGCTTCGGCTGCGTGTAGAGGCAAAAGGCCAGTTGGAAGAGTGTGCGGGCCCGGTCCGCCTGTTGTTCCGGATTACTCTGGAGTTTCAATGCCTCCCGGTAGCAGACGATCGCCTCGGCCCAATCGGGGTTTGACTGCATGCGGAGGCAATATGCCAGGAGGCAGAGACTCTCGATCTCCTTGGCGGTGTTTTTGAGCTTGCGGTATGTCCCGAGTGCATGACGCGCATGGTGGATGGCCTCCGAGATCTCAATTTCCCCCAGGTTTGTCTTGGCCAGGGCCAGTGTCTTGTTCAGGTGTCCTACGTCTGAGTCGGCGCCGAGGAATTCGCAGGCGCTTTTTGCCTCATGAAGAAACGACACGGCCTTTTTGATGTTCGGGGGGACGATATTGAGAAAAAGGTTGCCGAGGATTGCCTTTGCATACGCAGCATCCAGCGTCACCTTCTCCAGTTGCCCGGACTTTTCGATGGCGCGCCACAGGAGGTTGATGGTGTTTTCGCACCATTTTCCGGTCAATCGATTCGTGGCCAGTGCGATCTCGAAGAGGGCCTTTATCTCCTGTTCCCCGGAGGCGTACTCGAGCGCCCTTTCAGCGCACGGGACCGCAATCTCCTTTTGGTCGCATGCCTGGGCACATTCCGACAGGGAAAGCCAGAATGCGCACAGATGCTCGGGGGTTCCTTCTTCCCTTATGTGGCTCCAGTCCTCGAGGAAATCCTGGATTCCTTCCCATATTTCCTGTTTAAATGAGGAGGAAAGATTTCCCTGCGTGCGGATCTCCTCCCCCAACGGTCCGTACATGAAGACCCTTTTCTGATCTTCAGGGTCGTCAAGGAGTGCCAATGTCCTACGCAACGATTCAATGGTGGCGCCTGCAAGTTCCTCCCCGAATTGTTCGACCTTGGCGAGCACATATCGTAAAAGCTCCCAGGACGGACCCTTGAGGAAATCGGTAATGACGAGCGCCTTCAAGCCCGGGATGGTACGGGGAAGAACCGATTCTACCACCTCCTCAACGCCGATTGGTTCCTTCCGTATAAGGGAGGCATACCGTTCGGTTCCCTTGCCTGCGCGATTGGTGAGGAGGTCCCACATCTGGCAGAGATACCTGACCGGGACCAGGCCCATTGAAATGATCGCCTCATTGATCTCGTCGATCCGACCCTCCTCGCCTCTGGCAACGAGTACCGGGCGAAGAACGGCATCGGTGAAAAACCGCACATCCTCCTCTCCCACCAGATCGCAGGCATTTCTTACTATTCCCCTTTTTTCCCATGGGTTTTCGCCCTTCGGGCAGATCTCATCGAATTCGGCGCACCGGGCTGCGCCCCATACCCTCCACTGGCGGGGGGAGCGCAGAAGTTCCTTGCATATGGCAAAGATCCCCGGCTCATGTACATCATCGATTACGATGATGGGCTGCGTCTCCTTCCCGATCACTCCCGCATGCTCGAGGCGCTGTAGGAGCCTTGACACGGCCCCTTCCACATCATCGATGGACATGCCCTTGCTGGTCTGCAGACGCACAATGGGCACTGCGCTCCCAAATCGTTTATGCGCCTCCAGAGAGATGAAGGTGAGGAGGCTCGTTTTTCCGCAAAACGGGGCACCGGTGAACAGGAGATCCCCTTTTGATGAAAGCCATTCATCCAGGTGATTCACGATCTTGGGCAGGGGGATGAAGTGTCTTTGGATGTGCTCGGCTGTCCTGAGTTCGTGGAAGCAGGGTGATTTTTCTTCAGCGGGCACCTCTTCGGCATTCTCACGGGTGATGATGTGGAAGTCGATGTCTTCCTTCGGCAGGAACAGGTCCCTGATCCGTGTCGGATCTCCCTCCAGGGCGTCCTCGCGAAGCACAAACTGATCGATATGGTACATGACCTCGTAGGATTTTTGAACCAACCGCGGAGGCCGGGAGGGAAGCAACGGGATCGTATCCATTCGTGTTCGTTCCAGGCCACTGTGAATCGCATACATTGACGAACGAGTCCCTGCGTCCTCCGGCATCCCTGCGCCGATGCTGAGGGTGTCTCGAAGGTCGCGCAGCCATGCGACGTTCTTCAGCCGGTGTCGCCCCTGCTCGTCGACCTCTTCCTCCTTGGACCGGCACGGCACCCATGAACCATCCCCTGCTGGATCATATTCCCGGAGCCATATTATGCCCGTTCCCTCCTCCAGATTCAGCCGGACGACATTGTACCCCGATTTTTTGGGTGGATGGTGATAGCAGGTGCCCGCTGCGATGCGGGTGTGTTCGTTGCGCGGTGTCACCCAGCGCGTATGATCGTGGCCGTGGAGCAGGAATTTGAACTCCGACTCCAATCGTTGCAGGAAAAAGGGGCTCTCCTTCTTGGTAAACCAATCAACCGGATGGTGCATCAAGGCAATGGAAAAGTTGGCCTTGGGAAGCGTCGAGCGGAAGAAGTCCAGTTGCCGGTCGCCATCCAGCCAGAGCTTCCCCTTTTCTCTCTTTCCCTTGCCCGAGGAAGACCATGCGGAATTGAATCCGGCGATGGCGATCTTCACACCGTTGAATTCCCTGATGTCGGAGTAGATAACCCGGGATGGATCGTCAATGAGGTGGTCATAGCCGTATGCCTTGAGGAAGTCACGGTATTCGCGCAATTTTGTCACATATGAGCGCCAAAGGCTGTTGGGGTCGTGGATCATGTCGGTCAGTTTTCGAAGGTCTGCCTTTTCTCGAAGCCATAGGATGAGGGACTTGCTGTCCACCGTGAGGTTCACATCGTGATTCCCGGGGATGATGAAGATATTTCTCTTGGGAACACATTCCCCGAACGCAGTGCGGATGGTTTCCATGAATGCGGCAGCCTCCGCATACTGCTCAGGCATCGACCTCCCTTCCCCGACGGCAGGATTGCCGAATATGGCATCCCCGGTAAAGAATATCATGTCAGGGGCTATCTCATGTTCCCTCTTCAAGCGGTTAAGATCGTCGATCAACTTCTCCGTAACTTCATGGTAATCGCATTCATGTGCCGGATGGCAGACATGCAAATCAGAGATATGAAGCCACGTAATGGAAGTCATTGTTCTCAACCCTCCGACTTTCTACGGTGTCCCTTGCCAATGCGCATCCCCATGATCATCAAGACCGGTCAATCCCTGATGAGCCCTCATTATGTACGAGAATCATGTGCATTTATATACCACCCCCCTTTGCAAGGTCAAGGGATTATCTAAATTGCAGGTTGCTAAAGAGAAAAGGATCGCCGATTCCGGAGGGAAAAAGTGTTGCTTCCGATGCCGTGAAAATGGTTGGATGCAATGTCAAAATGAGAATTGCCGGTTTGAGGTGGATTCTACTGACAGGTCTCCAAGATCCCTCTGAGGTAGTTTTCCGTAACCTTCGGCATGGAGGTGAAATGGACCAGAAATGTCCCCTCCCCCTGGCCCACCACCTTTGCGTAGAGGTCGATGGGTATGTCTTCATCGTTTTGGCCGACCAGCAGAAATTTTACATCGCTGAGCTCGTCCACCTTTGTCTGGGACTTGACCAAGGCCTTGGTTGGGGAAAGCCTCAGGATGCTTCCCGTGTATGCTGAACTGTCAGCCACCTTGCCCTTGACCAGGACGAATTTAACAGGGATCTCCTTCTGGAGCATCAGGAGCTCTTCGGTGAAGCACTCGGGAAGGTAGAGGGCATAGTCGCCCCCCAATCCGAGCACCTCGAATACGGTGATGGGCTCGTCGATCCCCTTCGTCTCCACCTCCATCTGCCTGCCCAGTTTGAGGATATCCCCGATATCGTACCTGGTGCTTTCAGAGATCAGGATCTGCCCGCCGATGGTAAGGGATTCTATGCGAGATGCGAGGTTCACATTCCTTCCCACCACCCCGTATTTTACCCGTTTTACCGAGCCGATGTTCCCGACGATGACCTCCCCGGTGTTGATGCCGATCCCCATATTCAGCCTGGGCAGCCCTTCATTCCTGTTTCGCTCGTTTACCTCATCCATGGCAAGTTGCATCTCGACGGCGCACGCCACCGCACTGGCCGCATCATCATCCATGGTGGTGGGCGCCCCGAAGACAGAGAGGATGGCGTCACCGATAAACTCCACAATGGTGCCGTGGTACTTGAAGATGATGGTGGTCATGGTCTCCAGGTAGTTGTTGATGGTGGTCATGACCTGTTCCGGCTGTAATTTCTCACTAATGGAGGTGAATCCCCGCAGATCGGACATCATGATGGTCACCTTCCGCTTTTCTCCTCCCAGGTGGAGTCCTTCGGGGGTTTCCAGCAACTGGTTCACCACCTCGTCCGAGAGATACCGTCCGAAGGTCTTCATGATGAAACGATTGCGGAGCTCCAGCCTGCGCTGGCTCTCCACCAATGCCCGGTATGCCTCGTTGCGCTGCAGGAGGTTGATATAGCTTTTGGAATGGTGACGGATGCGGGCGACCAGCTCCATGGTGTCGGGGAATTTCACCATAAAGTCATTGGCGCCCGTTTCGAACGCCTTGGCCTTGATTTGCGGGTCCTCCTCGGCGGAGAGCACGATCATGGGCACGTCCCTGGTGACCTCGTTTTCCCGCAGCTTCTTGACCATGGTGAGGCCGTCGATTCCGGGCATGACCAGATCCTGGAGGATGACGGTGGGCCTTACCCGCTCGGCGACCGCTTCCTCCTCCTCGGGATCGGTGCAGTAGTGAAAGGTGATGTCCTTTTCTTCGGAAAGGATTTCACTGATCGCCTCGCACACCGTTGGGGAGTCGTCGACCAGAAGGACGGTAATGGTGTATTCGGTGATGGACTCCTCGACGAATGCACCTTTCAGGCTCTCAAACAGCGACTCTCTAAAGCTCATGGTTTACACAGGTGTGTGAGGGTTTTAAACCGGAAAAGAGGTGCCGCATACCGTACTATGTGGTTGCTATGTCACCGTACAGGCACCTTCTCAACACGCCGCGACATCCTGTTTTTTATATCGGCATGCTCATCCAAATCCTGCACGAGGAGATCGGGCATCGACGCCCTTCTGTCAGGGGGCTACAGGAGATCCAGCGCCTGCCTGCCGGTCATGCCGGTCCGAATCCCGCATCGTTGTGCGGCCTCGTTGACATCCTTGACGATCCCCTCCATCAGGTCGTCGATGGCGGCGATGGTCCCTCCGGTGCTCGACCTTACCCTGGCAGCGGGGTAATCAAAACGGTCCAGGGCATGGACATCCACCATGCCGCATCCGACCATGCCGGTATCGGTTGCGACCAGGACAAGGTTGAAGGGGCCGAAGGGAATCACATAGCCCTCTGCATCTTTATGTGCCAGGGATATCCTGCGGTGCGTCATTGCTGCCTGTTCCTCCTGATCCATGCGCTCACCCCTTATCCGGTTGTTCATGTGCATCGAGCAGTGCGAGCCTGATATCGAACAGCTCATCGACCACGTTCCCCATATCCGCAAGCAGATTGCCGATGCTTCTATGCTCCACGCGTTCCAGATAGTCTCGTATCTCTGCATCACGACGCTCGAGTGCCTCGAAGATCCGTTTCGTCTCCTCATCGTGGCGCTGCCGCATCTCTTCGACCCTCTTATCAGCCTCCTCGAAAAGGTTGTTGATTTCGTCAAGGCGTTCTTTCATCCCCTTGATCTTTTTGTACATCTCGTCGAATTTCTCGTACATTTCCTCCAGCTTGTCCATACATACCTCCTGCGGAGTTAAAGGAATGGTCAGCTCCCGTTAAGCAGTCCCTGTGGGCTCACCCGCTCCTTAATGCCTTCCGCGATGACCAGGTTTTTCCCGATGCGTTTCCCCTCCTTCAACACGGCCTCGTCACGGGTATGTATCCGCCTGCTGAAGGTTCGGGTAGTGGGGTAGCGAACGCGGCAGTAGGCTACCAGCAGCGGGTCCTCCCTCCGTATCAGGCCGGGCTTCGTTCGATGCGGACGTTTTAATCCCTTACGGGCTGAAAGGCGGGCGCGAAATCCCTCCAGGACGCCCACGGCAAAGTCAATGCTCCTTGCATGGTTCACACCCTGTTTTCTCGTATATTCCCTCCACCTGGCGTCAATGAAATGACGGACGAAATCGTACACATAGGATGCCATGTGGGTGTTCTTCAACGTTCCGCTGATCTCGAGGGCCCGACCCATTTTCCCCTTTCCCAGCACATAGGCGGGCACCCAGATCCCATTGACGAAATAGAATTCCTGAAGGATGCGGGCAAGGAGATAATCCGCCCGGCTGTGACGGAGTGCGGGCTCCCCGACAAAGATGCTCACGAAATGCCGCGCTCCGTCATGGAGCACATGCCCCAGGTTGTACCGCGCGATGAGCTCATGGGCCTTTGCAAGGGCCGCCTCAGCCTCGTGGGGGTTCCCGCTTTCGGCAAGGGCCAGGAGTTTTTTCACCTTCACCAGGAACCGGTCTTCCTCGCAGGCCATGGTGCTCAGGACACGCTCGCGCAACGGGGGGTAGTTCCCGGAGGCCTTCGGATTTGCCCTGAGCAGATGACATGCCTGTTGAAAGCACGGGCCGTGGGGAGGCTCGTTGAATGCGCCGAGCACCTCATCCGCATATTGATGGGCCATTTCGTGGTGGAGCACCTCCCGGACCGAATCCCAGGGGTGGTGCAGCACCAGTTTCCTGCTCAGGGAGATCTCACGGCGTTCCCTTGACCAGTCCCCCCAGGCACCTTCCCTGTCGGTGAGGCTGAACAGGGGCATGCGTATATGATTCCGTTCATGAGGATCAAGAAAGGCGAGGGCGGTGTTCCATTCGCAGGCGATCCCATGGAGTATTCGTCGCTCCAATTCCCCCCGGATGAGTTTGTGCTGCATGCGTATTTCCATGGGAAATCGATTATACCAGAGTAATGCCCGCTGGTCTAACAGGGTGCCGCGGTGCAAGGGATTCTCGTTTTGGCATTGTGTCGTAGCAAACATGCCTGCTCATATACCCATCGTGGTGATTCAGAATAAGAACTGCCGCGGCGAATGGTGGTGCGGCATGACGGGTCCGTTGCGGGAACCAGGGTATCAGATCTCGATGGTGAGCCCCTCGTAGGCTGCGGTGCATTGAATGGAGAGGTTGTGTTGTGCGAACCATGCGCGCACCCCATCCTGTATGGCATCGATCTCCTCATCGGTGCGGTCCGGATCGTGGTGGGTGAGCACCAGGTGTTTTACCTCCGCTTCGGCAGCCAACTGCCGCACCTGGCTTACCAGGCTGTGCCCCCATCCGTGTTTTTGCGGCATGTCCTTCTCGATGTACTGGGCGTCGTGGATGAGCAGGTCCGCATGTCTGCAGAAGTGCACGAACCCTTCGAATTCCGTGGTTTTTTTGTGGGGGGGATCGAGTTCGTTGTCGGTGAGGTAGATAACGGAGTGACCGTTTTTTTCGATACGGTAGCCATAGCCGCCGCCCGGGTGGTTGGTGGCGATGCGTGAAACCCTGAAGCCATAGTGATCGAGGAACGTGGAAACATCCTCGTTGATGCACTGATGCACGGACGGCAGGCTCTGCGGCTCCACCGGGAAGTGTGCGCCGTCCATCTGGTTGATAAGCGAGCATATCATGCTCTTTCCCTCTTCGTTCGACAGGATGTTTACGATTCGGTTTGTTTCGTAGATGGGCCAAAAGAAGGGGAATCCCTGGATATGGTCCCAGTGCCTGTGCGACAAGAGGAGGAAGATCTCCTCACTGCCCCCGGCGAGTGCCTTTCCCAGCTCTCGGATGCCGGTCCCCGCATCCAGGACCAAAATTTTATCGGAGGCGGTGTGGATGCTCACACAGGAGGTATTCCCCCCGTACCGGATGGTATTCCTGCTCGGGCTGGGAATCGAACCCCTCACTCCCCAGAATGTCACTTTCATCAGCGGATGCATGGTACCCCGCACAAAGAAGTAAAAAAATATACAATACTACTATATGTTATCGGCTGAGACGAGCGAGAAGTTTAGGAAACCCTGCAGGGTGCGCATGGAGCGTTCCAAAAACCGCACAGGAAAACGTCACAAGCACCGCAATTATACGCGGCAGTGCCCTGTTTTTCAATGAAATCGAAAAATCCTTCCCATCGCGTGGAGCAGCTATGTCTGCTCATGCGTTTGCCGAAACGGTTCGCCATGGGAATTGCTGCCGTTGGTACAGCCCGGCATCCGGACATCACCCGGGGATAGTTCCCGCCTCACGGCGCAGGGTGCTGTTTCCTCCTCACAGGCGGACTGTATGGTCGACTCAGTGATACGGTAGGTTCGGGCAAGATATCGGATTGCCTCCCCGACAAGCTCCTTGTGGCGCTGGTAGGGTATATGGTCGGAAAACCGGAAGTGTGAGGTGTACACGAGGATATCGGTGGAGATCGTCCACAGGTGGGCGCTGTGGATCTCGGTGATCTCCGGGAACCGTTTCATGAGATCCGCGTTAATGAGGTCGACATCCAGGCCCGGGGGAGCCATTTCCAGGAGCACACGGGTGGATTCCTTTAATATCCCCCATGCCCAGAAGAGGATGAGGAGGGATATGCCCACGCTGACGAGGGGATCGATGATGTACCACCCGGTATAGACGATGGCGAAGCCTGCCAGAATGATCACCACCGAGGAGGCGAGATCGGCGATGATATGATAAAAGACGCTCCGTATGTTGAGATCGGTTTTATGGCTTTCCCCCAGTATGAAGATGCTCGCCACATTCACCCCCAGGCCTATCAGCGCGATCACCATCATTTCCAGGGTATGGATCTCCCTTGGGGACATGATGCGGATGACCGCCTTGTACAGGATTATCCCCACCACGAGCACCAGGAACAATCCGTTCACGAATGCAGCCAGGATCTCGGCCCGGAACAGGCCGAAGGTTCTCTTCTCACACGGAGGTTTTCGTGCGATGAGGATTGCGGCGAGGCTCAAACCGATTGCAATGGTATGGGTCAGCATATGCCCTGCGTCACTCGTCAGGGCAATGCTGTGGGTAAGATATCCCCCGACTGCCTCCACGACCATCACCGTGGAGGTGATGAGGAGTGCGAGGAGAAGCCTTTTCCCCTCCACCGAGCGGTATTCGAAGAGCACCTCGGCGGAAGGCTGGTGATTCGGGTGTTTCATGCACAGACCTCCTGTCGGAAGGGACTGGGAATGTCGGCTCGATATACTTTCCGATCGAGAGATCACGGCACCACGAAAGGCGATTCCATACCGGCGCCTACAAACTGGCCTATGCACTATGCTATACTAAAATAGAGTATAAAAACAATCCCTATCCCCACCGCACCTTGGTGGTTCTCAGATGCACGAATGGGAGAGAATGTGTGAGTCGTAAACAATACATTCCGTTCATCATTGCGGTGGCTGCAGCGCTCGTGTTCCACGCCGGAATATGCTATGCCTCCCATTTCCGGCCCACCGGAGCCTTCTCGGGGAGCCCCGCGTTCGAGAGCAAGTCACTCACCGTGCCTGCATGGCAATATCCGGAAACAGGGGAGGGCGATATCCTGGTCGACAATTTCGAATACTGGGACAGCCCTTGCAACCACGGGTGGAGACAGTACGAGCCCCCCTATCCCCTGTACGGATTCGGCATGGGATATGCCGTTCTCTTCGGAACAGTCCTGGATATGCGGGAAGGAAGCAGGGTGCTGGACGTGTACCGGCCTCCCTCGATATTTCTCTTAGGGAGGGAGTACGAACGGCACCGCATCTCGATCGAGCTCGCCACCCCTCCTTCCCCGGAACGGCATGAAGGCAGGGGATACATCGACCTCTCCGTACTTCCCGTCCTGAGCTTCAAGTTTCTGACGCCGCTGGCCCTTGACGCCTGGGAGATGTTTCAGTGCGACGTGCTGTGCAGGACCGAAAAGGGGCACCGGGTGACCGTTTCCATGAAGCCCGTCCAGGCCGCTGCGTACAGTTGTTCGCAGTGCGATTACTTTCCCACCGTGGTCGGGTTTTCGGACACCGCATCCCCTCCCTCCCTGTCCGTTCGAATCTCCCTGGGCCGTAATTTCACCGATGGCACCTGGCATGTCCTTTGGGTCAATCTCCCCGAGATGGTAAGGAATGCGGTGAACGAATACAACAGGATCCCCGGGGAACGGAAGGGAGACTGGCGGATCGTGCGGGCGGACACCCTCATCTTCTGCGGGCATAGATACCGCCTGGACAATATCATCTTCAGGACGCAGGATTATTCACTCTATTCACAGAGGTATGCGGTGGATGTGATTGAGATCGGGCCCCTGTACGCCCAGCTCTTCGAGCCCTATCGGTTCCTCCTGTTCGCCAGCTACCGCGCCGATCACAGCATCAGGAACATCGATAATTTTCTCCTCGACCAGAACAACTTCATCTGCGATCCCAACTGCATCAGGGACACCTGGGAGGCCGATCTCCTGGCCCTCGATCCCGGCTACCATGCGATCGATGCCAGCAGCCTCCTGTACGATCCCGATTACACCCGCCGGTGGATGCCGGGGGATCCCAACTTCGGGATACCCGATCCGGTTGCGGAGCATTACCTGGGCAAGGGATTTTTCATCGACGCCACCCTGCCCCTTTTCGCCGACCAGCGGCTCAGGATCGCCGGGGACAGGAATGGGGAGCTTCACACACACGGGAGGCTCGGATGGAATTCCTCCATAGGCGGCTTTGGGGCAAGCGGTATCGACGCATTCCTCATTCGCCCCCTCCCCATCGATCCCTATGACGGCATGCCCACGTATATCGTGGACCGGTTCCTGACCATGCAGGCCATCGATACTTACGGCAGGGGCCACTTCGGGCCCGCACTCACCCATGCCCTGGAATCCGCCCTGTGGAACGCGGGGATGGAAGAGTGGCCCCATATCGCCTGCTTCGACTACGCCCCCCAGTACTTCGAGGACCTGATCGTGGCAGTGGAGGTGAGCAACAAGAACAAGGTGGAGAAGCTGGTGTTTCCCGTTTCCGTAGTGAATTACCCGGTCGAGAATTACCCCCCCGAGGTACAGGCGAGGATCTTTCCCCGGGTGTTCGATGTGGGGAAGGAAACCGAGTGCATCATCCTGTCGGTTGATCCGGATTGCTTCATATTCTCCCTCGCCCATCTCCTGGGAAGAACCCCTGCCACCACGCACCTTCCCATGCTCCCGGGGAACCGGATCAGGGACGATCAGGACAACCTCTACTACGAGATCTTTATCGAGGGATCGCACGCCTACCGGTACGGCCCCTGGATCGAGTGCGATGCCGACCCCTTCAGCGGCGTAGCCAGGCTGACCCCCAAATTCGAGGGGAACCTGCGGGTCATCACCATCTGCCGCGACCAGTTCGGCGGCTTCGACCAGGCGGCCCGCACCATCGTCTGCGTGAATCCGGGTACCTGGTATAACCATCCTCCGGTCATCACCGCACTCCCCAACCCCAGGATCATCAGGGCTGGTGAGGAGGTCGTGTTCAACGCCCGGGCCGAGGACCCGGACGGGGATGAGGTCTATGTCACCTGCAATATCGGATCGGTGGGGCAGGTGTCAAACGGGGACACCGTATGGACGTTCCAGACCAATTTCCCCGGCACCTACATGGTGGAGATCCTCTTTTTCGATATCCGGGGCGGGTATGCCTCTGCCACCACAACCATTGAGGTAATCCCCTGGTGGTCCTTCTGATCGGTATCCGTGATGCTCTTTTTTTCGATTGAGGCAACCCCCGATTGTGATGGTGTGGCAAAAGGTCATTTTACATACTGGAATCGCCTCGTTCTATTGTAGACCGACATGAATTACACTATAATCTGGGTGAGCCTGCTAACCGTGAACGCATCCCTCGCCGCTTGATCGAGGGGAGAAAGGATGCCTATGATTGCCAGAATCTACATCACCCTGAAGCCCGGGGTCCTTGACCCCCAGGGGAAGACCATTCATCACGCACTCGGTTCCCTGGGATATGATGAGGTGGAGGGGGTGCGGCTCGGAAAATATGTGGTCATGCACCTGAAGGACGAAAATCCCGGCCAGGCGCGCAAGAGGATAGAGGAGATGTGCCGGAAGCTCCTGGCCAATCCGGTGATCGAGGAATACCGCTTCGAGATCGAGGGGGCCTGAGGATGCGGTGCGGGGTGGTGGTGTTCCCTGGATCAAACTGCGATCATGACTGCTACCATGTGCTGAAGCATGTCATGGGTCTGGACACGGGGTACATCTGGCACAAGGAGCGGGACCTCACGGGATACGACCTCGTGCTGCTGCCCGGGGGGTTCTCCTATGGGGATTACCTGAGGGCGGGGGCCATCGCCCGTTTCTCCCCCATCATGAACGAGGTTATAGCCTTTGCCAAGCGAGGGGGGCTCGTGCTGGGGATCTGCAACGGCTTCCAGGTGCTCCTGGAATCCGGGCTGCTCCCCGGCGCCATGCAGATGAACCGCGGGCTCAGGTTCATCTGCAGGTACGTGCACATC
Organism: bacterium; assembly: GCA_049472315.1. Lineage (GTDB taxonomy): Bacteria > SZUA-182 > SZUA-182 > DTGQ01 > JAFGSM01 > JBLIRM01. Next base: position 57,154 of record JBLIRN010000001.1, read on the forward strand.
AGGGTGGAGAATGCCACCCTTCCCTATACCCGGGTGTCCGCACAGGGACAGGTGCTCCGGATACCCATCGCCCACCAGGAGGGCTGCTACTATAACGACCGGAAGGCCATCGCCCAGATGGAGAAACGCGGTCAGGTGGTGTTCCGGTACTGCGCGCCCGACGGCTCTTTGGGCGACGAGGTCAATCCCAACGGTTCGGTGGGAAACATCGCGGGGATCTGCAACAGGCAGGGGAACGTGCTCGGCATGATGCCCCATCCCGAGCGGTGTGCCGAGGCAGTGCTGGGCTCCCAGGACGGTATGCTGATCTTTTCCTCCCTCATCGGGAAGGGACTGGAGGTGGCGCGATGAGTCCCACCGATATTCCCATCACCCTTGAATTGATCAGCCAGCACGGCCTGAGCCCCGACGAGTACGAGCGGATACGCTCCCTGCTGGGCAGGGAGCCCAGCTATACGGAGCTCGGCATCTTTTCCGTGATGTGGTCGGAGCACTGCAGCTATAAGAGCTCACGCGCCATCCTGAAGAAATTCCCCACTGAGGGTCCCCAGGTCATCCAGGGTCCCGGGGAGAATGCGGGGGTGGTCGCCATTGACGACGACCTCGCCATGATATTCAAGATCGAGAGCCACAACCATCCCTCCTTCATCGAGCCCTACCAGGGGGCGGCCACCGGTGTGGGCGGCATCATCCGGGACATCTTCACCATGGGGGCGCGGCCTGTTGCCTGCCTCAATTCCCTGCGTTTCGGCCCCCTGGACCACCCCAAGAACCGCTACCTCATGACCCGGGTGGTCGCAGGCATTGCCGGATACGGGAACTGCATGGGCATCCCCACCGTGGGGGGGGAGGTGTGCTTTGAGGGGTGTTATTCCCAGAATCCCCTGGTGAATGCCTTCTGCCTGGGGATCGCGCGGAGGGAGCGCATCTTCTACGCACGGGCGAGCGGGGAGGGGAACCCGGTCATCTATGTGGGCTCCAGCACCGGCAGGGACGGCATCCACGGTGCCACCATGGCCTCGGAGGAATTCAACGAGCAATCGGAGGAGCGCAGGCCCACCGTCCAGGTGGGAGACCCCTTCACCGAGAAGCTCCTGCTTGAGGCATGCCTTGAGCTGATGAAGACCGATCACCTGGTCGGCATCCAGGACATGGGCGCCGCAGGGCTCACCTGCTCCAATTGCGAGATGGCGAGCAGGGGAGGGGCGGGGGTGGAGATCGACCTCGACCTGGTGCCCGCCAGGGAGGCGGGCATGACCCCGTACGAGATCATGCTCTCGGAGTCCCAGGAGCGGATGCTCCTGGTGGCCAAGGAGGGAAGGGAGCAGGAGGTGGAGGCGATATGCGCCAAGTGGGACCTGCACGGGGTCACCATCGGCAGGGTCACCGGAGACGGCAGGATGCGGGTGAGAAAAGGCGGGGGTATTGTGGCGGACATCCCTGCGCGGGCATTGAGCGAGGAATCGCCGGTGTACCAGCGGCCTCGAAAGATGCCTGCATATCTGGAGGAGGCCCAGGCCTGGAAGCCTGAGGACCTGGCCGAGCCCAATGATTACACAAAGGCGCTGGAAGGGCTCCTGGGATCGCCGGCGCTCGGGTCGAAGGCATGGGTGTACGACCAGTACGATCACATGGTCCGCATCAACACCATACTCCTCCCCGGCGGGGATGCGTCCGTACTGAGGGTCATGGGCACCTCCAAGGGGATCGGAATGACCCTGGACGGGAACGGGAGATACTGCCACCTGGATCCCAGGATGGGGGGAATGCTTGCCGTTGCCGAGGCCGCGCGGAACCTGGTATGCACCGGCACGAGGCCCCTTGCCATCACCAATTGCCTCAATTTCGGGGACCCGGAGAATCCCGTGGTCATGTGGCAGTTCGATCAGGCGGTGGAGGGGATTGCAGAGGCCTGCAGGTATCTCAAGACCCCGGTCACCGGCGGCAATGTCAGCTTCTACAACCAGACCCTGGGGGAACCGATCTTTCCCACCCCGGTCATCGGCATGGTGGGGGTGCTCCAGGATGTCCGGACGCTTACCACCCCCTGGTTCAAACGTGAAGGGGACCTGGTCTGTCTTATCGGGGAGCCGGGCGCCCATCTCGGGGGGAGCGAGTATCTCAAGGCCTTACATGGCCTTATCCTGGGGGCTCCTCCGCAGGTGGACCTCCCCTTTGAGATGAAGGTGCAGGCCGCATGCCTGCGGGGGATCGAACTGGGCATTGTCAAGTCCGCCCACGATTGCTCGGAGGGCGGCCTTGCAGTGGCGCTCGCCGAGGCCTGCTTCTCGCCGGACGGGCCGGTCGGGTGCGAGGTTACCTTGAATAACATAGAGCGGGCGGATGCCCTCCTTTTCGGGGAGACCCCTTCCCGGATCATCATCAGCCTCGATGAGCGGAGGATGCCTGAATGGGACCGGCTGGCCACCAAGATCGCGGTTCCCTGGCAGGTGATCGGACGGGTCGGCGGCGATCACCTCACCATCGGCCCCTGGATCAAGGCACCGGTGCGGAGACTCAAGTCCCTGTGGGATCAGGCCCTTGCCGGGAAACTGGGATAGACCGCGCTCCGATGCGGCCCGGAGGGAATGGCGCGGGATTTTCGGATGTGCACATCATGAAGGATTCCTGGTCCCTTAGCGCTGGAATAATACATTGGAATATCGTAAAAGAATGAACGGGGAAAATCGGATGCTCGGCCGGGAGGTGGAGCACAGCATTGCCCTGCGTGAACACTGTGGTGTGGTCGGCGTCTATAATCATCCCGAGGCGGCCAACCTGACCTACCTGGGCCTTTTTGCGCTCCAGCACAGGGGGCAGGAGAGTGCAGGCATCGCCTCCTGTGACGAAGGCAGGATGTACATGGAGAAGGCCATGGGCAAGGTCGCCGACGTGTTCACCCGGGCCCGGCTCGCCCAGGTCCCGGGAAGGATGGCCATTGGCCATGTACGCTACTCCACCGCGGGGGAGAGCTCCATGGCCGAGTCACAGCCCATCATGGTGAAGTACGCCCACGGCACCATGGCGATCGCCCACAACGGAAACCTGATCAACGCGGAAAGGATCCGCTCGTTCCTGGTCGATGACGGGTCGATCTTTCAATCCACCACCGACAGCGAGGTCATCGTCCACCTTATCGCCCGCTCCAAGGCGGAGGGATTTCCCCAGAGGGTCATGGATTCCCTCTCCAAGATCGAGGGCGCCTACTCGCTCGTCTTCATGACCGAGAATCAGATGATCGGCATGCGCGACCCCCGGGGGTTCCGGCCGCTCGCCCTGGGCAGGATCGGGGACGGCTACTGCCTGGTCTCCGAGACCTGCGCCCTGGACCTCATGGACGCCACCCTGATCAGGGAGATCGATCCGGGTGAGATGGTGATCATCACGGATGACGGGGTGCGCAGCTTCAAGCCGTTTTCCCCGGAGCGGACGAGCTTCTGCGTGTTCGAATATATCTATTTCGCACGTCCGGACAGCACCATCCACGGTCTCAACGTCCACCTGACCAGGAAGGAATTCGGCAGGCAGCTCGCCCGGGAATCGAGGGTTGATGCCGATCTGGTGGTCCCCGTCCCCGATTCGGGCACCAGCGCGGCGCTCGGGTTTGCCGAGCAATCGGGTATCCCCTATGAACTCGGCATGATACGGAATCGCTACGTGGGCAGGACCTTCATCGAGCCCAAGCAGTCGATCCGGCACTTCGGGGTCAAGCTCAAGCTGAACCCGGTGAAGGAACTGCTCAGGGGGAAGCGGGTCATCGTCATCGATGATTCCATCGTGAGGGCCACCACCAGTAAAAAGATCGTGTCCCTGATCAGGGGGGTGGGCGCCCGGGAGATCCATATGCGCATCGCCTCCCCTCCCACCTCGTTTCCCTGCTATTACGGCATCGACATCCCCACCCGCCAGGAGCTCATCGCCTCATCCCACACCAAAAAGGAGATCAGCGATTTTATCGGCGCGGACAGCCTGGAATATATCTCGGTGGAGGGGATGAGACGCTCCGTTGGCCACATGGGCGAAAGGATCTGCTGCGCCTGCTTTACCGGCGAATACCCACTCCCCGTTGAGGAGGAGCGCTACGTCCAGCTCCGGCTCTTCGAAAAATACCAGGAATAAACCCCCTATCTATTCTGTCCGCCTCTGATAAAGATCCTCGTATATAATACCATTTCACATGACCTATCGTTCGGACGCAACCGTAGCAGGTTCTGCACCTATAGACCGGATCACTGTTCAATCTCACCCGCCGCAGAGGAACGCAGTAAATAGCGGTCACCACCCGGTAATGGGATGATTTATTCCCCCATCAATTTGCTTCCATATAATGAAGCCGTTATCATCGGGAATTATTCATAAAAAAGGATTCTAACGTATAGCTGTGATTCCCTTTTTTGAGTTCCCGTTCTAAATTTAATTTGATTGGATTTTCAAAATCCCGTTTATAGTAGATATATATCTCTCCATTGGCTAGGTCATAGATAGTGGAGTAGATTGTTCCACATTCCTTTCCGCCCTCGGTTTGCTCATGTTGGGAAACCATTTTCAATATCGATGCAAAATACTCAATGGAAATCTCCGGCGGATTTTCCATCAGCTCCCTGACCGTATCATATCTCCCACACGGATAATTACCCAGTTCAGGGTGTGACAGCCAAAAATTGGTTATCACCTTATAGTCATTCTTTTTTCGTAAAATTTTCATTTCACCGTCAACCCATTCAACGACTGCAGAATCACCACTTCTATCAACCAGCATAATATGGGATCGAATGAATGGGATAGTATATTGCCTAAGCCATTGTATGGCTTCATCCACTGTGGAACATTGTGCCAATAGACTCTCCGGCAAACCGAATGTTCCAATTCGCTTCCTAAAGGAAAACGTGGGAGGATGAGATTTGGGGCACAAGGCCCAGTCAAAAAACAATCCTTGATCGTTCATGCCTCCCTGGGCCTGTGGAAAGAACAGGCATCGGTTCCACCCAAAACAGACCCTTCCATAGCCCTTCTCGGTTGCAGGAACAAACCATATTTTGACCTTGGTTGAATATGCTCCATCCTCGTTATTCCCAACCAAAACCATATCGTCTCGATTGCCATTGAATATTGTACAGGTTGATGCAGTGCCATAACAAAAAATAAAAACGATCAATATGGAAAGGGCGATTGCACCACGAATACGCAGGATTCGCTTTTCGATTTCACATGCTGGAACGATCTTCATGATTTGTTGGCCAAAATTTTACGAATTGTCATCCCGGCTTGATAACCACGCTTCTGCTTCTATTCTTTGGTCCCTACTAAATGCCTTGATTTCAAGACCTGGGAACAACGCACCCTCGAATTCACTTACTTTCTTTAACCAGGTCTTGTCAGTCAAAACTGCTGCACGCCTGAATTTTTTCAAAAAACCAAACATAGAAGGAAGCCGAGAAAATTCTATTGTAATTGCTTCAAGTGAAGGAATATGGAAATCAATAACGTCATAAAGCATTTTGCCGTTTTCAATGTTCTCCGACTTACTGACAAGCTCGTCCAAGGCAATTATCATATCCTCGGCATTTAACCTTCCGCTCATCTCAATATCCAAACGATTCGCGCCTTTTTGTATTATCTTAAACATAAGCTCTCCTATTATTGAGCCCCTTATATGACTAACCACGGGCATGCCCCTTGTGAGCAATTAGGAAGGAGTGCGCGTTTCAGGGCAGCTAAGCAAGGTCAGGGTGCACGCCGTTGTTCTCCGAAATTATTATTTCTTTTTATCGGTAACTATGAAACCTATGGATCTCTTCTTTCCTCTTGGTTTCCGAGTATCTATCAATTTTCGAATTTCACGAACCAATTGGATCAATACCTCATCATGGTCGCTCACACGCTTCTCCAATTGGTCGATTTTCCTTGATAGCTTCTCATTTGTCAGAGCCATTTCACGAAGACGAACAAAGGCTCTGACAATAAAAATACTCATTTTATTAGCTTGTTCAGAGTTCAGCACATTTGCTGCCTGCAAGGCACCATGTTCCGTGAAAACCAATGGAGGCTTTCGTCGGCCACCCCAGCCGGAACTTGATATCGCAATTTGCGACTTCAAGTCGTCAAATTCTTTTTTGGTCAATTGGAACATAAAATCGGACGGAAATTTATCAATATTCCGACGCACTTGTTCGTTAAGGCGCCTTGTTTCAACGCCATATAGTGCTGCAAGGTCGGAATCCAATATGACCTTTTCTCCACGAATGACCATTATGGTACTTAATATTCGTTTTTTGACGATAAGTTCCTTTGGACTTTCCGGCATTGCTTTTCATTCCTTTTTTTATCGGAGAACGTTATGATGAGGGGCTTGGTGGAGCGCCAGCGGAACCAAGTCCCTCTCCATCAATTCGTTCGGATTCCTCAATATCCTTCCATGCCCTGTAATCCTTGCCACGCATTCAAGAGGGGCCTCCAGGGAATTCCAATTTGCAGGAACGACACACATATGTTGTAACCTTCTCATAAGCAGCACAATGACCAAGTAGGAGAAACAAGAAACCGATGATTGGGCCGATGATTGTTGGGAAAGTGAAGATGATAAGCAATACGCCAATCAATTCAAAAAGACACGATCCCGCACCGGTCGCTCTTTTGCGTTTGGTTATGCTTGTCAGCTTGTTTCCGCACTTTGGGCAATTCATGTTTCTTATCATCCGAACGACCAGGCCCTGCCTTGCGAGCAATTAAACAGGAGTGTAAATTGAAGGCGGATAGGAACCCATTAGCCAGAGGCACGGGAACTGCCGTTGGATTCATGTTGCAATGATGAGAGGCGCCTGCCCCAAATATCCATACGGTCTTTGGAGAATCTGCCAGAACTCTGACACGATCTCTTGGAGAAATGTATAAAATTTAACTGGTCATTGTCCGTGTATTACATTTTTTAATGTTTGTTGACTTATATTGCTATAATATATAATAAAATATGGAAAATCAAGAAAAAATAAACCAAGGTTCCGCAGTAAGAGACGCCGGCAGAGGCCGCCCACCGTGCTCACTCAGGTAGAGGTATAATGGAGAACATACTCTTTTTTGACCTGGAGATATCGGAAACCAGGAAAACGATAAAGGAAATCGGTGCCGTATACAGGGGGGATGATTTTCGAAGCCCGTCATTTCAGAAATTCAGGGAATTTTCCCATGATGCCCGTTTCATATGCGGTCACAATATCTTTGCCCATGACCTGCACTATCTGAACAAGGCATACATGGAAATGGATCTGTTCAAAAAAGACATTATTGACACACTGTTTTTTTCGGCCCTTCTTTTCCCTGAAAGGCCATACCATCATTTGGTCAAGGACTATAGGCTGGTAACGGAATTCGTTAATGATCCCGTGGCCGATGCCAAGATTGCATCGAGGCTCCTCGGAGATCTGGTAAAGAGATTCCGTGAATTGCCCCGTGATCTTAAGTTTGTGTATTACAATCTGCTCGACGGCCAAAGGGAATTCAAGGGCTTCTTTAAGCTATTCAAGCAGGCGGACCTGCCCGGAAGGATGAAGCCGGACAGCTTGGCCGGATTCATTGTAGAAAACTTCAAAAAAAGTCTCTGCATACATTCAGATATAGCAGCCTTAATAACACGAGAGCCGGTTGAGTTTTGTTATGCCATGGCCCTGATAAACACCATTGATGAACGCTCAGTGACCCCTCCCTGGCTGCTCTATCGTTTCCCGAAGATAAACGAGGTGCTCTACAAGCTAAGGCTCATACGTTGTGATATGGAGGGATGTCTCTATTGCAATGAGTTTCTCTCCCCTCTCAACGCCTTAAAAGGCCTTTTTGGTTTTTTTGAATTCAGGAGTTTCGATGGCGATGCAGGCCGGCCCCTGCAGGAACTGGTTGTTGAGGCCGCATTGGCTAAAGAGTCCCTGCTTGCGGTTTTTCCTACAGGCGGCGGAAAATCCCTGGCATTTCAGTTACCGGCGCTGATGATGGGAAGGGCGGACCGTTCGCTCACGGTGGTTATTTCGCCCCTCCAGTCCCTGATGAAGGACCAGGTGGATGTCCTGGAGAAAAGGTATGATATCGTGGATGCGGTGGCGATTAGCGGGCTGCTTTCCCCTCTGGAGAGGAGTCAGGCAATTGAACGGGTACGCGAGGGAGGGGCGGGTATATTGTATATCTCACCGGAGTCCTTGCGCTCCAATACAATATTAAACCTCTTAAAGGGACGTTCCATAAACCGCTTTGTCATAGATGAGGCACACTGTTTTTCTTCCTGGGGACAGGACTTCAGGGTGGATTATCTCTATATTGCCGATTTCATAGCAAAACTCCAAAGGGAGAAGGGGCTTTCTCAACCAATCCCGGTTTCGTGCTTTACAGCTACGGCAAAACCCGCTGTGATCAATGATATCCTCACCTATTTTAAGAAGAAGCTGGGTTTGGACCTCCGCCTGTTTAAGACCGATGCAAAGAGGAAAAATCTCCACTATCATGTTTATGAGGTGCATGACAAGCGATCAAAATACGATACGTTGAAGGCATTGCTCCAGGAAGAGGAGGGCTTTGTCATTATTTACGTTTCCCGTGTTAAAACAGCAGAAGCCCTTGCGGAATCCCTGTCAAGGGATGGCTTCAACGCATTGCCGTATCATGGCAAGATGCCCCGTGACAAGAAGATTGAAACACAGTCAAGGTTTATGGAGGGAGGGGTCCGCATCATTGTCGCTACCTCGGCATTCGGTATGGGCGTGGATAAGGATAATGTGTCAATGGTGATCCATTATGATATCTCTGATTCCCTCGAGAATTATATACAGGAGTCAGGGCGCGCGGGCAGAAGGTCCGAAATGGATGCAGGGTGTTATATACTCTATGACAAGAATGACCTGAATAGGCATTTTGAGCTGCTCAATCTCGGCAAGATGAATCATAAACAGATTGCCCAAATCTGGCGGGCGATCAAAGACTTCAAACGTTTGCGCTTCAATAAATCCTCCCTGGAGATTGCCAAGGCCGCTGGTTGGGACATCGAACTGGCTGAGCTGGAAACCAGGGTGAAGCTGGCAATCGCCGCCTTGGAGGATTGCGGATATGTGAGGCGGGGACAGGATTCGCCTAAGGTTTTTGCAACCGGGATAAGGGTAAGGAATGTGCAGGAAGCCAATGAGAAAATCAGGCTGAATGCATCCAGATTCAGTGAGGAAGAGATGGGCCATGCGATCCGGATCTTTCAATTCCTCATATCGCGGGAAGAGGCCAGGGTGGATTATATGGCTGATGTCCTGGGCATAGAAAGGGATACCGTTGCCAGGATACTCAATATATTCAAAGAGATTGAATTGATAGGCGACACAAGGGACATGACCGCATTTATCGATATTTCGCAGGGAAAGGGTAATGCCCTTCATGTGTTGGGGAATTACGCGGAGTTAGAGAAAAGAATGGCCTCTTTGCTTTATCCTGATGAAGAACACAAAATGCGGAAGGTATATCTAAAAGAGATCAATGAGCACATGGTGAAGGAGGGCATCTCCGATTGCTCGATAAGCTTGATACGGGACATCCTTCGATACTGGGAACTGAGGCAGTATAGAAAAAAGAAACGTATAGAGGCGCACACATGGCTGTATGAAATGACGTTCAGGTGTGATCGTGACAAATTTGTCAAAGAGATGCACCAGCGCCTCGATTTAACCGCTCAGGTGATGAACATCGTATTCAAGTATGCCCGGTCAGCGGCAGGGCGGGAAGAACAAGAGAGGAAAAGTGTCCCTTTTGAATTCTCGATGACTGGGTTAAAAAAGGACACGGAATGCTCCGGCCTGTTTACTAAAAAGCTGCCAATAGGGGATTACGAAGATGTCCTCCTCTATTTAAACACCATAGGCGCCCTTAAGCTGGAAAGGGGGCTGCTCATCTGTTACAGACCTATGACGATAGAAAGGGTGGAGAAGAACAGCCGCAGGCACTATTCAAAACAGGAATACAAGAATCTGGAGGATTTTTACCGGAACAAGGTGGAACAGATCCATATAGTCGGTGAATACGCCAAAATGAAGCTGAAGGATCATGAGGGGGCGATCCGTTTTATCGATGATTATTTCTCCATGCCCTATTCCGATTTTATAAAGAAATACTTCCCAGGGCGCAAGGGTGAAATCCGGCATCCCATTACCGAGGAAAGATTCAAAATGCTTTTCAGCGCCCTTTCCCTGGAGCAGATGCAAATTATCAAGGATAATTCCCACAAAAGGATCTTGGTGGCGGCAGGACCGGGCAGCGGAAAGACCCGTGTATTGGTCCATAAGGTTGCCTCCCTGTTGCTGCTGGAGGATGTCAAACCCGAACAATTTTTGATGCTGACATTTTCCCGCCCCGCTGCCATGGAATTTAAAGAAAGGTTATACAAACTGATAGAAAACACGGCATATTATATAGATATCGCCACATACCACTCCTATGCCTTTAACCTTTTGGGAAGGATAGGCAGTCTGGAGGAATCCCGGAGCGTTATACAGCGCGCCACCGAGGCCATTGATAAGAAAGAGGTTTCCCTTGAACGTCTGCTTAACAAAAGTGTCATTGTCGTGGATGAATATCAGGATATCAGCTCCGAGGAATATGCCTTTTTGAACGCCATCATAGCCGCGGCTCAAGAATTGAGGGTGGTGGTGGTTGGCGATGATGACCAGAATATATATGAATTCCGAGGCTCATCAGTCAAGTACATGAGGTCGTTTATCAAGGACCAGGATGCGGTGATGTATTTCCTTGGCAGGAATTACCGCTCCCGTAAAAACCTTGTCGATTTTGCAAACCTTTTTCTCAATTTCCTTCCGGACAACAGGATAAAAAAGGGGCACTCCATCGTTTCCGATTCCAAGGAAAACGGGGAGATAAAACTGGTCAAATATGGGTCCACAAACCTTGTCGCCCCCCTGGTAAAGGATATATGGGAATCCGCCCTTATAGGCACGACCGCTGTCTTAACGCGCACCAATGAAGAGGCATTGTTGGCGGAAAACCTGCTCAACCAGGAAGGGGCGCCTGCACGGCTTATTTCCGCACGGAAGGGATTCGCATTGGGGGACCTTCTGGAGATAAGGGGTTTTGATCATTATATTGGACAATACAGGGGTGATCAATTGGGCCTGATTTTAGAACAGGACTGGAATTCCGCCAGGGAAAAGACCATGGAACGGTTCAGGAATTCCACCAATCTGGATCTCGCATTGAAGGTAATCGACCATTTCAAGAATACAAATCCAAGGATATTTTTGTCTGAATGGAACAGTTACCTGTATGAGATAAAAATAGAGGATTTTTATTTTCCCGAAAAGGACATCATCATGGTCTCCACGATGCACAAGGCAAAGGGGAAGGAATTCGACAACGTGTATCTTTTGCTCGCTAATTGCCCGTTCCATAAAACCGAGGATAAGCGCGTGGTATATATGGCGATAACCCGCGCCAAAAGCAATCTCGTCATCCATACAAACTCCTCATATTTCGATTCCTTCGATGTTGAATGTATGAACAAGGAAAGGGATGCATCGCATTATGAAGCGCCCCAAAGGATTATACTTCAGTGCAGCATGGAGGATGTATGGTTGGGCTATTTTAAAAACAGCGCGGTTATAAGAAATATAAACAAACTGACGGCAGGGGACAAGCTGGCGGTCTCTACTGATGAGCAGTTTACATTCGTCAATGAATCGGGAAACCCCATACTGAAATTGTCAACGGGTTTCAAGGAAAAGATCAGTACCCTGTTTGAAAAGGGATATCATATAGCCAGTGTCAATGCCGGTTATATCATAGTATGGAGGGATAAAGAGGATCGGAAAAACTATCGCGTCGTGCTCCCCGATATAGTTCTTAAAAGGGAAAAATGAAATCAAGCTTCACTTGTATTTATTCCTTATTTCGGTGACCTGTCTGGTGATCCGACCACCTGTACCCGATGAACAAAGGAGGTCGCAACGGCTTACCAGGTCGGCTCCAGCAAAAGTTCGGCTGTTTTATACTTTCTGCTTTACCATCTCTTGATATGAAAATTCCCATAAATCTGCATTTGATTTGGCATGTTCTATGGTAATACTTACTACATTTCCATCTTTATCAAGATCCACGTAGACATTTTCAGTAATTTCTTTTGTTTCAAATACTTTTTTATCAGTGAATTCTACATGTGCTGTATCTGTGTCTGGAAAATATTTAACCCTCATTATTTATTCCTCCTTATAAGCCCTATCAAAAAAGGCATTATGAACTGTCTCACCGTCTTCTAGTAAAATTACTCGTAAATATCTATTGACTTCCGATATCTTAGCCCACTTTCTAATCCTTCCATCTGATTGTATTTCTGTTTTTGCTGGTTTATGTATTACAAATTTTATCCATTCGTTTTTAATCTGGGAACGATCCGGTCTTTTTCTAGTGTATTCAAAGTATTTTGTTGTTTTCATTGATTCAATATCCTATTGGACGAATTATTACATATTACTTAATACATATACAATAGCTATCGCCGCCGAACGTAGAGTTAAGCTGACTGGCAGCCGGCGACAGCTTTGCGAAATAACCATGGCGTGCACGGAGCTGCCAGGGCAGCTTGAACGTCTTGGGCGTTTTATTCAGATAAAACGCGGTATGATAACTTTGCAAAAATGTCTTCATATTTCTCTTTGCTTATCTCTATTTTTAAATCATCTGCAATACATTCGAAACAGCTATCATGGAATAGAAAAAGAAAATGTCTACTATCCCATTCCCCTGAATCTGGAAATGAATAGCGATTTAGTCCAGCAAGTTCTCTAATCCATTTGCTGTTTATAACTTCATAAATACCATAAGATAAACCTTTTGTCCGTGGTATGCCAGCCCATGCTTCGTCATTTGGATATCCGAATTTAGTAATTTGGCAACCAATCAGTTCGACTATTGCAGTCCCAGCTTCCTCTTTATAATATCCACCGTCTGGGAATGGTTTATCAGTGTCTTTCATTGCATTGAACGTCAAAAACGTTGAATAGTCAGTTTGAAGAAGAACTGGACCAGAAATAGCTGCTTCAGGGGTTATCCCAAGGTCTAATTCAATTATTTTTTCTTTTTCCATAATTTACGCCCAACGAACAGGCATCACCTGCCTTGCGAGCAATTAAGAAGGAGTGAGCATTTCACGGCCAGCTAAGCAAGGTCATGGTTCCGGGTAGGAGCCGGGGTTACCCCCGGCGCCCCCCACAGACCCGTACGTGAGCAATTAACTCATACGGTTCCTCGACGCATGACATATTGCTGCCCATACTCGCAATTCATACAAGTTTCGTTGACGCAGTTTGTGAGCTCAAGGTCTCTCCTGGATTTCCCTTGCATGAACGTCATGCCCGGCTTCGCCTTCCCTTCAGTGGGTCCCTTGGGCCTCAGTTCCCCACCTTCCCGTCACCCTCTCTTTCAGTGACATCGGTACTATGGTCCGCTAAGACTGCCTCTGCCCTTCCCGGTCGGTTCGCTCATCGCTCCCTTCCGGTACCTTCCGCTCACGCTCTCTTCTTTGTGCCCCTCCCCCGGCTACCGCCAGGGTCAGCTCGCCAATAAGCAGGCGTGATTGCTTACTTGACGCCAGGGCTCTTGGTCTGCCGGTACCCCTTATCTTCCGGCGCTCTCCGCGAAAGGAGACAGGAGGCTCTCCCGAGTTCCCGGATTGCCCCTTTGAACACATGCCCCGTACTCAGACCCCGGTGGTATCCCTACAGCATTGCCATTGCGCTATAGGGACTGCTGCCTTCCGGTGCATGCACTCCGTCGGCTTTCACCGCTCATCGCGGCTTATCCTATTGACCACAACTATACATATTTCGGGGCTCAATCATGCGGCCTGTGCCCTTGCTTCCCCTCTGCTTCGCACACCACCTCTCAGTGATCGCACTTCGGTTCCGCTACAGGTCTGGTGGCTGGCCTTTGACCTGTCAGGACTTGCCCCCTATTCGAGGCTCACCCGCTGGGCAATAATGACGCATTTCAAGGATTATCTCCTATCCCAGCGTCCCGTGTTTAGCTCGGCGCGAGCATGCCGTTGTTCGGCTTGAATTCCACTCCATTCAATGACTTCGTTGACCCATTCCAAATATGGTTTGTAAATCAAACCATGGCCTAAATCAGTTTCAGTAATAATGCTATGCCATTTGCTAATACCTGGTGATGTATCATAGTAAGCTTTAGGGGTGATAGGAAATTTATCTGCTTTATCATAAATTGACAAGACCTCCCCCCAAAGTTGCATATTCTTATCTTTAATCAATGATTCAAATAAACCTGCTAATATTACATATTTAATTTTCTTGTTCTTAAGGATATTTGATACACGAGTTGCTATGATTCCTCCTTTGGAACCCCCAACAACTGTTATTTTTGATGAAGGAACACCTGCTTTCAGCAAATAATTTATCCAATCTGAAACTTTTTTAGCATATAGTTTAATATCTGTATTGTTTTCCCTGATTTCGCTAATAACTATAAAACCTTTATCTGAAAAGGTTTTAAGGATTTTATCATATTCATATTGTCCGTAATCAGGACTAATAGGATTGCCATTAGAGCCCTCAACTATGCGACCATGAAGATAAAATAAATAAAATCGATTAGGATTAGGCTCATTCGGAGGTACATTTACAATTTCAGCAAAGGCGTTAACCGAAATAAACCATAATAATATCAAATATATAATTAAGTTTATTTTCTTCATTTAATGTAAAGGCTTATATTTTAGCTTAACACCAAAATATAGTTAGTCTTTTCAGCCGAACCCGCCTCACGACGGTTTACGTGGCTCTTCGCTTTTGTCGCCCAGCTCAGTGAGGTCGGGTTGATTGGAAGTTAGTTGTAAATATTCATTTAACATTTTTAATAAGTTTTGGGCATCTTCATCTCTCATTAACCAACAATCCCAGTGACCATATTTGCATTTATAGCCAAAAATATACTTAATGGCTACAAAGATTCTTTTAAAAACATTACGATATTGATTAAGAAAAACGGATGTATAAATTTCTTTGTCATTCTTATCTAATGTAAATCTTAAAGTATGCTCATCGGATCCACATTTGCATTCAAAATAATGTGATCCATCTAACATTTTTCCCTCATTTCAATACAACTAACTTAGTAATTAGACGAGCATTTTTTCGCTATTATTGGGTTATGCGAAAAAAATTCGTATAATCCATTTTGGAAACCAATTTGAAAAAATTTCAAAAATGGGATAAATATAGAATATCTTCATAGGATCTTTTCAACAATTCTACGCCACGGTTTTCCCTAATAAAATCGTATAATCCATAATTTTGCCTCCTAGTTTTAGATATCTTTAAAACTATCAACTAACCCTTGGAATGTCAAGGCCATTTTAACTCTTATAGATCAATCAATTAAGTATGGATAAAAAACAACCGAAGAGGCTTGTGGATCAGATCCGTGATACGCTCCGACTAAAGCATTACTCCATTCGCACTGAAAAATCATATGTAAGCTGGATCATAAAATTCATCATCTTTCATGGCAAACGCCATCCTCGAGAGATGGGAATCCAGGAAATCGAAGAGTTTCTTACACACCTGGCAGTTAAGGAACGAGTGGCATCCTCCACCCAAAATCAGGCCTACAGCGCAATTCTTTTCTTATACCGAGAGGTTCTCAAGAAAGATCTCCAAGGCCCTATCGATTCCATCCGGGCAAAAAAGCCAAGGCATTTGCCCACAGTGCTTACCAGAGAAGAGGCGCACCGAGTCATTAATGCAATGACCGGCGAACACCAGTTGATGGCGAAATTACTCTATGGCTCCGGGTTACGATTAATGGAATACGTTCGGCTCCGTGTGAAGGATATCGACTTTGAGCAGGATCGAATCATTATCAGGGATGCAAAGGGGATGCAGGACCGGATGGCGCTCCTTCCGGAAGGAATAAAATCACCTCTCGCCAAACAGCTACAGCGTGTCAAGTTGTTGCACGACCAAGACCTTGCGCAGGGCTATGGTACTGTCTATCTTCCTTTCGCCTTGGAGCGCAAGTATCCGCATGCCAACAGGGAATGGGGCTGGCAGTATGTTTTCCCGGCAAAGACGGTATCAACCGATCCTCGAAGTGGCACGGTTCGTCGTCACCATATACATGAGCGAAGTCTTCAAAAGGCGGTAAAGGATGCGGTGCGCCTTGCGAGGATCTACAAGCCGGTAAGCTGCCACACCTTCCGGCACAGCTTCGCCACCCATCTGCTCGAGGGAGGATACGACATCCGAACGGTGCAGGAGCTGCTCGGGCATAAGGATGTGAGCACCACCATGATCTATACCCATGTGTTGGGCAAAGGGGTGATGGGGGTGCGCAGCCCGCTTGATCAGGTGCCCTGAAACTGGAGGGTGTAGAGGCGGTGATAGGCGCCCTGCTGTTTGAGGAGCTCCTGGTGGGTGCCCATCTCGACGATCTTCCCCGCTTCGAGCACGATGATCTTGTCCGCGTGCTGCACGGTGGAGAGCCGGTGGGCGATGACGAAGGTGGTGCGGTTCTGCATGAGGTTCTCCAGGGCCTTCTGCACCACCCTTTCGGATTCGGTGTCCAGGGCGGAGGTGGCCTCGTCGAGCACGAGGATGGGGGGATTCTTGAGGATGGCCCGGGCGATGGCGAGGCGCTGGCGCTGGCCGCCGGAGAGCATGACCCCTCGCTCCCCGATCACGGTATGGTACTTGTGGGGGAGGCGGTTGATGAAGCGGTGGGCAAAGGCTGCATGCGCAGCCGCCTCGATCCTTGTCTGGGAGGCGTTCAAATCCCCGTAGGCGATGTTGTTGCGCACGGTGTCGTTAAACAGGATGGTCTCCTGGGTGACCAGGCCGATCTGTTTTCGCAGCGACGCGAGATCCACATCCCGGATGTCCTGGCCGTCGATGAGGATCGCCCCGGAGGTCACGTCGTAGAACCTGAGCAGGAGGTTCACCAGGGTGGTCTTTCCCACGCCGCTCTCCCCCACGATGGCCACCACCTCCCCCTTGCGCACCTCCAGATCGATCCCCTTGAGGACCCTTTTGTCGTTGTACCCGAATCCCACGGACCGGTATTCGATCACATCCTTGAGGGGGGTGAGTGCAGGGGCATTGGGCTTGGACGCGATGTCCGGCTCGGTGTCGATGATCTCGAACACCCTCTGTGCCCCGGCGATGCCCTGCTGGATCTGGTTATTGACCCTGGTAAGCCGTTTGATGGGGGTATAGAGCATGAGCAGGGCGGTTATAAAGGCGAAGAAGGTGCCGGGGGTGGTCTGCCCCCGGAATACCTGGAGCCCTCCGTACCAGAGCACGAAGGAGAGTCCCGCGGCCCCCAGGAATTCCATGAGGGGCGTGGACAGGGCGATGACCCGCACCGCCCGCATAAGCTCGTTGAAATATGCCTTGTTTGCATGCTGGAACCGGTCGATCTCCCGGTCCTCCATCATGAACGCCTTGACGATGGCAGCGCCGCTGAAGGTCTCGTGCAGGATGACCGTGAGGTCTGAGATCCGCTCCTGTGCGCTCCAGGTTATCCTGCGCAGCTTTCTGCCCAGCCGGTCGATGAGCAGGGCCACGAAGGGGAGGACGGTGACTGCGACAAGGGCCCAGCGCCAGTTCAGATAAAAGAGGGCCGCGAGGTAGCCGAGGATCTCCAGGGGGTCCCTGAGGAGGTTGGCGATCCCCTCGGTCACGGTGCTCTGGACGAGCACCACGTCCTGGTTGGCCCGGCTGATGAGCATGCCGGTGGACCTGTCTGCGAAAAAACGGTGGGAGAGGCGATGGATGTGGGAAAAGATCTCGTTGCGCAACTGCATGACCAGGCGATGGCCTATGTAGTTCATGAGGTAGACCTGGGTATAGTCGAAGACCCCCTTCAGGAAATAGAGGGCCAGGATGGCCAGGGGGATGATCTGGAGCATGATCCACCGCTTCTGCATGAAGATGTCGTCCATGAGCGGCTTCACCATAAGGGCGATCCCGGAGTTGAGGCCCGCGGTGAAGGTCATGCAGAGTATGGCCCACACAAGCCTCCCCGTGTACGGACGGATCATTCTCAACAGTCGCTTGAAGGTCTCCACGATATACTCCCTCGTTGGGTGAAGATTTGTTTATTCACAGGCAGGGATCAACACCGGTGCCTTTCCACGATGCTCTCGATGAGGTGGGTGGTGGATTTATGTTCCGCCAGGTTCACCAGGCGCACCTGCCCCCCGTAGGACTCCACCACGTCAGCCCCCACTACCTGCTCCTTGCTGTAGTCGGCCCCCTTCACCAGTATGTCGGGCTTGATGAGCTCGATCAGGGCCAGAGGGGTGTCCTCGTCAAACAGGGTGACATAGTCCACGCAGTCCAGAGAGGCGAGGATGTGGGCCCGCTCCTCCTCCCCAAGGCAGGGACGGGAGGGGCCCTTGAGCCTCTGCACGGAGGCGTCGGTGTTGAGCCCCACCACCAGGACCTCTCCGATGGACTTCGCCTCGTGGAGGAGCTTGATATGCCCCAGGTGCAGGAGGTCGAAGCAGCCGTTGGTGAACACCACCCGCTCCCCCCGCTGGCGGTGCACGCTGACCGTCCGGCTGAGCTCCGTCCGGTTGTTGATGATCTTCCCGGCCACCGAGTAGCCCCCGCCGAGATGGGAGAGGATCTCCTCGGGGGTGACCGTGGCGGTCCCCACCTTTCCCACCACCACACCCGCTGCAAGGTTTGCCACCTCCGCGGCCCGGGGGAGGTCCACGCCTGAGGCCAGGCACAGGGCGAGGGCGGCAACCACCGTGTCCCCTGCGCCCGATACGTCGTATACCTCACGGGCGCGCGTGGGGATGAGACGCGGTTCCTCACCCGGTGAAAATACGCACATCCCCTCCGCCCCCAGGGTGATGACCAGGCCGAGGAGATCGAGTTCCTCGATCATGCGCACGCCCAGGGAGGGCACCTCCGCGTCCTTCCCGGGATCGAGCCCCATCCCCAGGAAGGCCTCCTTTCTGTTCGGGGTTATGAGCCCTGCACCCCGGTACCGGGTGAAGTCCGTTCCCTTTGGATCCACCACCACCCTGATCCCCTTCTCCCGTCCCAGGGTGATGACCTTTTCGAGGAACGAGCGGGTGAGAAGCCCCTTGCCGTAGTCCGAAAGCACGATCCCTTGCCATTGGTCCCAGTGCCGGGTGATGTGGCGGACAAGCCGCTCCTCCTGCTTTTCGGATATGGGGCGCCTGGTCTCCCGGTCGATCCTGACCACCTGCTGATTGGCGGCGATAACCCTGGTCTTTATGGTGGTGGGGCGCTCGGGGTCCCTGATAAGGCATTCGTGCCCCACGTACAGGGAATCGAGCTGGTCTGCCAGCCACTGGGCACCGGGGCAGTCGCCGATCACACCTCCCACGTCCACCTTCGCCCCCATGGACGCCAGGTTGGCGACCACGTTCCCCGCACCCCCCAGGGTTCGTGCCTCCCGCTGCACATCCACTACCTGCACGGGGGCCTCGGGTGAAATACGCTCCACGCCTCCCCACAGGTACTCGTCGATCATGAGGTCCCCCAGGACAAGTATCCTGGTGTCTGAGAACCGGTACAGGATATCCTTCAGATGGGTGATGTCCATTCTGTTTCCCTTCGATTCCGCTGTTGTTTTTTCCCGTTGCCGCCCTGCCATGGATGCGAACCGGGGAATGAATCCCGGTAAGAAGGTGCCCCCGCTTCCCGATCCTGCACGGCGATCCCCTTCCGAACAATAAGGCCGTCACCCGCCGTGGTCATCCGCACCGGGGGCGGAAAGGCCCGGGGATTACTCATCCCTTGTCTCCGCGATGGGGTACGAGCCGAGCACCTTGAGAAAGATGCACTGGTCCTTGAGGTCCGCCAGCGCGCCCCGCACCTTTTCATCATCCTCGTGCCCCACGAGATCCACGAAGAAGATATACTCCCAGGGCTGTTTCTTGGTGGGACGGGACTCGATCTTGGTGAGATTGATCCCCTTCTTGGCGAAGGGCTTCAGCATGTGGTAGAGGGCCCCCACCCGGTCCTTGATGGAGAAGATGACGGAGGTCTTGTCCCTGCCGGTACGGGTGCTGGGTTTCTTCCCGATGACCAGGAACCGGGTGTAGTTGTGCACCATGTCCTCGATCCTGGACCGGACGATGTTCAGGTCGTAGATGTTGGCCGCGAGTTCGCTGGCGATGGCGGCTGCAGTGGCGTCCTGGCAGGCCATCTCCGCAGCCCTGGCGGTGCTGGAGACCTCGATGACCTGGCGGTTGGGCAGGTTGTCCCTCAACCATGCCCTGGACTGGGCCACCGCCTGGGGATGGGAGTAAACCTTCTCGATTTCGTCAAGGCCGGTGCCCCGGGAAAGCAGGTTGTGATGGACCTCCAGCATCACCTCCGCGCAAATCTTCAGGTCGGAGGAGACGAACATGTCCAGGGTATGGCTCACCACCCCCTCGGAGGAGTTCTCCACCGGCACCACGCCGTAGGTGGCCCTTCCCCGCTCCACCTCGCTGAACACGGCCTCCACGCTCTTTGCAGGGATAAGGCCGGCGGATGATCCGAATTTCTTCATCACCGCCATGTGGGTGAAGGTGGCCTCCGGTCCCAGGTAGGCAATGCGGATGGGCGCCTCCAGGGAGAGGCAGGCGGAGATGATCTCCCTGAACACCGGCCTGATGGCCATGGAGGGGAAGTTACCCGGGTTCTGGCGCTGAAGCCTTTGCAGGATCTCTTCCTCCCTGGTGGGATCGTGATACTCCTTGTTGGTCTCCCGCTTTACCCGCGCCACCTCCTTGACCACCTCGGCCCGGTCATTGAGAAGCCGGAGGATGCCCTGGTCGATGGCATCAATTCGTTTTCTCAGTTCCTCTAAATCCATGCCCTGTTCCTTTGCGAATCGATAGTGCTGCAAGGTTCGCTGTACGGGGATGGCCCCATGCCGACCGCTCCGTTTGCAGGCAATAAGTCCTTTTTTTCATATGGTTAAGACACCGCAATACCTCACGGCGCTGCTCGGCACTGAACCTTCTTCGATCAAATGTACCTAAAAAGCCAAATTCTGTCAAGGATTTGCCGATTGTTATATATAGAGGATCAAAACAGGGCACAGGTATATTGCACGGCTGCAATCAGACCGCCCTATGTATTTCTTTTTGCGAATGTACGGCCTCCTTAATAGGGTAGGCAGTAAATTGACAGTATACCGGATTCGGTTTATAGTGGTAGGTTGATTTCATGGATGTCTATCCCTCCTTCATGCCGGAGCGGGGGAGCATCCGGTGTTTTTTAAAGGGAAAAAGAGAGAGGTTCAGCGGGTATGGTTAAGAAGACATTCTGGGTCGTCATCCTTGTGTTGGCGACCATATCGGCATACCTTGCCGCAGACGCCGTAACCGTCCGTATCAAGACCATCCTCGACGTTCCTCCCACCACCCCCTTCACCGTTCGGCCCGAAGGGCATGAGGCCCCGAAAAGCAGAAACCGGAAGGGGTACTACCAGATCATCACCCAGCGGGACCTCCTCCAGGTGGAGCCCAGCAAGGAAGGGCCCCAAAGGGGGGAGGAGGAGGAGGAGAAGGTTGCGCCCCTTACCGCACTGAGGCTCAAGCTCCTGGGGACCATGACCGGATACGGGATCGTGCCGTTTGCCATCATCCTTGACGAAGGCGCCAGAAAACAGGACCTGTTCACCGAAGGGGACGAGATCGGTCCCGCAAAGGTGGTCAAGATCTATCGTCACAAGGTTATCCTGGAGCACGAGGGCAAGGAGGAAATGCTCATCGCCTTCGAGGATATGGAGGCATTGATCAGCGCGGCCATGGGAGAGCCCGAGGAATC
Organism: bacterium; assembly: GCA_049472315.1. GTDB lineage: Bacteria > SZUA-182 > SZUA-182 > DTGQ01 > JAFGSM01 > JBLIRM01. The sequence goes on from JBLIRN010000001.1 coordinate 78,999, forward strand.
GGGCGCCCAGGAGAGCCCCGGGGAGCCCCCGATTCCCGGGCGTATCGGGAAAAAGATCGCACAGAACCACTGGGTGATGGAGCGGGATGAGGTGCAGAACGTGCTCGAGAACTCGAGCCAACTCCTCACCCAGGTGCGGATCATCCCCCATTTTGACAAGGGAAAGATCGACCAGCCTGACGGATTCCAGGTGGCGAATATCAAACCCCGGAGTTTTTTTGACACCATGGGTCTGAGGAACGGGGATGTGATCAGGTCGGTCAACCGGATCCCTGTGGACAATGCGGAAAAGGCGTTCGAGGCATATCAGAAGCTCAGGAACGAGTCGCGCATCGAGGTGGTTGTGGTCAGGAACAACAAGGAGGTTACCCTGCAATATGATATCAATGATTAGCGCACCAGGGATATAGGGAAAGGAACGTATGTATTTATCATCGAAGAGAAAAAGGCCGCTCAGCATGTTTTTCATGATCGGCGGTCTCGGCATTGCGTTGTTGCTGGGCATGGTCTGCCGGTGCCCGGCGCAGCCGCCTCAGCCCATCCTGCTTGCTTTGAACGAACGAGGCAAGTCCGATGCAAAGGGCACAAAGGAGCCCGCCAAGAACGTCACGCTCGATTTCAACAACGTGGACATCCGTCTGGTGATCAAGTTTATGAGCGACCTTTTGGGAAAGAATTTTCTGGTCGATGACGCGGTCAAGGGGAACGTGACCATCATCTCACCCCAGGCCGTACCCGTTGACGAGGCCTATCAGGTGTTCGAATCCATTCTGGAGGTCAAGGGATTCGCCGCAATACCCTCAGGCTCCGTTATAAAGATCGTTCCGGTGCGCGACGCCTACAGCAAGAACATCGTAACACGGACCACAGAGCACACCCTTCAGAGACGGCCGGAGGACAGCTTCATCACTCAGCTCATCCCCATCATCAACGCGGATGTGAATGAGGTAAAAAACGTGATCTCCATGCTGGTGTCCAAGGAGAGCAAGCTGATCGCCTACGGGCCCACCAACACGATCATCCTTACCGAGACCCTCTCCAATATCGACAGGCTGGTCAAGATCATCCACGAAATCGATATTCCCACCGCGGAGGTCCGGATCGAGATCGTACCCCTCAAGTACGCGTCACCCGATACGATCGCCGCAGAGGTCATGAAGGTGGTCGGGGACCAGAAGGTGCAGCGGACCCGGCAGCGCAAGGCGGTCATCCCGAAGGATGCGGTGCAGTCAAAGATCATCCCCGACGACAGGACGGGCTCCCTCATCATCCTGGCCCAGGAGGACGACATGGAGACCATCCTGGACCTGATCACCCGGCTGGATATCCCTGCCCCCCGGGGAAAGGACAACATCCGCGTACGGGCGCTGAAGAACTCGAAGGCAGAAGAGGTGGCAAAGGTGCTGAGTTCCATCATCAGCCAGCAACGGTCCCAAACGGTCAAGGGAGGCCAGGAGGTGGCGGCGGCCATCGTGGGCTCCCAGATCACCGCGGACAAGGCGACCAATTCGCTGATCATCACCGCCTCCCCCCAGGAATACGAGATCCTTTCCAGGATCATTGACGAACTGGACGTGATGCGGCCCCAGGTGCTGGTGGAGGCGCTCATCGCGGAGGTGACCTTCGGGAAGAATCAGGAACTGGGGGTGGAATGGCGTGCGGGGGTGGAGAAGATCGGCACGGATGACGGGGGAAGCGAGTACCAGGGATTCGGGGGAACCAACTTCGGCGAGATATCCTCGATCCAGTCCGGGATTATATCGGGGGACCTGCCGCAGGGGATATTCATGGGGGTGGCGAAGGATTCCATCAAGGTGGGCAGCCTGGAATTCCCGAACATCGCGGCGCTGATCCGGGCGTATCAGGGAGACCAGGATGTCAATATCCTCTCCACGCCGCATCTCTTGACAACCGACAACGAGGAGGCGAAAATTCTCATAGGGCAGTCCATCAGCTATCCCCAGAGCGATATCGTCGACAACGTGACCAGGCAGTCGTTCATTTACAAGGATGTGGGCCTCACCCTCAAGATCACTCCTTACATTAATCCTGACGGGTATGTCAAGCTGGAGATCTCGCTCAAGATCGACAACGTGATCCCGCGGACCACAGACCTCGGCGGCCCCCCCTGGACCACCAAGAGGGAGGCGGACACCACCGTGGTGGTCAAGGACCGACAGACCGTGGTGATCGGAGGGCTCCTGAAGGACGACCAGTCGGATACCTACGACCGGGTGCCGTGCCTGGGGGAGATTCCCCTGCTCGGATGGATCTTCAGGAAGTCAACGAAGCGAAAGGAGAAGACCAACCTCCAGGTATTCCTGACCCCTCACATCATCCGAACCCCGGAGGAGCTCCAGGCATTGACCTTTGAAAAGAGCGCCTCGCTGGAAAAGGAACGAATGAAAATAGACATCAACACAGGCAAGGAGGGGGAATCGTCCTCAGCCGATGCACCGGGTGTCGGGCAATCTCCCGTTGATACCGAGCAGAGGCCGGAAGGTGTATCCGAGGTGACGGAGACGCCCGAGGAAACCGTGGGACCCGAGGCCGCTGCAGCAACACAACCCTTCGATACATCCGCAGATGCAGCGACCCCCGAGACCGCCCCGTCCGAGCACACCCCCGAGGCCCCTGCCGAAGGTCAATAAACAAGGGAAACATAGTCCATGGAACCTGCAATCAGAGACATCGAGGGCATCCTCTTGAACGAGCACATCGTCACCCAGGAAGAGCTGGACCAGGCCCGATCGAGGAAGCGTGAGAGGGAGGAACCCCTGATTCAATCCCTGTGCGCCATGGGGGGGGACACCGAGGAAAGGGTACTGAAGGGCCTGGGCGGCCACTTCCACATGCCCTTTCAGAAGACCATCGCCCAGGATCTGGACCCCTCGCTCATCGAAGGGATTCCCTTTCACTTCGTCAAGAAGAACCACCTCATTCCGATCAACCGAACGAACGGGGTCATCCGGGTTGCCATCTGCAATCCCGTGAATGTGCAGCCCCTGGATGATATACGACTCATCACCGGCTGTCATGTGGAGCCGGTGCTCTGTCCCATCGAAGAGATCAACGAGGCCATCAACCGGATCTACCACCATGCGCCGGAGACCGCCGAGAAGATGGTGCAGGACCTGGACAAGCAGGATGTGGGGCTCATTACGGATCTGGGGGAGCAGCCGAAGGACCTTCTGGATCTGGTGAACGAGGCGCCCATCATCAAGCTGGTCAACCTGATCCTTGTGCAGGCGATCAAGGAACGGGCAAGCGACGTGCATATCGAGCCCTTTGAACAGGATCTCAGGGTCAGGTACCGCATCGACGGGGTGCTCCACGATACCCTCACCCCGCCGAAGCGCTATCAAACGGCGATCATTTCCCGCATCAAGATCATGTCGAAGATGAACATCGCGGAAAAGAGGCTCCCCCAGGACGGGAGGATCAAGATCAGGGTGGGGGACCGGGAGATCGATATACGGGTATCGACGATTCCCACCGCATTCGGCGAACGGGTGGTGATGCGGCTGCTTGACAAACGAGGCTCCATACTCCGCCTCGAGGAGTTGGGGATGAGCGGCAATACCCTCAAGCGGATGCACGACATCATCCATCGCTCACACGGCATCATCCTGGTCACGGGCCCCACCGGGAGCGGGAAGACCACCACCCTCTACGCAGCCCTGAGCAAGATCAACTTCGCCGACAAGAACATCATCACCATCGAGGACCCCATCGAGTATCAGTTGAACGGCATCGGGCAGATCCAGGTCATGCCCAAGATCAACCTGACCTTCTCCAACGGCCTTCGCTCCATCCTGAGGCAGGACCCCGATGTGATCATGGTGGGAGAGATCAGGGATTTGGAAACCGCGGAGATCGCCATCCAGGCCTCCCTTACCGGACACCTGGTCTTCTCAACGCTTCACACCAACGATTCCGCAGGGGCCGTCACCAGGCTGATCGACATGGGGGTCGAGCCCTACCTGGTGGCGTCCTCGGTCATCGCCATACTGGCCCAGAGGCTGGTGCGTGTGGCCTGCCCGCACTGCAAGGATCAGTACCGGCCCGACCAGAACTCCCTGGCCGAGATCGGGTGCAAGCCCTCGGATGTACCCGAGGGGGGGATCTACCGGGAAAAGGGGTGCCCGGAGTGCATGAATACGGGGTACCGGGGAAGGACCGGCATCTACGAGCTCCTCATGATGGACGACACGATCAGGCGCCTGACCATGCAACAGGCTGAATCCAATGTGATCAAAAGGGCGGGGATCGAATCCGGCATGACCACCCTCAGGCAGGACGGAGCGCATAAGGTGGTCGCAGGTCTTTCCACGATTCAGGAGGTACTCAGGGTAACCCAGGAAGATGTGTTTTAGATCGGGATACGGGACATACCATGGCGGTCTATGAATACAAGGCACTGGACACGAAGGGAAAAACGGTTCGGGGGGTTATCGATGCCTCGACCTCCATGGAGGCACGGACCAAGCTCAGGCGTGACGGGATCTTCGCCTTCGAATTGAAGACCGCGGAACTCGAGCAGGTTCTCCCTGAAAAACAGCTTTTCACCACAGGGATATTTCGCTGGATCAAGAAGGCCGAGGTCGCACTCATCACCCGCCAGCTCGCCACCCTCCTCAAGGCAGGCCTTCCCCTCGACCAATCACTGACCGCGCTCATCGATCAGGTGGAATCGGAGCCACTCAAGAAGATCATCATCCAGATTCGGGAGAAGGTAAAGGAGGGGAGCGCATTTTCCGATGCCCTGGCGGAACATCCCCGGGTCTTCTCCGATCTTTACTGCCACATGGTGCGGGCCGGAGAGGCGAGCGGCGCGCTGGACCTCGTACTGGAGCGCCTCGCGGACTTCCTGGAGCAAAGCATCCAGCAGCAGCGGAAGATCAAGGCGAGCCTCGCCTACCCCATCCTCATGTGCGTCATCGGGGTTGCAGTCATCATCTTCCTGATGATATTCGTGATCCCCACCATCACCAACATCTTCAGCGAGATGAGCCAGCAGCTTCCCCTGCCCACCCAGATCCTGATATCCACCAGCTTCTTCATACGCGACTTCTGGGTGGTCATTGCAGGGGCGATCATCGCCATCTATTTCATCCTTCGCCGCTATGTCAAGACGGAATCGGGACGGTTGCTCAAGGATTCCCTGAGCCTGAAGGTCCCCATCTTCGGCAGTCTCAAAAAAAAGTTTGCCATCGCCCGTTTCGCTCAGACCATGGGGACCCTCCTGAGCGGCGGCCTCCCCATCCTGGAGGCCCTCAGGATCGTCCGCCACATCGTGGACAACGAGGTCATAGGCCGGGCAATCGACCGCGTTGCACTGAGCGTTCAGGAGGGGGAGGAGATCGCCCCGCCCCTCAAGAGGGAGGGCATCTTTCCTCCCATCGTTATTCACATGGTGTCAGTGGGTGAAAAGAGCGGCCAGATGGAGGAGATGCTCCATAAGATCGCAGAGGCGTACACCAACGAGGTCGAATCCGCCATCGCCGGGCTCACCTCGGTACTTGAGCCCCTCATCATCCTTTTCATGGGGGTGCTGGTCGGTTTCATCGTCATGTCGATCCTGTGGCCGATATTTGAGATAAACCAACTGATCAGTTGATCGGCGTATCGCCGGGCAGGAGGGCGCACAATGTCATTCGAGCATTTCAGGCATCATTTACGGAACAAGTTCCTTGCGGGACTCCTGGTAATTCTGCCTGCATTCATCACGATCCTCATGGTTCGTTTCAGCTTCGGCCTTTTCGAGCGCCTCTTCGCCGGTCCCTTCGCCTTTTTCGCCAGGCTGGCAGGGCTTTCCGGTCGGTTCACCACCTATCTTTCCGGGATACTGGGCCTACTGAGCCTTTTGTGCATCACGTACATAACGGGACTCATCGTCACCAATGTCATCGGAAAGAAGACCGTCCATATCGGCGAACGATTGTTGAGCAAGGTCCCCCTGGTATGGAGCATCTACCATTCCTCAAAGCAGCTCATGGAATCGATATCCGTATCGGGCAAGAAGGCGTTCAGGCAGGTGGTCCTGGTGGAATATCCGCGCAGGGGGGTGTACACCATCGGCTTCCTGACCTCCGATGCACAGGGCGAGGTGCAACTGGTCACGGAAAAGGAGACGGTCAACATCTTTGTCCCCACCACCCCGAATCCCACCTCCGGCGTCCTGATCATCGTGCCTCGGGAGGATCTGATCACCCTTGACATGAGCATCGAGGAGGGGATCAAGGTGGTGGTCTCAGGGGGGATGGTGGTGCCTCCGCTGCCGGAAAAGTACAGACGAATGGCCGAGGAACAAAAAACCGGGAAGAACAAAACGGCGGAGTGAGGCTACCTGCGCCTGATACGGGGAGGGATGAGCCTCAGGAAAACCATGAAATACACCGCGGTCTGGTTGATGCAGTACATGAAGAGAGCAGCTGTCTTTCGATCGTTTGCGCACAGAATAAGGTAGTACCCGTTCAACTTGTTTATCACCACATCCTGGAGAAAGTTACTCATTATTAAGAACCTCACTAATGCCCGAGGCATTCCTTTTTTTGATTGCCGATTGATCATGGTATACTCTTTTTAATGTGTTCTACTATGTTGGGCGGTGCAATGATGCAAACGATTACGAAAGGGGAGACATTGTAATTGCTCAATATATTGAGCGGTTACAGTATATCGGATAATGATCAAGAGTCAACCTCCCAGGAAGGAAGACCGGGATGAACCCGTCAGGAGGATCACCGCTTCCGACGAGATAGCCTCTTCATATGGTGCATACCTCATGGACGAGTCCCGCTTCGGGCCCGGCTGGGCTGAGGAGATCGTCTTCCCTGCGACAGAGGCCGAGGTCTGCGCGATTTTACAGGAGATGGCGCAACGACACGTGCCCGTTACCGTATCCGGGGCGCGGACCGGGATCACCTCCGCAGCGGTGCCATGTGGCGGCGTGCTCATGAGCATGGAGCGGATGGATCGTGTCCTGGACATCCTCCGGGAACGGGACGGCGGATGGTCGGTATGGGTTGAGCCTGGTTTCAGGCTCAGCGATTTTCATGAACAGGTGGAGACAAAACACCTGCCCGCACCGGAGGGGAAACTGGGCACCTTCAGGGAAGACCCCCGTACCTATTTCTATCCACCGGACCCGACCGAGGAAACCGCGCTCATCGGTTCGACCGTGGCGACCAATGCCTCCGGGGCACGCTCCCTGCGCTACGGTTCCACGCGCAATTTTGTGCAGGCCCTGCGGGTGGCCCTCACCAACGGTGAGGTGCTGGAACTCGAGAGGGGCCGATGTCCCCTTTCTTCCGACGGCATGTTTCGGATCATTGATACAACGGGGAGGGAGACCTCCTTCCATCCACCCCGCTACGTCACCTCGGATGCAAAGTCCACCTGCGGGTATTTCAGCAGGCCGGGGATGGACCTGATCGACCTTTTCATCGGATCCGAGGGGACCCTGGGGGTGGTCACCGCAGTGCGGCTGAAACTGATTCAAAAACCCGAGGCGATCCTGGGCGCCCTCTCCTTCTTCCCCGAAGAGGATCATGCGATCTCCTTCGCCATTGAGGCTCGACAAGGGCTCCTCCCCCTATGCCTCGAATATTTCGACTCCCGTTCCCTGGACCTGTTACGCCGGGAGGAGGTCCCCTTCAGTGTGCCCTCCGGGGCAGGGGCGGCAATCTTCTGGGAAACGGCCTATAAGGAGGATGACATCGAGGAGATGTACGAGGCATGGGAGACCCTGCTTCTCGCCCACGGGGCATCCATGGACGAGACCTGGTCGGGGATGGAAAGGGCGGACTGGGAACGATTGAAGGCATTCCGACACATGATCCCCGAGCTGATAAACCGCATCATAGGGCAGAGAAAGGGAAGGCACAAAAAAATTCATAAGGTGAGCACGGATATGGCGGTCCCTGACCGTCACCTTCGGGACATGCTGGAGGCCTATCGCAGAGGGCTGCACACATCAGGCCTTGAATATGTCATCTTCGGCCATATCGGCGACAACCACCTGCATGTCAATATCCTTCCCCATGACGCATCGCAGGTGAGCACAGCAGGCGAACTGGTCATGTCCCTGGCACGCACCGCGGTCTCCCTGGGCGGGGTGGTGGCTGCCGAGCACGGGATCGGGAAAATGAAGCACGAGCTGGTGAGGATACAATACGGGGACGAGGGACTGCGGGAGATGGCCCGGGTCAAAAGGGCACTCGATCCCCCGGCCATTCTTGGAAGAGGAAACATCGTGCCGGAAGCGCTCCTGGACAGCACCCCTTAGGGCCACGTCGTATCCCGCAGGAACGGCTGCGATCCATTCTCTGCAGAAACGGGAATGCACGTCATGGGGCGGCAGATAACGGGACGTGTTGTGCAAAGGGGAAGGGCATCCTGCCTCACTATAGTAAAATAATAAAAAAGACAAATATTGCACTAATGAATGAATATAATGCATCATGGTTGCAACTATCATGTCCTGAAAAATACGGGCAGGAAGCATCGCAACCCATTAAAATATCAAATAGTTCGGCGGCCATCCATATTCTTCTCCCCCTGCCGGATCGAGATCCCTTCCCCCGCTACTTCCGAATCTTCACCCCTTACAGGCCCTTTTCCTTCCGATCTGTTATCCCTTGCGTCGAGAAATAATGTTCTAAATTTCATAATGTTACATGACAAGCCCGGAATGTGTCCATGCCCTTTCATATCCCTTTTATGGGAAAGGGCCCCTATTGGCATAGCAGTTGCTTTCTTGTGTAATATTACAGCTTATTGTGTATGAAAAACCGGGGGGAGAACCTATGGGAGTGACCAATCTTCAGAAAAATCGCACACGCGCGATAACCGATTCGTGCCTTTGTTCCTTCTGTAACCAATTGTGCCCCTATCAGGCGAATACGACGGATGCCGATGCTCCCCCCGAGTCAAAAAGGAGGACCTCCACTTACAATGAGATGGTCCGCTGCCTCAAATGCCCCGTGATGCTATCCATTATCTCGGCCAACTCGCGACTGCAACGTTTTTTCTCCTCGCTGGGGAATCAGATCTCAATCCTTGTACAGAAAATGGAGCTCGATCAGATGCTCCTCAACAAGCAGCGGTTTTGCCTTGAAACCATCCAGAGGGAACACAAGGACCACTGGACGAAGATCGGTTTGCAGGAAAGAGTGCTCCGGAACAGGATCACCAAGTACGAGTACCTGCTCGCGAAAAGGGCGATCTATCTCCATACCCTCCAGGCGTTGAGCGCCATTATCGGCCAGATCCCCGATCCCGATATACTCTGGAGGAGGACATCCGCACTTCTCACCAGCAGGCTTCCCGATCTTGAGGCAGTGGGCCTGCTGCTGTTGGAGGAGGATTGCTGTCGGGTCAGGAGGCAATTCACGGATATGCTTCCGTTACGGATTTCCGCCCTGGTCAACGGCTTTTTCGACCAAGAGGATTTTTGCTCCCGGTTCGCTGAAAAGGACGCCTTTGTGAGCCTCTATCAGATTTACTGGGAGACCCGCAGGGGCAGGAAGAGACTGGGGCCCCGCACGGAAGAAATGATGGAGCGTTGCCTTCTTTTCCCGGTAAAGGTGCACCGCTTCCTTGCAGGAATCTTTGTCGTACTCATGAAGAATCTCTCCTCATCCGTTGAGGAGTGTGCCCCCTTTTTCTCAACCGCCGCGCGACTGATCGAGGAAGGAATCATTGCGGTCATGGATGCATCGCCGCATGCCCGTCATGGAGAGGGCCGACACGGTCTTTGACCGCCTTTGAGAGAAATATCCGCCTGCGCTAACCGCGCTTCCCCGTTGCAACACCCATCGATGTGCTCATTGACTGGAGCCCCTATCGCCTCGTAGACAAACAAAAAGGCTGCCGGACTTTTTGATGATCAGGTCCGGCAGCCTTGTAGTTTCAGGCTGATATCGTTTTAATAGCCGCCTCCGAAGAGCTGAAACAACTGTTGTGGATCGGCCTGGCCGTAGTACACGCCCTCCTGCTGGCCGTAGAGCGTATAGGGCTGGCCCGGCCGCGGCAATCTTTGGGCAGTAGTGCCGCCGCTACTCTGGGGGTAGTAGCCGCCAGTGCCGCCAGACATACCATAGGGCATCATTCCACCGTATCCCTGCATACCATAGCCCTGCATGCCGTAGGGCTGCATGCCATAGCCCTGCATGCCGTAGCCAGCCTGCATGCCATAGGGCTGCATGCCATAGCCGCCGCCATAACCGTATTGAGGCTGCATGCCATAGCCCTGCATGCCGTAGCCAGCCTGCATGCCATAGGGCTGCATGCCATAGCCGCCGCCATAACCGTATTGAGGCTGCATGCCGTAGCCCTGCATGCCGTAGCCAGCCTGCATGCCATAGGGCTGCATGCCATAGCCGCCGAATTGGGGCATGAACTGGGCGAAGCTTGACGGAACGGTTGAAAGGATGACTAAGAGACAAAGGATACCTACAAATGTTAACGCACTTGAAACCTTTTTCTTCATAACCTGCTCACTCTTTCCTTCTTTGTAATTTGACCCAAAGAACCTAATTCAAAAGAAAGCTGTTTGCCTTTTCACCTCGCTCTCTTTAGTTGAAAATCATCGCAGCAAAATCTTGCTTAATGATTGACAATGCGTCTTTGTTTTCCACAATTACGACGTGACTTTATCGGCCCCCCATCCTCTTAAGAAAACTAAGAAATTCCCGGGTTCACCAACCTTTTGCAACTGCATGAAAATAAAACAATTCTTAATCTATCCCTTCACGCATCAGCAGTGTGGAAGGTGAAGAACATTCCGGATACACCTCGTTTCACTTAAATCGTATAGACATACTATTATTAAGACGGAAATAAATACTCTTCATTATGCTTTGCAAAAAAAATGCCCATGGTATTCAGCATACACCCCATGCATACACAAAGGATCAGGATCTCTCAAATCCATTACATAATGGGCCGTTAACGTATTTCTCACCGGTTCGGCTCGATTGGCCGATCATGTGATGGGGGGTGCCAAGATGCAATATTTTGCATACTTTCGGACAGGTATCTGCCATGTCGGGCGAAGGCACTACTGGATTCCTCAATGCCTATGCAATACGTTCCTGGCCGATTTCATCCCGTATGAGCAGGGTGTTGGGATCCAGGAGAAGGTGGAGGTCCTCCACATTGGGATTGTCGTGGTCCTTCATAAGGCGCAGGCGAACGGAATCTCCAAAGGGTTCAAGGAACACGACCACGCTCAGGAGATCGTCAACCAGATGACAGGGGGCCGGGATACCCCGATCATTGACGACCACCCCCTCCCGGTGGGTCTGCACAGCAAACCAGATCTCCATGGCATGCGCCCGGGCGAGATCCTTGATCCGCTCCATGTCTGATCTGGAGAGCGATTCGAAGAAATGACCATCCACGAGCACCACATCGGGTGCGAATCCACTGTGCTGCTTCAGCCTGGCGATCCCCGCCTCCATCCGGTCCGCACTGAACATGTGGTCCGTATAGCTCTGGATAATCCGCCTGGGTTCGATTTCACCCAGAATGGACTCCGCGGGGAGCAGGTTGCATGACCGGGCGAGGTCCCCCAGCATCTCGTTGTACCAGTCCCGTACCTCGTCCACCCTCTTTCCCACTGAAAAATGGAGGACATTCTGCCCTCTGAGGAGGTTATCCAGGGATATCTGAATCAGGCAGGCCGTCTTTCCCACCCCGGCCCTCGCCATGATGGCCCCCAGGTTTCCCTTGCCCAATCCTCCATGAATGCCCTTTTCAAAGATCCTCATCGGATTTTTTTTGGAAATAGCATCGCGCCACATAGCTAGTTCACCTCTCTTGTTATGCCTGGTTCCTCTGCGCACGGTCTTCAGAGGTCCCCTATAGATTTCCATGTCACGCTGCCTTCTGGGAGGCGATCTTCTCACTATATTCCTTCTTGAGCTGCTCCGCGATATTATGAGGCACCTGTTTATACCGGCAGAACTCCATGGTGAATTCCGCCTTGCCCTGGGTTGCAGACCTCAGCACGGTGGAGTAACCGAACATATCGGCCAGGGGGACCTCGGCCTCAATGATGGAGAAGCTCGATTCCTCTGTGGTGCCGATAATGATCCCGCGCCGTTGATTGAGGGTGGCCATCACCGCACCCTGAAACTCGGTGGGCACCTCCACCACGACCTTCATGATGGGCTCCAGGATGATCGGCTTCGCCTTTTGGTACGCCTGGCGGAAACCGCCTATTGCCGCCTGCCGGAAGGCAATATCGGAGGAATCCACCGCATGGGCCGCACCGTCCGTCAGGGTGACCTGGACGTTGGTAATGGGAAACCCTATCAGGCTTCCCTTGTCCAGACAACTCTGGAATCCCTTGTCACATGAAGGGATAAAATCATGCGGGATGTGTCCCCCCACCACCTTATTTACAAAATTATACTGGCCTTCCGGATAGGGCTCTATGCTACCCAGGACCCTGCCGTACTGGCCTGCGCCCCCTGTCTGCTTCTTGTGAAGGTAGTCGAATTCCGCCGGCTGGGAAATGGTCTCCCGATAGGCGACCTGGGGCATGCCGGTCTGAACGGCCGCCCCGTACTCCCGCTTCATTCGCTCGATATAGATGTCCAGGTGGAGTTCGCCCATTCCCGATATAATGGTTTGGCCTGACTCCTGGTCATAGTGGGCACGAAACGTAGGGTCCTCCTTGCAGAACCGATTGAGGGACTTGTTGAGACGGTCCTGGGACTTGTTGTCCTGAGGGGTGATGGCCAGGGATATGACCGGATCCGGCACATGCATGTACGACATGACGATATTTTCCCGCCCGTCCGAGAAGCTGTCCCCCGAGGCGCAGTCGACGCCGAACATGGCCACGATGTCTCCTGCGCTGCACTCCTCGATCTCCTCCATCTTATCGGCGTGCATCCTGGCCAATCTGCCCACCTTCAGTTTGTTCCCCGTACGGATGTTGAAGATGGTTCCTCCCCTGGTGAGCCTCCCCCGATAGACCCTCAAATAGGTCAATTGGCCGTAACGGCCCTCCTCGAGTTTGAATGCAAATGCCACCAATGGGGCCTCCGGATCAGGCGCCACTACCAGTTCCTCTGCGCTGCGGTCCAGATCGATCCCCCTGTTCTCGATATTCAGGGGACAGGCAAGGTAGTGCACCACCCCGTCCAGCAGGGGCTGAACTCCCTTGTTCTTATAAGCGGATCCGAGAAATACCGGGGTGATCTGGAGGGACAGGGTCCCCGCCCTCACGGCGTGATGAATCAAATCGGGGGTGACGCGCTCCTCAAGGATGGCCTCGGTCAGCTCGTCGGAGAAAAGGGACACCGTATCCAGCATTTGCTCTCTTCTCAGTTCCGCCTCCTCGAGAAGTTCCTCCGGAACGGGCTCCCGTCTCATGGTTTCACCGGAGGGTCCATCAAAATAGATCGCCTCCATGGTCACCAGATCCACCACGCCGTGAAACCCGGCCTCCAGGCCGATGGGGATCTGCATGAGCACTGCGTTCTGCCGCAATTTCTCCCGCACCTGTTTGACCACCCGAACGGGATTGGCACCACTGCGGTCGCATTTATTGATGAAGGCGATTCTGGGCACCCGGTATCGCTCCATCTGCCGAGTCACGGTGATCGACTGGGATTGCACTCCACCCACCGCACAGAGCACCAGGATGGCGCCGTCCAGGACCCGCAGCGAGCGCTCCACCTCGATGGTGAAATCCACATGCCCGGGGGTATCGATGATATTGATGAAATGACCTGCCCATTCGCAGTAGGTTGCTGCGGAGGTGATGGTGATGCCGCGCTCCCTCTCGAGATCCATGAAATCCATGGTCGCACCTACCCCATCCTTCCCCTTGACGTCATGGATGGCGTGTATTCTCTTGGTATAGTAAAGGATACGCTCGGTGAGCGTGGTCTTGCCGGAATCGATGTGGGCGCTGATTCCGATATTTCTCAGTCTGTGAACATCAATGGTCATAACACGCTATACCTCTTCATTTATAATAGTCGTTTCATTTTCTCCACGGCGATCATCCATCGCGTGCACCATGGGTTCATGAGCAGTGACCGCCGGAACGCCCATGAAGGATATATCCGAAATCCCTCGATTTTTTCATCCCCTTGCCGGGCCGGAGATCCACGGGTGTTCCATCGCTCACACATTGAACCTGACATGCATGATATCTCCGTCCTGCACTGCATATTCCTTCCCTTCCACCCTCAGAAGGCCCCTTTTACGGGCGGTTGCAAAATCCCCGCACTGGATGAACTCCTCATACCCGATCACCTCCGCCCGGATAAACCCGCGCTCTATATCCGAATGGATCTTGCCCGCAGCCTTCACCGCAATGGTCCCCTTTTGTATGGGCCAGGATCGGACCTCGTCCTCTCCCACGGTAAAAAAGGAGATCAGATCGAGGAGTTCATAGCTTACGGCAATAAACCGCTCGCTTGCAGGCTCCTCAACCCCCAGATCGGCAAGAAAGGCGCCCCGCTCCTCGGGTGCAAGCTGGGCGATCTCCTCTTCCAGGGAGCCGCAGATGGATAGCAGGCTCCACCCCTGACCCCTGCATTCCGCCTCTATCTGCTCAACCGGAAGCCCGGTCGGACCTTCCTCCCCGATGTTCAAAACCACCAGCACCGGTTTCCCGGTGACAAAGGTGTACCCGGCAATGCACGGATCCTCGCGCACCTCACGATCCAGAAACGCAAGCCGCCGGTCCTGGCTGAGATGGCAGTGAATGGTTTCCATGAGCTCGAGCAGCGTGGGATTCCGGCGATCCTTCCGCAGCCGTTCGAGGGACTTCTCGGCCAGGATGAGATCGGAAAGGAGCATATCCGCCATGATGGTCCGTAATTCCTCCAGGGGGGCCGGGGGCATGCCGGTTGAAAATCCCTTCAGCACCAAGGCGAGCGCGTCGACGTCGTGCAGGTTCCTGATCATCTGGTCGCTGAATCCCTTTTCATCCTTTACCGATCCGGGAAAGTCGGCAAATCGGATCTGGGCGTATGTCTTCTTTTTGGGATTAAATATCTCCGCAAGCCTGTCGATCCGCTTGTCCGGCACCTGGATCAGGCCAAGGACATGCCCTTTTTTACATGCCGAGCTGTCCCCGTGCACCATCTGCCCTGTCAGGGAATTGAAGATGGTGGTCTTTCCGGAGCCATGAAGACCGATGATCCCGATGTTCACAGGTCTCCTCCTCTCAAGCCAAAATTTCAATTATACTGCATCACGTGTCAAAAAGCAAAATATTCGATTTTCCAATGCACGGCTATTTTGCGCCTGATATAAGCTTGGATTTTCCGGTGGGTGAAGGCTCCATGGTCACCTCGCTAAAAAACCGTTCGATGAACGGGGTCTCATCCTCTGCAAATCGCCGGTTCTCCGGAGATCCCATGGACATAAGGCGTATATAGTAGAGAAATCTGATGAGCGGGGCAGTGGGTTTGCAATGTTCCATCATGAAAAAGCGACCCCCGTCGGCGAGGACCCTGCGGACCTCCCTGATGGCATTCGTCCTGGCATCCGAGGGGAGTTCGTACATGGCATGCGAGCAGGTGACGCATCCGAAGGCGCCGGTTCGAAAGGGCATGGCCGCTGCATCCCCCACTACGAGAAACATCCTGGGAAGTCCCCTTTCCCGGGCCTTCTGGGATGCCTTGCGCAGCATCCCGAATGAAAAATCAAGGCCCACCACCATACCCTCCGGGGCGACAGCCGCGTGGGCCGCCAGGGCCACTGATCCGGTTCCCGTACATATATCGAGCACCGTGTCCCCTCTCCCCATGCCTGTGCGCGTCACCAGGAACTCCCGCAGGGCCGCACCCTCATCCTTGGAATGGAGCCGTATGATGAGGTCGTAGATGCGGGAGAAGAGATCGTAATAACGACGTCGCCATCTACCCATTACACACACCTCACACGTGCTGACCCTACTGCCGGATGTTCCTCGGGCATGTCCCTGAATTCCTGCAATCCCCAGGGGTGATCATGAAGGCTGCCATGGGCGCATCCCGATTCGTGTGTGAATCCACTCATCGGAATGCTGAACATGGCACGCTCCGTCTACTGCTGAGCGGAATCTTTCTCCGGTTTGACGGGCTTCACCTCATTAGTATCCTTTTCGCTTGCTGCTTCGGGGGCATCTACAGATGGGTCCTCAACAGACTTGGAATCCGCCGGTACTTCCGTGGAACCAACAAGATGATCATCATGAATTATTAATGCGTCCTGAACCGGCTTAAAGCCGGCAGGGATTTCAAATGTCTCCGAAGGTATCTCCATCTTCTTTATCTCCAGGACCTTGGATGCCATGCTGATCTCCTTGTCACTAACCTTCATGGTGAGCACGGTTTCGATGGGATATCCCTCGTATTTCGACAATTCCTCGGTAAGCCTCACCTGGTCGGGGCCGAAGTAATGGGCGATCTTTTTTCTCAGGGCAAAGGGGATGTCCACCTGCTTTGTCAGCCAGTACTCCGTGGTCAGGGAAACCTCCTGATTCGAGGTGTGCACCGTAACCCCATAGCAGTCCCATTCGCCGCACTTCTTCTCCTTTTTCATCATCTCGCTTTTCAACTCACCTTTTCCATAAAGGTCCTTCAACCCCTCAGGAAATTCGAGCGTCTTGTACGTCTTCGCTTGGGTATCGAGCTGATAGAGCTTACCGGTGTCCATATGAACCAACAGGACGCGGTCATTCTCCTGGGAATTTTCGATCCTTACCTTGTCCTCGGTTATCCATATCCTATTTTGCCATGATATGGCAGTGGCGTTTTTGGGGTCCAATACGGTCTCATTATCCTTGACCACCATATACCCTTCCACCCCTGCGAGACAGCGAGAAGGAAACAGGAGACACAGAACCGTGAGCAGGCATATACAGCCATACTCCGCGCAGCCCCCCCTTTTTTCCAACACCTTTTTTCCTCTCCAATACGCATGCATCTATAGACCTCCTTTGCCATTAACGCCGGTGCACCGTGAACAGCGCGTCCCGTTGCTTGATGCATCCATGATCGTGCATGAACCTGACAGGCAACCGCACGCATACGTGCTCAATACCCTGTCTTTTACCTCTAATCATAGGAGGTTTCCTGTGTGGTGTCAATCGCGCGGAGGCCGAACCGAATCACTGCCCTAATGATTGATTACATTTTGAACACAAGGCGTTCCCTTTTTGATCGAATGCGCACAAAAGGTCCTGTGACTTTTTCCCTGGAACCCACCGGGGTTGCCTCTTCCTTTGCTCACCATCCATTCCATTCAGGCAACACGCAGCGGAATATGCCCGAACCATTATCTAATTATATGATATTGTGGTGTGTTCTACTATCGCCTCCCATCATCTTCGCCGTTACCCAAGGCCATCCTTCAAAATCCCCTGCCGAGTGCAAATATGGCACGCAGATTGCTTCCATTTCTTCTTCTTAAGAATGGTAGTTTTTTTGCGCTTGATTGCATATGCCTGAGAGGAAGGTCGCAACGCAGATGAGCGCCTTTGATCGTATGCGGGAAAACCCGCTGTCAATACCATAAAGGGGGTATTCATGAAGCGAATATACATCATGCTGTCCGTGGTGATAGCACTCTTTGTCCTGTGCGTAATGGGGTGCGGGGGAACCGGCCCCAATGATCCCCTGCAGCCGTTTTCCCAAAATGCAGGGGTCCTGGGAGGGCAGAATTCTGCCGCGGTATATGGTCAACTGGACTCGGAGCTCATGGCAAAAAGCAGGTTGAGACAGGGAACCCCCGGTCCCACCGGTACAGGAGGGGGACCGTCCAATGAGGTTCCAGGAGAACAGGAGGAAGGAAACGGCCCACCGGATGGGACACCAGGCCCGCCCGAGGAAACCGGGCTGACGCTCCCCGATCTCCCCTTCATGGTGGTGGTGGAGCGCACCAACCGATACGCGGTGCCGGACCTCAATGGAAATTTTGCAATAGAGCCCTGTCCCCCTGGGGACCATACCCTCGATGTCATAAAAAACGGGGTCATTATTGCCAGCAAATTCGTCCGTCTTTCACCCAACCAGACCCTCCGGCTGGGCATGCTCTCCCAGACCGAGGAGCGGCAGATGAATTGCCGACACTACGACGGCTACACCTTCGGGTGGATCGATGAGGACGGGGACGGGGTGAACGACACATTCTGCGACGCAGACGGGGATGGGATATGCGATATGTCCGGTCAGGCATACTGTCACGGATATGGGTGGACCGACGAGAACAATGACGGGGTGAACGACAACTTCACGGACGCAGACGGGGATGGGATAAACGACGTCAACGGCCTTGGCTATGGATACACCTTCGGTTTTGTGGACAGGGATGGAGACGGAATCAATGACGGGTTCTCGGACGCAGACGGGGACGGGATCTGTGACCAGACCGGCGTCATATATGCCCATGGATTCGGATATAGGGATCATAACAGGGATGGTATAAACGATCGTTTCACCGATGCCGATGGTAACGGTATCAACGACCTCACCGGCAGGCGCGTGTTGTATGGATACCGATTCGGCTTCGTCGATACGGATGCCGATGGCATCAACGACAATTTCGCCGATGCCGACGGAGACGGGATATGCGACATGGGCAAACCGTGCGAGGGGATGTCCTATGCCCATGGATTCGGATGGAGCGATGGGAACAACGACGGCATCAACGATAACTTCGCCGATGCCGACGGGGACGGGATCAATGATCTCACCGGACGTGCATACAACTTCGGAAGCGACCGTTTCGGATTCAGCGACGTGAACGGGGACGGGAAAAACGACCTGTTCAAGGACGAGAATGGTGACGGGATCAATGATCTGTTCACGGATGCCGATGGCGACGGATTCAATGACCTCAATCCCGAGGAGAGCTACCGCCACGGATTCGGCTTTGTAGATGACAACGATGACGGGGTCAACGACAACTTCACGGATGCCGATGGCGACGGGGTCAATGACGTGACCGGCGCCACCTTTGGCAACGAAGGGGGACAGTACCGGGGGGGTAATACCTCTGATGACGATGGCAGGGGACAGTACCGGGGAGGGCAGGGGGCTTAGCTGATAAGCCCCCGAACATTACCCTCTTGTCTATTCACACGGAGACAACCTCTTTTACCTCGGGGACCCTCTTCTTCAGGTGATTTGTTATCCCAACCCTCAGGGTCATGGTCGACATGGGACATCCCGAGCAGGCACCCTTGAGCCTGACCTTGACAACACCGTCATCCACGCCAACCAGTTCAACATCCCCTCCATCTGCCTTCAGGGATGGCCGTATTTCATCCAAAGCATCCTTAACCTTGTCATAGATTTCCATTGCAGCCTCCTCGATTAGTGCTCCGTTAACCTGCCTTGTGCATACAACCTTACTCAAGCCGCATTCAATTCCCGCGATCAAGACGCCCCTTTTCACCCTGCTGGCGACCGGCGCCGGCACCCGCTCCGCCTCCCCACCAGAGAGGCTCCCCTCGTTTATCGCGCAAGGCAATGCCCTGTCCGGTATCCCTGTCTTCAATCCTGAACGAGACAAGGATCTTTTGTCCCTCCACCTTCACGGGCACCGCCGAAATGGTCAGGCGCTGCCCCTTCCGGAACGAGAAACCCTGTTCATGCAGGAAACCGGGAGGGCCCACAAAGACCTTTGCAGAGCCCCATAAGCCTTCCTTGATCATGATGAGGGGCAAATCCATTCCTGTTACCTCTCCCTTGTACGTTTCCGGTTTGGCATTCCGCGGAGGGACCAACCCCCTGAAACCCAGCCCCCGTGCCTGGGCATAGACGGGACATGGGCATGTCATGAGGGATATGATGGCCATGCATACCAGCAGGGCCGATATGCAATGTGGATATACAAGTGATTTTGTCCCGGCCTTCATGTTCATCGCTCCTTCATGGGTATACATGACGATAGAAACGAAATGATAATTACACAGAAACAGGATGGTGTCAAATCATTGGGAGTTACGGGCAGGGGGGAAAAAATATGACACCGGGGCACAGGGATGGGGATACAATGCAAGTAACACATTGAATAAAAAGATGTTTTTTGTTGAGGCCCCTTCCCTTGTTCTGGCAGCATTATTGCAACTACTGGCTCATAATCGGCATGGGCAATCATGGCGATTGACCGGGTAAAAGGAACTGAAGGATAGAACAGCGTGAGGCGGAGTTGAATATGGGACACGATCAGATGGTTACAATGCTGGCCCTCATACCGAATCCTTCCTTCTTTGTCGATTCGAACGGAACCATTGCCTATTCAAACAAGGGATTCCATAAGGAATTCGGGAATTTCGTGGGACAGGGCTATCAATCGTTCCTGATCAATTATGCATGCCAGGACGTGGATACACATACCATCATCCGCTCAAAGAGGGGGCGCCTTTTTCATCTGGATCTCCTGCCCTGGGGGCCTGGGCACGAGGGCGCGGGTAAACTGGGCATCCTCAAGGATGTAAGCGAATTAAAACGATTGGAAGGATATGTCCGATATCTGGAGGAATTGAACAGGGGGTTGAATCGGATCAACCGCGAGCAGCAGAAGATGATTGACAAGCTCAGCCATCAGGCCCTCACTGACGGACTTACCGGCCTCTATAACCACCGGCATTTCTGGGAACGGGCGGATGTCGAGCTGAAGCGGGCCAATCGTTATTCAGAGCCCCTGAGCTGCCTTATGATCGATATCGACAATTTCAAGTGCATCAACGATCACTTCGATCATCAGTTCGGTGATCGTATCCTCAAAAGGATTTCGGAGGCCCTCAAGAGCCCTCTGCGTGCAACGGACATACTGGCTCGATACGGCGGGGATGAATTCTCCATCCTTCTGCCCAATACCGATTATGACGGCACGCATGTGATCTCCAAAAAAATCATGGAAAGCGTGCGCAGTCTGGATTTTGAGACGAAAAAGGCATGTTCGCCTCCGGTCACCGTAAGCCTCGGCGTGTCTTCATATCCCATCGACTGCATCAACGCGTCGTCCCAGTTGGTCGAATACGCGGATACCGCCCTTTATGAGGCCAAGGCACAGGGGAAGGATCGCATCTGCTTCTTTCATGAATTGGCGTCCCTCACCATTCAGTAAAGGGAGAATAATCTCTCGAAACCCTTGAAGAGCCTTTTATCACACCATCTGTCATTTGTTCGAATCTGTCTTGATTATCCCTTTACATTGGGAACGGTAATCTGTATAATACATCGTTTCATATTTTATAGACCATTCAACCATTCTTTTTTTCACTATTCCACAGGAAGGGGGGTTGAAAATGAAGGCGTTGGGACGTCAGATTTTGGCGGAATTCTTCGAGTGTGACAGCCAGGTGCTGAACAGCATCGATGCGGTAAAAATGTTTATGCAAGAGGCTGCTGCCATAAGTCAGGCCACTATAGTCCAAAGCGTTTTTCATATGTTCAATCCCCATGGGGTGAGCGGCGTGGTCATCATCGCTGAATCGCATTTCGCCATACACACCTGGCCTGAATACGGATATGCCGCAGTCGACCTCTTTACCTGCGGGGAGCAGGTTGATCCCTGGAAGGCATTCGAATCCCTGAAGGAATCCTTCAAGGCGGCGAAGGTCATGACCATGGAGATCAAACGGGGACAGTTGGATGTCAAGGGGAAGGAATTACACTATAAACCGCCAATCATAAAGGTCAAAAAGGATCTGATACCCAGCGAGGTATCAGCATAGATCGCCATGAAAATCAACCACACCGAAACACCGAGGCATTTCTTTTTTGTAAAGGGGACCGCAGAGGGGTATACCCC
Organism: bacterium; assembly: GCA_049472315.1. Lineage (GTDB taxonomy): Bacteria > SZUA-182 > SZUA-182 > DTGQ01 > JAFGSM01 > JBLIRM01. The sequence continues at coordinate 100,782 of JBLIRN010000001.1, forward strand.
CCTTAACGCCTTTGATGGCGCCTTAATCGATGCCGGAGTGGGAAATTTCAACCTGGTCAAGGTAAGCAGCATCATCCCGCCCCGATGCACGGAAATATGTGATCCCTCGATTCCACCCGGTTCACTGGTGCCTATCGCATATGCATCGATCATCAGCGATATCCCGGGAGAGGTCATATCAGCTGCCGTAGCCGCAGCCCTGCCCGAGGACGAAGAGAGGCCCGGATTGATCATGGAGTACTCCTCGCGGGGGCACAAGGAGGAGATCGAATCCATCGTCAGGAACATGGCGGAACAAGGGATGGCGAAACGCGGCACCAGGATTGCGAGGCTTCAAAGCGTCGCTATCGAATCGAAGGTCCAGCACATCGGAGCCGCCTTTGCCGGTGTAATCCTCTGGTATTGACATTATCGGAGAGGCAGGGATTTTCAGTGGAACTCTGGTTTACGGAAAAACACACCCCGAATGTAGGGATTACGCTCAGGGTAAAACGCTGTCTTTGTCACAAAGAGACCCCCTTCCAAAAGCTTGATGTACTCGAGAGCTTCGATTTCGGCAAGGTCCTGGTCCTGGATGGACTGATCATGCTCACCGAACGGGATGAGTTCATCTACCACGAGATGATCTCCCACGTCCCCCTGGTGGCGCACCCCTGTCCACGAGCGGTCCTCATCATAGGCGGCGGTGACGGAGGAACGGTCAGGGAGGTCTTGAAGCATCCGGAGGTCGAACGGATCGACCTGGTTGAGATCGACAGAGAGGTCATCGATGCATCGATCGAGTATTTCCCTGAGGTCAGCCGGGGGTTGAATGATCCGAAGGCCCACATCTTTGTAGAGGACGGGATACAGTATATCGCCAAGCAGCATAATGTCTATGACGCGGTCATAATCGATTCCACCGACCCCATCGGGCCTGCAGAAGGGCTCTTTGTTGTCGATTTTTACAGGGATGTGTTCAAGGCCCTGAGGCCTGACGGTATCATGGTCACCCAGAGTGAATCCCCGTTTCAGGATCCGAAACTCTGGGCCCGCATCTACCGAAATATATCCTCAGCCTTTCCACGGGCGTTTTCATACTGCGCCTGTATTCCCACCTATCCTTCGGGTTTATGGAGCTTTACCATCGGCTCCAAGACCATCCACCCGGTGGAGGACATCCGGGAGGAATCCGCCCTGCGGGTAAGCCGCACCACCCGTTACTACAACCCCTCATTGCACCGAGGCGCCTTCTCTCTGCCCAATTTCCTCACCATGCAGATGGAGAGCACCGCCTGATCATGCATGCCGATTTCGTTCAGCCAACATTCCTGGGGCTGGGGGGGGCATACACCCATGCCTCGGTGGTCATCCTGGGATGTCCGATGGATGACACCTCTTCCTACAGGCCCGGTTCGCGCTTCGCTCCTCGTGCCGTCAGGGATGGGTCCCTGGCCGTTGAGACTTACAGCCCCGCCCTGCATGCGGATCTTGAGGAGGTCCCCCTGTCCGACCTCGGGGATCTGGATATTCCCATAGGCAACAAGGAGCGCGCGCTGGAGCTCATTGCCCGGACCGCACGCCGAATATTCTCCGACGGCAAGATGCCCCTGTCCATCGGAGGAGAGCATCTGGTCAGCCTCCCCCTGATAAGGGAGTGCACGGGGCATCATCCCGGCCTCAAGGTGCTCCAACTGGATGCGCATGCTGATATGCGGGATGACTATCAGGGTGAGCGGCTATCGCATGCAACGGTCATGCGCAGGATAACGGAGATCATCGGGCAGGGGAATCTCTGCCAGGTGGGAATCCGCTCGGGGACCAGGGATGAATTCGCCTTCATGAAGGGAATCGGCAGCCTCTATGGATGGGACCCCGGGGAGATATCCCGGGTGAGAACGGCGCTCAATGGCTCCCCCTGCTATATCTCCCTGGATCTCGACATCCTCGACCCGGGGATTTTCCCGGCGACAGGGGCTCCCGAACCGGGGGGCCTCACCTTCACCCAGCTTGCGGAAACACTCTATGCGTTGAAGGGCCTCCGGGTGGTAGGAATCGATGTCAACGAATACAATCCCCTCCTGGATCATTCAGGACACTGCTCCATCACCGCCGCAAAGCTTATCCGGGAGCTTATCCTCCTATTCGGCTCCTGAACCGCCAATCCCCCGGTAATTGGCGTTCTTACATACCTAAGCCCCCGTGAGGCTTAGGTATGTAAGGCAAAAGAGATGAAAATCGGGGAGAAACTGCTGACCACCCGACAGAGGATGCGCTGTGGAACGCCCTGTTTCAGGCCAGATTGACCGTCAAGTCCTTCGGGGCAAAATTCGTTTGTAATTCAACACCTGCCAACGCCGGCAATTCGGCCTCCCTTTCATGTTCCTCGAAGGTGACCAGTTCCCAGCGGTTGGGATTCCTGAGTATCTTATCCGCCAGTGAGGCATGCAACCCGTGCCCTGTCTTGTAGGCAACCACATGCCCGATCACCGGATAACCGAGGAGATACAGGTCTCCCATGGCATCGATGATCTTGTGGCATACAAATTCATCCGGATAGCGGAGATTGCCGTTCAGGATCCTGAAATCATCAATAACCACGGCATTATCCAGCGATCCCCCCTTGGTAAGTCCCCTTTTTCGCAACTCCTTTATGTCGCTGAGAAAACCGAACGTCCTCGCACGGGATATCTTCTTGGAAAAATTTTCCTCATTGCACACATACGAGGCACGCTGGGTGCCGATGACGGGATGATTAAAGGATATCTCGTAGGTTATCCTGAAGTCATCTTCAGGAACGATCTTGATGAACTTGTCATTGTCCCCGACCTTTATGGCCCGCTTGATCCGCAGGTATTGTCGGGGACGATCCTGGGGGAGTATCCCAGCCTCATGAATCAGGAAGACGAAGGGAACCGCGCTGCCGTCCATGATGGGGATCTCGGAGGAATCGATTTCCACGATGACATTGTCGATTCCCAGGCCCATCAGGGCGGCCAGCAGATGTTCCACTGTCTGCACCTCATACCCGTTCTCGCACAGTGTGGAGGCATAGTTGACATTGTTCAGGTTGCGTATATGGGCCCTTATCACGCACTGATGACTGATATCGACCCGTTTGAATATGATGCCGGTATCAGCCGGGGCCGGTTTCAGGTTCATTCTGACCTTTTTCCCGCTGTGCAGGCCGATGCCCGAACATCCTATGTCCGTTTTAATCGTTTGTTGGTACACGTTCATTGCTTTTCCTTTGCTGTTAGGAATCCCTATCCTTCCCCTTTTTCCTTTGTATCCCCTACGGTTATGCCCTTATACAGGCGGCTTCGACGCCCTGCGTGACACAAATAAACCAATAAAGCTATTTTTATAAAGCAATCCCCATACCACATGACTCCCTGACAATGAGTTTTCATTATAACTAATTGATTTTACTATCAATAAAACCTCGCATCGATGCCGAGCCACGGCCGATCACCGTCCTGTTTCTGTGTAGTTTCGACCTTACTCCCCTGGCCGGGAGGGATAAATGCTGAAATTCCATTAAAAAACAATAGAATAGATTGTATATTTTACTATACACCGTCATGTCGCCCCATGCCCTGCTCATTCCAGTTCCTCGGTGTAATCACATTCCTTGCGGCCACATTTTTTCTTGGGTCTTTTTCCGTTTGTCTCGAGCATAATCGGGTATCCACACTTGGGGCAGGCAACCGGTATCGGTTTCTCCCAGCAGGCAAAATCGCACTCGGGATATGTGCTGCAACTGTAAAAGACCCGACCATGCTTGGAACGTCGTTCCACCAATTCCCCTTGGCATCCCTCCCTGGGGCAGGGGACGCCGATACCCAAGGGTTTGACGAATTTGCATTTCGGATAATTCGAACAGGACATAAATCGGCCATACCTGCCGTTCTTTATGACCATGGGGCTGCCGCACTTTTCACATTTTTCCTCGGTGGGCTCGGCCTCCTGTGCGCCTGTGCCCGACTTGTTGAGGGAGACGATATTCTTGCATTCCGGATATCCGCTGCACCCGAGAAAGGCGCCATAGCGGCCGTGCTTGACCACCATATCCCGGCCGCATTTTTCGCACTTCCTGGAGGCGGGCTCGGGTTCGACGATGGAGATTTCGCCGTTTTCGGTTCTCCTGAATTCCTTTGTGGTTTTGCATGCGGGGTACCGCGAACAGGACAGAAACTGCCCGTTGCGTCCCCAGCGGATCACCATAGGTGATCCGCACGATTCACAGGTGAGGTCGGTTTTGATCCCTTCGTGTTTCACGTCCTTCATCTCATGTTTCGCCTTGTCGAGGGCTTGGTGGAAGGCATCATAAAAGGCATCGAGGATCTTGACCCAGTCCTCCCTCCCATCCTCTATCTGATCCAGGCGATCCTCCATCAAAGCGGTGAACTTGACATTGAGAATCTCAGGAAAATTCTCCACCAGAAGATCGGTGATTATAAATCCGAGCTCGGTCGGATGAAGCTGTCGGTCCTTGCCCACCACGTATTCCCTGTTGAGGATGGTGCCAAGGATGGTGGCATAGGTGCTCGGTCGCCCTATCCCCTTTTCCTCCATCTCCTTGATCAGGGTCGCCTCGGTGTATCGGGGAGGCGGCTGGGTGAAGTGCTGCTTGGGAATAAGCTCCTTGAGCGAAAGGCGCTCTCCTTCCTTAAGGGCAGGGAGGGGATTCATGTCCTCCCGTTCCTGGCCTTCCTCTCCGTTCTGCGCAGGGCCCTTTGTTTTCTGAGGAAAAAGCTTCAGGAAGCCGTCAAATTTCATGGTTGACCCGGATGCCCGCAGGGTGTAATCCCCCGCCTGCACATCAACGGTGGTAACATCGAAAACGGCGTCGGACATCTGACAGGCAATAAAGCGTCTCCATATCAAGGAATAAAGTGCGTATTCATCGGCTCCCAGATACTGGCGTACCGATTGAGGGTCTCTCGCAGCAGAGGTGGGGCGAATCGCCTCGTGCGCCTCCTGCGCGCCCTTTCTGCTCTTGTATGCAATGGATTTCGACGGGCAGTAATCATCTCCGAACCCCTCCTTGATAAGCCGTCTGGCCTCGTCCACCGCCTCGTGGGCGAGCCTGGTGGAGTCCGTCCTCATGTAGGTGATGAGGCCCACGATTCCCTCGGCTCCGATGTCCTTGCCTTCATAGAGCCCCTGGGCAACGGACATGGTCTTTTTGGCGGAGAATCGAAACGCGCGTGAGGCCTCCTGCTGAAGGGTGCTGGTGATAAAGGGAGGAAGGGGATGCTTCCGCTGCTCTCGGGTGACAACCTTTTTAACGGTATAGGTTGCCTGCCTCAGCGCCTTCAGGATCGTATCCGCATGATCCTTGTCCGGTATGGAAAGCTTCTTCCCCTTGTGTTGATGCACCTTCGCAGAAAACGGCGGCGGGGTCTCTCCCTCAAGAAGGGCATCAATGCTCCAGTATTCCTCAGGCACAAAGGCGGTTATTTCCCTCTCCCGTTCACAGATGAGGCGTACCGCCACCGACTGGACCCGTCCTGCGCTAAGCCCCCACTTTACCTTTTCCCAGAGTATGGGGCTGATCTGATACCCCACCAGACGATCCAGAATCCGTCTGGCCTGCTGCGCATTCACCTTGTTGAGGTCGATCCGCTGGGGGCTTTCCAGCCCCTTTTGAATCCCCATCTTGGTAAACTCGTTGAACATGACCCTGTAGATCCTGTCCTTAGGGATATCCAGCTCATTGGCAATATGCCACCCGATCGCTTCACCCTCCCGGTCGGGGTCAGGGGCGAGAAGGATCTTCTCGGCATTGCGAGCCGTACTCTTTATCTCGCTGAGGATCTTGGCCTTGCCGCGTATGGTGATGTATTCAGGGTGAAACCCTTTTTGGATGTCCACACCCAGCCTGTTCTTCGGCAGGTCCTTGATGTGGCCCACGGATGCCTTGATAAGATACCTGGAGCCGAGAAACTTTTTTAATGTTTTTACCTTGGTAGGAGACTCGACTATTATAAGAGCTTGTCCCATGATATCATTCACTTCCTTTAGGGACGACACAATCTGCGTGCGCCGCTAACCCCTTACATACATGTTACCGGGAAGCTTGGTAACCATTCCCTTCATTTCAAGATGGACCAACCGCGATCCCAACTGCCGCGCAGGGAGCCCGGTCTTTTCAACGAGTGCATCGATATGCTGGGGAGTACCGGTGAGTGCCGACAATACCGGATCACTCTCATCGCCCTTCTCGGACGGCCTGCGGACAGGACGCGCCTCCCGCGCCATAAGCGGACCGAGGTGCGGCCCCAGTTCCTCGAATATGTCCTCGACATGATCCGCCAGGCTCGCCCCCTGCTTAATAAGGCCGTTCGTACCCTTGCTCACCGGCGAATTGATGGGGCCGGGTACCGCAAAGACCTCCCTGCCCTGTTCGAGGGCAAGTCGAGCGGTGATGAGGGCGCCGCTCACCTCTCCTGCCTCCACAACCATGGTCCCCAATGCCAACCCGCTGATTATCCGGTTTCGCATCGGGAAATTCTGTTGAAGCGGGGCAGTGCCCATGGGAAACTCCGAGATCACCGCACCGTTTTCCACGATGGACTCGACCAGCGCCTTGTTCTCCCTGGGATATACCCGATCCATGCCGCTTCCCAGAACGGCAATGGTCCTTCCCCCTCCCTTCAACGCCCCCCGATGTGCCTTGGTATCGATCCCTCGCGCGAGCCCGCTCACGATTGTTATGCCCCGGCAGGCCAGTTGCTCCGCAAAATCCTCCGCCACGGTCTTTCCGTAAGTGGTCGGACGCCTCGATCCGACGATCGCCACGCTCATCTTATCATCGGGAATAATGCGCCCCTTTATGTACAAGGCCAGGGGAGGATCGAATATCTGGCTAAGGGATTCCGGGTAGTCAGGGTCTTCAATGGTCAAAAAATCCACCTTATGCGTGGCCATGAGGTCCTTTTCCTTTTTGACTGCCTTTTCAGCCCGAAAAGAGGCTACATTCTTTGCCAACGTGGGGGTCACCCCCTCAACCTTTGAGAGTTGCTCGGCCGAGGCCTTCAGCACCATATCAACGGAACCAAAAACCTGACACAGCCTCCGAACCACGGAAATGTTCATGCCGGGTATGAGATTTAATGCCAACCAAGAATCCCTTGAGTCCATAGTTATCCTTCCATCCCATAAAATAATAAATAAATGGCGCCCCTGCAATAGGGCACGGTCCTCCGCACGATAATGAATTTTATCTCTTTATCGGCAAATGGGCCGCACATCCATTCCCCTATCCTAATAAAGGGAGCAATTATATCAATTTTATCGACAAAAAAGAAAGGCGCTATCACCATAGCCCGCTCGCCACCATGTCTTCACGAGGGCCTTTCCCCCGATCCTCCCGATCAGACAAGCCGGGAAGGTATTGCCCCATCAGGCGGATATATGCACGGTCTCATTTTTACACACAGGCAGTATACGACATTACGATACCTCATGGAAGGCAATATCACAATATGCAAAAAATTTACAAAAGGCCTCCCATTTCGCTTCGTACAAAGGACTGCCCGCAATCCCGGCGACCACTCATTATATATATCTATTTTTCTTTTTTATTATTGGATTTCCTATCGCCATGTGCGGTCGAGGTTTCGTCCATCAAAATGGACAGTGTATGTTGGCAGAAAGAGGACATTTCTGTTTTGGTTTGACATAGCAATATGATTTTCTTGACTTTCTGCCCAATTCACTATACAATTTGTGTGGCTTCCCCTGTTGAGGTGCCCGATGACATCCTATACAATTTTAATCGTGGACAGCGAAAAACCAGTGACAAACGCCTTGAAGAGGGTTCTGTGGAAGGAAGGGTACCGCATCCTGACCGCTCACTGCGGCAGCGAGGCCCTCGCCAAGGCAGAGGCCTTCGGGTGTCATCTCGTGCTGTCCGATTACCGGTTACCGGACATACAGGGCATCGACCTGCTGAACCTGATCAGGGAACGGCAGCCTCGCACCATCCGGTTACTCATCACCTCCCAGATCGATCTTGATCAATTGATGTGTGAGGCAAAAAAGGGTGGGATCAGTCGTTTCATCACCAAACCATGGGAGCCCCAGGAACTGAAGGACATTATTCGAGAGGCGCTCAAGGATTACGACCACAAGGCCACGGAAGACCCAGCCGAAAAAAGAGATGAATAGCCCTCGGTCTTGTAAGGGGATATGATTCGATGACCCCGCAACACAAAGCGTTTGATGAGCATAGGGAAGGCACGCCGGGGGTACGTGTTTCCATCCGGCGAATCCTCTCAATATCAATCATCTGCCTGATCCTCTTCATATCGGCGGGTAGTTATATCCTCTTTTTGCGACTTCATTCGAAGACAATCGAGCACGTCATACGATCAAAGGGGATATTCGTGACGCGCATATTGAACAGGGAATCCCTCCCCCACCTCGCCGCCCATGAATACGATCCTGTACAGGGATATGTCAAGGACCTGACCATCGACGAGGACGTCCTCTATGCCGCGGTCCTGGACGCGGATGGCCGCGTCATCGCGGAGGCCCCTGCCGGTTTTCGCCACGGATCAACACCGGATATCGGCAATATCTCGTCCGCTCCGCTCCTGACCCCCTTCTTCGATGAAGAGGGCAGAAGAGAGGGGTATACGGTAACGATGGGTATCGTGTCCGCCGACGGCCTGATCGGCATGAGCACAACCATTGTCTCCTTCCGCACGGTGCACCGGGACCTGTCCACCCTGAGGAATGAAATCCTTTTCCTGATCGGGTTCATCGCCCTGATCGGGGTGGTACTATCCCTTTTCCTTTCGAAATCCATTACAAGGCCGATCCTCGACCTGATCAAGGCATCCGGAAGGATCCGTGAGGGAGCCTCCGAGGTGGGGTCCCCTACCGCATCAAGAACCGAGATCGGACTCCTGGCCCGGTTCTTTGTGGAGATGGCCGGCAGTATCCGTCAGTACCGGGAGCGAATCCTCAACCAGAACAATGAAATCAAGGCGATAATCGACAGCATGGGAAGCGGCCTGTTCACTATCGACAGGGAATGGCGCATAACCTCCTTTAACAGGGCTGCCGAGCGCATCACGGGATTTAAGGAGGAGGAGGTACTGGGGAAAAAATGCGAAGAGGTGTTCCACAGTGAGGCGTGCACCAACGAATGCCCCATGGAGAAGGCCCTCCAGGCAGATGCCTGTATCCTCAGCCATGATTTTTACGTTAAGAACAAGCAGGGTAAACGGATCCCCATCAACGCAAGCGCCTCGCCCCTGAAGGACGAATCAGGAAGGGTTATCGGAGCGGTGGAGGTGTTCAAGGATTTGACGGAGCTCAAGGATCTCCAGAAGCAACTCATCCAGGCGGACAAGATGGCGGCACTGGGGCAAATGATCTCGGGGATCGCCCATGATATCAATAATCCCACCGGCGTCATCCATAGCAATATCATCGCCCTCTCCGAATACATGGAGGTGATACGAAACCTGCTCGCCAAATACCACGCCGTCTCTCAAGAGGACTCAAAAGAGAAACGGGATGCCCTGTTCGAGGAGATCAAAGGCTATGAAGAACAGTCCGATATCGATTACATCCTCGAAGACCTCGATTGCCTTGTGGAGGAGAGCAAGGAGGCGGCAAAAAGGATCACCCATATCGTCAGGGACCTCAGGAACTTCATCCACATCGATGTCGGGCAGCTCCAGATGACCGACCTGAACCAAAGGCTGGATGCCTGCCTGAAGCTCATCAAGTTCAACCAGACAATTACGGTGGTCAGGGATTACGCTGAACTGCCGCCGGTGTATTGTAATGCCCAGCAGATCGATCAGATCTTCACCAATATCCTTCTCAATGCCTCCCAGGCATTGGGAGACAAAGGCGAAATCAGGATCACCACCTCCGGCATCGATGGACGGGTAAGGGTCTCCATTCGAGACAACGGCCCCGGGATACCCGAGGACATACTCCCCAAGATCTTTGACCCCTTCTTCACGACAAAGGAGATCGGAGAGGGGACAGGCCTCGGCCTGAGTATCTGTTTCAGGATTGTCACCAGCCACGGAGGAAAGATTTGGGTGGAAAGCGAACCCGAAAACTGGACCGAATTCTTTGTGGAGCTTCCGGTGACCCCGCAGGAGACCTTCATTATCAAGTAGGTGCGCGAGGTATTATGCCCGGGGGTGGTGGCGGTTATACACCTGCCTGATCCTCTCCATAGTGACGTGGGTATAAATCTGCGTGGTGGCGATATCCGAATGGCCGAGGAGTATCTGCACAACCCGCAGGTTTGCTCCGTTTTCGAGAAGATGGGTTGCAAAGGAGTGACGCAGGGTGTGGGGGGTTACCTCCGGCGGAAGCCCCGCATTGAACGCATATTGCTTGAGGATCTTCCATGCCCCCTGCCGTGTCATGGCGCCTCCCATCCGGGATACGATCAGGTGCCCTCCCTTGTTTGCCCGGGCCAATCGAGGTCTTCCCCGTGCCAAATACTCCTCCAACCAATGGAGTGCCTCATGCCCGAGGGGGATCACCCGCTGTTTTCCCCCCTTTCCCGTACAGATGCAGAAACCCGATTGAAGGTTCAGATCCTCAAGGCATACCTGCAGGGCCTCCGTTATCCGCATACCGGTCGCGTACAAAAGTTCGAGGAGGGCCTTGTCCCGAAGGCCCTGGGGGGTCGTCACATCCGGTTGGCTCAAAAGGGTCTCTGTCTGTTCATAGGTGAGTACCATTGGAATACGCCTCCATAACCGCGGCATGGACATGAGGCGGGTGGGGTTTTTCTTGAGGATCCCCCTCCTGGTCAAAAAGGCATAAAAATGACGAATGGAGGAGAGGTGGCGCGCCCTGGTGCGGTGAGAGAGTCCTTGTTCCTTGAGACGGCCGAGATGGTCGAGGATGTGCTCCGTACACGACTGCTCGATGCATGGTATGCCCGCGTGCCGCATATAGTGAAGGTAGCATCGCAGGTCATGCTCGTAGGCGGCAATGCTGTTTTCAGCCAACCCCCTTTCGGTGACCAGGTAGGTGAGAAAGGTATCGAGAAGCCCTTCCACGGGGGAATCAGAAGAAGCCATGGGCCTTCTCTTCACCGAGCACGGAGGGTTCACCATGCCCGGGAAGAAGGATCAATTCGTCCGGCAGCGTCCACAGACGATTTTGAATGGAATGAACAAGGGCATTATAACTGCCGCCGGAGAAATCGGTACGGCCCACCCCTTGTCTGAAAAGGGTATCGCCGGAAAAAAGCAGCGGAGGACACAGGAGGCAGATACTTCCCGGGGTATGCCCGGGCGTATGGATCACCTCCAGGGTATAGGTGCCGATTCGAATCACGTCCCCATCATTGAGTGCCCTTTCGGGTTTAAACGGCGTATACCCCCCACCGAAAAATCCCTTCAGCAGCGGGTCAGGTTCGAGAAACACGGGGATCTCATCCGCATGGCAGGCAACCGGCACACCCCATCGTTCGGCGAGCTCGGGTATGGCCATGATATGGTCCAGGTGTCCGTGGGTGGCAATAATGAGCGTGGGTACGAGCCCCTCCTGCTCGAGGAATTGTGTAATCTCCAGAGCATTACCCCCCGGATCGATGATAACGACCTTCCTCTCCTCGATGCTTCCCACAATGTAACAATTCACCCCTAATGGCCCGCATGGCAGTGTCTTGATGAGCGCATGGCCGTCCTGCATGATTCCTTCAGCTGCCATTATTCGATACCCCTTTCATTCGAGAAACCACCTGATATATCCTCGGTCAACTCTCATTGCGACGGTACACCCTCATGGGCAGACATGTTTACGGAGCGACAAACGATTCAAGGCGAGAATTGCTGCATCGCGCCAGTCATCGTAATCCCGGACGCTGCCGGCTCACTCGTCGGCATTCCCTATGCCCTTGGGCGCCCGATCCAGGATAAGGGTGACCGGTCCCTCATTGCAGATATTCACCATCATATGGGCCTGAAAACGGCCGGTTTCCACGACGAGCCCCGTTGTCCGCGCCAGGGCCACAAAATGATCGTAGAGTTTTTCCGCCACATCCGGCGGTGCCGCTGCATCGAATCCCGGTCTTCTCCCCTTGCGGCAATCGCCGAGGAGGGTAAATTGTGACACGATAAGCAGTGCACCGCGAATATCGAGGAGGGAACGATCGAACCTGCCCCGTTCATCCTCGAAGACCCTGAGGTTGCAGATCTTATCCACCAAAAAGGCAGCCCCGTCTGCGGAGTCGCCCTTGGCAATACCCAGGAATACCACCAGTCCGATCCCGATATGTCCGATCACCGCGCCATCCACCTCGACCGAGGCCTCCCTCACCCGCTGCAGCACAACCCTCATCCCCTTTCCTCCAGTGACCTCGTTTCGAGCACAAGCAGCATCCTTTTCCAGCCGGTGCCGGACGAAAACCCGGTGAGTTGACCGTGTGCGCCGATCACCCGGTGGCAGGGTATCACAATGGGCCAGGGATTCCCTTTCAGCGCCTGTCCGACCGCCCTCGCTGCCCCCGGAGATCCCGCGCACCGTGCAAGCTCACCATAGCTCATGGTCTCGCCGTATGGTATACGGCCTGCAAGTTCGAGGATCCATCGTTCGAAATCGGTTCGGTTCCCCCACACCAGCGGATATCCGCAGAGGTCCTCCTGGATGCCTTCAAAATACCGCGTCAGTGCTCGGGCAAGGATACCCCCGGACGGGTGCGGACCCGATACGGTGACCTTCAGCCGGGACACCACACCGTCGATGGTGTCATCCCCGCCGGGGCCCTCGCCCATAAAGGGAAGCTGCACCGAAAGGATGCCCTCGATACCTGTACGGACAACAATCTCCATAACTCCACCTCATTAAGATGCATGAACATCACTGTTCCCCGTCATTATACCCCCTTCCCTCCATGACGACAAATCCCTGCACATCATCGGCATTGGGCGGTCGCCGTAGGGTATGTGTCAACCGTTTCATTTCTGCAGACAATTTTTTTTGACGAAGGGGAAAAAGGGTGTATAATGCGGGGATATCGAGAGGGACGCATGAATACACAATGCCGAATCGATTATGCCCTTATGATTGAACAGCCTGTATGAATACCTATCTACTGGTATGCCTGCTTTTCATCCTGTTGTTTTTTTCCGCATTCTTCTCCTGTTCCGAGACTGCCCTTATGTCCATCAATCGCCTGCGGCTCTTTCACCTCGTTCACAAGGGGGATAAAAGGGCAAAAAAGGTGAACCGGATACTGTCCAACCAGCACGCCATGCTCGGGACGATTCTGGTGGGGAACAATTTCGTGAACGTTTCCGCCTCCGTCATTGCCTCTCTTCTGGGAATTATGCTTGTCGGGCAGGAGGGATTGCTCTATGTGACCATCCTGATGACCTTTATTCTGCTCATCTTTTGCGAGATTACCCCGAAGATGTATGCGACTTCCCATGCGGAGCAGATCGCCAGCAAGGTTGCCTGGCTCATCGAAACGGCAATGTATGTGCTCAGGCCCATCGTGTGGCTGGTGGTGAGAATCTCCGATCTGCTGCTCGGCATCCTCGGGCAGAAGCGGCTCTCCGCCTCGAAGCGCCTGCTGACCAATGAGGAGATCAAGAGCGTGATCACCCTCGGTGAACAGGTAGGCGCCCTGGCGCAGAACGAACGAAAGATGCTCCAGAGCATCCTGGAGCTCACCAATACCACGGTAAAGGATGTGATGGTGCCCCGAACGGACATGGTGGGGTTGAATATAGGTGCAACAAAGGATGAGGTGATACAAACAATAATGAAGACGGGCTTTTCGCGTTTCCCGGTGTTTCAGGACACCATTGACAACATTGTGGGGGTCATTCATTCCAAGGACCTCATCTGGGAGACCGGCACGGGTTTCTCGCTGGCCGCGATCATGAAGCGGCCCTTTTTTGTGCCTGAGTCGATGAAGATCCATCGTCTCCTGGGTGAATTCAAAAAGGGCTGGATCCATCTGGCGATCGTGGTGGATGAATACGGCGGCGTGGAGGGGATGGTCACCCTTGAGGATCTCCTGGAGGAGATCGTGGGTGAGATCAGGGACGAATTTGACGTGACCTCCGGGCCTCCCTTTCAAACCCTGCCGGACGGTGCGATCCTGGTCAACGGGAATATCACCCTCAGGGACCTGAGGCGACACCTCAACCTCGACCTCGGGGATGAGGAGAACAAATCACTCGCCGGCCTGATCATGGAAGAACTCGGCCACATCCCGAAGCCGGGGGAATCCCTGGAATATAAGGGGTATCACATCAGCGTCAATGCCATGAGAAGGCAGAAAATCGCGCAGGTGAAGATCAGCCTGCCTCACTGAAAGGGAAATGATACCCGGTGAGGCCCAGGTCATGTTGCATCTGCAGGATTTCGCGCTGAAGATTCCTGTTGATGGGAACCCCTTTATCCTTCCGCTCCTTCCATGCCAGGAATTCCTTTTCACCCGCCGTATAGATCCTTTCCTGGCCGGGCATCTTCCTGGATGCCCTGATTTCCCGAAGGATATCACCGGCAGTCTTTGCAAAGGAAGTCACATCGGTAAAGTGGGCGATATTGATGGCAATGAAGAAATGCCCGAGGGGACAGGGGACCTTTTTCCCGTCCCGTACCCCCGAGAGCATCCGCAGGAAACTCCCCCCCTGGAGGGCTGCACAGAGCATCTCCACGACGGTCGCATACCCGTATCCCTTGTATCCGGCGGTCTCCTCGCCAATGCCGCCGAGCGGGGCAAGGGCGGCCTTTCCTTCCACCAGGTCCTTGAGGATTTGGTGGGTGTCGGTCCTCGTTTTCCCTTCCCGATCCACGACCCATCCCGGAGGGATCTCCTTCTCCGCCCGGCCGTACAATTCAATTTTTCCCCGCTGGGCAAGGGACGTGGCGCAATCGAGCACAAAGGGGAATTCCTCATCGGTGGGCATTCCAAAGGTCAAGGGATTGGTGCCCAGGACATTCTCCACACCAAAGGTGGGCGCGACCGAGGGACGGGCGTTGCTCCCGGTGATGCCGATCATGCCGGCCCGGGCCGCCATGAGAACGTAGTAGCCCGCAATGCCGTAGTGGGTGGAATTGCGCACGGCAACCATTCCCATCCCGTATGTTCCGGCCTTCTGTATGGCCAGATCCATGGCCTTCTTGGAAATGAGGTGCCCCATGCCGTTGTGGCCGTCAACGACAGCGGTTGTCGGGCCCTCCTGTACGATCTCGAACGTTGTGACCGGCGACTGAATCCCTGCCCTGATCCTGTCATAGTAAATGGTCTTGAGACGGCCCACGCCGTGTGAATCGATACCCCGTTTATCGGCGGTGATCAGTACGTCGGCGCATACCCTGGCATCCTCCTCAGGGACTCCAACCCCCTTGAACACATCCACCATGAATCGTTCCATGGTGTCAAAATCGACCCATACCACATGTTCCTCCATTGTATGCCCCCTGTAACCAGACTTTGTTAGAGCGAAGCGAAGCGGAGCTACTATAATACACCTTCTTTTGATATTCTGAAAGGCCTGCTTCGCCCCTGATGCCGAAGGGAGTTCTCTATGTAAAGGTTGGTTGCCGCAGTTGCGGGCCCGTTATGTCACCGCGAGGGGCAACATAGTGCTCCGCCTGGCAAGCTTGGATTGTAAAGTCCCGGACCCTTTTGGATGATCGCGAGAGGTGCATAGTGCTCCGCTGCGCTTCGCCTCACAAGTTTGGTTGCTCCGCCTAACGAAGCTTGGTTACCCATTAAAGAGATTCATGGCCGCCTGAGGGCCATCATTGATAATGGCGGTGATCATCAGCTCGGTGGAATGAATGACCGGCTGAAGCGCATCCAATTCGGCGGGCGTCGGAGAGGAAAGGACGAATCCGGTGGCATCCTCTGTCGACCCCGGATGCCCCGTACCAATCCGGATACGTACGAAATCATCCCTCCCCAGATGATCGATCACCGACTGTACACCCTTATGGCCACCGCTGCCCCCCCTCGTCCTGATCTTTACCCCACCGGGGGGCAGGTCCATATCGTCATGAATAACAACAAGGTGTGATGTGTCGATGTCAAAGGCCGATGCCAGGGATTGCACGGAAAGACCGCTTATGTTCATGAATGTCTGAGGCTTGCTGAGAATAACAGGGATTCGGCCCATTCGACCTTCCCCCCACAAGGCCTGATGGCTCTTTTGGGAAAGGGATATTCCCGTTCGTGTCGAAATGAGGTCGACTGCCCAAAATCCTATGTTATGTCTCGAAAAGCGATACTTCAACCCCGGGTTTCCCAGCCCGGCGATCAGCCAGTGCACCGTTGCGACCTTATTCCTCTTCGGCGGGTTTAGAGGACTTCTGGGTCAAAACTTCCGGTGCCTCCTCTTCCTCTTCCGGCACCTTGGCAACGATCTCTTCCTTGACCTTCAATTTATGGATGATGGTGACGATCACCTTGTCGGGGCTTTCAAGCGGCTTTACCCCCGGAGGAAATACTATATCCTTGATATGTACGGCGTCTCCCATCTTCAGGGGCGAGACGTCGATCTCTATGCTCTCGGGCAGATCGTCAGGCAGGCACTCCACGAGGATTTCCCGCGCCACATGGTCCAGGAGACCTCCCTCCTCCTTAACGCCGATTGCCTCATTGATTGTTTCCACGGGAACATGGACCTCGAGGACCTTATCCATGGATACCTCGAAAAGATCGACATGAAGGAGACCCCCCTTGGTGGGTTCAAATTGCATCTCCTTGATAACCACGCTGGGCACGTCTTTCCCCTTCTGCCCTTTGATCTTTACCTTAAAAAGCACATTTTCATGGGCCTCACCGTGCACCAATTTAAGGAACTCATTTGTATTAAACGAGATGGCTAAGGGTGTTTCTCGTTTTCCATAGATGATGGCAGGGGTCGATCCCTGCGCCCTCAATCTCCTGGCGGCCCCTTTTCCCCCTGCCTCCCTCTTTTGTGCATCGAGGGTAAATTGAATTGCCATCGCTTCCTCCTACCTTTCAGCAATCAACCGTTACGTGAAAAGTGAACTGACCGATTCATTGACATTGATGCGATGTATGGTTTCGCCGACGGTCTCCGCAACGGAGCGCACCATGATCTTCTCGCATCCCTTTCCGGCCTCGATGAGCGGAATCGTATCGGTCACGATCAACTCCTTTATCTCCGAATTTCTAATCCTTTCTATGGCTGCACCGGACAAGACCGGATGGGTGCAGCAGGCACACACAGATTCCGCACCCGCCTCTTTGAGCGCACGGGCAGCCTTGGTCAAGGTCCCTGCGGTATCAACAATATCGTCGACAATGAACACTTCCTTCCCTTTGACGTCTCCGATGATATTCATCACCTCGGACTGATTGGGGGCGTCCCTCCTTTTATCGATAATGGAGAGGGTCGCCTTCAGGCGTTTGGCATAGGCGCGCGCCCGTTCCACCCCTCCCGCATCAGGGGATACAATGACCAGATCCTGACAGTTCAATTGTCGTATGTAATCGATCATTACCGGCGTGCTGAAGAGATTGTCCACGGGGATGTTAAAAAAACCCTGGATCTGCCCTGCGTGGAGGTCCATGGTGAGGAGCCGGTCGGCACCTGCGGTGGTGATCAAGTCCGCGACCAGCTTCGCGGAAATGGGAACCCTCGGCTGCACCTTTCTGTCTTGCCGCGCATAGCCATAATAGGGCACCACCGCGGTTATCCTGGCGGCCGAAGAGCGTTTGAGGGCATCAATGATGATGAGGAGTTCCATGAGATTGTGGTTGACCGGCGGGCAGGTAGACTGAACCACGAAGACATCCGCACCACGGACATTGTCGTGTATCTGGACAAAGATTTCGCCATCGCTGAAATCCTTTACCTCGCAGTCCACCAGGTCAACCCTGAGATATTTTGCGATTCCCTGGGCCAGTTGCCGATTCGAATTACCGGAAATTACCTTCAGTTCCATTTTATTCCTTCTGTGGATTGTGAATATCAGTTAGAAGATGAACTACTCGATGAATTTGAAATCATACATCCACGTACCCGCCGTCTTTGCAAAGGGGAGCATTCTCACACAACTACCGCGCGGCAATTTCATCGGCCTACATTGGCTGGGGCGGGAGGATTCGAACCTCCGAATGCAGGAGCCAAAGTCCTGTGACTTACCGCTTGTCGACGCCCCAGTGCCTTTAGGACGTTTCGGCACCGTCCAGATATTTTTCTATTACCCTTTGCTCCAGGGTCTCCCTCATTTCTTGATTGAGCGGGTGGGCGATATCTCGATAGGTGCCATTTTTTCCCTTTTTATTCGGCATCGCTACAAAAAGTCCGTTGTTTCCCGATATGATCTTCAGGTCCCTCACAATAAAGACATTATCAAAGATAACCGTAGCATACCCTTTCAATCGTTCGCCATCAACCTTAAAAATACTGACGTCTGTAATTTCCATGGTGCCTCACCATTCTTTCGTAATCCCTCCACAGGCATGGTGCAAAGGGGAAAAAAGTTGAAGGTTAAACGGCTCACTCTTGAATAAGCCCTCCTTAATCCCCCCCAATATATTGTCATAAAAGGGCTTACTTAAGAATAGTGCGACATAAGAACACCTCCCGATCCTCCCTCCCATTTTTTTTTATTGATTGGTACGCGCACTGCGCTTCAGTATTATCGAGGAAAAGCCCAAAAACCGATGACCCGCTTCCAGACATCAAGGCCCCGCATGCGCCCAAGGTTAGCAGGCATCTCTTGATCTCGGCAAGCACAGGGAATCGTTCAAAACATATTGATTCCAAATCATTAAATAGTGATTTCCCTATCCTCCGAGCATCTCCGCGTGCAATTGCGGACTTTAATATTTTAATTTTATTCCCTGTTTTTGTCAATCTTAAATCATATTCCTGATAAACCCACCCCGTGGCGATGGAAAAATCCGGCTTTACAATGACCACCCAGAAGGGGGGCAAGGGGGGGGCGATCTCGAGGATATCCCCGATTCCGCGACCGAATGCGGTTGGCCCATTCAGAAAAAAGGGGACATCCGCCCCGAGCGAAGAGGCCAGTTCGGCCAGGGCCTGAGTCGACAGGGGAATGTTATACAGGTCAACGAGTCCCCTTAGGGTGGCAGCGGCGTCACTGCTCCCCCCTCCCAGTCCCGCACCCACCGGGATCCTTTTGACCAAGCGAACGGCAACCCCCTTGTGACAGGAGGCAGTGTCCAGAAGCCTGGTTGCCGCCTTATATATGAGATTCCCCTCCCCCCCCTCGAGAGCGATCCCTTCTATGCTGAGCGATACCCCTGATTCAGCCGGCGAAAGGTACAACTCATCACAAAGATCGACCGCCTGGAAAAGGGTTTCGATCGTGTGATAGCCGTCCCCACGCTGCCCCACGACATGGAGCCCAAGGTTGATTTTGGCAGGTGCCTTGATGAAGATCATCCCGCATCACCCAATCCCTTTGAACAATCATTATCCAGATGAACGACCTCCCCTTCGAACCAGGATGCATCAGGCAGAAGCATCTCCTCGTCATACGGGGCATTCACCTTCACCTCCTGCAGGTGTATGTTCCCTTCATCCCCTTCGGGCCAATGGAAATGCACGGCATCGGGAAATGCATAGCCGTCATGCCTCCCCCATTCACCATACACAATGCGCATATTCTCGCGCATTCCCGCCGGGTGCCAGTTGATTTCCTCAATGACAGGGGTGGCACGAATGGCCACCCGTGCCGTGCAGGGGCCTTCCTCCCCTACGCAGGAGAAGCAATGGATGCCTGTCGCGGAAACCGAATGGGAACAAGCGGCAAGGTCCTCGGGCAGGTTCGCTGCCAGCGCATCGAAAAGGCAGGAGGAATCGAGGTGCAGCCCGGTGAATTGCCGTACGTGCCCGGGGGTATTGCTCCCCCAATAGAGCCTCCCTTGGTGGGGAAGATAGAGATAGATACGATCATGATCAAAGATGAGCGAAAAGAGAGGGGACCGCCATGGGCCCAGCCCATCCATTCTTCCTCTGCCATTGCCGGTAAGGAGGATGAACGCATCAAACCCGCTCCTTTCCCCTCCGGTGGCCACGCATATCCTCGCCCGTGCCTTGAAATGTCGTATGTCGGCCCTCCGTGCAGATGCCCACTGGGCAATCCGGGTTGACGTCCAGGAGGGATGATCGATCCCGACCGGCACTGAAACGGGTAAGGATGCCTTGCATCCGATGAGAAGGCCGGCGACAATGACGATCAGTGCAGCCTTATACCTGTATGGAATAGGCATGGCAGGGATGGTCTATTGGGGAATGTTCTGAAGCTTTTTCAGAAGGGTCTCCTTGCCTGGATCAAGTTCCAGTGCCCTTTGCCACATTTGTCGGGCCTTTCCCCATTCCTTCTTATGTGCGTAGACATCGCCCAGGTGATCATAAATGACCGGATCGTCGCTGATCAGCGATGCAGCCTGGCTGAGATACTCAAGCGCTACGTCGATCTCACCCTTTCTGAAAAAGGCCCAGCCAAGACTGTCAAGGTATGCGCCGTTGTTCGGATCCAACTCCAGGGCCTTTTTGATTTTAATGACTGCCTCATCGAGGTGGATGTTTCTTTCGGCATACAAATAGCCGATGTAGTTGTAGGCATCGGCGTAAAAGGGATTCAAAGCCAGGGCCCTTTGGAAGGAGCCTATCGACTCGTCGAAACGATCCGCCTTCTCATAGACGACGCCCAGATAAAAGTGCAGTTCGTCATTATTGGGGTCCATTGCAATGCCTGCTGAGAGCTCGTCGATTGCACGTGAGTATTGTCCTGTCTGGTTGTAGGCCAGGGCAAGATAGATACGAAAATCAACGATTTCAGGCTGAATCTCTTTCGCCTCGTTCAATTCGGCAATGGCCTCCTCCATCCTGTTGAGACGCTGATAGATGTATGCAAGGTGTATACGGCTCCTGGTATCCTTCGGATTCGACTCCTTAAGGTGATTGAATATGGAAATCGCCTTCTCATCCGCATGCATCTCCTCGTAAGCGGTGCCCAGATAGAATTTTATCTCGTCGCTGCCGGGATTCTGTTCGAGGTACCGAACGAACTGTTCGGCTGCATCTTCGTATCGTTCCCGTTCAAACAAAACGATCCCGATCTTGAGGGCGACGCTGGCGTTGTTGGGGTCCTGTTCCTGGATCTTCCGGTATTCCTCCAATGCCCCGTCAAGATCATTCTTGAGAATATATATCTTGGCGAGTTGTTCGTTGTAGTAAAGATCGTAGGGTGTCATCTCGATCAGATGGTCGAGCAGGTCTATCGCCTCCTGATATGCACCGCTCTTTATATAGACCGTGACCATGGATTCCAGGGCGGGCTTAAATCCCGGCCTGATCTCGACGGCCTCCTTCAAATACCCGAGTGCGGTATCCCAATCCTCCATCTCCATATAGGTGAGGGCAAGGTGATACCGGGTCAGGTAGGAATCGGGATTCTTCTCGAGTATCTGTTCATAGATGCGGGTGGCCTCCTCAGGATTGTCCGTGTCGAGATATAACCTTCCCAACATGGTAAGGGCCTTCAAATTCTCCGGATCCTTGGTGATAATCTCCATGAATATGGCCTTTGCATCGGAGAATTTTCTCATCTGGATGTAGAGTTGGCCCAGGAAAAGGCGCAGGGTGAGATCGTCGGGGGAGAGAAGGAGCGCCTCTTCGAGGTGCAATGCCGCCTCCTCCAAAAGCCCATACTTCGTCAGAATGCGGGCGAGTCTGGAGCGGAGATATGCGGAGGTAGGGTCGTATTCAACCGCCTTCCGGTATGCCTCCAATGCCATCTCATCCCTGTCGGTTCGGAGGGCGATTTCAGCAACCAAAAAATGGTAGTATGCATCGGCACTCTGTTTGAACATATCATCCGAGGCTGCCTCCCCGGTCTCCTCGGCGTCTCCTCCAAAAATGGCCTCCGCTGCCTGGTTCCCTGCCATCGGCGGTAATGCCCTTGGAGAAAAAAGGAGGCACCCCATAAGGATCAGTCCGAGAAGCAGGATGGCTGAACGCAGGTAAACGGTTTTCTTCAAAAAGCTCATGATCTCCTTTCACACGCGAATCCATAATCGCGTATCTCCGAGGGCTTCATGCACCGTGCGATGATCCCCCGGCGCTTCCTGATTGCTATGAAATTTCCGTGCTGCTCACTTGAGCATACATCTCTTTGTATTCAAGAAGTATACCATAATGCAGTGTTTATATAAAATTCTTTCATGGCATCCATAACGCCCAGGGAGGGATATCCTGCTCATGTATCTCCCGAAAGAGGTAAAAGTCAGGGCTCAGGTTGACCGAACGAAAGGCCCTGTGCCAGTTTCCGTGTTCCTGATGCGCCTGCAGCAGAATCTCCCCCACCCTTCGATCCCCTCTCGATAAAAGGGCCTGGATATACGACCACTTCGGAACGTCGTGGGTACAGGTGATTCCCCGGAGCAACCGGGTCTCCCTGACAATGTACCCGATCTTTCCAGCAAGATGCTCAGTTGATTCCATTGGATGAAACTGGAAACGGGTAAGGGGCTTGGGAACGAAGCTGCTCACGCTCAGGGCTATCTGCCGGAAGCCCCTTTTCCCTTTACCTGCCTGGACTGCGCAGTGCCTGATTCGCTTCACCAGCCGGATAATCGCCTCGACATCCTGGGGGGTCTCCCCCGGAAGTCCCACCATAAAATAGAGTTTAAGAAGGGGAATCCCCCGATGGACGAGCCTCTCCACCCCATCCATAATTCTATCATCGGTCATGTCCGCCTTGCCGATTGATGCCCGAAGCTGCTCACTGCCCGTCTCCGGTGCAAGGGTAACGGTCTTTACATCGCTCTGCACCAATACATCGAGCAACCCATCCGTGAGATGGTCGGCCCGAAGCGAGCAAAGGGAGACCTTCCCCCCGAGGGCGCGTATCCCCTGACACAACTCCTCCAGATATGCATAATCGGTGAGCGATGCTCCGACAAGGCCGATCCTTTCCCTCCGGGTCAGCCCTTTCTTCACCATAGGGAAAAGGGAGTCCACCCCCCTCTGACGAAACGGCTTGTATATCCTGCTCAGAAGACAGAAATTACAGCCCCTCGGGCATCCCCTTGAAACCTCCACAAGGTACATCCCTGAAAATTCAGAGTGACGGTTGAAAATTGCCGTGGATGTCTCGAACCGGTCGAGGTTCTCCGTAATCCTGGCATGGATTCGATCCGGGGCATCCCGAAGCACACGTATGCCGCTGATGCGGCCTTTGCCGTCATACCGGTAATCGTAAAGGCTCGGGATGTACATCCCTTCGATCCTTCGAAGTCCGAGGAGTAGGTCCTCCTTCCCCCCGCCGGACTCCACCCAATCCCGGTATGCATCCAGGAATTCCTGCCCGAGCAGTTCCCCCTCCCCGCACAAAAAACAGTCGATAAACGATGCCATGGGCTCCACATTGAAAAAGGTGCATGCGCCTCCCATGACAACGAGCGGGTGCGTCTCATTCCGGTCCGATGAACGAAGGGGGATGCCCGACATCTCCAATATCCCCAGACAACCCAGATAGTCGTTTTCAAACGAACAGGAAAAGGCGAGGATATCGAAATCCCTTACCGGGGTCTGGGATTCCAGGGTTACCAGAGGTTTGGTGGAGTCACTGCGCATCCGGGGCACCTCGGGAGAAGATACGAAAACCCTTTCGCACAGGGTATCGGGGCGGGCATTAAAGAGGCAATACATGGCATGCAGACCGAGGTTTGACATGCCTACATAGTAGGTATTGGGATATGCAAGCGCGATCCTGATCCTCCCTCCGGGGTCCTTTCGGATGTACCCCTCCTCCTGTGCCAGAATCGCATGGTACGCCTCTCGCAATTTTCTGTGCATACTTATATGTTGTATCGTGGATTTGGGGTAATATCAAGCTGAGGGCGAGCGCTTCTTACGTGCACGTCACCAGGTGAGCAGACGGAATCGGGAGAGGGTAAGACTGCGCCCTGCATTCATCTGGACATGATATCCTTCACCAAGGAGAATGGGGAAATTCGCCCCCGACGGGCTTCCGTTTAACCAATAGGCGGATTCCCAATCCCCCCAGAAGGGGTTGTAGCGATACACAGCCAACACATAATTACGGCCCAGGTCCCACAAGACGTCAAACGCGGTATACCCGTCCGGCAATGATGCGAACCCAACCAGGTTCATACCTTCATAGAGATATATGTCCTGATTCACCTGGGTATAGAGGTTTCTTACGAAAACCACCATATCCTCATTGGCATACACGATGTATCCCCGGCTGATCTCTATGGTGAAATCCGTGCCTTCCGGCTCTCCGCTCTCGTTGTACCAGGCGCTCACATAGCGGTCCCCGTTGTTCGAATAATAGCAGACGGAGTCGATCTGAGAGGCGCCCCCCAAAACCTGCAGGAGATCGAAGGCGGAAAAATTCGGATCGCCGTTCTCAAATGGATAGTTTATAAGGTTGAATCCCTCCGTAAGGATCAGCTCATGTCCCGCATACACCTTGATGATGACCGTTTCGCTGTCTTCGAGCATTCCCGGATCACGCACGGTGACGGTAACCGAATGTTCACCGATGTCATCCTCGGTGGTGACATAGACCGTATCCTCCTCCCAGTAATCGGCCTTCCATCCGGAATAGGAGTAGGTGAGCGGGTCGTTGTCAGGGTCCTGCGCATGAATGTCGAGCTCGATCTCAAACCCCGCGATGACCTCAATCGGCTCCATGGGAAGCAGAGAAGGGGGATTATTTGCCGGTGGCTTCGACGGATCCTCCTTCAAGATTATAATACCTTGCGGGTAGGTCCCTCCACCCAGGACCTTGACATTCTCCTTGTACTTCGTTTCATACCCATCCTTTATGTAAACAAGGGTATAGATCCCCCCCAACATGCGCAGGGTGTAGTAGCCGGTATGATCGGTGAAATCACTGATCGATGAGTCGGACCTCACATAGACCTCTACACCCTCCAGGGGATTGCCGCCCTCGTCATGCACCGACCCTGTAACGCTTGCGCTGAGCGGACCCGGCAGATAGATCGGGGCAGGAGGGATGAAATAGCCGCCGGGATATTGAAAAACAGGGGTACTGATGAGGCTCGATGTGTTGGACATCTGTTGCCGTATCAAATTTCCATAGGAAACGGCATTATAGTTGTAAATACTCCCCAGTCCGCCGTAGGGTTCCGTGGCCTGGTACAAGGGGAACATCCCAGGCATCATCGGCATCATGCCGAGGAACATGCCGGGACCTCCCATCATCGGCATGGAGAGGCCCATGAACGGACTGCCCATTCCCATCGGAGACATCAGACTGGACACACCGCCTATACCTCCGCCCATGAACATGCCGAGGCCTCCTGTTAAGGGGGAACTCATGCCCGTAAGACCCAGTGAGGAGCCGCCCATGCCCAGGCCTCCCGTCAATCCACCAATACCCAGGCCGGAAATCCCGGTCAATCCACCCATGCCAAGGCCGGAGATCCCGGTCAATCCGCCCATGCCCAGGCCTCCCGTCAATCCACCAATACCCAGGCCGGAAATCCCGGTCAATCCGCCCATGCCCAGGCTTCCCGTCAATCCACCAATGCCCAGGCCGGAAATCCCGGTCAGTCCACCCATGCCAAGGCCGCCAAGACCCAAGCCCATACTCAGACCAAGGCTTCCGAGGGCGGTCTGCCCCGAACCCTGGGCATAAATCCTGCCGGGGTAGAAAAGGGCCGTCGCCACGAGCAGGGCAATGAACAGGAAGATGAGGAAAACGATACAGGGTATGCTCCTCAAAGATAACCTCATTCTCACCAACCTCAAAAAATGGTAAATCTCTTTACGCTAACCGCTTATATGATGTGCGTCCTGCGCACACCAAAAGGCATCCACGCTTAGGGGTTCCTTGTGTGGTTGTCCTCGCGAAAGCAACTGATTATATTACTATATGTAAAGAATCGCGGGATGCAATACGCCCGCTCATGATCGTTATACACCTTTATATCACTATATCACCGTTACATAATAATGCAATAATCATTCCAAAAATTACCCCCTATGTATTAAAAATGATAGATTGCAGACAACAGAAACATGTGTTGTGTCTTATCCTCATACACCAAATGCCCCCACGACTTTTCAGCCAATCCCGTTTCAGTTCCCGGCACATCAAGCCTAACCCTGTACTGATAGGCGAAATCCACGATGAGATCGCCGAGGCTTATCCCTGATCCGAGACTCATTCCGTATTCACTATGCGGGCTGCCGACGGAGGGGACGGGATCGTAGAAGATTCCACCCCTGAAGGGGATAACGGTCTTTTCCAGGATCTTGAGATATTCAACCCCCATCCTGAGGGAGTATGTTGGATCTATATGGGGGAAATCAACAGGATTTAGATTGTTATTCGGATCAAAACGGGTGAAAAGGCCGTAGCTCTGTCCACGTGTATTGCGCCACACCAGTTCATCCCAATCCCTTCTGGTGACATCGGCGGAAAAGGTCCACGCATCGGAGATGCGACACGAGACCCCGAGGGCAAGCGCGGGCGGGAAGTCCATCGATTCAATCATGCCATACGCGGGGTTCTCGGTCTCTTCCGGTGTCGACTTGTTGTAATACCCATAGTCCAGACGGGCACGAAACGGCGTCTTATATACCATGCCGATGGTCCATCGGGGATTGACCCGGTACAAAAACCCGAGATTGGCGTTCACCCCCCTGAAATTCCTGTAGGACTCCTTCGCCGTATATATATGGTTTGGATCTATGATGAGGGAATAGTTGTTTTCCCAATCGCTCATTCCGGTCCACGAGTCGGACCAGATATTGATCGTCAGGCCGACGAACAGATCCTCCGTTGCCTGCATTGCCAGCGCCGGTGAAACGGTGTAGAGGGTTCCATCCGCTTGAAATGCCTCGATCGAGCCGTCGCTCAAGCACATGGTGAATTCCCTGTCGAAGTCATACAACCTTTGATAATTCAAGGAAAAGACCATATTCCTCCGGGCAAGGCCAAAGGGATACACCATGCTCAGATAGTTTAGATTTGACAGGGTGGTTGTCTCCTCACCTTCAAGATCGGGCAGAGACAGCGAACTTCGGGTCTCCCTCCTCCTTTCGAGTGCATAGACCACCGAGACCTCGGGTTTTTGAAGCTGGGGCAGCCCGCCGGGATTCCACGATGCAGCCGTTGCGTCATCGGCCACCGCCACGAATGCCCCGCCGACGCCCATGGCCCGTGCACCGGATCCCACCGGGTTGGGGGGAGAGGCAACGCTGAAGGATTCCATCTGGGCATACGCGCAGACAGGGCCTCCGAGCACTCCCCTGCCTATGCATCCCGCTGCAAGGGCAACGAAAATAATCATTACTGCAATATATCGTCGCATGTGCATCATACGATATGCAATCCCTTCCATAACCGCATCACGTGTTCCTACCAATCATGAGACCGATGCGTATCATTTTGTAATCACCCGGTCATCAACCTCCACACGAGGGATGTCCTTCTGCGATGCAAGCACCGCATCGGCGGTTGATTCATACACCTTCTTTATTCTCCCCTCTCCAAGGATGGTAAAACGCCTCTCGGCAATCCTTTCCGAACCGGGGAGCTTTACCGGCTGATCCTCCCTGAAGAATATGATCTTCATATAGGGGAGAAGCCGGTCCTTGTTTCCGAGATCAATCTGTACGGCATCCGATAGAATATTCACTACACCGCCTTCCGCCAGGGGGAATGCCTGTTTGAACTTGAGGGACAATCCCTGGGCCAGGAGCTGCACATCCTTGAGGGAGGATATCGGACCAAAGACCTCTTCGGCATCCAGGATGACGGTGGTTTCCGTATCAACCGCCCTGGCGATGATCTCCAGATAGCCGTCATAAAAATAGGCGCTTCCGGCGATGACCCCTTCGGCGGTGACCAGCCTGCCCATTTCCACACAGGAGGGATCGTCTTTCTCCTCCGTGATACGCGCGAGGAGCCCGTCTATCCGCTCCCTGTCCACAACCTGGAACCGCCGCTGCTCCACGAATCCTTGAATGAGTGCATTGTAGAGAAGATCCCGTATCTCATCCCTCTCACCCAGATATTTAAAGGGGAAAATGGCCATATTCAGACGTGCCCCTATCTTTTGCACGCAATTGAGCGTTCGCTCAACATGGACCGTGGTGGTTCGCACCTGCCCTGACTCGGATTCGGCCTGGACAGTGATCACGTTCTCCCCCACATCGAGGGGAACAAGAAAGTTGAAGAACACCACCTTGGCGGTTCTCGTCACCAGGGGAATGCCGTTGACACTCACCCCCGTGATCCCAGCCTGATCCCGTGCCTCTCCTTCCAGAAAGCATTCCTCCCAGTCCACGGTAATGCGCTCGGGGAGGTCCTTCAGCCGGATGGCAGGACCGGTCTCCGCGGAGGCGGATTCCCCCTCTGCGAGGGTGGCAATCATCCCCCCCAGATCATTCCCGCAATAGGCCAGACGCGGCAGGGGTGAACCTCGGTCGGCCCCTATGCCAAAGACCTCCGCGATCATGATCTCACCGGAGGTGCTGTTCCCCAGCCCGTCCAACGCCTGGAAGGTGAGCTGAGGTTTCATATCGGCGGCATGAAGATACACGGAGAATTCACTCCCCCTGGTCTCCGCGCAATCGACACGGATTCCATTGATCCAAAAACCTGCAACTCCGCTCATATCCGCGATATACCCATCAATGGTATATCCCCGGCCCAGATCGTCACCCATGATCCGATCGATATAGATCACCGGCGCCTCCTGATCACACCAGACCATGATCTCTTCCGTGCCCTTCCTGCCAACGAGGTCCGTCACCTGCGCGACGATTTTGTTCTCTCCCCTTTTGAGCTGTATGTCGGCGTGAAAGGTGATGGTGCTGCTGGAAAGTTCCACGGGGATTTCCTGATCATTGACCGAGATTGATTCGACAAATTGGTCATCCATCGCCTCCGCTGATATGGTCAGGCTGGAAAGCCTGGTCAGGTAACCTGTTTTGGGAAACGCAATATACAGCCTCGGCGATGACACATCGGCCCCTGTCTCCTGTAAAAGACTGCGTCGCGCCTCATTAAGAAAATATTTTGCCTTTGCCGACTCGAATTGACTGATGGATGCCTCAAGCTCCGCTATCGCCTCGTTGAATCTTCCCTGCTGATAGTATACGATTCCAAGTTCGCGATGGGGGAAATAGTCGTCCAGGATGTGGAGGCCATAGGTCCTCGCCCTCCGCTGATCCTCAAACCTCCGCGTGATTGCCTCCTGAAGATCCCTGATTGCGTGTTCCCAGTATTCGCCCTGGGCATAGGAGAGGCCGCGCTGGTAATAGTTCCACCATCGCCCCCCCCACTGTCCCTCTGTTTTCCCGTAAAGCTTACCGTCCTTCTGAAAGACTGGGCCCGGCGGAACAGCACAGTGGAGAACTACGAGCGAAAGAATCGATAGGAGTATGGAAAGGAAAACTCGTTTTGCATTATGTGGTGCCTTCATGTCATGTCTATATCCAAATTTTTTAATTCTATCCGGATTATTATACCGGTTACATCCTTTGCACGGTGACCTTCATCCCCGCGGAGAGGTCGTCCGTGCGATCAATAACCTCGGCATAGGAGAAATCCTCCCTGACCTCGATAACCTTCAGAGAGGCAACGGATACCTGATCGGTGGCAAGCGGCTCTCCCTGTGAGCTGAGGATCTCCTGATCCTTCAGCGCTGACATTCTCATTCCCTCCTCCGCCCCCTGACGATATCCGATGTTGAGCATAACCTTTTGATCGCTGAAGAAATGTTTTATCCTGCCCTGCAGGGGGAATGCCTCCCCTATCGCTGTGAGGAATTTCTCCGCCAATCCCTTTGCCACCATATCCAGATCGCGCGATTCGGTCCATGTCTCGCTCAGGGCGGCCTCGACCTTTGAGGTCTCGCTTGCGATGATCCTGACATTCGCCTGCCAGGTATCTTCCATCCGGCCGACACTGAATATGGTGAAAAGGTTCCCTGATATGATCTGCCCTAATTTAAGCGTATGGTCAGGATCGGCAAGCGGTGAGGACCCGATATCCAGTTCCTTGAGAAGGGTCAACAGGTATTCCCGTTCGATAATCGTGATACGGGAATCCTTGCCGAGACGTTGCATCAGCCTATGCACCAGGCTCTCAGCCGTTGCACTGTTCCTGACATTGTCATTGCCGCCCGGTTCCCTGGCCACGAAAAACAGGGCAACCGGCCTTGATGTCCATATATCATGTTCTTTCTTCGTTTGAGCGGCATCGCCCGGATATTTCTCCATCAACCGCTGGAAAAAATCCACCATCTGGTCATCCGACGCCATCCCTGCCTCAACCAGGGTCTTCAGGTTCTGCAATTCCTCAGGCCCGTGTGTGGGCGATAGAACGGCGTTGCCGGGCCGCGAATTTCTCGCGCGAATTGTATACTGAATAGCGCCGAAAACGAGAAAAAGCCCTATGAAAATCCCTGCAGCAGCCCAAAAAAGCCTTTTTGAAAGCCCCCTTCGGGAACGTTCGGCACCATCGCCCACGCCTTTCTTTGATCGCCACCCGTATGCCCCGTTATCACCCTTGGCAGCCGAACGGGTACGCAGGCCGTTTTTCTGTATATAGGTTTCCTGGATCCTTTGGGGAGACGGCGTGGTTGCCCCGGCACCGGCCAGGATGCCCTCCTCCGCTTCCTCCTCCTTCTTGAAATAGCGCACACCCGGGTCTCCATACAAAAGGTAACTGGCCCAGAGGATATTCCCCTCGCCATACCTTTCCCGAAGCGCCAGCCGGGCAGAACGCATGGACTCCCCAATGGAGGCACCCTCTATGAGGTGGTTGTAAAACTCCATGGCGAAATTCGTGCTCGGCTCGTCCAGCACCTTCCAGAAGGTTCCGATGTAATGCTGCACCCCTGAGAGGAGAAAGGCATTCGCCAGGCCATAGATCTTCGCCTCTCCCTCTTCGTCAACCCTCCACTCCTCGGTTTGACCGGACTGGCATGCATTGGAGAACACCATCCATGGCAGCGGGTTACTTCCCCCCATCTTTCTGATGTCGAGGGTAGTAAACTTCCCATCCTCCAGGAGCCATCCGCTCTTGCTGGGACTGTCAAGGTCGTAGTCGGCATGCCCGGCATAGTGGATGAGATCATAGTTGAACAGCCTCTTCTTGAGAAAATCCCTGCTCACCTCGCTGGTGACCAGGGTAACCTTGACCGTGTCGCTCTGCAGTTGGTCACGGATCCTCTTCCCCTCCTCATAGGAGGCCCTGAGGTCGCTTCGGGGATCGGCGATAACGAGGATCCTGAGCGGGAAACTGGGGCGTGACTCCCTCCGTTTGTCCACGATCTGCTGCGTTTTGACCATTCTTCCGATATTGAACTTCTCGCACAGGAAGTGCTCTCCATCAAACAGCAGTTCCCATGGCACGTGCACCAGCGTATTGTCAATCCTCAATACCAGGTCGGAAGGTGGACAGTCAAAGAGTTGTGTTTTTATGGAAAGAGGAAATATCTCGTTATAGAGGACCCTCCCCATCTGCTGCATCTCTTCGATGACGGAGGTGGGGATGGCGCCCCTGCGGGATACCATATTCAATAGATGCATCAGTTCATTGCATCTTTTGCTCAATTCATCGGGTGATACCGGGGACTCCTCATAGTGGGTAAGGGTTTGCTCACCCTTTGAGAGACTGCTCTCGAGGTGTGGCCCCTTTCGTATAATTTCCAAATAGACGACCTGTTTCATAAGAGACTCGTCCTTTTTTATCATTTTTCATTACATGAGATGGAACGTGCCGATCATATCGAGACAGCGCCGCATCCGCCCTGGCTTAGTCTTCCTTCCGTAAATCCAGGCTCACCGTCCCGATCTCTTGGCCTTCATGGATGATCTTAATGACATATTGCTTGAGCTTGATGTAAAAGACGGCCTCACTATCGTCAACCGAATTCAATTCCCGGCTCAGTGAAGAAAGGATCAATCTCATATTGACAGGTGCGGAATCGGTTTTGGTATCGAGGGTGTTCACCATCAGCTTATACGACCCGTTCACGCGCTCGACCTGAACATTGACTGTAATGTTGCCGAAGGGTTTCTTGACCTCGACATAATCCGTCTTTCCCCGTACCTCGGTCTGACCTTCCCCCCTGACCGGTTCGAGCATAGGGGCGGGAGAGAGGATGATACCGGTGTGTCGAATGATGTGGATCGTCTCAATGGCGAAACCAAGCACCAGCTCCAGGCAATTCGGTCTGGTCTCCGGAACGAGGTCTCGTACCCTGTCCAACAATCGCTGCGGGAGGGGAACCTGTTCCTCGGAGCGCATGGCCCTCAGGATCATCATCCTGTCAAAGCATACGGAACAATCGGCAAGGTGCGCCTCCACCTCTTCCCTCTGTACGGGTGGTGATCGATGATCAAGGTAATCCTCGAGCATTTCTTCAGGAATACAGTTGCGGTCGGGAAGGGCGGGGGTTCTGAGCGACGGCTTTCTTTTCTGGACCCCGGCTATCAAGGCGTCTAACTTCTCAAGCTCCTTGTTCATTGGGTTTCTCCACGAGGAATATGGTATCAATGCCTCCGTTTAAAGGAACATTGCTTACCAGATCTCCTCACATCGGTTAAGATTGTAAAATCCTGCAAATCTCTGCAATCCTTGCAAACTTTTATATAACAGGCCTCATAAAGACCCATTGCTAACCAATCCTTGTTTGAACCTTTCGACATAATGCGCCTCATGTATCACGAAATGTTTCACTAACCCTACCGTGCTGTCTTGTTTCATCTGTATAGACGCAGCACATTATCATTCACTTATGAATTTTTTAAGCTCATAATATAAATTCTTTTTCTTTGCTATTTTAATAAGGTTGTTAATCATGCGGAATTTCAATTGATGTACCGCGTTGAGCTTCAGCTCAAGGATTTCGGCGACCTGAGCCAACTCGTGCCCCTCCTCGTAAATCAACTTGAAGATGTATTTATGTCGTTCAGGGAGTTCATTTTTCAAACATGCGATGATTTCTTTGAGCTCTCTGCGATCGAGTCCCTCATATTTATCATCGTCTGAAACGAAGTATTGTATTTGCTCCAATTCTATAAAGTTCTTCTGTTCCCTGAGAAAGTCTATGGAGATATGGAAGCTGATCTCCCTCAGGTAGGCGCCGAACGATCGTTCATTCTGACCGCGAAAATTCCTCAATCGCCGGCATTTTTTGTCCAGAAGGGCCAGGAAGATTCGATTGAAGATCTCGTCGACCTCGTCATTCTGAAAAAAATAATTGTACCTCTTGAGCGTGCGTATGATGTAGTTGTATATCAGATTGGAATACTTATTGATAAAGATATCCCAGGCATCCTTTTCCTTGTCGGCGCATTTATTCAGGAATTCAAGAAATTCGATATCCGTCTGTGTCGTGTTCATGCTCTCGCAACCTCCGGGTTAATAGAATTGTTCGAGCAAATTATATCATAATGCACATTTTATGCAATTTTTCTCTCTATCCATCGAAAAAATAAATTTCGTCGAAACCCCTTTCATTTTCAGGGGGTTTTCTATAAGCAGAGGGGCAGAGTGCCTGTGGTGCCTGTTTGAAAATCCCTCAATATATCATATAGTTTATACAGGAGATAGCATCCTCCGCACCTACCCCACCACCAATCATCGGTCCCTCCTGCGCAATAGTGAAAATTACGAGAGAGGACAGGCACTATTCATTCCCCGCCCGAATGGATCGAGTACGTATCGCTAATTCTAAAAATGCGTTATACTTTCCAAAGAAATGAGCATATTTCAGATACGTCCGCATCAGGATAACGGATCCGGCATTGTTCGGACGATTTATTTATGATACTATAGTTCTATTTTAGAAAACAGGCGTGGCCCAATGTGCGAGAGCCAGGCAGGATTTGCGCCCGGGTTTACAGGGTCCGACACAGAATTTCTACACGCTGTGCTCTTTAATTAAAATACCGTTCTAAAAATGGAGGGATACTATGCCTTTAGATCCGAGAAATCATAAGGACTGGGAAATCGCGGAAGAAGCAGAAGGCAGAATGAAAACTGTGTTTGAGCTTGCAGAGGTGCTCGGCCTGGAAAAAGAAGAACTCATCCCCATGGGGCATTACCTGGGAAAGGTGGACTTCGCCGCCATACTCAAAAGGTTACAAAACAAGCCGAACGGCAAATACATCGATGTAACCGCCATTACCCCGACCCCACTCGGCGAGGGGAAGAGCACCACCACCATGGGGCTGGTGCAGGGGCTCGGGAAAAAGGGGATAAGGGTCATGGGCGCCATCCGCCAGCCGTCGGGAGGACCGACCTTCAACATCAAGGGAAGCGCAGCCGGGGGCGGCCTGGCCCAATGCATCCCCCTTACCCCTTTCTCCCTCGGTCTGACCGGGGATATCGACAAGGTGACCAACGCCCATAATCTCGCCATGGTGGCGCTGACTTCACGTATGCAGCACGAGGAAAACTACGACAACGCGCAGCTTGCCAAGCGAAACCTGAAGCGGCTGGATATCGATGCCAAAAACATCGAGATGCGCTGGATCATGGATTTTTGCGCCCAGGCGCTGCGGGACATCACCATCGGGCACGGCGGAAAGATGGACGGGGTACTGATGCAATCCGGTTTTGCCATCTCGGTGAGTTCCGAGATCATGGCAATCCTCGCCGTATCCACCAGCCTGAAGGATATGCGGGAGCGCATGGGCAGGATCGTGGTTGCCTATAACAGGAAGGGGGATCCCATTACCACCGCGGACCTGGAGGTCGATGGGGCCATGACCGCATGGATGGTCCAGGCCCTGAATCCGAACCTGATGCAATCCCTGGAAGGGCAGCCGGTACTGGTGCACGCCGGCCCCTTTGCCAATATCGCCATCGGCCAGTCCTCCATCGTCGCGGACCAGGTGGCACTGAAGCTCTCCGACTATCTGATTACCGAGAGCGGCTTCGGCGCCGACATCGGGTTCGAGAAATTCTGGAACCTCAAGTGCCGGTTCAGCGGCCTCACGCCTCACTGCGCCGTTATCGTGGCCACGGTCAGGGCGTTGAAGATGCACGGCGGAGGACCGAGGGTGGCTCCCGGAAAGCCGCTCGATGACGAGTACATTTCAGAGAACGTGGGACTCGTTGAAAAGGGGTGTGAAAACCTGATCGCCCACATAGAGACCGTAAAAAAGGCAGGGATCAATCCGGTGGTCTGCATCAACTCCTTCCATACCGATACCAAGGCGGAGATCGCCGCCATCCGGCGCATAGCCGAGGCAACGGGCGCGCGGGTGGCCTTGTCCGAGCATTGGCTCAAGGGTGGAGCAGGGGCACTCGAGCTGGCGGATGCGGTGATCGAGGCATGCAAGGAGGAGAATCACTTCAGGTTCCTCTACGAGCAGGATACGCCGCTCGAGGAAAGGATAAGGCTCCTTGCAACCGAGGTATATGGCGCATCGGATGTCAGCTATACCCCCGAGGCCATGGCCAAGGTGGAGAGGATACAGAAAAGCCCGGAGATCTCGAAGCTGGGCACCTGTATGGTGAAGACCCACCTGAGCCTTACCCATGATCCGAATCTCAAGGGCCGGCCCAAGGGATGGACCCTCCCCATCCGCGACATCTTGATGTACAAGGGGGCGGGATTCGTTGTGCCGGTGGCCGGGGCCATCAAACTGATGCCGGGAACGTCATCCGACCCGGCATTCCGCAGGATCGACGTGGATGTGAAAACCGGCAAGGTGAAGGGATTGTTCTAATCTGTTATTGACAGGAATACGCACACCGGAGGGATCGCTTGCAGGTCCCTCCGGTTTTTTATTTTGAGGACAGGGCGGATTTCCGCTGTTTTATGTATCGCAACGGACCCACGCCGTATAGGGACTTTCATCCGGGGGGAATTATATGGAGGGGAAGAGGTGTTGTTTGACGCTTACCGCCACATATAGTCGAGCATTCCCGAAAACTTCGCGTTCATGTCCCTGAGAAGGGAACCGATGACCAGGGCGATCCTCCGCATGAACTTGTATCCACACGCGGGATTGCGCTCAGCAAGCGCGTCGAACGCCTCCTTGGTGAGGATCACCAGTTCCGTGGGATTCATTGCCGTGGCGGTGGCGGATCGCGCGCGTCCGTCCATCAGCGAAAGCTCTCCGAAGAAATCATTCTGCCTCAGGATGGTCAGCACCATGTCCTCTTCCCCGTGGCCATGGACCTTTCTCGTTATCCTTATATCCCCCTTTTTTATGACATAGAGGGTTCCACCCGGCTCGCCCTCACGCATAATGACCTCACCCGGCCGGTACTCCTGGAGGTCGCAGATGCGCGCCACTTCCTCCATCTCTGCGGGATTGAGGTCATAGAAAATGGGCAGATTTCTTACGATATCGACATCAATCATCGTATTCCTCCCATCTGGATGGGCTCAATGCGAACAGCACATACCTTATATTCCGGTATCTTCGCGACGGGATCATAGCTGCCGATGGTCAAAAGGTTTGCGGCAGCCTCCCTGAAATGAAAGGGGATAAACACAATCCCCCTGGTAATCCTCTCCGTGACCTTCACCTCCAATTCCAGGGAACCTCTGCGAGAGGTAACCCGGGCGCGATCGCCGGCTTGCAGGGAAAGTTTCAATGCGTCCTCTGTATTTATTTCAATATAGGGGGCAGGGCATACCTCATTCAGGCCCTCCGATCGACGGGTCATGGTCCCGGTGTGAAAGTGGAAAAGCATCCTGCCGGTAGTCAAAATAAAGGGGTATTCCGCATCAGTCGCCTCAGCAGGGGGAATATAATCCACGGGAAGGAACCTGGCCCTTCCCCTCGGGAAACGATCCACATGGAGGATGCTGGTACCCGGATGCTCGCCGTCGGGACAGGGCCACTGCACACCGTTATTGTCGAGCCGGTCATAGCGTATTCCCCCATAGATGGGGGTCAGGGAGGCAATCTCCTCCATGATCGCGCCGGGGTGGGCATAGTGCATCCGGTACCCCATCTCGTTTGCCATATCCTGGATGATCCGCCAGTCCGGGCGACTTTCCCCGGGTGGAGGTAACGCCTTTCGTATGCGCTGGACCCGGCGCTCGGTATTGGTAAAGGTACCGTCCTTTTCCGCAAATGAGGCCCCAGGCAGCAGAACGTCCGCCTGTTCACCCGTTTCGGTGATAAAGATGTCCTGCACCACCAGAAGATCGAGTTTTTTAAGGGCCTTGCGCACATGGGCGACATCCGGATCGGAGAGCAGGGGATTTTCCCCCATGATGAACATCGCCTTGATGGTCCCCTTTTCGATGCCTTCGACCATTTCGAGGACGGTGAGCCCCGCCTTGGGCGGGAGGGTAGCATTCCATGCCTTTTCGAACCGCTCCCTGACCGTCTGGTCCTCCACCGACTGATACCCGGGAAACACGTTGGGCAGGCATCCCATGTCGCACGCCCCCTGCACGTTGTTCTGACCCCGCAGGGGATTGACCCCGCTGCCCGGCTTTCCCAGGTTTCCGGTCAAAAGCGCCAGGTCCGCCACCGCCTTGACATTGTCGGTGCCCGTGATGTGCTGGGTGATACCCATGGCATAGAATATCGCAGCAGGCCTCCCCGAGGCGAACAGTCGCGCCGCCTGCATGACATCCTCCTTGGGCACCCCGGTGATCTCCTCCACCTTTTCGGGTGGATAGTGCTCAACGATCTTCTCGATCGCATCAAATCCTTCGGTCCGTGCCGCTATGAAATCGCTGTCCTGCAGCCCTTCATGGAGAATGACATACATGAAGCCGTTGAGCAGGGCGATGTCGGTGCCGGGCCTCTGTTTGATGTGCAACGTCGCCCACCGGGCGAGTTCTATGGACCGGGGGTCCGCAATGATAAGGGATGCGCCCCTCCTCCTGACCGCCTCCTTGATCTTGAGGGCGATGATGGGGTGCGCCTCGGTGGTATTGGACCCGATCACCAGGATGGATCGTGCATCCGTAATGTCCGCAATTGAATTGGTCATTGCGCCGCTCCCCAGTGTGGCGACCAGACCGGCCACCGTGGGGGCGTGTCAGAGACGGGCGCAGTGATCCACATTATTGGTGCCGATCACCGCGCGCATGAACTTTTGAAAGACGTAGTTCTCTTCATTGGTACATTTGGCCGAGCTCAGCCCGGCAATGGCATCCGGGCCATAGCGTTCCCGTATCTCCTTGAGCCTCGAGCTCACCACCTTCAAGGCCTGCGGCCAATCAATGGCCTTGAATCCCTTGTAGGTCTTCGCCATCGGGGAAAGAAGCCGCGTGTCGGCATGGACGAATTCATACCCGAATCTCCCCTTTGAGCACAGATAGCCGCTGTTGACGCTTTCCTCGGGGGAGGTCACCCCTACGATCCGGTCCTCCTTGACATGCAAGGTGAGCTGACACCCGCATCCGCAGTACGGACAGGTGGTCTGCACCTTTTGGGTTTGAACCTGCCGTCCCTTGAACCTCGACATTGCGGGAACCAGCGCTCCGGTGGGACAGGAGGCGATACACTGTCCGCAGAACTCACAGTTGAGGGGCTGGCTGAATGCGGTGCCGATTCTGGCATTGTATCCCCTCCCCTGAAAGTCGATTGCCTTGACCCCTTGAACCTCGTCGCAGATTCGGACACACCGGCCGCAGAGGATGCATCGGCTGTGATCCCGTTCTATGAAGGGGTTGGTAGCATCAACCGCAGGGAACACCTTATCTCCTTCAAACCGTATCCCTGAGAGCTGATATTCGTAAGCCAGGTCCTGCAGCTCGCACTGGCCGCTGCGCTCACAGGTGAGGCAATCCCCCGAATGAGCGGAAAAGATCAGCTCCAGGTTCATCCTCCGTGCCGTGTAAATCCTTTCGGACTGTGTGCGCACCACCATCTTGTCGACGACCGGAGTGACACAGGAGGCAAGAAGTCGCGGGATCCCTTCAACCTCCACCAGACAGATCCGGCAGCCTCCGAAGGGGGTGAGATCGCGATACTGGCACAATGTCGGGATATGTATTCCGTTGTTCTGCGCGGCCTCCAGGATGGTAGATCCCGGCTCTGCATAGACCCTCTTTCCATCTATGGTCAAACTGATCATCGCTCGAATCCCATCATCTTTTCGAAATTACACTTGAGGCATCGCCGTGCCTCACGAATCGCCTTGTCCGGGGTGTATCCCTTCTTCACCTCGCTGAACCCCTTTACCCGTTGCCGGGCGCTCCGAAGGGGCATCGGCTCCCTCCGGGCGTCGCCCATTGATTCATCGACGTGCACATCATGGTAAAGGATGCGCTCGTTCGATATGACCCTCAGATGGCGTGATGAATGAGGCGATATATATTCGCTGATGGCCAGTGCGGCCTTCCTGCCTGCGGTTATTGCCTCGATGACCGTATTGGGACCGGTCACCACGTCCCCTCCGGCGAATATCATCGGATTGCAGGTGCTTCCGCTGATGAATTCGGCGGAGATCCTGTTGCCATTGCATATCTCCTTATGAATCCCCTCGGGGAGGAAGTTGAGATCCAGCCGCTGCCCGATTGCCCCGATGGCCGTATCGCAGGGGAGCAGATACTCGGTTCCCGGCAAGGGTACCGGCTTCCGCCTGCCATCCGGCCCGGTCTCTCCCAAGACTGCCTTCTGACATACCAGGCCGGTCATTTTTCCGTTCACGCCCTTGATCTCAAGGGGGATGGTGAGGAAGAGAAAGTTGACCCCCTCCTCCTCTGCCTCCAGGATCTCCTCGTCCAATGCGGGCATATCCTCCCGTTCCCTCCGGTAGCAGATGGTCACCTCCTTCGCCCCCAGCCGCAATGCAGTCCGCGCGGCATCGGTGGCCACATTCCCGCCCCCGATCACGCATACACGGTTCCCCACCGCGGGCCTCTTGCCGAAACTCACCTGGCTGAGGAAGGAGAGGCCGTCCCACACCCCCTCCAGGTCATTACCCGGCATTGTCAGGGGAATACCCACCGGGGCACCGACGGCGATGTAGATGGCCCGGTAGTCGGCATTCAACAGCGATTCAAAGGGGATATCCCTTCCGATCTTCGTGGAGGTCTTCAGCTCAGCGATCCAGGGAAGAATGAGCTGGATCTCTTGGTCAAGGGCCCTCTTGGGAAGGCGGTAGTCAGGAATGGCCCAGGAGAGCATCCCGCCGAGCACCGGCATCGCCTCAAACAGGGTGACCCGGAATCCCAATCGCCCCAAAAAATAGGCCGCGGTCAGGCCGGATGGACCGCCGCCGATGACCGCCACCCTCTCGCTCTTCCACTTGATATTAGCGGTAGGCACGGCAGGGTAGGTATCGCCGTAGTCCGCAGCCACCCGCTTGAGATCTGCGATGGCAATCGGGTCGTCAATCTCACCCCGCCGGCATTTCACCTGACAGGGATGGTTGCAGACCCTGCCGCACACGCCGGGGAAGGGGTTCTTCTCCCGCACCACCGCGAGTGCCTCGGAAAAACGCCCCTCTGCAATGAGATTTACATAGTTCGGCACATCGGTCCCCAGGGGGCAGACATGCTCACAGGGGGAGAGAAAGAGCATCTCGCAGGATGCCGATGGACATTTCTGGTAGAGAATGTGAGTTTCGTATTCATCGCGGAAATAGCGCAGCGTGGAGAGCACCGGATTGGGCGCGGTCTGGCCCAGTCCGCACAGAGCGGTGTTCTTGATGTGGACGGCGAGTTCCTCGAGCAGGTCGAGATCGCTCATCCTTCCTTGCCCTTCGGTGATCCTGACCAGGATCTCGAGCATCCTCTTCGTGCCCACACGGCAGGGTATGCATTTGCCGCACGACTCGCTCTGGACGAATTCGAGGAAATAACGGGCGATATCCACCATGCAGGTGTTCTCATCCATGACGATCATGCCGCCTGAACCCATGATGGCCCCAAGGTCCTGGAGTGAATCATAGTCGATGGGGGTATCGAGGTGCTGGGCTGGAATGCATCCCCCTGAGGGCCCGCCGAGCTGCACGGCCTTGAATTTTCTCCCCTTGGGAATGCCCCCTCCGATGTTATAGATCACATCCCGAAGGCTCGTCCCGAGGGGTACCTCCACGAGCCCGGTGTTATTTATCTTCCCTGCAAGGGCGAATATCTTGGTGCCCTTGCTCTTGTCGGTACCGACCTCCGCATAGCCCTTCGCCCCTTCGAGGATGATGAGGGGCACATTGGCGAAGGTCTCGACGTTGTTGATATTGGTCGGTTTTCCCCACACGCCCTGATGGGCTGGAAAGGGTGGGCGCGAGCGGGGCATCCCCCTTTTCCCCTCGATGGATGCGATCAATGCGGTCTCCTCGCCGCACACAAACGCCCCTGCGCCCTGTTTTATTCTCAGGTCGAAGGAAAAATCGGTGCCCAGGATGCGGTCCCCGATAAGGCCGATGGATTCCGCCTGCTCGATGGCGATCAGCAGGTGGCGAATGGCGAGGGGATACTCCGCACGCACATAGATGTAGCCGTGCTCACTGCCGATGGCATAGGCGGCGATCAGCATCCCCTCGATGACCGCGTGGGGATTCCCTTCGAGGATACTACGGTCCATGAAGGCGCCGGGGTCACCCTCGTCTGCGTTGCAGATCACGTACTTGGGCTCACCGTGGGCCTTCCGGCAAAACTCCCATTTCAGGCCGGTGAGGAAACCCCCTCCGCCCCGCCCTCGAAGCCCTGCATCCTTTACCTCCTCGATGACATCACCGGGTGACAT
Source organism: bacterium (assembly GCA_049472315.1). Taxonomy (GTDB): domain Bacteria; phylum SZUA-182; class SZUA-182; order DTGQ01; family JAFGSM01; genus JBLIRM01. The sequence goes on from JBLIRN010000001.1 coordinate 142,430, forward strand.
CTCAAAGAGCGCCTTCACCAGGCCCTGGTATCCGTCAACGGTGATGTACGCCTCTATATCGGTGGGATCGATATTGCCGTTGTATTTGAATACCTTCCGCATCTGTCCGGCATAAAAGGGGACGTCATGGGTATGGGTGCACCTCTTCCCTGTCTGAGGGTCCCGGTAGAGGAGCCGTTCAACAAGTTCGCCCTTTTGGATGGTTCTTTCTATGACCTCGGGCACATCCTCAACGGCGACCTTGTTGTAGAAGTAGTCTTCGGGCAGGATGGTAACAATGGGACCCCTTTCACAGAAGCCATGACACCCGGTCTTTCTCACCGTGACCGTATCGGCAAGGCCCCGTTTCTCCACCTCTTTCCTGAAGGCCTCAATGACATCCGCGCTTCCGAATGCGCTGCACCCGGTGCTCCCGCAGATCGAGATGATCCTCCCCTTTGGGTCCTGGCGGGCCTTAAGCTTCTCCCTGAAGGCGGCAAAGCCTTTTCGTGAGTTGATCCGTTTCATTCTATGCCCGTGCCTTGCTCAGCATGTTTAATGGTTCTTCATGATCGAACGGGGGGCACTCTACCCCTTGTCCTCGTACTGCTCCAGGATGCGCAGGATCTTTTGAGGATTTTGATTCCCGTAGTAATTCTGATTGATCACCACGACGGGTGCCAGTGCGCAGGCACCGAGGCAGGCGACCGTCTCGAGGGTGAATCTGAGATCCGGCGAGGTCTCCCCGTCGCAGAGTCCCAGTTTGTCCTGCACCGCCTTGAACACGGCCTTTCCGCCCTTCACGTGGCAGGCGGTCCCCCTGCAGGTGCGGATGACATATTTCCCCCGTGGCTCGGTATGAAACTGGGCGTAAAAGGTAACCACGCCGTAAATGGTTGAGGAGGGGATACCTAGTTCCTGGGAGATATACATTACCGGCATCTCCGGCACATACCCGAAGATCTCCTGGACCTCCTGGAGGATGGGGATGGAGGCCCCATCCTTTCCCCGATAGCGATCAACCAGTTCCTTCAACTGCCGGTGCTGGGGATCGTCGTGATCAAGCCTGATATGAGGGAGAAGGGGATAGCACCCCCTTCTTTGCATGGTACCCCCTGCCTGATCGGTCGGTGCCTTGTTCATGCCTCATCCTCGATACGGTGAGGGCAGGCGCATTCCTTGAGCCTGCCTCGTTACCATGGCGCCGTGCGCCGTATATATGCTTTCCTTTCCGGGTGCCCCGCTACATGAGCGGCGGCAGGTTGAGGGCTGGATGGTTGACCTTTTGCATGTACTCCATGACCTCTTCCTCGGTGGTTGCCACATCCTCGTCGGCGATCACGGTGAAAAAGTCGATCCCCAGTTCCTTGCCCCTTCTCTCCAGTATCGGCCTGATCTCCTCCTTCAGTATCTTCGGCATCCAGGCAATCCTGACCAGCCCGCCTTCGGATGATATGAACTTCTTGCTCCCGATGTAGTGTTTGCTGTGCCCCACGAACCCGGGGGTCTGCAGACCTCCCCCCACCGATCCGGCGAGGGTCGAGAACTTCATTCCCACCGGGGTCATGCCGGCGAACTCCCTGTTGACCGTCATGACCGCATTGGCCACCGGGAGGACACCGGAGATACACTCGAAGCACCCGCAGGACGTCATGGGATCCTCCATGATGCTGTAGGCATTGAATCGCTCAAGGCTGCCCCGGGAGGCGTTCACGATGAACTCATTGACCCCCTTCCACTGCCCCTTTTCGCTGTCGATGGTATCCCCTCTCTTGATGGGCTGGTTGGGGCCCGTGGGATCGATCTGGTGGGCCGCCTTTCCGTCCAGCCAGTTGTAGGCGCCGCACAGGCCGCTTCGTTCCGGGGTGATCACACACACATGATTGGGAGCGAAGGATTGGCACAGGGTGCAGGAATAATAGGTATCGGTGGATTCATCCGTCATGGCGCTTATACGATCATCCCTGAAATGATATGTCTTTTTCGCCTCGTCCTTGAGCCTGAGCACATCCTCCTCATTGGTATAGATGGTGACCTGCACCTTGTCCAGGATCGCTGCATAATCGTTGTGCAGCTTTGCATGGATGAAGGACCCGATGTGGTGGAGCTTGAACCCCTTTTTGTGCGCATCCTTGCTGATCCTCACCCAGATGATATCCCGCTGTCCCATGTGGAACACCCCCTGGGCCTCGTTGAAGAGCTTGTGAATCTGCCGCTCCAGAATGGGCTCGAAGTCCTGCTGCATCTTCCTGCCCGCCACATCCACCACCACTGCAAGGGGTATCTGGGCACCCTCCTTCACGTCGTCGATCTCAGGGCCGACCACCTCGATCTTACCGTCCTCCACCTCATCCATATCCTTCATGCGCAGGTACTCGAAGGCAGGGGTCTTCGTGCCTCCCATCTCCACGTAGGTGTCCTCCTTGCGGACCCGCTCCCCTTCGAATGCCGGTCCGTACGCCACGGGAACCGGCACCTTGGCGATGGTGATCTTGAGCCCCCGCACCTGGATGGCCCGTGCGACCATCTGGTCATGAGGAATATTGGAGACCACGTGTTCGTAGGTACATACGCCGGTAGGGAGGATCTCCGGGATCGGGGTGTCGGCGATGGTGGGAAATCCATAGTTGATGGCCCCTGCGGCCTGGGCGTACTTCTCGTCATCCACCTCGCCCAGGGCAAGGACAAAGGCGAATATACGGTCCTTGTTGTAGTGCAGGATCTTTGTGAAATCACCTCCCTTGGCGCCGCCAAAGGACATGGCCGCCCGGGTGGCAAACCCGATGGCGAACACGGCCGCCGTGATATCCTTGCCGAAGGGCACCAGCCTGGTCTCCCACCCCATCTGCACGCCCTCTTCCCGCAACTGCTCCGCCATATTCTTTCCATCCGTTTCCCCGGCCATGAACACGTACAGATTCTTCTCCTGGAGCTCCCGGGCGATCTTCACCGCAATCTCGTTGGTGGGCGCGGCACCCACGCAGGCGGCAAACCCCGGGGCCGACCCGTCCACGAATTCGATACCGCGTTTGCGCATGATGATGTCGTCCGCGGCACCCAGCCATATGGGACCCTCTTCGGGACAGTTTTCCGTGATGGAGTACGGCGCGGGATTGTGGAGATACTTGATGCTCTCGATGATCTCGTCGGAGAACAGGGTGGCCATTCCCGCGTCCAGGGTGTGGCCCAGATAGGGAAGCCAGAGGGACTTGGATGGCACCGGTGGAAGGAGCCCCTTGATCCGCTCCATGACCTGCTCCATATCCCCCAGTTTTTCCACCTTGATCCCGAGAATGCCATAGATAACCGGCAGGTAATATCCGGTATTGGGGAATTCCACCTTCTTGTCCTTACCGAATTCCTTGATAGCCCCCGCGAGGGCCTTTTCCGCCCGTTCGGCAATCGTATGCGCGCCCCTGATGGCGGCACTGGCAATTATCTTTGACATTTTTCCAGTTCCCTCCTCATAGCCATGTCATACAAGACCCTCTCCCGCTTTTGCTGGATCCCAAGGGCTTCTCTCTTCTTGTTGATGTGATCGATCATCAGTTGGGCCATCTTGTACGGATCCGTTTCAACCGCCCAATTGCCCCCCAATTCCTTTCCCAATTCATTGAAGAGGTAGTTGCTGAATTCCCTGCTCCCCATGACCGGGAGCCCCACGCCGAATACCGTGAAAACGCCGCTTGCCACGAAGTAGTGGCCGATGGAGATGGCCTTCTCGCTCATCCACTCCGGTGCGGCACCGGCAACGGGAAGATCGCTGATGTCCTTGCCCAGCCCTCCCTCGGCAACCATGTGGCAGGCAGCCACCAGGATACGGCTGTTGTCCACGCAGGACCCGCTGTGGAGCACGGGAGGCATTCCCACCGCCTCGCATACCTCACGAAGTCCCGGACCTGCATACTTAATGGCCTCTGGGATTAAAAGCCCTTCCTTGCCGCAGGCGATCGCGCTGCAGCCGGTCTGGACCACCAGCACATTGTTCTTGATAAGCTCCTTCACCACCGTGGTGTGGATGCTGTCATGGCATGACTTGGGATTGTTGCACCCGACCACGCCCGCCACCCCGAGGATCCTTCCGTCGATGATGGCATCGTTCAGCGGTCGGTACGAGGAGCGGAACATGCCGCCCAGCATGTAGTTGATGGTCTCGTGACTGAATCCCACCACCACGTCCATGGTCTCCTTCGGGATATTGACCTCGCCGCGGTTCTGGTAGTTCTCGATGGCCACGTTGACGATCTCCTTTGCGGTGTTGATGGGATCGTGCTCGTCGAACTCAAGGTGCATTGCACCGGGCATCTTGGCCTTTTCCGTGGTGGTGATGATCTTTGTATGGAAACATTGCGCCACCTCTGGCAGGGACTGCATGATGCACTGGATATCCACGATCATTGCATCCACCGCGCCGGTCATGATGGCGAGCTCCTGCTGGAGGAAATTGCCTGCCACGGGAATACCGTGACGCAACAGGATCTCATTGGCGGTACAGCAGATCCCGGCGATATTGATCCCCTTGGCGCCCTTTTCCTTGGCCTTCTTCACCATCTCGTTATCCTGGGCCACCTTCACGATCATCTCGGAAAGCAGCGGCTCATGCCCGTGGACGATGATATTGACCTCGTCCTTTTTCAATACCCCGAGGTTGGTCTTTGCCCTGACCGGGATCGGGGTGCCGAACATGACGTCCTGCAGTTCGGTGGCGATCATGGACCCGCCCCAGCCGTCGCCGAGGGCCGCCCTGCTCCCCTGTTTCATCAGGTTCCTGTATTCCTGGTCAACACCCATGTGGGTGCGGTGCATAATCTCTACAATCTCCCGGTCGATGCCCCGGGGGGCGACACCCAGGCTTTTCCAGAGCTCCTGCCTGGCCTGAGGCGCCCTCTTCAAAAAGGGCAGGGCACCCTCTTGCCTGCCGAACTCCGCCAGGCATATCTTTCCGACCTCCTCGGCAATCTGATTCTTGTTTTTCCCCTCCGTTTGTACCCCGAGTTCCTCCGCAAGTGCCATCAGCTTTCTGACGTCCTTGATCTCATAGCCGGGGATTTCGCCGCGGGCGGTGGCCAGGAATGCCTGGGCCACACCCCGGCCGTGGTCGGAGTGGGCTGCGGCTCCCGCCGCGATCATGCGTATGAAATTGCGCGCAACGATGGTTTCTGCGGTCGCCCCGCACACACCCCGCTGGGCACCTTCACCAAATGGATCTATCCGGCAGGGCCCCATAAAACAGTTCCGGCAGCAGATACCGAGCTCCCCGAAACCGCAGGGGGGTGACTGTTCATCCTGCCTTGTCCACGCCGTTTTCACCCTTTGTTCGGCGGCCTTGACTATCATAGAACAACTGGCAGCATCGACGCTCTTCTTATCCATGAGCTCCTCCTCGAAACCTCCTTGTATTGAAAGACAGATTACGTTTGTTTCCCTGTTTCAGACGCCTTTCATCTCCCCTTTTCTGAATATGCACGCGCCTATTTCAGCCTGCAAAAAATCCTCGATCTCATCCGTTTCCCAGCCGGATGGGGTGCGCGTCGTGCCCCCTGTTTCCAGGGAGATACACTCGTCCGGCACTTCCCTGCAGGATATAACCGGCGACTCGCTCAGCTCTTGAGCGGCATCCTCGATCCTTGCGTATGGTAAGGGAACGCCCATGGCCTCGGCCAGCCTGATAATCAGCGCCCCGTTTTCCATCCCCGAGGGAGGGGAACCCACCGGCGTGAGTTTCTGCATGCGGCCCTCGGCATTGACAAACCTTCCTGATGATTCAAACGGCAGGCTTGCGGGAAGAAAGATGTCGGGCTGATACCCGTTCCTTCCCCTGAACACCGCTGATTGCACAACCATCAGCCCCGGAAAGGCCTGTTTGATCCGCTCAAGCCCCTTCCAGTGTCCAAAGGCCAAAAGCCCGGTTATTATACCATCTTTTATACATTTCTCCAAACGCTCCAGGGGAGCGGGTTCCGCCCCCCTGCCATCACCGGCAAAAAGGGAGAGGGGGAGGAACCGAAGATTTCCCCAGATCCCTTCAAAAAGCCAGGAAAGCTGGGCATCGGATACCATCGATGCATTCACCACGACCACCGGCTGCCGTGCATTCAGAAGATTCCTGAGCAGTTCCGTCGGCATACCCTTGCGAACCGATTGATCCAGAATATCCCGGTCCTTGGCCCCGAGGGAGGGAATCTTCCTGCCCCCTTTCGTGGGTACCGCCTGGATGAGGCCATTCTCCACCCCGCATGCGCTGAGAAGGGAAAGCAGGGTGCCCAGCATATCACAATCAGCCTCAAGCCATACGGAAGCCCGATCCGTGAGCCTGCTCGATTCCGTACCGATGATCGCCAATCCGGCCCCGTGCCGAACCGCATCCTTGATCATGTATGAGGCAAGGGGAAAGTCCTGCACGATCCGGGAGCCCAGACAGAGGATGAAATCGCTCTCCTGCACCATCCGGTAATCGGCGCCCCTTCCGTGCGACAGCAGTCCGGACCTTTTCCCTCGTACGCCGGGCATATATAGTTCACCGATAGCGCATCCCGCGGCCAGATGGCGGATCAGGATGGAATCCTCGAGGGCCAGCCTCGGGGAGGCGATGATGGCAAGGGCCTGTGTCGATGCCTTCTCCTTCAGTGACTTGCCTGCAGCGGCAATCGCCTCATCCCAGCCCAGGCGGGTCTCCCGGCCATCCTGCAATCTGAACGGCCCCCGCTGTCGCAGGGGTGAGTGGACCATCTCCCCGCCGAAGGTCCCCCGCCAGCAAAGCCTCCCCTGATTGATGCCCCCGTCCGGGCGAGGAGACACCTCCAGGCAGTGCCCTGCCCGTGTCTTCACCACTATTTCGCACCCCATGCCGCAGAGCGTGCAAATCGTCTCTGTCTGCCGTGGCAGCCAGGGACCAGGCTTGGGAAGCCGCGGACGGTACTCCAGGGCGCCGGTCGGGCACGTGGACAAACACAGGCCGCAGGAATCGCAGGAGCTCTCCTGCAGGGGAAGATCGAGCGGCGGGTCGATGATGGTCTGGAACCCCCGGTTCACGAACCCATATGCGGAGGCGCCTTCCACTTCTGCGCACATCCTCACACAGAGCCCGCACCGGATGCACTTGTTCCGGTCCCTGACGATGAGGGGATGTTCCTCCCTCGCCTGATAGCGATTGTACCGGCCCTTCATGACCTCCGGATGGGCAAGGCCGTATTCCGAGGCATATTCCCTGAGCTTGCAATCGAATACCGCCTCACACCCGCAGCTCAGGCATCGGCCCGCCTCCTGTATGGCCATCTCCTCGGTGAGGCCGCGCTCGACCTCCTCGAATCCCTTCAGCCGCTTTTGTACGGGAAGGGAGGGCATTTCCGCCCTGGGGATCTTCTCATATGCCTCAAACGGTGCGGTATCGATGGTGTCCAGGTCTCCCTTGGAATGATTGTATGGCCCGCGTTCTTCAGCCGTTGCCGAGGCTTTCCGGAGATAGCCGTCGATGGCGGCGGCGGCATGCCTTCCGCCTGCAATGGCCTCGATGACGGTGGCCGGGCCGAGCACGCAATCCCCTGCCGCGAATACCCCGGGAAGGGAGGTCTCCGCGGTCTTTTCGTCGATCGCCACGGTCCCCCGACGGGTAAGTTCAATCCCCATATCTTTCAGGGTATCCTGATCCCCCATGAACTGGCCGATGGCGGCAATGACCATGTCGGTCTCGAATGCGTATTCGGAGCCCTCCACCGGCACCGGACGCCGTCGTCCGCTCGCGTCCGGCTCCCCGAGCTCCATCTGTATGCAGCACGCGGAGCAGACCTTCCCTCCGCTCCCTGTAACCTGGACAGGGGCGGAGAGGAAATGGATCTGCACCCCTTCGTGCTCCGCCTCCTTGATCTCCTCCTCGTTCGCGGGCATCTCCTCCCTGGAACGCCGATAGATGAGGTGCACCTCCTGGGCGCCCAGCCTGAGGCAACTGCGGGCTGCATCGATTGCGGTGTTCCCGCCGCCGATAACGCTTACCTTCTTACCCACCCGGACCTTCTCACCCGAGGCAATCCGGTAGAGAAATCCGATGCCCGATTCCACCCCGGCCAGACACTCCCCCTCGCACCCGAGCTTACGCTCCGCCCATGCGCCGATTGCAAGAAGGATGGCATTGAAACCCTTCTCACGAAGTGCCTGGATATCCATGTCCCTTCCCAGCCTGACGCCGTATTCGATGCCCACCCCCATCCCGAGGATGAGGTCGAGTTCCCTGTCCATCTCCCTTTTGGGCAGACGGTACTCGGGGATGCCGTAGCGGAGCATGCCACCCGGCTTCGGATTCGCCTCGAATATGGTGGCCTGATGGCCTTGCAGCCTGAGAAAATGGGCGGCGGCCAGGCCCGCAGGGCCCGCACCGATGATTGCCACCCGGAAACCGGTATCCGGGCCGACCGATGACGAGGGGTCGATCCCCTCATACCCGTGCTCACTGGAGAACCGCTTCAGAAAATTGATCCCTACCGGCTCATCCACCAGGTTCCGGCGGCACTCCTTCTCACAGAATCTGGGGCATACCCTGCCCACGCACAGGGGCAGGGGATTGACCTCCCTGATCAGCTCAAGTGCCTCCCGGTATCGTCCCAGGGCGATCAACGCAAGGTATCCCTGGATGTCGATATGGTCGGGGCAGGCCTGCTGGCAGGGTGCAATACAGTCCCCGTAATGGTCCGAAAGCAACAGATCCAGGCAGGTCTTCCGCGCGCTCACCACCCGTTCGCTGCGGGTGAACACCTCCATTCCCTCCGCCACCTTGGCGGTGCAGGAGGGTACAAGCCGCGGAAACCCTTTCACCTCCACGGTGCACAGCCAGCAGGACGTGAAGGGATCCAGCCGGGGATCAAAGCACAGGTGGGGGATATCGATCCCGTTTGCCCGTGCCGCCTGAAAGATGGTCTGGCCCTCCGGGGCCTCGATATGTTGGTTGTCTATCTTCAATCTGACCGTTTTCATTCCTTTACAATCGCCTCGAATTTGCATCCGTCAAAACATGCACCACACTTTATGCACAGGTTGACATCAATGGTATGGGGCGCCTTCTTCGTACCTGAAATGGCGCCCGAAGGACAAAGCTTGATACACCGGCCGCAACCGACGCAGGCATCCTCGATAATCCTGAAGGTGATAAGTGACTTGCACACCCCTGCAGGGCATCGCCGGTCACGAATGTGCGCCTCATATTCGTCGCGGAAGTATTTAATGGTAGTGAGGACCGGATTGGGCGCGGTCTGACCGAGGCCGCACAGGGCGGAGTCCTTGATCTTGTATGCGAGGTCCTCAAGGGTCGTGAGGTCCTCCTCCCTTCCCTCACCCTTGGTGATCCGCTCCAGTATCTCGAGCATGCGGAGGGTGCCGATGCGGCAGAAGGTACACTTGCCGCATGATTCGAGCTGGGTAAAGCTCAGGAAGAAGCGGGCCACATCCACCATGCAGCTCTCCTCGTCCATCACCACCATTCCCCCGGAGCCCATGATGGCACCCGTCCGGGTCACGGAATCATAGTCGATGGGGGTATCGAAGAGCCTTTCCGGGATGCATCCCCCGGACGGCCCCCCGAGCTGCACCGCCTTTATACGCTTGCCGGACGAGCTTCCTCCCCCCACCCTGGTGACCACCTCCCGTATGGTCATCCCCATGGGGACCTCGATCAATCCACCCCGTTTGATGCGGCCTGCAAGGGCAAAGACCTTCGTCCCCTTGCTCTTTTCAGTCCCGAGCGCTGCGTATTCCTGTGCCCCCTTTCGTATGATCCAGGGAATGCTTGCCAGGGTCTCCACGTTGTTGATACAGGTGGGTTTTCCCCACAGGCCTGACTGGGCCGGAAACGGGGGGCGGTAACGCGGCATTCCCCGCTTTCCCTCGATTGAGGCGATAAGCGCCGTTTCCTCGCCGCATACGAAGGCGCCGGCCCCCTCCTTGATGGTGATATGGAAGGAGAAATCGGTGCCCATGATCCGCTCTCCCAGAAACCCCTTGTCCGTGGACTGGGCAATGGCCGTCTTGAGGTGTCGAATGGCGAGGGGGTACTCCGCCCTGCAGTAGATATACCCGTGCGCTGCGCCGATGGCGTATCCGGCGATGGTGATCCCCTCCAGCACGCTGTGGGGGTCGCTCTCCAATACGCTGCGATCCATGAATGCGCCGGGGTCCCCCTCATCGGCGTTGCAGATCATATACTTGACCGTGCCCGGACTCTTGGCTGTGAACTCCCACTTCAATCCGGTGGGGAACCCTCCGCCCCCTCTCCCCCTGAGACCGGATGCCTTGACCTCCTCGACGACCTTTTCCCTGGTCATCCGGGTGAGTGCCTTGTCAAGCGCCTGGTAGGCGCCGTGGCCTATGGCATCCTCTATGGACTCCGGATCGATGATGCCGCAGCGGCTCAATACAATGCGCTGCTGCGAGGCGATAAAATCATTGTGCGCTGCATCGATGGCCTCGGCGAATGTCACCCATTCGGGAATCACCCTTCCCCTTTCAAGGTGTTCCTCCACCAGCCGTTCGAGCATCTCAGGGGTGACCTGGCCGTAGATGATCCTGCCGTGGTCCGGGTCGTCCAGTTCCACCAGCACCTCATGAAAGCACATGCCGTTGCACCCGGTTTTACCGATATGAAGGGGGATCCCCTTCTTCAACAGGAGATCCTGCAATGCATCATGAACCTTCTGGCCGCCTGCTGCAATACCGCAGGAGCCGAGCCCGATCCGTATTCCCTGTATCCGTGACGTACTCATATGCCTCTGACAATCTGTCTGGCCTTCTCCGGGCTCAGACGTCCATAGGTTTCACCGTTGATCATGATGCAGGGGGCCAGGCTGCAGCAGCCCAGGCATGCCACCCGCTCCAGGGTAAATTTGCCGTCCGGGGTGGTCTCCCCATGCCTGATCTTCAGTTCGTTCTCCAATGCCTCCGAAAGCCTCTCGCTGCCGCCCACATGGCAGGCTGTGCCATGACATACCTTAATGATGTATGCGCCGCTTGGCTTGAGCCGGAACTGGGAATAAAAGGTGACCACCCCGTATATGTCGCTCATGGGAATATCCAGACCCTGCGCGATGTCGCCCAGGGTTTCCGGGGAGAGGTATCCCAGCGCCTCCTGTGCCTTTTGAAGGACCGGAATGAGGCTCCCCGGCTTCTTCCCCGCCTCTTCGATGATCGACCGAAGGGAGGGCATCCTATATCTCTCTCAGGAACTTGGGAATGTTGGCAGCCTCCCGGGGCCCGACCTTGATTGTCCAGCCTTGGAGCTCCTCCTCGATCTCGCCGGAGAGGATGGCCACATACCCGGGGATGACCAGATTCCGATGGCCCACCACATCCTCGATGCCGCTCGTCTTCACCAGTTTCGCGATCTTTGGTGCATTGAACTTGTCCGCCGCCCATGCGGTGAGCACGGACATGCCCTCGCAGTCGGCAACCAGCAGCCAGCTCGGCACCTTGCTGTTTTCGATCTCCCCCTGCACGATAAAATAGGTGAGCGAGAAATTGGTGGTGATGAGGAGGGGGGATTCGGCAGTTGGTTCGCCGATCTTGTAGAGCTTCTCCTCCACCTGCATGGGCTGCTGCGGATCGGTAAAGATATTCTGCCTGAGGGTGTAAAGGGGGAGAAGCACCTCCCCGGGGATGTCGTTCAACACCACGATCGACGCGTACTTCATAATGCCGATGGCGGCCCGTGCCACCTCCAGGTCGGGATCCGATGCGCCCTCGCCGGGGAATGCAATGGTTGGATACCCCATGGGTTTGAACTTCTTCTTCACGGCGGACCTCCGGATCTGGGTCATATCCTGGAGCATGTCCCCTGCCTTACCATGACCGGGATCGAGGACGACATCCTCCACGCCGGCGCCAACGGCCTTTTCCGCAAGGCCCGCAAGGGCATCCAGTCCCTCGGCCTTTATCGCAAGAGGACACCCCTTGGACTTCGCAAGTGAGGCCATGGCATCCATGTTTTCAGCCGTTGCCGCATACAGCAGGGGCTTGCGCGCCCCGCATGCCTCCAGTGCCTTTCCCATGATTGCGGGGTCCTTGCATGCGAGGATGAGGGGACGGGTGGTCTTTTCCACTACGCGGGAAACCGCCTTGCTGAAGGTGTCCGCTGACCCTGATGCGCAGGAGACGCATATCAACTCCACCTTCAGGGTCTGTCCCACCCGCTCCATGGCCGATGATTCCACCTGCGCCACCTTGCGGTCGATGTCTGCCGGGGCATCGGTGTCGGGGATATTCATCGCCAGGCTGGTGGGATGGTTGAAACGCTTTTCATGCCTGAACAGCACGGTCTCGTCGCCCATCTCAACGGCATTATCACCCTCGCCCAGTTTGATGAGCCGGATGGGGGGTGCCGACGCCTCGCTCAGGACCTTCTTTGCCTCGTCCGATACGTAGGGGCAATCCGAGAGCCGGGCCTGGCCAGCGGCAAGTCGCATGGCAAAGGCCAAGCAGGTTGGGAACTTACACTCACCGCAATTCGTCTTCGGTAGGTATTTAAATATTTGTATGCCGGTTAACGCCATCGTTTGTCTCCTTCTCGATTATGGGGCCTCACCTGCGGGGATCCGAATCAAGCGGAACGTATCCCGGCCGAGAGGTCACCCGTACGCATTCATCCATCATACGCTTACTGCCGCCCATTCAAGCAAGATCGGCAAGGGCGTTTTTCAGGGTCTTCAGTGTCCTCGGATGGCGCACCACCACCAGGTCTCCCCCTGCCATCAGGAATGCAAGGGCAGTGGTGGTTTCCCATATAATGCCCCTTCTTCCAGGGTCTCCCCATGCAGGCTGCTCCTCCTTGGAGGCACGGGTCTCCTTGACCTTCCAGGTGACCTCGCCCACATCGGCGATCATGGGCATCTGCATCATGGTGTCATTCTGCTGCAGCGAGGCCAGGCGGATGCGCTCCATTACCGAGTAGGTATATTCCAGCCCGTATCCCAGGGTGCTCGGCATGGCATCGATGATGATGTTCGAGGCGTCGAAGCCCGCCTGGGTCAGGAGGATATTGAGCTGTTTCGAGAGATTGATATCGAGATCGGAGAGTGCGACCAGCTTCAACTGGAAGGAGTTCGCCACCGCCGCGAAGACCTTGTAGTTTTTCTCCTGGGCCTTGCCGATAACCGAACCGCTGTTTGCCAGGGGTTCGGCGCACACCTTGATGACCTCCGCATCCTTCTCCACACTGTTGCTTCCGAACACCATCAAGGGGATATCGATGGCCCCGAGCACTGCCTCCACGGTCTTTCTGGCCTCTTCCGGGGTCCGGTCTCCACGGTCGGGATGGGTGCCGAGGAGGCGCAGGCAGATCATATCCGGTTTGAACTCATCCTGGCAAAATCGCGCCCACTTCGCAGGGTCCTCGATCACCCCCTTGTACAACCCTGTCAGTTCAGCGGGCCAGTCGTCAGGGACGATATCCAATATTTCAAGGGCGATCGGTACGGAAGGGCTCGCCTTCCCTTCGAACGCGAGGAAGGGAAGAACCTCGGACCCTCCGGCTTGTGCCGTTTTCCCGGCCCGGCCTATGGTCACCTGATTGATCCTTCCGTTGTATGTCTCTTTCGGTACCGCAAATGCCATGGTCGTGTCCTCCACTCTCAAGTATCCAAATAGGAATGACAATAAAGGGTTCGATTGAGCAAGGAATCGGTGGTCTTTACAGCCTTGATCATTTCCCGGTCCAGGGGGTCGATGATAGCGGCATCGAGCCCCACGGTTATGAGCATGGTGGCGAAGGTATGGTTGAGGAGAGGGCGCAACTCCTCAGGGCAGCTGTTCGACACATTGCTCAGGCCCACCACGCTCTTCATGGGAGGGTCGTTCAATTCCTTGAACATCTTCACCGATTCAAGGATCTCGGGTATCTGCTCCTGCTGTCCGTTGATCGGCACCACAATAGGATCGAGATAGATATTTTCGAAAGGCACCCCGTGTTCGGCTGCCGCGGACATGATCTCCGCAGCCAGGGCGCACCGCTCCGCCGCGTCCCGGGGAAGGCCTCCCTTTGCCAGGGTCAAGGCGATGATCTGGGCATCGTACTTGGCTGCCAAGGGCATGAAGGCGGCCAGCCTCTCGGGCTCGGCAGAGGTCGAGTTGATGATCGCCTGCCCCTTGTGCACCTTCAACCCCGCCTCCATGGCATCCGGATTGGTGGTATCCAGGCATAGGGGGCAATCCACCACCTTCTGCAGGTTGGTAACCATCCACTCCATGAGTTCCGGTCCGTCCTTGCGGGCAGGCCCGATATTGATGTCCAGGGTATGCGCCCCCGCCTGGACCTGTTTGAGGGCCATCTCCTTGATGGGACCGAAATCCCTGTTTCGCATTGCCTCACCGAGGACCTTCGTCCTCACATTGATCCTTTCACCAATGATGAGCATAGTTCCTCCCTTCACATACTATACGCGTTAGACTCCCAGCGGGCCCATAATCCGATCCACTGCCCTGTATGCGGCACAATCCAGGGGAAGCGCGATCAAAGGTCTTCCCTGCCGGTCGAACTCCTCCACCAATGAATCATCGGGGATGGTGCCGAGCAGTTCGATACCGAGCCCTTCTATCGTCCCGGCAAGATCATCCAGGCCGGGCCAGGCCGTCCCCCCTTGACCGCCGTCGGGCGTACGGTTCAAGATCAATCCCTGGTGCCTGATCTGAAGCTTCAACTCCTCGCAGATATCCAGTATCCGCTTGACCGTGCGCAGGCCCCGCTGTGTGGGATCGGAGGTGATCAGAAGATGGTCCACATCGTTGGTGGTCCTCCTGCTCAGGTGCTCGAGCCCTGCCTCATTGTCCATGATCACATAGGGATACCCGAGACCGATCCGTTCGGAGTATTTCCTGATGAGGTGATTGGCATAGCAGTAACACCCGGGCCCTTCGGGGCGGCCCATGGTCATCAGGTCAAATCCCTCGCCTTCCACCAGTGTCTCGTGTATCTTGTATTCTATGTACTGGTCCTTGGTTACCCCGACCGGAAGATCCTTTATGTTTTCGAGGGCCTTTTCCCTCAAGTGGCCGATGGTTTCTCCGATCTCCACCCCGAGGGCCTCGTGGAGATTTGCATTCGCATCCGCGTCAACTGCCAGCACCGGGATTTTCCCCCCCTCCCTCAAATAGCGTATAATCAAGCTGGCCAGGGTGGTTTTCCCGGTCCCGCCCTTTCCGGCAAGCGCTATGGTCACGGACATGCCGCATCACCTGCCAGTCTTATGATTTCCGGGATCACCCTCTCCCTGCCGATGGCCATGATATGGACACCGTCGCAGAGTCCCTCCTCCCTGATGGAACGTATCATCCGGACGGCAATCCGTATGCCGGCAGCGAGGCGTTCCCCCTTCGGCGCGGCTTCCAGTTCGTCGATAAGCCCTTGCGGCACCCAAACCCCCGGCACAGCGCTGTTCATGTACTCGGCCATGGCGGGGGAGGTGAGAAGCACGATCCCGGCAAGGATCTTCACCGGAAATCCCCGTGCGTACTCCATGAACCGCCTGAAATTGTCAAGGTCGTAAATGGCCTGGGTTTGAAAAAACTCCGCCCCCGCCTCAACCTTTTTTTCAAACTTCATGAGCTGTGGTTCAATGGGGTCCGCCTCAGGGGTCACCGTTGCCCCCACACACCATGAATCCGTCTCCTCGAGGGCATTCCCGCCCAGGTCCCGGCCTTTCTCGAATTCCCTGATCATAGTAATCAATTGCACCGAATCAAGATCGAATACCTGTTTTGCCTGGGGCTGATCACCCGCAGTGATGGAATCTCCGGTCAGACACAGGACCGTGTCGATGCCCCGGGAGGCGGCAACCAGCAGATCACCGCCCAGGGCCAACCGGTTTCTGTCCCTGCAGGTCATCTGGAGGATGGGGCTCTCCCCTGCCTCCTTGACGAGGAGACACCCGCCGAGGGATGAATAGCGCATGACCGATTTCTGGTTGTCGGTGACGTTGATCCCGTCCACCAGGCCCTTGAGCATGGAAACATGCCCACGGAATGACTCCGTATTCATTCCCTTGGGGGGACCCACCTCTGCGGTGATCACAAATCCCTTCGCTGCAAGGGCCTCTCTGAATGTTCCCGTTCTCTTCACCATCCGGTAGCAATTCACCCAGCCGGCCTAAGCCGCCTGAATCATTTCCATATATGCTCAATATCGCACGGGAAGGGGATGCGCCAACAAAACTTCGTCAGGCGTAGCGGAGCTACTAAGTTGCCCCTTCCAATTACCTTTAAGGCTTGTTTCGGGAAAACCCATCCCCCTTACCATTCTCCCACAATGTATGGAGCAGTTATCATGTCTCCCTCTTCAGGATCAGCATGCCGGGCCGCTGCCTGATGGAGTGGTCCCGGGGGGGAATGATGCGACGCAATACCTCCAGCCTGTTTTGCTGTTTCAGCATGTTGTATATGGTGACCCATGCACACTCCCGCTCCGGATCGGTCTCGCATTTTCCCCGGTTCATCCCCCCGCAGGGACCATTGAGAAGCCCCTTCGGACACCGGGTTATCGGACAGATGCCGCCGGTCAGGTTCAACATGCAGTCCCCGCACATGGCACACACCTCGGAGAACTGTCCCCATCGTTCGATGGATCCCAAGAACAGGGTATCAACTGCGGTAAATACCGGCTTTTCCAGGAAAGAGGCGAGGGTTTGCGAGCCTGCACCGCAACCGAGGGAGAGGATCGCATCGGCAGTATCCAGCGTCTCCTCGATCTCGCTGAACGCCTTTTTGGTCTCCAAAAGATGGCAGGCGGCCTCCACAACCACGTATCCTACCACCTGCTTTCCGGCGGCCTCCAGATCCCTCTTCATGATGAGGATTTCCTGTTCCCCGCCTGACTGACAAAGGCTTGCGCACAGGTTGCACCCTGCGAGGAAGAGCCTCCGATATCCCTTAAGGGCATCAATAACCTGATCAAAGGATTTTTGTGCGGATATGATCACAAACTTCCGAGCTCACCGAGCCCCCTCTTTTTCTAAATGTGCCTGATACCGTCGAATATCCATAAGGCGGCCCGGAATCGCGGCAGGGTCTATGTGAAGCACCACCAGCCACCCTTCTCCAAAGGGATCCTTGTTGATCGTCAAGGGCCTTTTCCCAAGGGATTGATTGACCGCCACCACCCTCCCGGAGAGGGGAGCAATGATATCGGTGATTGCCTTTGCGCTCTCCACTGCCGCGCATCGTTCCCCTTCCTCGATCTGTGCACCAACCTCCGGGAGATCCACCAGAAGGATCTCTCCCATATCGCGGAGGGCGGCCTCCGCCATCCCGACCGTTGCCCGGTCCTCCTCAACCCTTACCCAGAGATGATCAACGGAGTATAAGAGATCTTCAGGGGCGCTCATATTATTTCAGCAGCTCGAGCATCTCAGCCCTTGTGGTTTCATTGTTCCGAAAGGCACCCCTGACCGCGGAGGTAATGACATGGGCGTGGGGCTTCTTTACCCCGCGCATGGACATGCACAGGTGTTCTGCCTTGATAACCACCATGGCCCCAAGGGGTTTGATGCTGGTGGTAATCAGATCGACAAGTTCCGTTGTCAGGCGCTCCTGGACCTGGGGCCTGCTGGCCAGCACCTCAAGCGCGCGTGCAAGCTTGCTTATCCCGACGATATTCCCCTTGCTGGGGATGTAGGCAATATTGGCTTCGCCGATAAAGGGAAGCAGGTGATGCTCGCACATGGAATAGAAGGGGATATCCCTCACCAGAACCATCTCGTCGTAGCTCTCACCCTTGATGGGGGTGATGATCTGGCTCGGGTCCGTCTCCAGTCCCGTGAAGATCTCCTTATAGAGCAGGGCCACCCGGTGGGGGGTCTCAAGAACCCCGGGTCGTCCCTTGATCCCGAGACCTTCGAGCACCATTTCGATTCCCGTTTCTATCTTTTCAAGGTCCATGCAGCTCACGTCTTTGTTGTGTTCATCAGGCGCGTAATGATTTCCTCCATCTGCGTCATGACCTCAGGTGATCGCATAAAGGGTGACCTTCCTTCACGATCGGCATCCATCAGCCGGGTATCGAAGGGCACGAATCCAAGGAATTCGTATCCGGAAAGCTGCGCGTTAAGGAATTCACGGTCCTGATCCCCCTTGATCTTGTTCCCCACCACCAAATGGCGTGGAATACCCAGGTCGTTGGCCAGGATCTCCACCCTGTGGGCGGTCTCCACACTCCTCATTCCGGGTTCGACGACCGTGATGAGCGCCTCCACGGAGGAAGCGGTGCCCCTGCTCAGGTGCTCGATCCCCGCCTCCATATCGATTACCAATGCCTCCCCATCCCTGAGGAGAAGATGATCGATGAGCCGCTTGATCATGACGTTCTCGGCGCAATAGCAGCCGGACCCTCCCCTCTTGCACCTGCCGAGGGTCAGGACGAGCACATTCTCAACCGTGAGGCCGAACCGTTCCGGAATATCATCCACATAGGGGTTGAGCTTGAAGAATCCCCCGCGCTCGCCCGGCTTTGCACCGGTACGCTCCTCGATCAGGTCATTCATCTCGGTGAGCGGCCGTGCCTGTGCGATACGGTCGGCAGGCACTCCGAGGGAGGCGGCCAGGTTGGCATCGGGATCCGCATCCACGGCAATCACCTTGATACCACGCCGGGAAAGACCCAATGCCAAAAGGGCGCTGAATGTGGTTTTACCCACGCCGCCCTTGCCCGATACCGCTATCTTCATCGCAACCTTTAACCTTTAAATGAATTAAATGATTAAACAGGTATGCCGTTAACCGTAATGGTCTCGTCAGCAGAAATTATCTTCTGCATCATTATTACCAATCAAATACGTATCCCCTCCACCGCAATGATCAGATCCATGATACAATGCCTTCCCTGGCAGCGTCACGATATATGTTCCGCTGTGCATTATACCATTCATTTCCCATCTCGGTGTCTAAATATGGTAACCCAAACGATGAGAGATTTCCAAGGCAGCCTGCTTGAGAATAGGGATAAGGGGGTCTCTTATGCGTTCTTCGGGCATTCTGAGCGTGGGCCCCGATATGGTGACCCCCGCCACCACACTGTTTGTATAATCCCATACGGGGCAGGCAACGCATCTGACCTCTTCTTCATACTCCTCATTGTCGATGGCGTAGCCGTTTCGGGCAACCTCTTCCAGATGGGCAAGAAACACCTCCTCATCGACCACGGTGTTGGGGGTGTACGATCTGAGCCCTCTCTCCTTGATGATCCTCTTGATCTCCTCCCGGGATTTGTACGCCAGTTGCACCTTGCCCACGGCAGTGCAATGCGCAGGCACCCGTTTGCCGATCATGGGGATGATCCTTACGGGATGTTTTGTTTCCACCATATCAACGTATATGACCTCTCCATCCTCATATACTGAAAGATAGGCGGTTTCAGAGGTCTGAAGCACCAGATGGTCGAGGATCGAATGTGCCTGATTCACCAATCCCATACGCCGCAGAAAGGC
This sequence comes from bacterium, assembly GCA_049472315.1. Taxonomy (GTDB): domain Bacteria; phylum SZUA-182; class SZUA-182; order DTGQ01; family JAFGSM01; genus JBLIRM01. The sequence goes on from JBLIRN010000001.1 coordinate 161,854, forward strand.
CTGTCCCAGCTCAAAGGTCTTCATTCCCAGCCGGTAATTGCCGGTATTCTCGTTCTGCTCCACATACCCCCGGCACTGGAGAGTGGAGAGAAGGCGGAATATGTTGTTCTTCGGCAATTTCAGTTTCATGCTAAGGGTGGTAACACCCTGTTCTGCATCATCCCCCAAAAAGCTCTCGAGTATGTCCATGGCATGTGAAACTGAATGAACTATATATTCGGAGGCGTCCTTTTTGATCATTTTTCCGACCATGAGGTTGTCCTTTGAGAAAGCCGGTTGGTGCACCCCTTGAAAATAACACAGCGTTTTATTTTTGTCAAGAAACCCTTATCATATTTCGCATGGATGGTAAACCTGCTACAATAATGGTACATTAATCCACGAATCCCTGTGGTTCATTATGGCAAAATAAAACAAAAGGGGGCACAATGAAATCCATTGTCAATTTCCTCTTCGAGATCGGCATGCTCAAAAAAACCCCCCGAAGCGGCTATTTTTTCCTGGGGTCGGGGGAGGAGTCGGTTGCGGAGCACGTCATGAGAATGACATCGATCGGCTATGTAATGGCAAAGCTGGATCCGCAGGCGGATGAATGCAAGCTCATCAAGATGTGTCTTGTCCACGATCTCGCAGAGGCGCGAACGGGTGACCACAACTACGTCCATAAACGATACGTAACGGTGGATGAGGAGAAGGCAACCCGTGACCTCGCTGCGGATTTGTCCTTTGGTTCGGAGATAACGGCGTTGTCGAAGGAATTCAACGAGGCGCGCACCAGGGAGGCGCAACTGGCAAATGACGCCGACCAGATCGAGCACATTCTGCAATTAAAGGAATGCATGGATCTGGGGAGCCCTCATGCAGCGGACTGGATTCGAAATGCCCAAAAGCGCATACGCACGGCTATCGGACGCACCCTGGTCGAAACGATCCTGGAGACCAGTACCATGGACTGGTGGTTTCAGGACAAGGATGACGAGTGGTGGGTCAATGGGGGAAAAAAACGATAATCGATTCGGTTGTGCGTAAGGATCGAACGGGGATCATGGCCGGATCCTCCGGACCCCTCCCATGATCCCCGCCGATGATATTCTATGATTAAGAGGTAACTGCAAATACCTCGTGGCTAAAACTGCACCTGGATCTTGAGCGCGGTGCCGCCGTCCTTTTTGACGGAAAGGACGACCTTGCTGTTTCTCTCCGCCCAGTTACGGATATCCTGCTCGAATGTCGAGCAGTCACCCGAAACCTCGAGGATGTCCCCGCCCTTCATCTCCCGGGCCTTTGCCGCAACCCTGAGGACCGGTTGAGGGCATTTCAGACCGCGCGCATCAAGTGTTTGAACTGCCATTGTTTCCCCTCCTTAACATATGGTTTGAATAAAGATCCCCGACCGGGGTGTCTCAGCATCACATCAATGTCCTGCTCGATCAATGCCACCACCCTCGGAATCGACTCCTCCACCTGACGGGAAAGCCCTTCGCAGAAGGTATCCCCGCCCTCGATTTCAATGGCATAGACAATCATCGATCCGGGGAGCGGTATTCCCATTTCCTCGGCCCATGCCAACACAGCGGGTATCCCTGCATTATGGGTAACCTGTATCGTCTGAAGGCATCCGAGTTCCTCCCGGGAAAATCGATACACGTCGCCGGGCACGCCCTCCCGTGTCCGAATGGCATCCACGATGATGACCGATTCATAACCGCTTATGAGAGACAACAGGGCGAATCCCCCCTCCGAGGTTTCCACGATATCCACTGCTTTGCTCGCAATCCTCCCCTTCAGCCTCGCCATCGCGGCAATACCGACACCATCGTCCCCCCGGATGGGATTTCCCATGCCCAGAACCAGCATCCTCTTCATGAATTCAACGAGCCCCCCATATCAGTTTCCCTGCATTGCACACTACCTTCATGAATCCCTTCCAACCATCCGGATCAGATTACCTGCCCTGTCATAGATACCTACCTTCAGGGGCATCTCTCCCAGCAGGCTGTGAGTGGCGCAGGCAAGGCATGGATCATAGGCCCGGAAGGCCATCTCGATCATATTGAGAAAACCCTCCGAAACCTCCCCATCCTTGATAAGCCCCCGGGCCGTCTTTTCAATGGACATGCATATCGCCGCCCCGTTGTTCTGGGTGGCAACGAGCAGGTTCGCCTTCTGAATGATCCCCCGCTCGTCGGTGGTATAGTGATGAAACAGGGTTCCCCTGGGCGCCTCCACGGCGGCGATCCCTTCGACCGGGGCCTGCTCGGGGATATTCCTTACCTTTGGATCGGTAATCTCCGGATCTCTCACCAACTCATCCATCCTCTCCGCAGCATAGAGCACCTCGATGAGCCGTGCCCAGTGGTAGGCAAGGGTGCTGTGCGCGGGTTTTCCCCCCAGGGTGTCATACATGCGCTCATATTCCGCCTGCGCCAAGGGCGTAGCCATGCCGGATGCGACATTCAGGCGGGCAAGCGGGGCAACCCGGTAGATCCCGCTCTCCTTTCCATCCACGAATCCCTTCCATCCCACCTTTTTCAGGTAGAGGAGCTTCATAAAGCTCCAGGGCTCCACCCGCTCCTCCAGGTGCTCCAGATAATCCTTTGCATCGAACCGTGCGAACTCGTCTCCCTCGGGATCCACTACCCTGATAGATCCATCGTAGAAATTCACCCTGTCATTCTTGTCAACCATGCCCATATAGTAGGTCTGATGGCGGTACATATCGAGGGTGATAAGGTCCATGTAGACCTTGTTCTTCAACACCAGATCCTCCCACAGCTTCAGAAGAAACTGCGCGAATTCACGGGTATCTTTCACGACCGATTGGATGCCCTCCCGGTCATCCTCCGACAACCGCCTTGACACGCCGCCGGGCAATCCGCAGACCGGAGAGAGGGGGCTGCCGCCGATCAGGGCATTGATCCCCCGCACCCGTTTTCGTATATCGATAACCCGTTTACCCACCTCAACGCCGAGCTTCTTCATGACACCCAGGATGTTCCGCTCGGACTTTGATGCCCCCGGGCCGACCACGAAATCGGGCCCTCCCAGGAAACAGAAGTGCAGTACGTGGTCCTCGAACATGAATGCGGTATACATGAGCTCCCTGATCTTTTGTGCCGCCGGCGGCGGATCAACCTTGAACAGGGCATCCAGTGTCTTGCTCGATACGGTATGGTGGGCGGTGGGGCACACACCGCAGATCTTCTGGGTGAGGGTGGGCATCTCCTCTACAGCCCTCCCCTCGGCAAATTTTTCGAATCCCCGGAACTCGGGTACCTGGAAATAGGCCCTTTCCACCATACCCTGGTCATCGAGGAGGATATCTATCTTGCCATGGCCTTCCAGCCTGGTTATTGGATCGATGGTTATCCGCTTGCTCACGATGTCTCCTTGAAGCGCCTTCTGCCCAAAATGGAAGAGGCAAGGCTGTAACGATAAAACAACCCGGCGGCATCGGGAATGGAGGCCGCCACCTTCACCATTGTCTCGTCATCACGTGCATCCAACATGGACGTAAGGAAGGAAACCGATTTTGCCCCCTGATCCATGACGCTGTCCAGGGGGCCGAAGCAGCCCCTGCAGGGCATATTCGCCTTCAGGCACCGCTCTCCGCAGCCACCCCTGGTTACGGGACCCAGGCAAATGATGCCCTGGTCCAGGAAGCACCGCGTAGGGTCCGCCTCTGTCTCGTAGATCCTCTTGAACGCCTTCACGGTCAGTCTCTCTGGTTTGCTCTCCCTGCGGGAGCAGGAATCACACAAGGATCTCGTTTCCGCGAGGACCGTGCCCCTGGGCGGGAGTTTCCCCGCCAGGACGGCCATGAGTGCATCCTTGACCAGTTCGGGAGGAGGCGGACATCCGGGGAGATAGTAATCCACCTCGATCACCTGATCCAATGGCTTTACGTACGGGAACATCCCTGACAGGGAGACCGTATGGCCGGATTCCTCCGTTTTTTCCTGTGGAGTGGTGTTATTGGGGTTGAGGAGCGAGGGCGCCTCCTTGTATGCCCTGGCCAGGAGATCATCCTGTGCATAAAAATTGGCCAGTCCCACCACACCGCCAAGATGGGCGCAACTGCCGTGGGCGATCACCAGTTTGGATTTTTCCCGCAGCATCCGGGCCATACGTTCCTGCTCATCCATCCGTATGGCGCCGTTTATCAGGGCGGCTGCGATCTCTCCCTCCTTCATCGCCTCCACATCCTGATATTTATAATCCATGGCCACCGGCCAAAAGACGATGTGGACCGATTCCGCAATCGTCACCAGATCTTCGGCAAGGTCCACCACGGATTCCTCGCATCCGCCGCAGCCGGAACACCAGTAAAGTGCAATCTTCGGTTTCGCCATTTTCCCTTCCTTAGGTTGGAACCGGCAAGGGACCTAATCGTTTGAGGTCCTCCACCATCTCGGAAACGATACGTGCAAATTTCTCCCCTTCACCGGCGGAGACCCAATCGAGCCTCAGCCGCTCCTCCTCGATGCCGAATTCCTTCAGAACCCCCTTGAGGACCACATGCCGCCGCAGGGTCTTATAGTTTCCCTCCTTGTAGTGGCAGTCACCGGGATGGCAGCCCAGGATAAGTACCCCGTCGGCACCCTCTCTGAATGCCTGCATCACGAACTGGGGATCGATTCTGCCGCTGCACATGACCCGCACCACCTTGAGGAGATGGGCGGGGTATTCCCGTTGTGCCTTGCCTGCGGAATCGGCGCCCTCATATGAACACCAATGGCACAAAAACCCTACGATTCTCGGCTCGAAGTCATTCATGAATCCGTCCCTTTGTGTGCATCTTCCAGCAGTCCCTTGATTTCAGCAAGGATTTGCATGTCGGTAAAATGCTTTGCTGTAATCGCCCCGCTGGGGCAGCCGGCCACGCATACCCCGCACCCTCTGCACAGGACCTCATTGACCACCACCTGGTTTTTCTTCAGATCAAAGCTCAGCGCCTTGTAAGGGCACAAACCGATGCATGTCTTGCACCCTGAACATATCTCGTCGTTTACCACGCAGGTCATTGCCTCGAGCGTCAGTTTCTCGCCCGGAACAAGCCTGGAGAGAATCCTTCCCGCCGCTGCCTGCCCCTCTGCAACTGCACCCTGGATGTCCTTCGGCCCCTGGGCGCACCCTGCAATATATATCCCCTCACTCATGGTGGAGACAGGGGCGAGCCGGTTATGTTCCTCGCAGAAAAACCCTCCATCCCCCCGGGATATGTCGCATATCCTGGCAAGATCCTCCGTACCGCGGGCGCCCTGCAGGGCAGGCGCAAGCACCACCATATCGGCGGAAACCTCCTCGGATTTTCCCTTGCCCCCGCCGTAATGGATGGAGATCGTTCCCCCCTTTTTCTCGATGCTGATGGAATCAGGCTCCTTCATCTGAATAAAGGCGATTCCGTTTCCCTTGCGGAGCTTTGCAAAGAAGGGATGCGATTCCTTCCCCGGCAGGCAAAAATCCGAATAGAGATGGACGATGGACGCCTCGGGCAGCTTCTTTTTCGTGAGGTGTGCAAATTTGAGGGAATAGGAGCAGCATACCCCCGAGCAGTAGTCATTGAACCGCTCACTACGGGAGCCGACACAATTAACGAAGGCGATCCTTTGTGGCGCCTTGCCGTTCTTCATGAGTATGTTCCCTCCGGTAGGACCGGTGGAACTCAGCATCCTCTCAAACTCAAGACTGGTATAGACATCCTCGCCGTTGCCATATCCGAACTCCGGCGCCCCCTTGGGGTCGAAAAGATCGAATCCGGTTGCCAGAACAATCGCCCCCACGTGAAATTTTCTTACCAAATCGGTTTCGTCATAGTTGATGCTGCCGAAGGGGCACGCCTTCTGGCAGGCATCGCAGGCCTTTCCTTGAAACTGCGCACAGTGCTCCTCGTCAAGGAGGGCCACAAAGGGGAGGGCACCCGGATACGGAAGGTATATCGCCTTGCGCTCATCCATGCCCTCATTGAATTCATTCGGAACGCTTACCGGGCATGCCTCGGTGCAGGCTCCGCACCCGATACAGGTCATCATATCGACATGCCGTGCCCTCCTTTTGACCTTGACCACAAAGTTGCCGAACGAGCCGACGACCTCCTGCACCTCACACAGGGTCAGGACCTTGATGTGCTCATTATGCAAGACCTCGTCGAGCTTCGGGTCGAGCATGCAGGGGGCGCACTCCAGATTGGGGAAGACCTCCTCGTAGCGGGCGACCTTCCCCCCGATGCACGGCGCCCGTTCGATCACATACACCTTTCGATCCCTCTGGGCAAGGGTAAGGGCTGCGCTTATTCCGGCGATCCCCGCGCCCACCACCAGGACATCCCCTTTGCATTCCACCGATCCCGGCTCAAGGGCGGCATGATGAACGACCCGTTTCACTGCGGCCCTGGTCATTGTTGTTGCCTTCTCGGTGGCGCGCACCCTGTCCTTGATGACCCATGCGCATTGCTCTCGGATATTGGCGATCTGGAGAAAATAGGGGTTCAACCCCGCATCCTTGAGGGCCTTCTTGAAGGTGTGTTCATGTTCCTTGGGCGAGCATGCGGCAATGACCACCCGCGACAAGGCATGCTCCTTGATATCCTGCTTTATGAGTGCCTGACCTTCCTGGGAGCACAATGTCTTGAATGGTTTTGCAAAGACAACCCCTTCAAGTCCCCGGACATGGTCGATAACGGCATCGATGTCCAGGGCATCCTTTATATTCGGACCGCACTCGCACACATAAATACCTATCTTTTCAGCCATCTCCTCAACACCTCAGCGTTTGCCTACGATCATATCCGTGTGGCCTTTCCTATGCTAATGGCATGAACCATTCCGACTCCCGTTCACCAGTTGCACCAGCATGGAGGAAATCTCCCGGGGCGAAAGCACATAATGGACACCGCCCAGCCGTATCGCCTCTCCCGGCATGCCGTGTACCACCGAACTCTCCTTATCCTGGGCGATGGTGACCGCACCGTTGTCCTTCATCATCTTGAGTTCAATTGCACCATCCGTCCCCATGCCGGTGAGCAGCACTCCGATCGCCTTTTTCCCATAGTTCTCCGCGATGCTCCGGAAGAGGAACGACACCGCGGGTCGCAGACTCATCTCGGGCGGGGCATCGCTCAGGATGATTTTCCCCTTGGAGTTCACTCCCATATGAGTACCACAGGGCGCAAAATAGACATGTCCGTACATGATGGAATCCCCATGATTCGGGATATGCACCGGTATCCTTACATGTTTTTTCAACCACTCCACCATTCCCTGAAGGAATCCGTCGCTTATGTGCTGAACCACCAGGACGGGACACACAAAATTGTTCGGAATACCCGAAAGTATGTTTTCTATAACCGGGGGACCGCCGGTCGATGCCCCGATCGCCACGATCTCTATCCCGGATGTCACCACGGTGGGTTCTATGATCTTGCGCTGAATGGTTGCCGTGGCATTGGAGGTCCCGCCAGGGGAATCGCTCGATCGTGAGTATTTGGCAAATCGCCTGACAACCCGTACCTCCGACATGAGCTTTACCGTTTGAACAAATTTCCCTGCCATGTCCTCGCCGGCGCTGCCGCCCCGCGGCTTTCCTATGGCTGCGACTGCCCCCGATTCCATGGCCCGAAATGCCTCCCCGACCACCTCCATTGTCCAGCTTGCGCTGACCGCCACAATGGGAACCGGATAGGACTCCATGATCCTTTGCGTTGCCTCGTTCCCATTCATCTTCGGCATGTAGAAATCCATCACCACCACATCCGGATGGGTATGCTTCACCTTTTCAATGGCCTCCTCTCCATCTTCGGCCATACCTACCACATGGAAATCACCGGTTGCCTGGAGGAGGTATCTGAGATATTCCCGTGCGGTCAGTGAATCATCTACAATGAGGACCTTTTTCATCGTACTCCCCTCATGGTTCAGCTAAGCCTCTTGACCACCTCAAGAAGATTGCTCTGGTCAAACCCGCTTTTTACAATGTAGGCGTTTGCTCCTACATCGATCCCTCGTTCCTTGTCTTCGCGCGACTCAAGGCTCGTACACAGGATCACCGGAATTCGTGCAAGCCCCTTGTCGCTGCGTATCTTTGCGGTCAATTCAAAACCGTTCATATTGGGCATCTCAACGTCGGAGACCACCAGGTCGACTGCCTCCACCTTCAACGCATTGTACCCGTCAAGGCCATCGGAGGCCGTCCTGACCGAATAGCCTGACGATTCCAGGATATTCTTTATGAGCATGCGCGAGGTTATGGAATCCTCCACGACCAGTATGCTTTTTTTCTGGGTGTCTGCTTGGGTTTCGTCGATTTCTATTCCGGATGAGATAAACTTCACCTTCATGGCGGATTTGATGAGATCCTGCGCATTGAGGATTGGTACCACCTCACCCGATCCGAGCACCGTTGCCCCGGCGATATTTCGCACCCTGCTGAGCTGTTTTCCCATCCCCTTCACCAGGACCTCTTGCTCGGTCAATACCTCGTCGATCTTGAAGGCGATCTGTCGTTCATCAATCCCCAGCACCATCACGGTGATATAATCCTTTTCCTCTTCTATCTGGTTCTTGCGCGCGATATCCAGCACATCCGCCAGATCAACCAGGGAAAGGGTTTTGCCTTTGAGGGGGATCGTGGCCTTATTCTCCACGGTGCGCACCTCATCCTTCTTGACCCTCAGCACCCGTTCAACATGAGACGTCGGTACCACAAACAGGCCATCCGTGACCCGCACCAGGATCCCCTTAAAGGTGGCCATGGTGACCGGGAGGAGCATCCTGAAGGTGGTGCCCTTCCCGGGGACGGTTTCCAAAGAGAGCGATCCGCCGAGTTGCTCCACCTTTTCCTGAACGATGGCCAGGCCCAACCCCCTTCCCGAAATCTGGGTTATCATCGGGCTTGTGCTCACTCCGGATCGGAAGATGAGGGAGAGGGCCTCGTGCTCGCCCATGCCCTTTGCCTCCTTCTTGGATATGATTCCCTTTGCCACCGCCTCCTCTTTGACCCGTTCGGATTCGATCCCGTCTCCGTCATCCGAGAAGATGATCTCCACCTTGTTCCCCTCGGTCTGGACCACGGTCAGGGCAATGGTGCCGTGTCTGGGTTTTCCCGCCCCCTCCCGCTCTGCCGGATCCTCCACCCCGTGATCTATGGAATTGCGCAAGAGATGGATGATGGGATCCTTCAGTTCCTCGAGTATACGCCGGTCTATTTCGATATCCCCCCCCTGAATCTTCAGGTCAACCTCTTTCCCCTGATTCCGTGAGAGATCCCGTATCATTCTCGGCAGAATCTCAAAAAGGGTGGAGAAGGGGAGCATGGTCACCATCTTCATGTCGTCGAGCAGATCGTCCACCATCCTGCCCAGGGAGTGGTGGTTGTGCTCCGCCGCCTGGACCAGGGTGCGGATCTTTCGTTCAAGGGCCTGAATATACTCCTGGTTCCAGTCAAGAAGATGTGAAAACTCCACCCAGGATGCATGACTGAAACCACCCGTTTCATCCTTTTGTACCATCTTACTCAGGATGCGCAGCTCCGATTCGAGTTTCGCCCATTTCTTTTTCCACAGTTCGAAGGATTGCAGCATGTCGTGCAGATTCATCAATTGCTGGCTTTCGGCAAGCTTGAGGAGTATGAGCTCCTCCGCCTTCAGCATGAGGGTATCCAATTTTTCGGTGGCGATCCTCACCGTTCCCGAGATCAACCGTCTGCTCTTGCCAGACTGCACACTCTGAGGGGTGGGCTCCTCAGGTGTTGATTTTGCCTGGGGTTTGCCGGACACCTCCTGCCGCTCCTCCGATTTCTGGGGATCTGTCGTCTTTTCCTGTCCTTCACCAATTGATGCGCACCTTTTCGGGGCAGGGGCGCCGCTCGGTGCACCCCTTTCATCAGGTGCGCGGTTTTGATCATCCCCTTTCTGTTCCTTTGCCGTCTCCTGTTTTGGGCCGTTCCCGTTGCCGCCGATCAGATGATCGATGTCTTGTTTGATTGCTGCGATCTGATCCTGCAGGGATGCGTCAATCTCCTGGTTGGGATCGATCATGATATTTTCGATGTATTCAACCGTGTGGTGGAGCGTATCGAAGAACTCGGGGGTGAGGGCAATCCCGCCCTGCTTCAACCCGGCGAAGACCCCCTCCATTGATTGACACAAGGTTTCTACGGCCGCCAGGTTAACCGCCCGCGCCGCACCTTTCAGGCTATGGGCCTCCCGAAAGATGACCTCTACAATAGGCTTATGTCGATCCGGTGTTGATGCGGCATCTTCAAGCTCCACCAGGCTGGCGGAGATGCTCTTGAGACGCTCCTCTGCCTCGGATTTAAAGGCCTCCCTCAGCTTCCTGAGTAGTTGCTCCTCTTTCATGCGGCACCTCGCACTGGTTTCTGGTCCTTCTCAAATGCACTCACCGCATCCTGAATGCTTCTCACCATACCCCTGAGCCTATCGAAGGTCTCTGCAGAAAGGGGGGATTCCCCCCGTTTCAATCCCCCGGCAAGGTCCTCTGCATACTGGCAGCAATGTTCTATATCCACCAGGTTGACCACCCTGGCGGCACCCTTCAGGCCATGGACCTCACGGAAGATCATCTCCAGGAACGGCGTTTGCCTTTCAGGCGACGAGAGGACCCGCTCGAGTTCCTGTAACCCGGATACGAGCGCATCCATGCGCTCCTTTGCCTCAATAGCGAAGGCATCCCTCAATCTGCCGAGCAGCTCGCCGTTATTCATGGCGGCCCTCATTTCGTGAAGGCCTATTGGATGATGCCCCGGCAAGCTCCCTCATGGTGTGCATCAGATCCTCAATGCTGCGGGTTGCACCCTCCAATTCCCTTGTGCCGTTCATGTTCTGTATGCTGCCCTCCTTGATGATCTCCATGGCTGCAGCAAGCTGATCGGTGCCGATAAGCTGTTGCTTGCTCGACGCTGCGATCTGGGTGGCTGACTGGGCGGATCTGGTAATGCTGTCCGCCAGCTTCTGAATGGCGTCGCCTGCGAGTGCAGCCAGATTGGCCCCCTCTTCAACCGCCGTGTTCCCCCTTTCGGTGGACATAACCGCCTCTCCGGTGGCCTTTTGGATGTCATTCAGGATATTTCTCACCTGTTCGGTGGCCTTCATCGATTGATCCGCCAGATTCTTTACCTCCTGGGCGACCACGGCAAAACTCCTGCCATGTTCACCGGCCCTGGCAGCTTCAATGGAGGCATTGACCGAAAGGAGATTCGACTGGTCGGCAAGATCATTCACCGTATTGATGATCTCTTCGATACTCTGGATCTGTTCGCTGAGGCGTACAATGCTCTCGGCAATCGACTCCATTTCCTCCCTGATATTGTTCATCCCTGAAAAGGCATCCTCGGTGGCCTTTTTCCCGGCATCGGATATCTGGGCCACCTGCATGGATGCCTCTGCCACCTGTTCGGCCTTTTCATTGGAGACGTGGGCCGTTTGTTTGACCTCCTCCACGGTAGTAGTGATTTCGCTTATCGAACTTGAGGTGTCTTCAGTAATATTGACCAGGCGGGTGACCGTCGATGAAATCTGGGCAATGGAGGCAGCAAGGGAATTGGTCGCCCCCATGAGCGGCTGCGCAATGGAGCGCGCCGCATATATACCGGCAAGGCAGGCGAGCATCGCAAGGATAATCCCCACCAGGATGATCTGAAGCCTGAGCCCCTGCACCGGTGCAAAGGCCTCAGCCTGACTCATTTCCACAACGATCCCCCAGTCGAAATCGGTACCCAGGTCCTTATCCAATGCTGCAGGGGAATAACAACTGAGCACCCTTTCACCCCGGTGGTTTTTGATGACCCTTCGTCCCTCCCCATGTGCCAGTAAATCGCGGGTTGCAGCCGTGTCGATACCTTGTTTCAGCACGCTGGTTTCGTTCTGAAATCGGGAATCGGAACGCATCAAGAGATCGGGCCCCACAAGATACCTCTCGCCGGTTCTTCCCATCCCGGTATTGTCCCTCATGATGCGGTTTATTTGTTCGGTGTCGAGTTGCACAGCCACCACCGCCAGCACACCCCCTGTTCCATTAAAAACAGGTGCGGCCATGAATGCCGCCGGTTTTCCTATAGGGTCATACTGAGCGAAATCAACCATATCATGGCTTCTCTTCTTCAGGACATTCCGAAAGAGGATACCGAGTCCGGAATCCTTATAGACACCATTCATCAGGCTGGTTCCAAGTTCCTGTCCCCTGCCGGCGGAATATAACACTCGCCCGGTGGAGGCTGATATTACATACATATCCCTGTAGCCGTAAACCTCCAAATGTTTTCGAAAGAGGGGATCGACATCCAGATACGCGGATTCATACTCGGATGAGGTCGTTTCCGCTCCCCTCCCATCAACCAGGCCTTCCAGCAGGTTCAATGACCTTCTGGTTTCAGGATATTCAGATAGAAAATGAACATCCTGCATACGGTTTTCGAGAAAACGGAGCACCTGGTGCCGTGTGAGCTCCCTCACTGACGCAAGATGATCAAATGCCTCGTATCTCAATGCCCTTTTGGCATAGTGGAAGCTGATGATCGAAACGATGAAAAGCGGGACCAGGGCAACAACGAGGAACATCATTGTCAATCGTTTCATCAAGCTGCCCGCTGTTAACTTGATCATATCGGTTTTCCTCCTCTGCGGTCATTCCATCTCTTCATGGACCACGATATCCTGGTCTGAAAGGATCCTTTCCCCACTCAAGATGACCAGCCGTTCGACGGTTACCCCTCTCAGATACTTCTCCTGAACTCCGGACAATGTCGGCAGCGAAGGCTGAATATCGGAGGTGGGTATGGAGCGCACACCGATTATTTCATCGGCGAGAATGCCGAATTCCTTGGCATCACTGTGCAGTATCAGGATCCGATTTACATCGGTGAATCCCCTTTCGGGAAGCCCAAAAAACCTCTTGAGGTCAATGATCGAGAGTATCTGCCCGCGAATGTTTATGATGCCCAGGACATAGTCGGGCGTACAGGGAAGCGGGGTAAATGTCTTCAGGGGATAGATCTCGCGGATATAATCCAGCTCGAGGGCATACCGCTCGTGAGCCAGGAGAAATTCCACGACCTCCAGGTGCATTTCATCCCTCTCGATCCGATCCGCCTCTCTCCCCAATTCGCACGCCCTGGTCCGCAATATCTCCGCCTTTTCCTCCTCACTGATCGCGGACCCTTTATTCATCCGTTCCCTGACAGCCTCCAATCGCTCGCGAAGATCTTCCCTCATTCGGATCTCTCCTCCTTCATCATGGATTGAACGACCTCCAAGAGCCTTCGTGCCTGTATCCCTTCGGAATAGGGCAAAACTTCCTCAGGGTTCATGGATTGAAGCAGGGTAAGGGCATTCTTGAAGTGCCTCCTGGATTCCTCGACCTTCCCCTGCCTTTGGGTGATATTCCCCAGGGCAAAATGGGCAAGGACAAAGTCCTGGTCAAGATACAGTGCCTTTTTGAGGGAGCTAATTGATTCATCCATCATCCCCTGTTCCTGGCAAATGGTTGCATAAAGGTAATAATGACCGGGTAGGAGTTTTTCCGCGTTAATCGCCTCCACGCACCATTTCTTTGCCTCTTCGAGCTTGCCCTGATTGGCATAGGCCCTTGCCAGAAGTGCCATAGAGCCCGGTTTAAGGGACATGCAATCGCCGATGGAGTGGTAACGGGACACGATCTCATTGAGCTTCTGGGCCGCCTTGTCATAGAGCCCTTCGGCGTACAGGGTGAGGGCCTCGTGAATAAGATTCTGCTGCACCTGTAACTCATCCTCCACCGCCCCCTGCTTATTATTCTTCTCATTTTGTATGAAATCCGAGACCTCAGAGGTGATGGCATTCTTGAGCTCCGCCTTCACGGAATGATCGGATGGGGCCTTTCGTGCGATTGCAATGGGGGAGATGGAAAATCCCCGATCCATCCTGCCTCCTTGAATGACTTGATCGGAGATCGTCGAACCCTGACCCGGGATTCTCTTCCTGAAAAGGATGGTACCGGGAAATTGAACGGGCGAGAGCGAGGGATGGTTGATGAGAGGGACTTCACTGGGGCTGAGTATCAGCCAACCGTTTTCACCGAGCAGCCGGCAGAATCGTTCGATGATTTCCGTCCTCAACTCCTGGGCAAAGTACATCAGGACATTGCGGCAGAAGATGACATCGAGTGCGTCAATGCCGCTGAGCACCGACGAGTAGCTCTTAAGCGCAAGATTGAGCTGAGAAAAGGTCACCATTCGTTTTATGCGGGGCAGCAATTCAAATGAATTCTCACCCGTTGACCGGAAATACTGCTGTTTTATCCATGCAGGGGCGTTTCTGAAGGACCAGCTTGTGTAGATTCCCTCTCCGGCCTTTTTTAGAAACACCTCGTTCAGATCGGTGGCCAGAAGCCTGATATGCCACCCCTCCCATCCGGGCAGCATCTGATCGATCAGCATTGCTATGGAATACGGCTCTTCACCGGTGCAGCATCCGGCGCTCCACAGATTGATCCTCTTCCCGGTGTTGTTTCGCTCGTAAATAAGCTCCGGGAGTATGATGTCTTTTATCGCCTGGAACACGCAATTATCACGGAAAAAGAAGGTCTCACCGATGGTGAGGTTTTTGGTCAGTATATGGATTTCCCTTTGGGTCAGGGGCGAAGACAGCAGGGCATGGATACCTGATTCCATGTCATTGAATCCCATTTCTTTGGACACCATTTCCATATTGCGCACCAGATCATTCCACCTGTTTTTGGGGAAATACAATCCGATATGAGAAGCTATCAATTCGCTCAACCGGATAAGGAGCTTTTCCGGGATCTCCCTGGCCATATCACCTTTCACTCAATGGTACGTCTCGATAGCGGTTTTTAATGTATCAATATCCCCGTTTGAAAGCAGGTTATCCAGACTGTAAATGAGCACCGTATTGTCCTTCAATTTCCCGACCCCATCGATGACATGATCCAGGTGCGGAAAGATTGTCTGGGCCCTGTCAACATGGTCTTCGGGTATCTCGACGACCCCTTCAACCGTATCCGCCACAAAGGCAATCGTGAGATCCGAGACATGGGAAATGACGATTCTGTCATTCAGGTCCAGTTCGCGCGAGGGCAGACTGAAATGCCTGCGGATATCGATCACCGGGATGATCGTGCCCTGCATATTGAGAAGACCGAGGAGGATATCCTGCCCCTCCGGCAGGGGATGTAGTGCAACGGCACGGATGACCTTCTGGATACAGATAAGCCCCATGGCGTACCGCTTTTTGTCGAGGGTAAAGATGAGATACTGGTCTTCCAAATGCATAACCTCGCTCCCCTCCCTTTTCTATCGAAGAACCCTGGCCGTTCTCTGGTATATGACTACAGAAACCTATTGAAAGTACTCCTATTCCTATTATCTTTTCTTCGGTCATTTAACGAAAATCCTTTGACAGGAATACTCTTGGGCGGTACCCGCTCGTACAACCCCACGGATCGCCCATGGACGGCATTGGGGGGATCGGAAACGCAGGTGAAGAAACCAGGCGTAAGTGACGATTATACAAACGTATCCATACGATAAGAGGAATGCCTTCCGGCGGACCTTCCACCATGCGGTGGCTCACCATACCATACGCATGGTACGTATTATGGGCGTTTCCAGGAGGTCAATACTCTGTCGTGATTCGGCAACAAAGGCATTCGGGGCTACAGGGGTGTCATTGATCGTACAGGTTAATAACCACTGGTTACCGTTATCCATAAGAGGAGGACGTTTATGAACAGGCTGCGCGGCGGGGATGGTCTTTTCGGTTGGTTCAGGAATATGCGATTGAAAACGAAGCTCTTGCTATCCGTTACACTCCTCATCATCCTGATAACGGTATCGATCCTGGTGGCCGTAAATCGCGTCATAAACGAAAACATGCTCGCCAATAAACAAAAAACCGTGAAACACACCATAGCGAGCGTGGACTATCTCATTGAAGAACGTATTAGCAGCCTCAAGCAATATGTCCTCTTTGCCACACAGGGGAAGGATTTCATGGATTCAATCAACCGTGCGTCCACCTTCAGGGAGTATAAAAAAATAGGCGACCAGGCCCTCGCCCTCCAAAAGGAAATGTATGTTGAGCGTATCATGGTATGCAGTCCGGTGAATG
The DNA here is from genome assembly GCA_049472315.1 of bacterium. Lineage (GTDB taxonomy): Bacteria > SZUA-182 > SZUA-182 > DTGQ01 > JAFGSM01 > JBLIRM01. The sequence continues at coordinate 177,974 of JBLIRN010000001.1, forward strand.
GTGATACGTGCACGCTTATGGCCTGTACGACGGGCGAAAAAAGGCCGGGGGACACCATCTCCACGCACCGCCTGTGTGTGGAATCCGAGGTCAAGGGGATTGCATCCGAACTCCTCGTCGAAGAGGGCGGTTTTAGCATCAAGGTGTGCAGGCAGATTACAAAGGGGGATGGCACGCTTGCCTTCGTGGTGGTTGATGATGTCATCGGGTCCGATTTGGTCAATAACATAGAGGCCACCACAGGGGCGGAAATCGCCTTTTTGTTGCACCGGGGCCCCAATGCAGGACGGGTCATCGCCTGCGCTCATCAGGGTCTGGTCGGCACGGAGATCAGCGGCGATGCATTCAGCACCATGCAGTCAACCCATTCCGTGACGTACCAGTCGAATTTTGTTGACGACGGCGAGGTGCACATGGCCGCCTTCAAGCCGATCTTCGGCAAGGACAATGAGATGATCGGCTCATTGATGATACTCGTCCACATGGATGACGTCCTCTACATGAAAAGCAATACGGTGAAGGCGATGTCTTCCATCGGCCTTGCCGCCGTTGCCATGGGAATCCTGGCTATCATCCTGCTCGTGAGGGGGATGATCAACCCGCTGCGACAGATCCTTTCCATCGCCCAGGCAATGGGGAAGGGAGACCTTACCCAACGGATAACGGTGGAAGGAGAGGATGAGATCGGACAGCTTGCCCAGACCTTTCGACAGATGCAGGAGAACCTCCTCATAATGGTACGGCAGATGAAGAGCGGGATTGAGCTCCTGGAATCCTCATCGGTAGAGCTTTCCACCTCAAGCAGGGAACAGGCCGATGGTTCGATGCAGCAATCATCCGCCCTCACCGAGACGTCCACCACGGTGGAGGAGTTGGCGGCAACCTCAAAACAGATTGCGGAAAATGCCCAGCAGGTGGCTGATCTGGCGCGACAGAGTCTCACGGGGATGGAGAATATACGGAACAATACGGATCAGGAGGCAAACAGGATCCTGACCCTGGGTGAAAAATCCCAGACCATCGGCGAGGTCGTGGCCATGATCGACGACATTGCCAAGCAGACCAATATCCTGGCCTTGAATGCATCGATCGAGGCTGAGAGGGCGGGGGATGCAGGCAAGGGATTCGCCGTGGTGGCCATAGAAATCAGGGAACTGGCGAACAACGTGGCAAAATCGACTAAACAAATCAGGGAGATCATAAAGGAGATACAAGACGCCACGAATGCCTCGGTAATGGCCACGGAAAATGTCGGCAAATCGGTTGAAGAGGGCATCGGACTCTCAAAGAGGGCTGCGGATTCCGCCAATCAAATCAGCATGGCAACCCAGCAGCAGGGAAGCGCCACCAGCCAGGTGGTCACGGCGATCAAACAGATGAGCGATATCGTCGGTCAGACAACCGCAGGTGCTAATCAGATCGCCGATACCGCCCACATGCTGGTGGAACTGACCACCGAGCAGAAAAGGCTCATCGAGCAGTTCATCATAAACTGACCCACGAAAGACTCGCGCATATCCCGGAGGAAATCCCTCATCGGGCAAAACCCTCGTGCCCGCAATCCCGCTTCCGCTCGTCACCCTCCGAATCGCTCAAAGAGTTCAATGAATGCCTTCTGAATCGCCGTATCGATAGTCCCCTTATTCTTGGCAACCGTTACCGTTTCACGGCCAAGGGCGCAATAGAGCGGGACATACGAGGGAATGGCCTGCGTTATGGCCTCGAGGTGAGTCCGTACCGTGCCGAGATCGCCGCGCATGATCGGACCGGTGAGTGCCTCGGGAATGCCCACGGCCTTTATATTCCGTATGGTCCCCTCAAAAAGGGGGGCCAGTGCCTGAATCCCGCTGCGGCGATCGATCCCTATCCGTTCATAGAGGGTCAGGCTGAAATTGATGAGGCCGACCAAAAAATTTGATGCCACTGCTGCGCCCGCATGGTAGAGCGGCTTATCATCGGTGCGGATCTCCAGTATCTCTCCCCCGAGGGCTTGCACGAGACCTCTGAGGACCGCCTTTGCCTCTTCGGAGCCCTCGATGCAGAAATATGAACCGGGAAGCACCGTAACGGCAAGTTCCCTGGTCGCACAACTCTGAAGTGGATGCACCGAGCCGATGGGATACCCTGCGTCTGCAGCCGATTGCAGGATCGAGGAGGGGTGTGCACCGCTGCAATGGGCGACAATCGCACCGGCCCTTACGAATCCTGCGACAACGATCCCTTCACATACGTGCCGGATGACATCATCCGGGGTGGTGATGAGGACCATATCGGCATCCCTGATCCACGGCCCAGGGGCGTCCCGGGCAATGGAATCCCGGCCCAGAAAGGCCTCGGCCCTCCTGGCACTCTCCATGGTACGGCAGCAAAGGCCAATGACTTCATACCCCTTCTGCATGGCCAGGAAGGCGATGGCAGTGCCCACCCTCCCCGCGCCGATGATGGCAACCCGCTGTTGCACTGCGCTCATGCCTCTCACCCGTCTATGGCCGTGCGGTTCCTTTATTGGGCGACCTTGGCCGCTTCCACCGTGTTTTTCAAGAGCATGGCCACGGTCACCGGTCCCACCCCTCCCGGCACAGGGGTGATATATGCGGCCTTCGGTTTAATTCCCTCGAAATCCGCATCGCCGACCGTCTTCTTTTTGGGTTTCCCCTTGTCATTGAGTACCTGCTGCCCCTTCTCGTCGAGCACCGGGACCCTGTTGATGCCGATATCGATGAGGATCACCCCTTCCTTCACCATATCCGCCCTGATAAGACCGGGCTTTCCCGCGGCAACGATCACCACGTCCGCCCGCTTGGTATGGAAGGCAAGGTCCCTGGTGGCAATGTGGCAGACGGTGACCGTCGGGGCCTCCCTCAGCGATTCGAGGAGCATCACCGCCGCCGGCTTCCCGACGATCTCGCTATGTCCCACCATGACGACCTCGAGTCCCTTCAGGGGAACCCCTATGCTCTGCAGGAGGGTCACTGCAGCCTTCGCCGTGCACGGCGCCACCACCGACTGCCCGTAAAAAAGGCGCCCCAGGTTTGAGGGATGCATCCCCTCCACATCCTTTTCGGGTGCAATCTTCCATTGCACCTCCCGTGGATTGATCCCTTCGGGAAGGGGCATCTGAAGTATGATCCCGGTCACCTGCGAGTCACGGTTCAATTTCTCGATGAAGGTGATCAATTCCTTCTGGGTGGTAGAGGCGGGCAGTTCATGGAGCGTATAATCCATCCCCAACTCCTCGCAGGTCTTTTGTTGATTCTTTATATATACGCGGGAGCTGGGATTCTCGCCCACCTGAACGGCGGCAAGAGAAACGACCTTTTTGGCATTCTTAAGGGCCTGTATCTCCTTTTCGAGTTCCTTTTGTATCGATGCTGCAACTGCCTCTCCATCAATGATTTTCCCTTCCATCCTGCTCTCCTCTCTCGCTGATTTTCCTTACCTCATCGGGTGCATGATATCATTATGCCCCACAGGCCTTGTTTACCTTTTCCATGATCATTTCCTTCTTCTTCCTGCAGCCGGATTCAACCGCGGCGACCCATTCACCCCTCTCCCTCACGAACGCCTCATCCTTGATGAACGCCAGGTTTATCCGAACATTCAGGCTTGCGGATTCAACGGCAGCAAGCGCAAGGAGTGCCGATACCCCCGTGTCGGTGATCAGATTCTTGTTCCCGATGTCCACCAGTTCGGTAAGCTGCGTGAACATCTCCTCCGCACAGGCCATGACCCTGGAGGGGACCTGCAGGGCTATTTTGCAGGCCTCCTGAATTGCCAGACTCCGTGCCTTCTTATCCTCATCCGTCTCCTTAGGGAGTCCGTAGGACTTCGATACCACTGCGTAGGCCTCCGTATCCTCCACGGCCAGGCGGAGCATCTCCTCGGTCAATCTGGTACCTTCCTTGAGTATCTTCCGTGTCCTCTCCTCGACCGCTGCATAGGCCTTCTTCCCCACGGTGAAGTTGCTTACCATGTTCATCATTGATCCTGCCAGCGCCCCTGCCATTGCTGCAATGCTTCCGCCGCCCGGCGTGGGACGGCCTGAGGATGCATCCTCGATATACGTGCGTAGCGGCTCATCGATGTATTTCATCCACCTACCCCCTGTAACCATGAGGTGATATAAAACGGTTACTATGAAAACAAATGGTTTCGAAGAATGTATACGTCACACGGGCATACATTGGGCTTTTTGAGTTGGCCATAGGGAACACAGGATTTCAATTCTTACTGTGCCCTTTGTTGTAGAAATACAAATTCGAATAGTGGCTGTTTAAAACATAAAACCGGGTTTTAAAAATACAAAAATTATGGTATTACAGGATGCCGCGCGTGTCAAGGATTTATGGACGGCAATTCCGATTTCGAATCATGAGCAAAGGGGCCCTGACACGTTTGGTTAAAGTCCTGGATGCCGGCCCTCTCTATTGCAGCAAGAGTTACATAGTGCTCCGCTTCGCTCCGCCTAACAAGTTTGGTTGCCCCCCTTCCCTATAAATTTAAACAATTTCCATGACGGCAGGGACCCGTTTCAATCACCCGAGATCTCCCCATAGAAACTGAATAACCGCGACAATCCCGATCGCCGCCGTCTCCGTCCTCAATATTCGCGGCCCCAGCCCGATGGAAACAAAGCCGGATTCCCGAGCCAGGCCCACCTCCTCGTCGGTAAGGCCTCCTTCCGGTCCCACCAGGACACTGATGCGGGAAGGCCGTTCCCCGCCCGGGCATATCCCCTTCAGCCCGATCTCGTGTTCCCCTTCCCATAAAACCAGCTTCAGGTCAAATCCCTCCGCATGTCGCAGGGCGGAAGAGAAATCGGTATACGGTGCGATGACCGGAACCCCCGGCCTCCTGCACTGCTGCGACGCCCGCCGGGCCACACGAGGCCATCGATGAGCCTTGGGCTGACGGGCCTCCCGCTCCTCCAACCGTATGGATCGTTGAGAATAGAAGGGAACGATCCCGGTTACCCCGAGCTCGGTTGACTTTTGTATGATCCATTCCATCCGCTCCTTATCGGGGAGTGCCTGGAGGAGAAGCAGGTCAAGGGATGAATCCATGGGACGCGCGAGGCGATCAAAAAGGTGAACCTCGCACCAATGCCCGGAAATCCTCTCCACCCGTCCACGATAATGCCTTCCCCGGTCATCCCCCACCGTGATGATCTCTCCGAGCCTCGGCGGCCATGGCGCGGAGCCGAGAGAAACTACGCAACGTGACGGAATGGTGACAGGGTCGGGGAGTGTGGTGAAAAATCCCCTCCTATTCATGTATCTCGTCCGTGCGGGCGGTGCCGTCCAGGTGCCGTTCAGTGAGGCTCAAGATACCCCTCATCATGGCCACCTCCCTCTGAGTAAGATCCAGCATGGAGATGACATCTATGAGGGTGATCAGTATGTGACGCTCACCCGTCTGCATAAATCCAATGCGCCGCAGTACCCTCTCCATATGTTCAACAAGCCCCTGACGCTCACCTGCGGTGGCACGATCCGCTTCCCTGCCCGGAGACATCTCCCTTCTCCTCCCACGGGAGGCAATCTGCCATTCATAGGCCATTATCATAACGGCCTGTGCAAGGTTTATGGAGGGAAGATCCCTTGAGGTGGGTATGACCACGACCTTCTGACATAGCGAGAGTTCGTGGTTCGACAGGCCGTTTCGTTCCGATCCGAAGACAATGGCCACCCGGTGACCCGGGGGCAATGCCATGATATGGTCCATGATCTGTCGTGGTTCAAATGTGGCGAGGCGGTGTCGTCGCATCCTGCTGGTTGTTCCCACCACATAGTGCATGTCTGAAACCGCGCGATCAAGGGTTGTATAGAGCGGCGCATGTTCGAGCACATCCTCGGCTCCGGGCGCCATCTTAATCCCCTCCAGCCATCGCTCGCGATTGGGGCTCACGAGGATGAGCCCGTCACACCCCATGTTCTTGACGGCCCTCGCCGCAGCACCCATATTCCCTGCATTCTTGCATCCGCATAGGACAAAAAACAGGGAAGGTATCACCTTCATGGCATTCCCTCCACATGCATCATGTGCCCTATTATACCATGTTCATAACTGTGCACTGTATTGAGCACGTATCCCTGTTCACTGATGGAAGGAAGACCGTACCGGCGGCGGCAACGTCAATCAAATTCCCTCACTCCCCGGGCATCTCCCTGCACTGGGCACCCAGTTGCCCGCAGGCAGCCAGGATATCCGCCCCCCTGCTCTTCCTGATGAATGCCATCATGCCCTTTTCTTCAAGGTATGCCTGAAGATATTCCACGCACTCCCTTTCAGGGGCCTGAAACGGGAGAAAGGGATTCGCATTATAGGGGATGAGGTTCACCGCTATTCGATCCCGCATTGCACGAAGAAGGGAGGTGAGGTCAACGGCGCACGTATGGCTGTCGTTTATGCCGCGGATCACACAGTACTCAATGGTGATCCTCTGCCTGGGAGGGACCGGGTAGCGTCGAAGACATGCCCTAAGTGGGCCCAGAGGGTATGTCCGGTTGATCGGCATGAGGGCATCCCTGATCCGATCGGTCGGTGCATTGAGGGAAACGGCCAGTCTGATACCGAGATTCTCCGTGGCAAGCCGGTCGATGCCCGGTATGATGCCAACGGTGGAGAGGGTGATACGGCGCGGATGGAACCCGAAGCGATCCGGATCGATGAGGCTTTTCACTGCATGAATGGTCTGATCGTAATTGTCGAGGGGCTCGCCCATGCCCATAAGCACGATATTGGTCACCCTTTCCTGTTTCACGGACCTCATCACCTCCAGCACCTGATCGCTGATTTCATGGTGCTGAAGGGAACGCTGAAATCCGAGCGTCCCGGTCACGCAGAATTTACAGCCCTGCCTGCAGCCCGACTGGGTTGATAGACAAAGGGTGAGTCGATCCCCCTCCCTGATGGCGACGGTCTCAATCAGTGCCTCGTCGTGGAGGGAAAAGAGAAATTTCCGGGTCCCGTCCCGTGACTGTCGGATCTCCCGGCAATGCAATGAGGAGAGGGTACAATGCCCCTTCAGCCTGTCGCGCAGGTCAATGGGGAGTGTGTGCATTTCATCAAAGGAACAAACCCCCTGCCGGTATAAACAGTGGTGCACCTGACGTGTCCGGAACGGCGGATGGCCCCATGATGCAAACAATGTGGTAAGCTCGCCTGTGGTTAATGCGGTGATACATCTCATGTAATCATTACTATAGCATCGCATGAGAGGAAAGGTCAAAGGGCCTGCCGGCACAGCCGGCAGGCCCTCAAATATGCCTATAGGAAAAGAGAATCAGATAACCGCCGCAGCCAGCAGTTCGAGGGAGAACGTACCTGACTCTTGCGGCGTGGTATTGGGGAGCTTGTAGATATCGTAATACCCCTGCATGGTGGTCGGAGTGGGGAGCGGCGCCGTTATGGTAATCGCATAGCTCACGGTCGGATCCTGGCCGGTGAGCTGTACAAAGGTGGCGGTTCCTGACCCAAATACATTAAAAATGCCGGCGAAGGTATTATTCCCGATCAATTGCGCCGTACCGCTAAGGCTGCCGGTCAATGGGTCCTCCTTGAGGTTCATCACCATGGTGCCGAAAAGGAAGCCAAGGTTCCACTGGCCTATCCACGTGCCTGCCTGCTCCGCAACGAACGGATTATTCAGGGTGGCAGTGCTTAGGGGATTGGAGCCGAGCCCGGTCAGAAGCGAGCCGAGCCCGGTCAGGGAATTGAGCCCATACAGGCCGCCCTGGCCGAGAAGGCCGAGCATTCCGCCAAGACCGTAAAGGTTGCCCGTGCCATAGAGCCCGTAGAGCCCGCCCATGCCGTAAAGCCCACCGCAGTAGCCGCCGTAGAGCCCGCCATACATGCCATAGAGGCCACCATACAGCCCGCCCATGCCGTAGAGCCCGCCCATACCATAAAGCCCATACAACCCGCCCATGCCGTAGAGCCCGGAGAGGCCCCCAAGCCCGGAGAGCCCCAAACCGCCAAGGCTTGTGGTCAGATTGTAGATGCCACCAAATCCATATGGATTCAAAAGGTTTTTCATCAATCCCGAACTGTAAAGGGGATTCGATACGCTCGACAGGGCATAGATGGAGGACATGCCGTAATATGCGCGCCCAACGCCGGGGCTCCACAATCCAATCATCCCGGATCCAATGACCGTGGCAACGATCAGCAGGATAATCCTTACATAACAATGCCGTTTCATCCCTAACCCTCCTTCATCTCCTAACCATAGATTTTATGAAAATAACCATTCAGGATATCCGGATTGTATTGTATTTTTTATATCCCAGCGGTGTATTTTCGATATTTTAAATACTATAAAGCAAGAATGGTGCCGCATTAAAAAAGGGGTTGGTCCCCCCCGTTCGATACCTCTCGAGGAAGGCCAACCCCTCATATGAACCATAGTCTGAGGGTATGTGTCCCTGTTGATTAAATGATCGGGGCGATCAGCCCAAGGTCGATCGTCCCGGATTCCGTCACCGTGCCGCCACTGCTCAGGTTGATCAGATTATAGGTACCGGTCATATGATCAGGGGCGATCAGGATACCAATGATCTGAAGTTCAAAGGTCATTCCGCCGAGCCCGGTTGCTGTGCCGCTCACAATGACCTGGGAATTGAGCACCTGCCCGGTTACATCAACAAGGGCGCTCAATGTGGGATTGCCTAGCAACTGTGCGGTCCCGAGAACACCCCCGAGGAGATCCTCAATCAGATTCATGCTCATCTGGCCTCCCAGAAGGCCGTTCGACCATGTTCCCAGCCAGGTCCCCGCCTGCTCTGCAATGAACAGGGGAATCAGCGGGAGGATCGCGGATGCGGTTGCCGTCGGCGCCGGGGTGGCGGTTGCGGTTGATGGGGATGTCATGAGGCTGGATAGCAGGCCTCCCATGCCCCCCATACCATAGAGACCGCCGAGCATCCCGAGTCCGCCGAGACCGCCGAGGACTCCCAGTCCGCTGAGGCCGGTGAGTGCACCAAGCCCGCTAAGGCCACCAAGACCGTACAAACCGCCCATCATGCCGTACAGCCCGCCGTACATTCCAAGGCCGTAAAGGCCACCAAGACCGTACAAACCGCCCATCATGCCGTACAGCCCGCCGTACATTCCAAGGCCATAAAGGCCCCCAAGGCCGTAAATGCCGCTCAGACCATAGAGCCCGCTCAGACCTGAAAGCCCGCCAAGGCCATAGATGCCGCCGAGGCCATACATACCGCCAAGGCCATACATACCGCCAAGGCCAAACATGCCGTAATAGGCATGGGAAAGTGATTCCAAGAAAAGAATCAGCAAGGCAATAAATAACACCATTACCAAGAGCCTACCTAACCACGAAGAATTCATCGTACTACTCCTTGTTTCGATCCTGAATAATCAACCCTCTTTCTAAATTGGATCTTTCTTGTTCGGGAACAGGCACCACGTCAGGTTCCTAATCAATGGATCTTCATCATGGAAAAATCCGTGGCAACAGCCGTCGTATCACCTCCTTACACATTCAAGGACTTCCAAAAAATACTGCCCATCGAATAACGAGTGAAATTGTATTGTTCGGGATGGAAAAAATATGTATTGTCTACCATTAATTTTGCAATCGTTATGCCATCAGGTCGGTGGATGATCGGGTGTTTGCGCATCCATGCATCGCATGAGTCCGTACATGGTAACTGATTAGAAATAAATAAAAAATAACTAACGCTTTTATATTATTTCTAATAAAGTCATTGTTTTGTAATTAATAATAACCGTATTGTGTTATGATGCAGACATAGGATTTATGAAAATATAAAAATTTTTTATGATTGGACTTATTCCCGCAGTAACAGGTTAAAAAGATGGGCACAAATGATCCTCTACGCCATTCAAAACAATCTCCATCCTGAATTATTTGAAGACCATGGATATCTTTGGGCGGAGAGGGTCGATGGAAATGGAGACATGGAGGGTATCCCCCGAACAAAGACACCGCTGAATGGCATATATCCGGGCATTGTCCAAGGTCCCTGTTGAAGGCCTTGTAAACGAAAGGGGTAGTCTCCCATGGCCCCAAAGGGGGATGCACGGTATGAGGTAGAATTGAATGGAATAGACTGGATTACCGGCTGTTTCATCCAGGGTAATCCCTGATACATGCCCACACCTCCTTGCCATGAAGGGGAATACGAGAGGGGAGTACTCCCTGCGCTCACATACGCCCCATATGGAGCCGAAAATGAAGGGAGAAGAGGCTGGAAAGGGGATGCCGATGCCGCAGTGGCAATCACTGGTAATGACGCAAGTGCAGCGGCAGCATCAACAAGACCCGCCCCGAAGTATTGATCCCACCCGACTGCACCGATGTCTCGCGCAGTGCTTACCAATGTGGATTGTATCAAATCGGGACCCAGCGCACCCCCTGTTGCTGCGACGATCAAGGCGGCCACCCCTGTTACATGGGCCGCTGCGCAGGATGTCCCCTGAAAGATATAGTAATCGAATGTCTGAAGGTCAATACCATTATGGGTCTGCTGGACAATCCCGTCGGGCTTGCCGTCCAGATTTTGATCATAGGCCAGGCTCCCTCCCGGTGCACAGATATCGATGTCCGATCCGTAATTTGAATAGAAGGCCAATGTCTGGTCATATTTGATGGCGCTGACACTGATGCACTCGGGATAGGAAGAGGGGTAATGGGGCGCTGAGGAGGCGCCGTTCCCTGCTGAGCACACCATGGTCACCTTGTTGAGATTGGCATAGGTTACCGCCTCTTCAAGGGTAAGGGAGGGGGTAACGGTCCCGAAACTCGTATTTATGATCTGTGCGCCGTTATCCACGGCAAAGTAGATCCCCGCGACCACATCATCGAGGAGTCCGTTGCTGTTTTCATCCAGGACCTTTATCGGCATAACGCTGCACCCGAAGGCCACCCCGGCGCATCCGAGGAGATTGTTGGTCGTCTGGGCGATAGTGCCGGTAATATGCGTACCGTGCCCATGATCGTCATCAGGGTAAGGATCATCATTGACAAAGTCCCATCCCGGCAGGATGGCGGTCCCTGCAAGGTCCGGTGCCTGGGCATAGGGGAGGACGTTCCGATAGGCAGCGCCGGTATCAAGAACCGCCACCACAGCGCCGCTCCCGTTCTGAACGTCCCAGGCCACCTCCATATTGATCATCCCCAGATGCCATTGATAGATGTAAATGGGATCATTGGGCACAAATTCCGCCTCCACATAATAATTTGGCTCCGCGTACCGGACAAAGGGAAGAAGCTCCAGAAATGATGCAATCTGCTCGACCTGAACAGGCAATGCCAGGCTCACGGAATAGAGCGGTATGGTATGGTGAAGGCGATGCCGCTCATGGGGACCGCATGAATCGAGTATACCCTGGATATCTGAATTGCTTGCCCAGTCGACGAACCTGACAAGGACCTCCTGAGGGGCATACAGGGGATGCGGCGCACATCTCATCGGAAAGGGGAGAAAGGCGAAGGACTCGACGCGAAAAAACAGGCAGAAGAGGACACCAAGGACGCACCCCGGCCCCAGAATGACAGGCCATTTTCCTTTTCTCACTCTATCACCCATGAACCAACTCTTCTCATCGTGTTATCGTGTGATCGTCCTGATTAATCCTCCCGGCCTCAGGGGACTGCATCAAAATACATCAAAATCCCCACCAATATGGCCAAACAAAAGGTGCACCAAAAGGGCTGTAAGGCCATCCTCCGAACCCGAAGGGTGTCACCCAGGACAAACCATACAGGGTACCATAGCGAAGGGTGCCATAATTATAAAAATCGCCGAGTCCCGAGGTGACCGGAAAATACCATTGTGCAACTGCGGAATGAACGGAAACGACAAGAATATGAAGACATATCAGCGCACACACAATGCACCATACGATATGAACCCTCTTTACATCCATCGTTAATTGCTCCAGTACATCCGGCAACGGGAAGGATCGGAATATGGAGAGGTCCCCCCGCCTTTCAATGTATCTAAATCGAATATATGGTCTCTCTTGTAAACTGAGCAATATCAGTGCCAGATCATTACACCCCGCTCCCTGGCACGGCAGTCTATCCTCGCCTGATGTGACACTCTTCACATAAGCTATCTATCTGATTTATATAGCTTAAGTACCTTGCACATTCGTATTGCCGACAATACCCCCGAGCACAGAGGGGTCATACCGCCTAGCACCCTGCATAGATTTTTTCCCGTGTCATAGGAATAATGCGCTGGTGTGTCTTCCTGCCTCAGACACGGGGGAAAATGGCGTTCCGCAACTGCAGATGCAAATGATGGCACTCTGGGTACCCTTACGGATAAAGGCAAGGGATCATTGCGGACGGATTTCGATAGGTGAGGATCAGGGGGCACTGCATCAAGATTCGAACGGAATGGCTCCTTACCCCTGACGAGACATGATAAAGGATTTGATCTGTTTTTTGTTCACCTGGGTCACGTGTGAAAAACATACCCCGAGATAGCGCCACGGCTCTGAGCTGTTGAACCGCTCCCAGCGGATTTCCCCCTCGATATTGAGCGGCGTGGTCGAAGTGGGGAGCAGGATATTGAGATACACAAACTCCGAGAGCTTCGCCCTGAAATCGGCCCGAAACATGATCCCTTCCTGACTCATATTCACGGTCTTGGATACGTTCTCCTCGGAGGGGATATTCCCCAATGGTGAAACGAAGGTATATTTGATAGGGATATCTGCAAGTACCCGGAAATACCTCCTTCGTTCCTTTGGGATTGACCGTTCTTCATGGAGAGGGAACTGCGACCCCCTTCGCTGTGACTTTTCTTCCTCGATTCTGTCCAATAGGGTGGGCAGGTTTTCGAGCAGGAGGGGTTTCAAGAGATAATGATGCATCTTCTTGCCGGTCACACAGTGTTTGTCGATGTCGCAATTCGGATGGAAGAGAAAGACCACCTCGGTGGCGGGATTCATCCCCTTGATCTCTTCCGTAGTGAGAACATCATCTTCCTGATCGAATTTTGAGATGCTCAGGAGGACGAGATCATACTGTATCCTCTGAAGCATCTGACGAGCCGTATTTGACTGGGTGGCGGAATCGACGTAATGTCCATCCATCAGTAAGTAATTACAAAGATAGTCCCTGAAGTTCGCATCTCCGCTAACCACAAGAATAAACAGATCTCCCATGAGCATTCATCTCCTCTGAATTCCGTCATATGCGACGTGCTTTTTGGCAATGGATAGGGGCGGCTTGCGCCGCCACCCCGATTCAAAGAATCGGCCTACCCATTGGGGGGGGATTCGAAATGTCTTTTATATCTGAATATTGTCTCTTAATCTATTCTTTCCCCCTAGATCTTTATTCAGTTTTTATAATTTGCATATGCTGTACCAGATCACAAATACCAAGGTATTTTTTTCGTACAGCGCTATAAGTCTTTATAATATTTGATGTTTTCTGTTGCCTGTGACCATGCGACTGGTACTGCACACGGCTCCATCGGACATGGCTTCGCGGAATGATAGAGCGGAAGGTTTATGCGCCTGATGGCGGGCCAGAGATAACACGTTAAAAAATAACAGCTTATATGGACTCCTATGACGGCATAAAAGAAATGATCATTTTAAAAGAATTTATGAATGGTTTCTACATACCTCGGGCACGACGTCGCTCTTCGGGATCAAGTATATGATGCTTGCGGATGAAGTAGCTTAGATTCCGTTGGTCGATCCCGAGAAGCTGTGCTGCACGGCATTTTACCCAGTCAGCCTTGTTAAGGGCCTTCAAAATGAGTTGTCGCTCGTAGGTCCTGAGCCTCCTCTTGAGGTTGAAATCCTCCAGCTCATTCGAGTCGTGATGATTATATCCATGCTGGAAGATATGGTGCGGGAGGGACTGGAGCTGGATAAGGTCGGAATTCTCGATTATTACCGCATGTTCTATTGCATTTTTCAATTCCCTGACATTACCGGGCCATTCATAGTTCATCAATGCATCCATGGCCTCATTGCTGATTCCCCGCATACTCTTTTTGGTCTCATAGTTCTCAAATTCGATGAAATTCTTCACCAGCAGCGGGATGTCATCCTTTCGCTCCCTGAGCGCAGGGAGAAATATGGTTATTACGCCAAGCCGATAAAAGAGATCCTCCCGAAAGGCACCCTGTTGAACCGCCCTTTTGAGTATCACATTGGTGGTGGCGATCACCCTCACGTCAACCGGGATAGGGATGGAAGTGCCAACCGAGACAATCTCATTCTCCTGAAGGACCCGCAGCAGCTTTGCCTGCCCTGAAAAGGACATGTTTCCGATTTCATCCAGGAGTATGGTACCACCGTTCGCCAGCTCAAATCTTCCCTTTCTGCTCTCGCACGCACCGGTAAACGCGCCCTTCTTGTGCCCGAAGAGTTCACTCTCGAGGAGCGTTTCACTGAGCGCAGCACAATTGACCTTGATAAAGGGCCTGTTATTTCTCCTGCTGCTCGCATGGATGGCATTCGCCACGAGTTCCTTGCCAGTCCCGCTCTCGCCTTGGACCAATACGGTGGAATCCGTTCTTCCCACCATCTTGATCAACCGGCATACCTCGCGAATCTTTGTATTTTTGCCAAGGATATTGCTGACCTCACATTCGAGACTGACGGGCATGAGCTTCCCCCTTTGGTACACCAAAATTAATGGTAATACATTGCTTACAGTGTTCCTATGTGCTCCATACACGCTCAAACATAATCGATGATACTTTGTAACTTGAAGTATTCCTATGGGCTCTGTGACTTATCAGGCAACATACTTATAGTACATTCATTCACTCTAATTGGTGGCTTCATATCTCTTCAAAAAATTAATTAATACATGTATCCCTTACTGAACACTATCACCTTTTATAAATGTATAAACATGGACAATTGTGTAGACATCATTATCATTTTTATATGATGTAATTTTTTAAAATCCTGCCAATCATAATCAACAACATTCTTACATTTTCTCTTATAGCTTAAGCAATAAAAATGCCAAACAGCAGAAGGAATTTGCGTAGTTAACTTACTGATATATCAGCAAATTGATTTGTTGTTATAATTGGATATTGGTATCTGTTTACATTATGCGCAAAAATATGCGCATATCTTGATTTTTATGGATGGGTCATACTCTAAGGGATGATAAAAGTGAACGGGCTATGATACGGTCTAATGCAGAGGTGCATGGATCAAACGGAGATTGCTATAAGATGCCCCGCTAGTCACTATGCCGGGCGAACCCAAAAACCTAAAAAAAGGGCGGCGGGTTTGCTGTTCCCGCCGCCCTCTGTGTGTGCCCTATCAGAAATACACGAGGGACGCCCTATCAGTAGAAGAGGAGGTCGTCAACGGCGATCCTCCCGCCGATCCAGATACGCTCGACCGAACTGGCGCCTACACCGGCGAATATGCTGTTCATGACCGTATCGAGGTTCCGCTCGATGGGCTGCCATTCTCCGTTGGTGAGACCAGGGCCGAGGAAGTAGTAGGCATAATTGCCCCGGCGATATTCATAGGTGCCGGCGGTGCCGCCGTTCACGAATCCTATCGTAAAGGGCAGTCCCAGGGTGTCTTCGATGTCCACCCAGATGACGAAGTTGCTGCTCGTCTTTATCCTGCAGCTCATGCCGGTCACATCGGTCACCGTGGTGATATCCCTGTACACGTTGTACCTGTCGGGATAACCACCGGACGGATTGAGCTTCATTACATTGCTCTGGACAGCATTGTCCGGCTCTGCAGTGAGAGAGACGTTGGGGTCGTCGGGATAGAGCGACCACCCGGACGTATCGTCGAAGGTGTCAAGCTCCTTGAATGCCCGGGGTGTGGCGGAGACCGACACGCCCCTGCTCTCTTCGCCCTCGACCACCTGCACGACGGTAAAGGTGTATTTCGTATTATTGTCCAGGTTGCTCCTCGTGTAGGTGAAGTTGTTCGTATCAGTGATCTGGTAGATCACCATGTCCGGATCAACGAGGTTCGTATCGATGAAGAGCTTCGTATTGTCGATCTTATTGGGATCGACAACGGTCCAGCTCAGGGTCATGGTCTCGTCTCCGGCACGCGCGGTCAGGTTTTGCACATCAGGCACACCCTCGCCGAGTGCAATATCGTCGGCGTCGAGAGTCCCGCGCAGGAGCACGCCGAGCAGGTTATCGAAACCAACCGCATCATTCGTTGCTGAACGGAGGTCCTCATCCAGATTCCTCTGGATGGAATACCACTCGGTCGCGCTCTTGCCGCTCCAGGCCAGTTGACACTTGTACCAACCGGTCTGCTCCTTGACGAGAGCCGTATCCGCAGTGAGATTCGTATTCCCCTGGTAACTCAGGAAGTAGCCCTTGCCGTCCGTGCCTCTGACATAGGCGTCAACCCTGAAGGCACCATTCGACCTGATCCGCATGCTGAGCACCGGGTTGGCGAACTCTTCAGGACTGCTCAACCACTTGGTGACAATGTAGTTGAGTCCGGAGCTGCTCGTCAATTTCAGGAAGTTATTGTTGTCTTCAGCCTTCCGCGCGATGGAGCCGTTTCCCTGCAGCCTGTACCATCCCCTTTGCAGCAGGCTCTCTCCGGCTGTATAGCCGGCATCGAAGTCATCGACCAGTGTTGTGGTCGGGGTGATCAGGGTGATTGAGACCATTCTCCCATCGGAACGGTTTTCCGGTGAGGCCGTATCCACGGCCTTTAGCGTGAATGCATAGGTGTTGTTATAATCCAAGGGATTGAAGTTTCCATCCTTGGTGATGTAATAGGTGAAGTTGCCCTGCGCATCCGCTTTGCTTGCAGAGACCAGTTCCTTCACGCAGCTGTCGCATCCACCGGAGACACAGTCGCAGTAGTACACATAGTAACCCTTTAGATCCTGGTGTTGACCTGCCGGGTTCTTCCAGGTGAGCTTGATTCTCCGGAACTCCTGCTCGGCCTGGATGTTTTCTGGCGGCAGGGGTATGGTGGCCTGCGGCATCGCGCTTATCCTCATCCCACCACTCTCGTTCGGCGTAGGCTTGCTATCAAAGGCGGTCACCATGAAATGATAGGTGAGTCCATTGGACAGCCCGGTGGCCGAATAGGAGGTAGCGGTCTTGGCAACGCTCCCGATTCGATTCACAGGATCCTTCGCAGGGGGTTCACCCTGTTTCCTATATATATAGTATCCCGCAATATATTCGGACTGTTCTGCGGGAAGCTGCCACTGCAGTGACACCTGGTTCTCATTCCCCTGGGCCGTGAGATTGACCACGTCCTTGAGGGGCGGGGGAGGCGCCGCGGATGAAACGGTGATGTTGTCGATATAGTCGACGTCGCCCCGCAACAGGATGCCCTTGAGATAGTGATACCGGTAACCGGTCGCCTTGAAAAGGTCCTCATCCATGTTCCTGCTCACCGTCTTGCCGTTCGGGTCGATGAACTGCGCACCGATCTTGCAGGTCACATATCGTCCGGAAACGCTGCACTCATTTGCCGGATCCTGGGGCACGTAGCGAATGAAGAAGTTGGATTCAGTGCTTCCCTTTACCGCATTCACATAGGCATCGAAGTAGTACAGGTTCGTGTCCTTGATGAAGAAGTTGATCTTCGGGTAATCGGCGTTGAACACGTTGGTCGATATCGACTTGGTGATGATGTAGTTGAGCTGGCTGTTGTTCGAGGGCGTGGTCTTCAGCTTCGACTGGAGATAGCGGTTCACACGGGAATTGGCATCAATCTCCTGCTTTTTGAGCATCTCACCTGAACCCTGCAGCCAATACCAACCCTTCGCAGTGAGACTAATCGTATATTCAAAGTCATCCACCGTGGTCGCCGGGATCTGGATGACGAAGGTGACCAGTTTCTCGGCACTCTTGTTGGGGGTGCCGCTGTCGGTGACCACGAATTTCACCTTGAGCATGCCCGCCGTGCCGTATCCGAAATCAACCGAAGAGCTGTCGATCGGCGGCGTTATGGTAAGCACGGGCGGCGTTGCGCCGGCATCAAAGTCCAGCCACTCCTGTACCTGTGAGTCATTGGGATCAGCGTAGTTCGGATCGAGGGTAAAGACAAGCGGGGTATCTCCGTCCGGATCGCTTGCGATCACCTCCACTACTAAGGGCTGCCCCTCGCTACAGAGCTGCTCCTCGCCGCTCGGGCTCGTATTGATGGTCGGCGGCTGATTGTTGATGTATACATCCGCCGAATTTACGCTAATCGGGGTCGTCCCGTCCGTGGCGGTCACCGCGCAGTACCAGGTCTCGTCCTGGTCGGTCAGGGCTGCCTGCAGGGTGAAGCTGGTTGCAGTAATCGATCCGGATGGCACCGACGTTTTCTTGCCGCCCTTCTCGAACCATTCATAGGTGTATTGAATGGTATCGATCCCGTCGGTCACATCCTGGTCTGCGGGCACGGTGGTCACCGTGCACACCAGGCTGTTGTCGTCGGTGGCATTGGGGCTCGGCGTCACCTGCACGGCAAGCCCTGTTGGTGCCGTGTTCCCGATGTTGACTGCTGTAGCGGTCGCCGAACCCGCGCTGAAGACGCCGGAGCCGTCCTTGGCCCTCACTGCGCATGACCACGAATCGTTCTTTCGGGTATTGCTTGAGCTCAGGGTGTCGGTAGTTACCCCCTGTGCCGAGGTGTGAACCACAGGGGTCTTTCCCGAACAGGACCAGGTGAACTCATACTGTATGATGGAGACATCCTCCGGGTCTATATCCACGGGCGACGCCGGGCTCACGGTACAGGTAAGATTCTGTCCGGAGGTTGCCGGCGACGGTGCAATGGACGCACCCGCAGGGGTATTCGGAGCGGTGTTGTTTATGGTCGCGGAGTTCGAGCTCACCTGAGTCGAGCTTGCCGCTTCACCGTCCCACGCCCGCACCGTACATGTCCATACATGGCCCTTTCCGGTCTCGGAATCGTCAAGCGTATCGGAAAGCTCGGTTTTGGGTCCATGCTCGATGGATGCCTTCCCTCCGCAGTTGGTGCAGGACCATACGTAGTAGTAATCAAGCGGCGAATCCTCAGGATCGGCATCAGTTGACGCGGTCCCGATGGTACAGGTGATGTCCTGGGTGGTGTCCGTGCTCGTCGGACTGATGGTGACATTTCCGGGTTTGGTGGGCACCGAGTTCATCACGGTCACCGGGTCCGAATTCACCGCAGGCGCGGAACCATCCTTGTCCTTCACCGTCACACGGCAGTAGTACTGCTTACCCTTGTCCGTCTGCGATATGGGCAGGGTATTGGTAAACTCAGTGCTGTCTGTGACCGTGACGATGCTCGTGCTGTTTTCAAACCACTCGTAATCGACCAGGAGCGTATCAGCAGGATCGGGATTGTAAATCGAACCTGAATTCACTGTACAGATAATCGGATCATCGGTGTCCGGCTCCGCAGGCCCGATGGTAGGCTTATCCGGTTGAGTCGGAGGGCCGTTCAGGGCGATCAAGGTAAATCTCGCTTGATCCTGGACGCCATCCGCATCCGTCGCCGTGATTTGAATCTCCCGATGAAATCCGCCTGTTGGTGATGGCCATACGATCTGGACGCAGTTCGCATCCACAGTCTCAATGTCCATACCGCTTGGCTGCCCGCTCAGGGTAATCGTGACAGCGGCCCCCTCGGGATCGTAGGCGCATACCTGCAGAGGAAGCCTGCTGCTATAATAGGCCGGGATATCCGTATTGTACGGATCATTCATATCTTTTTCAGGGAGGACAATCTCTGGAGGCTGATTGCCATAAAGGATATATTGATTTATTACCCCTTCACTGCATGAGGCGGGCGGATTAGGCACACTGAAATTCAGCAGGCAACCGCCGTCCGGGTAGCTGCTGGCTGAAGTTTCTATAAAATCGGCGGGATACGTAGTTGAAATTTTACGCTGACCCAGGCCGATACCGGGGACAAGACCGCCCAATAGTATAATGTTCATCGACTTGTCTGTAATGGTGGTCGACGTCCAATCCAGGTAATCACCTGTTGCATTACGGATAAACAACGGAAAGTTTATCAAAATGAGATTTCCCAGTCCCAGGCTGTTATCCGGCCACCCGTTTTTATCGGTGCTCGATCGATACGATACCGGATACTTGGCACCCACATCTGCGATGATTACAATATTGTCGAGCGCATTTCCGGTATCCGGATGAAGCACCGAAAGGGCCAGCTTTGCATTCCATGTCTGCGGTGACTGCTTTTCTATAGCGGTCTTCACAGAAAGCAGTGGCGCGGAAGCAGGATAGTAGTACGTGGAGGTATCGGTAAACGATCCTGTGGCCTTGCCGGTGGAAACAGTGCGCACATAGTATGTTGTCGCGGGCTGCAGGCCGACTACATCAACCTGCATAACGCCCCTATCCTGAGCGGTTGGGGAATCATTTGTTATTTCATATATCTCCGGCGCCGGAGACACCGGAGTGGTGCCGTCTGCATTCGCATAGACCTCAACCGTGCACGTGCTGGGTGTGTCAACCTGCCAGACAACGCTGAATCCTACAGGGGTTACGTTATAAAAATAGATACCTTCGTTACCGCCGACAGGTGGCCCCGCTACGGCCAGGTTTGAAAAACCTATGGCGAACATTAAGAGAATAATACAGCAAAAGCTCTTTGAAAAAAGGGTGCTGACCTTTTTTCGCCCCCAATATCTTTCACAGGACATCATGAATCCCCCTTTCGCAGGAAAGAATCTCTATTTATTTTTCATCTCTCATAGTTCTTCTTTATCTAATCATTATAATCTAATAATTATTTCAGCAACCAAAATCCTTTGTATTTTTGATAACTTAATAAAATATTTTATATTACCTCCCTGGAAAAATTATTCTGCCGAGAAAGGATCCCAATTCGCAACATTATTCGCATCACTTGTAAGTTGCACAAAATAAAACTTTGTATTCGACATAGGCAATGCTTGAGGAGTAATCTGCCCCAGGCTTCTTGTGGTGGGTTTCCATATCTTGTTCGTTGCATCATAATACCAGACATTGATTACCTTTGCGGTACCCGCCCCTCCTCCTACAGGCGCCGGCGCCTCAATATCGAGAAAGAAATTTTTTGTCATGTAATACGCCGGTATCTGAGGGATTGCAACTGCATTAAGTCTATTGTTAACAAGGTTGATTTTAAGCGAGTTGGGCTTGCCATAAAAGATTATCTCGTTGGTCATTGAGGAACTCATCTGAACAAAGCAGGCGTCGCCTGCATCAAGGGTTATATTATCAGGAACAATTTTCCCCAGGCTTCTCTGGGTTGGAGTCCAAAAACCATTTTGATATTTATATATTGCGGTCACGATTGTTGCCCCGCCATGAGCAGCCTCAATCGCCTCGAAAAGGTTCTTCGTTGTGTATCCATCGGGAGCATCAAATGGCAGGGTGAACATATTCAACCCTTGAGCAAAGCGGAAGCTTGCCGAGACCATCGGCATCATGATGGGCTCCCCGTTCACCTTGTCAATCGATTCCACCCGGCCCCAGCTGACCACAAAATCATCCGCTCCTTTGCCCAATATCGCCTGGGCCCCGCATACGATGGTGAACCTGATCATCTCCGCCCCTTGGAGTTGCAAAGGAAATTTATAATTGTCCCCTGACGCGGATCCGCCGAAAAGATTGTTCATTTCAATAAGGGCATAGTGTTTATATGAGGGATTGTTGGGATCGTAGGTCGTAGAAGCTCCCCCCGGCAATCCATCGCCGACCCACGCAGAAACCGGGTAATCGCTGAGCGGGGTGGTACCAGTGGAATCATAGATATCCGCGAGCACCACGGCACCGAGCGCAGGGCTCGTACCGTCGGCCTTGTAGACTGCCTTGTGCAGCACATCATTGCTCACGATGTCGTGGTCATTCGGGTCGTTCGACGCCAGGCCCCTGAGGCTTTCAGTGGTTACCTGACTGTAATGGAAAGGAGTTCCGCTGTTCTGGGTGACCCCGAAATAATAAGTCGTGCTATAATCCAGCCCTACAACGCTTACCTTGGCAATCCCGAAATCCTTCCCATCCTCTCCGGATTGGCCGGCAGCGGTATCTATAATGATTTGATTGGGATTTAAGGCGACCTCGGTACTATGGCTGCCATCGGTATACAGTTTGATGCCGCAGCTTGTATACGTCCCCCCGGTCGTCCAGACCACGCTGAACATCTTGGTGGTCACGTCGCAGATGCGCGGCGGCTGAAGGGTTGCGGCATTGACCTGCGTCAGGAAAAAAAGAAAGGGTGAAATAGCGGCAATTACAAAAAAAATCCTCTTCCATCCCCTCGGGCAACTCATTGGATGGATCCTCCTTTCATTCGCTTGAAATTGTCAACAATTTCGGATTACGTATAGACCAGCTATCCGAAATTGACGACTTACGTAAGAAATTACTTACTCCCCATCCGCGCCCTCGAAACGCATACAATCTATTTATCTGTGGCGCTGGATGCCGGAGCATTCAATTATGTATCACATTTGTTCTGTTGTATCGTTTCCCCCCTTGGTATACGGTTTCACGTAATAGATAATGAAGCAAGATTAGTGCCATATATTTTATGAATACAACACCCGATTCCGAATATTTTCACTGGTTAAAAGGTTCAGACGGTATAGTAAATAAATGACCGGTTCCCCCTATCCTGCTATGCTGCGAGCAGGTGAACAAAAAACATTCACAAGTATGCATTGCACTACATAATAACCATGCATCTCTTTGCATAGGTGCTTGACAAGAGGGAAATATATATACGGTTACCACAAATGACCATCATTGGAATGCTTCTGGGGGAGCAAAACAACCCTGCAATCAAGAGGTTTCAGTAAATACCCAGTAAAATACCATTTTTATTAAAGTTAAAAAATTACATCACAATTATAGCAATTAAAATCTTCCATGTCAATCGGTTATCATATAATTTATAAGGCTAACCAATCCGTGCCTTGATCGATCGGGCGTGGGCATCGAGGCCTTCGATTTGTGCGAGCTTAATCGCCTTTTCCCCTATGTCCTGCAGCCCTTCCCGAGTGTAAAAACTGATCCCGGAGCGCTTGATAAAATCATCCACACCAAGCGCAGAAAAGAACCTCGCCGTCCCTCCGGTGGGAAGGACATGATTCGGCCCTGCGATATAATCCCCCACCGGCTCAGGGGTATAGTATCCCAAAAAGATGGAGCCTGCATTCCTGATCCTTCCCAGCCAGGGAAACGGATCCTTGAGTGCGAGTTCCAAATGCTCCGGGCCGATCGCATTCACCACTTCGACTGCCTGGTCGAGGTCCTCGACCTGGATGATGAGGCCGTACTGTTCGAGTGAACAACGGCAGATATCGCCGCGCGGGAGAAGGCCCAGTTGTGATTCAATCTCCCTGCGAACGGCATCAATGAGTGTGGCGGATGGGGTGACAAGGATTGAGGAGGCACGCTCATCATGCTCCGCCTGTGAAAGCAGGTCTGCTGCGACAAACCGCGGCGGGGCGGAATCATCCGCTACCACCAGGATCTCGCTCGGCCCGGCGAGCATATCGATGTTCACATGTCCGAACACAAGTTTTTTTGCCAGGGTGACAAAAATATTCCCTGGACCGACGATCTTGTCGACCTTCGGGATCGTGTCGGTACCAAAGGAAAGGGCGGCTATTGCCTGCGCACCCCCAACCTTGAATACCTTGTTCACCCCTGCCATATCAGCGGCAACAAGGATATACGGATTAAGGCACGTGTCCGCCTGGGGTGGTGAAACGCAACAAATCTCATCCACGCCGGCGATCTTCGCCGGGATTGCGCACATGAGAACCGAGGAGGGATAGGGCGCCTTGCCACCGGGGACATAGATGCCTACGCGCTCAAGGGGGGTGATCATCTGGCCGAGCATACCGCCGAAGGGCCCGGGATGAATCCAGGTATTCCTCCGCTGCCTTCCATGGTAATCCTCAATCCGTTCCATGGCAAATCTGATGACATCGATCCCCTCCTGCGGCACCTTTCTGTAGGCCTCTTCAATCTCCGATCTGTCAACAACAAGGTCCTTTTGGGAAAGATGTGCGCCATCAAACTGCCCGGTATATTCGAGCAGGGCGTCATCACCCCTGCGGCGAACATCGCCGACGATCTCCTTCACCCTCGCTTCAAGCGACGCATCATCAAAAGATCCTCGCGATTTAAACTCCGTAAGGGCTGCGTGAAACCCCGGCTCATGTGCCTTTAATACCCTCATCACTCTCGCTCCCTCCTGATTACGGCCCCCAATTTACCGAATTTTTCCTCTATCCGCTCATACCCCCGGTCAAGATGATAGATCCTGGAGACAGTGGTTTCTCCGCGCGCTGCGAGCCCCGCCAGGATAAGGCATGCACTTGCCCTCAGGTCGGTTGCCATCACAGGAGCGCCGTCCATATAGTTCACCCCCTTGACAATCGCCGTATGGCCGTCGATATCGATGTCCGCTCCCATCCTCATCAGTTCCTGAACGTGCATGAAACGATTTTCAAACACCGTCTCCCTGATCAGGCTCACCCCCTTTGCCAGGCAGAGGAGTGCCATAAACTGGGCCTGCATGTCCGTGGGGAATCCGGGATAGGGGGCGGTGCTGATCTCCACGGGAAGTATCTTCTCAGTAACCTTCCGCTCCACCTCGATAATGTCTGGGACGGGATTGGTGATCACCGCCCCCGCCTCTTCCAGTTTTTCGCTCACTGCAGAAACGAATTCGAAGGGGCAATTTCTGACTGCTATCCTCCCCCCTGTTATGGCCGCCGCCACCATGAACGTGCCTGCCTCGATACGATCGGGGATAATGCGGTGATCGAATGGACGGAGGTCTCGATTCCCCTTGATGAGGATTCGGTCGGTGCCCGCTCCCTCGACACAGGCCCCCATCTTTATCAACACATGGGCCAGGTCGACGATCTCCGGCTCCCTGGCGGCATTATCGATGATGGTCTCATCGTCGATAGCGGCGGCCGCCATCATGAGGTTTTCGGTACACGTAACACTGGGCAGATCAAGAATGATATGCCCCCCGTGCATTCGTTTACATTCCGCCTTCACATACCCACGCACCAGATCGATGTTCACCCCAAATTTTTTGAGTCCCTTGAGATGAAGGTTGATGGGACGCGCTCCGATTGCGCAGCCTCCGGGAAGGGATACCTCAGCCTCGCCGAAGCGCGCCACCAGAGGGCCTAAAACAAGGACAGATGCCCTCATGGTTTTGACCAGGTCATAGGGAATGCGGCACGGAGAGGTCCGTGAGGAATCAATCTCGATGACATCGGCACCGATATGATGAACGTCGGCACCAAGCAGGGCCAACAGCCTCTGTGTGGTGGCAATGTCCTTAAGCCGGGGTATGTTACGTATGGTCGATTGTCCCTGTGTCAGAAGGGTGGCTGCAAGCACCGGGAGGGCGGTGTTTTTGGCGCCACTGACATACACGTCGCCGAACAGGGGCCTACCCCCCTCGATAACGATCCTATCCAGTTAACGACTCCTTTCCTTGCAATTCGTTTTTTCCCGGACAAATTCCGGCCACCACCCGCTCCTGCCCGCTGTAGTCCTTCACCACCGCTATGTCACGATATCGCCAGGCGGCCAGCATCTCACGGACGGACTGGGCCTGATCCGCTCCGATCTCAACGACAAGATACCCCGTCGGCTTCAAGAATGCTATCGCCCCGGGAACCAGGCGGCGGTAAAATGCAAGACCGTCGCTTCCACCATCCACAGCAGCCCTCGGTTCGAAACGACTGATTTCCGGCTGAAGTTTATCTATTTCCCCTGATGGTATATAGGGTGGATTACAGACAACAAGATCAAAGCAGCCCCTTTGTTCCCTCACCGGCTCGAAGAGATCTCCAACGGCGAAATGAATACGTTCCAGTACATTATGTATCCTGGCGTTCTCCTTTGCAAGCTCGATTGCCTGCCCGGAGATATCCGTCGCCCAAAGGGAAGCGGACGGCACCTCCTTTGCCAGACATACGGCGATGTTCCCGCTCCCGGTGCACACATCGAGTATGGAGTGTCCCGGGTGTGCCCGTGCAAGGGCGAACTCCACGAGATGTTCCGTTTCCTGTCTGGGGATGAGCACCCCCGGTCGAACGGCGAACTCAAGCGACCAGAATCCCCAGTGGCCGAGTATGTATTGAAGCGGTTCCCTCTTGGAGCGTCTGATGACTGCAGAACGGTATTTGGCGAGCTCGGGTGGTGTCAATGGCTGATCATAGTGGGTATAAAGCCAGAGCCGATCCCTGCCGAGGGCGAAGGCGAGGAGCATTTCCGAATCGAATCGCGGCCGTTCTATGCATAGACCTTCGAGATAGGGGATGGTCCATTCCAGAAGCCGTCTTATGGTCCAGGCCTTCTCCACATCAGGCAACCTTCTTCATTTCCTCAGACTTGAAGTGCGCGATGAGTGATTCGATTATCTCATCCAATTCCCCGGACAGGACACCCTCCAGCCTATAAAGGGTCAGGCCTATCCTGTGATCGGTAATGCGGTTCTGCGGAAAATTGTAGGTGCGTATCTTTTCGCTCCTGTCACCGGTGCCGACCTGGGATCGCCGATCCCTGGCTATCTGCTCGTGCTGCTCCTCTTGACGTTTCGTGAGCAGGCGCGCCCTGAGCACCCGCAATGCCTTCGCACGATTCTTGTGCTGCGACTTCTCATCCTGGCAACTCACCACGAGGCCGGTGGGGAGATGGGTAATCCTCACCGCAGAATCGGTCGTATTCACGCTCTGTCCCCCATGACCTGTTGAACGGAAGACATCAACTCGAAGCTCTTCTGGCCGGATCTCCACCTCCACCTCTTCGGCCTCCGGCAACACGGCAACCGTAACGGCCGAGGTATGGATGCGCCCTGCGGATTCCGTTACCGGCACCCTCTGTACCCTGTGGACGCCCATCTCATATTTAAGGCAGCTGTAAACCTTCTCACCCTGTATGCCGATAATGATCTCCTTGAATCCCCCCACGCCTATGGGATGTGAGCTGATAACCTCCACCTTCCATCCCTTGCGCTCCGCATACCGGGTGTACATTCGGACTAGATCCGCGGCAAAAAGGGCCGCCTCCTCTCCCCCTGTTCCTGCCCTGATTTCGAGGATGATATTCTTTTCGTCGTTGGGGTCCTTCGGGAGAAGGAGGATTCTTAACTCCTCCTCCAACTCCTCTTTCCGCTGTTCCAGTTCTTCCATCTCCATTCGAGCCAGATCCCGTAATTCCTTGTCATCCGTCTCCTCCCTGATGATCTGATGTGCCTCTTCAATGCGCCCTTCAACCTCTTTGTACCGGCGGTAGGTAGTGACCACCTTTTCAAGCTCAGCCTGCGACTTCGCATATACTCGATACTGAACCTGATCGGCGATCACTGCCGGATCACTCAGGAGACGGTTAAGCTCCTCGTATCGTTGTTCAACCTTTTGTAATTTTTCAAACATGGTCTATTCCTATGGCGTATGCACCTTAACGGGTTTACTTTTTCCAGTTTAACCCAAAAATTCCATTAAAAAAACCACATAGCGCGGAAATTGTCCAATATGGCGAAGTCATTATCATACATTGGGTACCCAAAGAAAAACAAAAATATTCTCAGTATCAGAACGTTTGTTTGTGCCCTCTGTGGCGGATTGCATTAACGTGATGTAACGTAAGCGCACATGCCTCATCGAAGCGGTGAAGATCAAGGGAAATAAGGATATGGACCCTATGAGAAGGGAAGGCAGTTAAGGCGCTCGAGCAATTCCCCTTCCGGAAGGGTGGCAATGTGGGAAAACGCCTCCTTAACCTGCGAGGAGAGGCCGCAGGTCATTTTGCCTTCCGGACAGGGCCCTGCCAGGCAAAAAGGCCCTGCGTTCTCGAACAGGCTGGGGGAGATGCGCAAGACCTCACGAAGCATCAGCACGGCCAATGCCCTGATTTCCCATTGCGCCCTCTGGCAGCAACGGTAGCGGAAAAAATGCCGCAATTCCCTGGCATTCATGGTAACCGCGATCTTCGTCTCGGCTGCATTGGGAAGGATGTATCGAGCATCCTCCTGGGAGACGCCGTCTTCAACCCATGCATCATAGAGTTGATAGATGGTCGCCATAAGATGCTCAAATTGGTCAACCTTTTTTGTGTCCTGTTTGAGGCATGGGGGTATGACATAGCGAAATCCCCCTTCTTCCCGCACATATCTCTGGCTCCGCTGGGAATAGGATGCCACCCGATGGCGGACGAGTTGATGGGTGGTAACCCGGGAAATACCCTCGATGAGGAATGTGAACGATGCATGCTCCAGGACCGACTGATGTCCTAGGGAGATGATCTTTCGGACAAAGGGTATCTGGTCGGTCTTGTCCACGTCATCCTTCAGGTCCTCCACGTCCAGCGATGAATAGCAGAGCCGCGCCGCGGTCGCCACAGCCCTTTCGGGATCGGGGGTATGCCGGAAGAGGATTACCCCTGGATACGCCCTCATGCCGTTATCCATTTTTCGCCTTGCCCGCCTTTTTGAGCCCCTTTTCATATTTGCGGCGGAATTTTTCCACACGTCCAGCGGTATCGATCAGCTTCTGCTTTCCGGTAAAAAAGGGATGGCAGCTCGAACAGATTTCGACATGCATCGTTTCAACAGTGGATCCGATATGATACGTAGCACCACACGCACAGGTGATCGTTGCGTCATGGTATGGCGGATGGATGTCCTTCTTCATTCTTCAATGCCTCCTGATCATTCTCTTTCATAGTTAGGGGAGCTCGCTCACCCTTCCATCTTATTCATTGCATTAAGAAATTCCTCGTTGTTCTTGGTGCCCGAGAGTTTATCCAGCAGGAATTCCATCTTTTCCGTGATGGTGAGGGGCTGCAGTATCTTTCTCAACATCCAGACCCTTTGCAGCTCAGCCGGTTTGACAAGGAGTTCTTCCTTCCTGGTTCCGGAGCGGTCGATATCGATCGCAGGGAAGATCCTCCTGTCCACGAGACGACGATCAAGGTTGATCTCCATGTTGCCGGTTCCCTTGAATTCCTCAAAAATGACGTCATCCATGCGGCTCCCCGTATCAACCAAGGCGGTGGCAATAATGGTCAGGCTGCCTCCCTCCTCGATATTTCGCGCAGCGCCGAAAAACCTCTTCGGCTTTTGCAGGGCGTTTGCATCAATCCCGCCGGAGAGCACCTTGCCGCTCGGCGGGGTTAACGTATTGTAGGCACGGGCAAGCCTGGTGATACTGTCTAATAGTATTACCACATCATGCTTGTATTCCACAAGTCTCTTCGCCTTTTCCATGACCATCTGGGCAACCTGTACGTGCCGGGTCGGGGCCTCATCGAATGTGGAACTGATTACCTCACCCTTTACCGAGCGGAGCATGTCCGTCACCTCTTCCGGCCGCTCATCGATGAGCAGGACGATAAGAATGATCTCCGGATGATTGATAGTGATGCTGTTGGCAATCGCCTGAAGAAGCATGGTCTTCCCCGTTCGGGGAGGTGCGACGATGAGCGCCCTTTGCCCCTTGCCGAGCGGGGTCAACAGGTCCATCACCCTGGTGGAGAGATTCCCGTCCTCCGTTTCCAGCTTGACCCGCTCCTCCGGATACAAAGGGGTCAGATTGTCGAAAAGGATCTTTTCCTTTGCCTGCTCGGGGGGCTCAAAGTTGATCGCCTCCACCTTTAGGAGGGCGAAATATTTTTCAGCCTCCTTGGGAGGCCTGATTTGCCCGAATACCGTGTCACCGGTTTTAAGGTCAAAACGCCTGATCTGAGATGGAGAAACATAAATATCATCCGGTCCGGGAAGATAGTTATAGTCGGGTGCCCGCAAAAAACCAAAACCGTCAGGGAGTGTCTCGAGAACCCCTTCTCCATAAATGGACCCGTTCATCTCCGTCTGCGCCTGGAGAATACGGAAGATCAGGTCCTGCTTCCGCATGCTGCTGGTTGATTCTACCCCTAATTCCTTGGCAACCTTGTTCAGTTCTCCGATGGTTTTTTCCTTCAATTCTACAATGTTCATCTTCGTACCCTTTTACGCCCCTTTTTGAAACGGTTACGATAATTAAATGCCATAAAGGCGTTATGCACTTACACTATATTCCACAATCCCTTAGCAGGGTATCTCTATATTTTAAGAACCTTTTGAAATACTGACACGTAGGATGAATTTGACGATTACAGATCACTATAAACCTGAGAAATGGCTGGACCTCTGAAAAGTAGTGTTTTGCAATTTTTACAAGAACATGCCTGTAATGATATGTAAATCGGAAAGGATCTTTTAATAATACTATAGACGCGCACATGCGATTTGTCAAGTCCTCATCGTTTTTCATAATAATTCATGCATTTCCACGTGCTGACCGATCAGAAACAGACGGAGTTTTTTTATGGCGGAACATTCTATCTGCCGAATTCTTTCACGGGTCACGCTGTATCTTTTGCCGATTTCCTCAAGGGTCTTCGGCTCGCCACTCTGCAAACCGAACCGGAGCGTGACAATCTCCCGTTCCTGAGTGTTCAGGATCTTGAGGAGCAAGGCGACGTATCGTTGCCGATTCTGCCGTATTATCGACTCTATTGGCGATCGTTCCATCTCGCCCCCGTGTTCGCCTACCTCGAAGATGCCCTTTTTCTCCAGGTACGTTTCAATGGATACGCTGTGCTGCAATGCATTCATCAGGTTTCGTATCTTCTGAGGTGATTCGTCCAGCTCCGTAGCAAGCTCCTCTGATGTGGGATCACGTCCCAATCGCTGCACCATATTCCGAAGGATTCGCAAAAAACGGTTGACCGTTTCGGTCATATTCATGGGCAGCCGTATGGTATTCGAGTACTTGGCCAATGCCCTTACGATATACTGCTTGATCCACCACGTTGCATAGGTGCTGAACTTATACCCCCTGCACGGATCGAATTTTTCAACCGCGCGGATGAGCCCAAGATTACCCTCTTCGATCAAGTCCAATATGGGCAAACCATGATTCGCGTACCTCTTGGCGATACTTATCACCAGCCGTAGATTCCCCTTAATCAGGAGGGCGCGCGCCTCCTGATCCCCGTGTGTGGTCCTGATGGCAAGGTCATACTCCTCTTGAGGACTCAAAATCTTGATGCCGCTTATATCCTTAAAATAGACGCGGACCGGATCGAAAATATTTTGGCGTATCCTTTTGGAGGACACCTCCGCATCGATCTCCGCGTCCCTCTTCATCGCCTCGGAGCCGGCATCGTCATTCTCATCTATGAATGAATCATATGCATCAAACGAGAGCATGGTTTGTGCAATGGCCCTTGTGCAGCCTGTTTATAGGTGCGGAAGAAATTGAAGGGGATTGACGGATTTTTTTTCCTTCCTGATCTCAAAGTGAAGATGCGGCTCTCCACCGTTTTCCGCCTTTCCCACCTGAGCAATAATCTGTCCCTGCTCTATCAAGGCCCCCATCTTCACCAGTGTTACTCCATTATTGGCATAGACCGAGGAAAAACCACTTTTGTGCTTGATGATGATCATATTCCCATAACCAGCCATATGGTCGCCATTATAAATAACCTCACCCGAAGCGGCTGCCTTTACCGGTGTTCCTTCGGGAGATAAGATATCGATACCTGAATAATTGATTGACCCGGAACGTCTAAATCCGCGAACAACAGGCCCTTTTAAAGGCCATATGAAATCAGGAGCATCATCTTTTCTGAGAGCAGTCTGAGTGGGAATGTATATCTTTCTGCCGACAGGAAGTTTCGTAACATCATCTATATTATTATATCGGACAATATCCTCCAATGGTACGCCATAGGTATACGCAATCCTCCAGAGTGTCTCCCCTTTCTTGACAACATGGCACCGGTCTTCTTGCGCCTTCTCATCGGTATTCCTGTAATGGTATCTCCCATGTCCCGGCCAGGTGCAGTGGGAAAGAAACAGACACGCAATACAAAGGAGCCCTATGCGAAATGGTGCAACATACCTTCCCATGTACGATAACGTCTTGTAGGCCTATCCCTCAATAGTCTCTTCGTGATCGCCCTGCTCATTCCGGCAGGGCACGATATTCGTCTTAACGATCCTTGTGCCTTTTCGAGAATACGCAATTATGGCTCGAACGGGCAAAGAAACCTTACGGGGTCATAGTGAGTACCCTTTAAGGCAGTGACATACAAGAAAATAATGATAATCTAATTAGCGTGCCGAGATGGGGTAATGGTTGATCCTATGCTGCAGGAAATTCAGCATTATGGTCGGGGCGAGAGGATTTGAACCTCCGACCTCCTACTCCCGAAGCAGGCGCGCTCACCAGACTGCGCTACGCCCCGAATAAGCAAATCAGGCACGTATTATAGTATATATTGTTCATAAAAAGCAAACGGGTTTGATGAAGACATGCCACCCGAACAATGTGGCCACGGTAACAATGATCCCGGCAATCAAAACCCCGATAGTGATCGCCGCCAACGAACGGACAAAACCGAAATCAAATAAAAAGGCAACGACGCTCCCTGTCCATGCACCGGTCATGGGCAAAGGAATCGCGACAAAAAGGAGCAAGCCCAAAAGCTCCAGTCTCTCCACCAAACGGCTCCTCTTGCGTGACCGTTCAAAAAGCCATGCAAAAAACCTGGAGAAGGGCCCGTATCGACCCAAATAGTTCGAAACAGGGCCTAAAAAGAGCAGAACGGGAATAATGGCGACGATGTTACCGCATACGGATAAAAGGTATGCGGATATAACGGGCATCTTCAGGTAGAGGAGGGCCATCGGGATTGACCCCCGCAATTCAAAAATAGGGAGCATGGCCACCCCGATGGTCTTTGCCTCAGGAGTGGATAATAGCCTTAATATCTCGGTCAACATCCATCAAGCCTCCCAGCCGTGGCTGCCTATGAGCTTTACAAAATCGCAATCCGCAATCACTGTTTCAGAAATGCCATGGTCTGCGTGCTGAACAAGGGTCAGCTGTTGCGCCTTATCATTCCCCACCGGCATGACAAGGCGTCCACCCTCTGCCAACTGATTAACCAGGGGATCCGGTATCGACGGCGCGGCGGCGGTGACTATAATCGCGTTAAATCGGGCCTCTTCAGGCCAGCCCTGTGATCCGTCACAATGCCTGATGACAACATTGTAAAACCCCAATCTGGCCAGAAGATGTCTCGCCTTCATAGCCAACCCCTGTATTCGTTCAGTACTAAAGACCTGCTGACACAGCATAGCCAAAATGGCCGTTTGATATCCGGAGCCCGTTCCAATCTCAAGGACCCGGTGCCAGGGCTCAAGAGCGAGCGCCTCCGTCATAAGGGCTACCACATAGGGTTTGGAGATGGTCTGTCCGTCGCCAATCGGCAAGGAAAAGTCACCGTAGGCGGTTGCAGCGAGTGCCTCTTCAACAAACAGGTGACGGGAAACCTTCTCCATGGCGTTTATAACCCGTTGATCCGTGATCCCGCGGGCTGCAATCTGCTCCCTGACCATTCGTGAACGAAGGATTTGGTATTCCTTCTCTCCTCGTATGCCTAAAATGCTCACCGTATTTCTCCGGAAGACAGGACCATTCCCCGTATCGGCGCAGTATCAACGAATACCTGCGACGATCGAATCAAAACAGGATATCCTTCCCGTGCATCTATGCCATAAGAGTGGAACAGAAACACGCCTCACCGGCCATGCAGGTCACTACCCGGCGGCACTCCTCCGCACACCGTGCACTCAACCATTTCAAAGGCGCTCTATTAGGGGAAATAAGGATATGAATACAATCCCTTATTGGTATTGATATGGTCGGGGCGAGAGGATTTGAACCTCCGACCACTGACACCCCATGCCAGTGCGCTACCAGACTGCGCTACGCCCCGACCTCGTTTTCCGGCTGCATTTCTGATTCCGATTTCACTATATTGAGGATCTGAAGCAGTTGATCCTTGTGTTCTCGAAGCAAATGGATGTAGATGGCCGGATCCACCTCCATTGACTTTTCCTCTTTGGGGCCATTCCCATTCCCGGGGGATACCTGAGCCTTGCTCTGACGTGCTGCCTTTTCGGCAGCCAACTGTTTTTTGGCCCCTGCGATGGTGAATTTTTCATTATACAATAATTTCTTTATCCTTGAAAGGACCACCAGGTCCTTTTGCCGGTATACCCGCTGGCCGAACCGATTTTTTGCCGGCCTGATCTCCTTGAATTCCGACTCCCAATAACGCAATACATAAGGCTTTACACCAAAAATGCGGCTTACCTCGCCGATCTTATAAAACATCTTTCTGGGGATGGAGGGATCCAAGCTATTCTCATCCATTATTAAAACATCCTACTCTTTCCATGTTAATATTTTTGGTTCAGGGATACAATAACGAAGTTACTCTGTAAGAGGGCGCTACGACGTCCGAGGGTTACTCTTGAGAATAGGTGATTCGAACCCCTTTTTCATCAAATCTTGACGAACGGCCTCTGCCTCCTTCGCGCTTTCGAAATTCTCCAGAACAACGGAATACATCGTCGTTTGAGTCAATTCCTCCCGAATAACGGTCCGGTATCCTCGCCGGTTGAGCCTTTCAACGATCCCCTTGGCACTCTCCTTATGGATACACGAACTAATCCGAAGAGTAAACCTCCCCTCAGAGGAGGGAATAAGCACCGGATCAAATCCATCGCCCTTTAAGCGATTGAGCACCTTTACGGCCTCCGATTTCTGCGTAAACGTGCCGGAATATACATTATACATCTTGACCTTACCCGGATTCTCCTTGATTACCGGGGCATATCCCATGCCGATCATTTTTTTGAGCAATCCTTCCGCATTCTCCCTTATTACACAACTGCAAAACTGAAGATAATACGGTGAAGGGATTTCTGCCAAGCCTTCCCGTGACATTGCCCGGCTGACTTCTTCCTTTGGTTTCTCCTCGATCTCCTTTTTTTGCGTGGCCTGTGTTTCCCTTTGTTCCTTCATCCGGGCAGGTGCATCCTTCCGAGCGACGTCGGATGACCCGGGAGTCCCCTTCTTTTCTCCCACGGACGGCTCAGGCGGCGGCTTTGGCGCTCCCTTGCTTTCCACAGGCGGTGCATTCTGCATTACCACCTGAGGAGGAACATCACCCTTGTCCTGGGCATCCCTGCTGATGCCCTCCTGTTTGACCCTCCCCTGATCGGAATCCTTGCCAACCTGTCCGTCGCGTTCCGGTGCGGTTACTGGCGGAGTTTCTGCCGGCTTTTTGGTCTTAACAGCCCTTTCTGCAGCCACCTTTACGGAACCGGCACCCTTTACGGATTTGGGAGCAGAGACCATCGAGGCAATCTTTGAACCAGCCCTTTCCATCAGCAGTGAAAACCACCGTTTCCCAAAGGGCGTGGCCTGAGAGAAATACACTGCGCACAGCAGCATCAAAATAATCAGACCGACGAGGATGAAAGGCTTATTTCCCCGAGCTTCCTTTACAGACGTGGAAGAGGGTGGGGCTAAATTGATATTTTTCATTATGGTCTGTTATCCCTCTCTGTTCCGTATGGCAATCCACTATATATAAAAAATTCAACCATGTCAACCGATTTTTATCCTCTCCGTTCGAATAAAATCCAGCAATTCCCTGACCGCCCCCTTGCCGCCGTACCTT
Organism: bacterium; assembly: GCA_049472315.1. Lineage (GTDB taxonomy): Bacteria > SZUA-182 > SZUA-182 > DTGQ01 > JAFGSM01 > JBLIRM01. The sequence goes on from JBLIRN010000001.1 coordinate 213,526, forward strand.
TCGGTCACATAATCGACCGCCTCCCGCACCTCACGGACTGCATCACCGGGGGCCGCAGAAAACCCCACTTCCTTCAAGAGGGGCAAATCGTTCAGATCATCTCCCATAAATGCCACATCCTCGGGCACGCATGTGCATTGTTTCAGGATGCCCCTGAGCAAGCCTACCTTATCCGCCACCCCCTGCCAGACATACGCAATTTTCAGTTCGCTGGCCCGCGCCTCAACCAATCTGGAATTCCGGCCGCTGATAAGACCGACCTTGATCCCCTCCTTCTGAGCAAGGCAGATCCCCATACCATCCTTGACATTGAATGATTTAAATGCTTCGCCATCAGGGCCGTAAATCAGTTGCCCGTCAGTGAGGGTGCCGTCAACATCCAAGAGGACGAGCCGTATACGACGCGCCTTGTTTTTCAGCGTATCCTGGGAAACAGGTGGCATGCCTACACCATTCCCGCCTTCAAGAGGTCGTGGAGGTGGATGACCCCAATGGGTCTTTCGTGATCGTCAGTGCAGATGAGGGAGGTGATGGAATAGCGTTCCATGATTTCCACCGCCTTTGCTGCAATCTCATTCTGTGAAATGGTCTTGGGATGGCAGGTCATTACCTCTTCCACCCGCTTGTGCAGGAGATCGTTATGTCGTTCCAGCAATCGCCTCAAATCGCCGTCGGTTATGATACCGGCCAATTTCCCTTTTCCATCCACCACACAGGTCATGCCCAGTCTTTTGATGGTCATTTCATAGAGGGCATCGCTCATCAGTTGCGATGCCTGAATAACCGGTATCTGATCATTTTTGTGCATGAGATCACCGATCCTCATCAAGCGCCGTCCCAAGGCACCCCCGGGGTGAAAAACGGCAAAGTCCTCTTCCTTGAAACCCTTCTTTGACAAAAGAGCTATGGCCAAGGCGTCCCCAAGCGCCAGGGAAACCGTCGTACTCACCGTCGGGACAAGGTCGAAAGGACACGCCTCTTTTTCAAACGAGGCGTTCAAAAAGCAGTCACTTTCCCGTGCCAGCGTGGAAAGCGGGTTGCTGCTGATACAGATTAGGGGGATACCGAATCGCTTGATACAGGGGATAAGGCCCTTTATTTCATCCGTTTCCCCGCTTCGCGACATTGCCAGCACCACGTCGCCCCGGACCATCATTCCCAAATCACCGTGCATGGCGTCGGCAGGATGAAGAAAAAAGGCAGGTGTTCCGGTGCTCGCAAGGGTTGCGGCGATCTTCTTACAGATGAGGCCTGATTTGCCCATCCCCGTTACCACCACCCTCCCCCTGGAGGTATAAATCAAATCCACGGCCTTGACAAAATTCTCGTCAAGCCGTTCCTTCAATTCCAGGATTGATCGCCCCTCAAGGTCCAGAACATCCCTGGCCTGCTCCAAAATGTCACTCATAATCCTCCCTCACCTTGTTGACATCCCGTACACATCTGAATCCCGCACACCTGTATCCGCCATCAGGGCATCCCCCCCTGCGGAAGGCTGCGCGTAACTCGTCCGGGCGGCTCTCCCAGCCTCCGCCTCTCAATACATGCCATGAACCTTCAGAGGGACCCTGGGGATTTACATGCCCCGTCTGGTGGTAGTATTCGGGACTATACCAGTCCGCGCACCATTCCCACACATTGCCCGCCATATCGAGACATCCGAAGGGGCTCACCCCCTTTGGATAGCTCCCTATCGCGGCGGGGCCGTCGGAGGTGCTGTTATCCTTCGAGAAGCACCGCCCTTCCTCCCAGGCATCTCCCCATGGGTACCGCCTGCCGTCCGTACCGCGTGCGGCCTTCTCCCATTCGGCCTCGGTGGGGAGCCTTTTTTTCGCCCATGCGGCGTAATCAACAGCATCCTCCCAACTCACCCCGGTGACGGGCTGATCAGGTTGATCAAAACCGGGCTTCCCCCACAGCAGAGGAGGGCGATGGCGCGTTTCCTTTAAGAACACCTCATACTGCACATTGGTCACCTCATATTTGTCGATATAAAAGGCATCCAGAAAGACCTCATGGACGGGATCCTCGTCCTCACGCTCCTTCGAACCCATCGTAAAGGGACCGGCAGGGACAAGCACCATTGACTCGAATCGACTCAGATTCATTGCATTGAGCGCGGCATGCAAGGCCTTGGGCTCACATCCGTCATTATCCTGTCCCTTCCCTTCCGTTGACGTCCCGGCCATCCTATCCTTGATGACCCTTACGAGGTCCTTCATATCCTTTATGTCCCCGCAGCCCTCCAGGTCGAGCAGTTGGCCGTTCGTCTCTGTAGAACTCTCCCTCCTCATGGGGTCATCCACGTCATGCTGCCCGGCTTTGATCTTTCCCGCAAGCCGAGCGGCAAGTTCCTCGATTCGCCAGTCGATATCCTCCAGCCTTTCGGGGAAGGATATCTGATCCGTCACCTCAACCTCCCTGGTGATCGTGTCGAAGATCTTTATGCTGACGGTATATCGCCCGTCGAGTTTATTCACCAGCCCTACCAGGATCTTTTCGATCCCCAGCATCCAGCCGATTTCCAGGGCGGCTTCATGATCGGATACACCGCACTTTTGAAGAAACCTAAGGGTGCCCTGGGGATCGAAAATTGAGGGATGACATTCAATCTTGTTGCACCCCGAGGGTCTCAGAAAACCTTGCTTGTTGAGGATCTCGCTCATTTCTTCCTTGCTCATCACATCGAATTGCTGAAGATGACCCAGGTGTGTCCTGATGTGTTGTGCGATTGTCTCTCCCAGATCCACAGAGAGATTCGGCGAGGTCTCAAGATCGATGACTGCAATGCCGATCTTATTCGATGCGGGTGCAACTCCTGTAATAAGGCATACGACCGCAATGACGACCCCCCAGAGCAGCCCGATGCGGCAAGGGGCTCCACCCATTAGTCTTTCTGCATTCCTCAATGCACACCCCTCTATGGTTAAATCCATCCACCGCCTTTTATCAGGGCATCAATCTCCATGGCCTGAAGGAGAATACCCTCCAGATCATCGAGCGGTATCATATTGGGACCATCACAGAGCGCCTCATCAGGCCTGTCGTGTACCTCCAGGAAAAGGGCATCACACCCCACCGCAACGGCCGCCCTGATAAGGTATGGACAGAATTCCCTTTCACCCCCTGATGCGATCCCCTTGTGAGCGGGCAATTGAACGCTGTGCGTGGCATCAAATACAACAGGGTAGCCGAACCCCCGTATGATGGGGAATGACCTGAAATCCACCACCAGATTATGGTAGCCGAACGCATATCCCCTTTCGGTGATCAGCACCTGGTCGTTTCCCGCTTGCAATGCCTTTGCAGCGATCTGGCCCACCTGACTGGGAGCGATGAACTGCCCCTTCTTAATGTTGATGGGCTTTCCTGTCTGTGCGGCGGACACTATGAGATCGGTTTGCCTGCACAAAAACGCGGGAATCTGGATCACATCGAGCACATCCGCAACCATTGCCGCCTGATCCGGGGTATGGATGTCCGAGAGTAGTGGAACACCTACCTCATTCTTGACCTTTTTAAGGATGGCAAGCCCCGCATCGAGGCCAGGTCCCCGATACGATGAATGGGCGGTTCGATTGGCCTTATCAAAGGATGCCTTGAAAATGAAGGGGATGTTCAGTCGGGAGGTCAGTTTCTTGAGGATTTCGGCCATGCGCATACAATGTGACTCCGACTCGATAACGCAGGGACCTGCAATGAGGGTGAGCGGGGCACCACCACCCACGATAACGCCCTCAATGTGTATCTGGTGAGGCGGATGATTATCCCTCTGTATCTGCCCCCCCTCCATGCCCTCTTTTCCTTATCTCCGGTCAGACTGCTTCCGATTTTTCAATGCCGCCTTTACAAAATCACGAAAAATCGGATGCGGTGCCATAGGTTTTGACTGAAATTCCGGATGAAACTGACAAGCCAGAAACCATGGATGCCCCTTGAGTGCGATGATCTCCACCAGGTCTCCATCCGGGCATATTCCGCATATCTCGAGACCCTTTCCCGTCAGTTGATCACTATAGGAGGGATTGAATTCATAGCGGTGCCGGTGACGCTCGCGCACCTCCGCCGTGCAATATGATTGATGGGCAAGGGAATCATTGGAGAGCATGCACCGGTATTGTCCGAGCCGCATGGTGCCCCCTTTATCCTTGATCCCTCGCTGCCCCGGCAGGATATCAATCACCGGATACGGGGTATGCGGATCGAATTCGGAACTGTTGGCCCCGGTCAAGCCGGCGACATTGCGGGCGAACTCTATAACCGCACATTGCATGCCGAGGCAGATGCCCAGGAAGGGTGTCCTGGTTTCCCGTGCCCAGGTTATTGTCCTGATCTTTCCCTCGATGCCCCTGTTGCCGAATCCGCCTGGTACGAGTATGGCATCGGCACCTGACAGGTATTGCTCCGGGCCATCCCTCTCAATTCCCTCCGCATCGATCCAATCCTGTTCCACCTCCGTCTCGTTTGCAATCCCTCCATGATTCAATGCCTCGGTAAGGCTCTTGTACGAATCCTGCAGATCGACATACTTGCCGACAATGGCTATTCTCACCTTATGCTTCGGGTTCTTGACCTTGCGTACGATTTCTTCCCACTCATCGAGGCAACATCTTCTGCCCTTGAGCCTTAAAAGATCGACGATGATCTGGTCGAGCCCTTCCTGATGAAAGACCAGGGGAACCTCATAGATTGAGGGAACGTCCTTTGCGGTAATGACCGCTTCTTGTCTGACGTCGCAAAAAAGGGAAATTTTGGCCTTTATATCGGGAGGCAGAAAACGATCGGTCCTGCACAGCAGGATATCCGGCTGAATACCGATCTCTCTCAACTTGTTGACACTGTGCTGGGTGGGTTTTGTCTTTAACTCATCCGCTGCCGCTATATGGGGGACCAGGGTAAGGTGGATGTAGATCACATTTTCTGTACCCCGGTCTTTACGGAATTGACGAATGGCCTCCAAAAACGGAAGGCTCTCGATATCGCCGACCGTCCCGCCTATTTCCACGATCACCACATCCACCCCTTCGGATATCCTGAGGATGGATTCCTTTATCTCGTTGGTGATATGGGGGATAACCTGTACCGTGCCGCCGAGGTAATCCCCTCGTCGCTCCTTTGATATAACCGAATAGTAGATCTTGCCTGCAGTGACATTATTCAATTTGGACATGCGGGCATGGGTGAATCGCTCATAGTGCCCGAGATCCAGATCCGTCTCGGCACCATCGTCGGTGACATAGACCTCTCCATGCTGAAAAGGGCTCATGGTTCCGGGATCTACATTGATATAGGGGTCAAATTTCTGGAGGGTCACCCGAAATCCCCGACTCTCCAGAAGGCATCCGATCGAGGCTGATGCAAGGCCCTTCCCGAGTGAGGATATCACGCCCCCGGTGACGAAGATATATTTCACTGGCATTTCCGGCCCTCTATCCTAATGTGCATTGCCGCCTGCCAAGGATTCAATGCTCGCTTGCGAAGGGGATTCAGGATTTATGGATCGTTCAATACCGCTCCGCTTATGCTGCGGATACGGCCTGGCCTTAAAAAAATAAGGCCCCCGGAGAAGTCATTTGGCTCTTTTTCATTGTGTCTCAGGAGGTCTTCAATTCTGGCAATAAAAACGATCCACATATAATTCAATAGTGGGAAGTGGTATCCATTGAATCCGTAAACGGGGTAAGTATAGTATACCCCTGTAGACAATTCAAGGGCATTCGGGCACCTTGTCCAGGCACCTACGTCCCGCAACAGGAGAAATTCGTTGTTTTTACCAAAGCAAAGCTGTCGATTTCGATATTCGAGACCTTGCCAAGGCAAGCGATGAGGGATGAGAGAATTATACGCGGAGATATCGTAGGAATCCGAGATTTATTCATTATATTTTAAAATGATGGCAAAATTTGAATACATAGCTGAATATATCATAAAAAATGGAGGCGTAATCATAAACGCATACGGCCAATCCCGTGAAGATTCTTTACAAAGCACTCTAAAAAGTGGTATAATTTCATAGGTCTTAGTTATAGTTAATCCCTTTTTCCTAGAAAGGTTGGGTGAGAGAGGTGAGAAAAACTATCCTAGTGTCCTTCCTGATTCTTTTAATCCCCCTTATATGCATCAATGCAACTGCTCAGCAATACTACTCCGGGTATTACACCAGTCCCTACTACGGTGGATACTACGGCGGGTACGGCTACGGCTCTCCCTCCTACGGCTATAGCGGCTACGGCGGGTACGGCTACGGCTATCCCTCCTACGGCTATAGTGGCTACGGCGGGTACGGCTACGGCTCTCCCTCCTACGGCTACGGCGGCTGCGCACCCCGTCAAGGTGGTTTCGGTCCGCCCGGGCATGGCAGTCAAGGATGCGGAAGAGGCCGGGAACACGATCCCTGGTCTAAATATTTTGCTGCCCTGGCCGTTGTGAATGCCCGACTCCAGACCATGCAAATGCTCTACGGAAGTCTGCATCTCAGCGGGGCATTGGGAAACAGTGCAGCCATATTGCTCCAGTGATCATTTCCACGTATTGAAAATGGATGGCGAGCAAAACTGCTGATCACTTTTCCTTGCCGTGACGCGTATGCAATTGAAACTGTGACATAATTTCTATAAGAAAGGGGTGTGTCATGACGTATCGAGCGATGCGACGTGCCTGCGTGGTCATTTTATTCTCGCTTTTATTGCTTGTGTCTATTAGCCTGAGCAACGCGAGCGCCTATTTTTCATCAACCTACGGCGGCTATAGTGGGCTCTACGGTGGCTACGGTGGCGGCTATGGCGGACTCTACGGCGGCTACGGTGGCATGTATGGTGGCCTCTATGGCGGCTATGGCGGACTCTACGGCATGTATGGTGGCGGCTACGGCGGGCTCTACGGCATGTACGGCGGCGGCTATGGCGGCCTTTACGGCGGCTATGGCGGGCTCTACGGCATATACGGCGGCGGCTATGGCGGACTCTACGGCATGTACGGACTTGACCTCGGACTGGGCACTATGCTTAATCCGTTGTCGTATTATTCCTTCGGCGGCATGTATGGCCCATGGAATTCGTTTGATCCGCTTGCCGATCCGTTGCTGGGATTGGGGATGTTTTCTGCGGGGCTCTTATAATACGTGATGGATTTACGATCAACCGCCCCTTTTATACCCCATTGGAATGGACAAACCATGAATGGCCATTATGCAATGTAATTCATTCATTGGAATCGTTATAAATTCAAGGGGTATGTAAAGCGATGCGGGAAGATATGAAAGGCTTTTCATACTATCATGTATTTTATCTGCCGTTCATGTGATAGCAATAGATCGATTTGTCATTCGGCATACTCATTATAACTATTAAGTTATTGTTTCATTATATGTCTTCATGCCGGATAAAAAAATAGGGAGGGCTCCCTGTCGGCATAAAAATTGCAGCAAATATTATTGAATTATAGATGTTTTATTTTTCAGACGAGGTATATATCAACTAGAATTTCTTGGTTATCGATTCATAATATTTAAATTCAACAAATTAAGCGATATGAAGTTCGCTGTAGACCCCAGGAGGTGATTAGTATGATGTATCCATATATGAAACTAAGGAGGTGGTGTTAAGGAACAAAATGTCGTAGGGTTTATGTTTGTGACATATTAAACTCCCAAAATAAGTGATTACAGTGCAAGGTTCATGGAGGTAGGATTATGAAGAAAAGCATTTTATTTGTTTGCATTCTGGTAATCGCTCTCGGCCTTTGTTTCTCCGGTGCCCAAGCCTACTATGGCGGCCTCTACGGCGGTTACGGCGGCCTTTTGGGCGGTTACAGCAGCCTTTTGGGCGGCTATGGCGGTTACGGCGGCCTGATGGGTCTCTACGGCGGACTTTATGGCGGCCTGATGGGCCTCTACGGCGGCATGTATGGCGGCATGTATGGCATGTATGGCGGCATGTATGGCATGTATGGCAGCATGTACAGCCCGTTCGGCTTCAATAACCTCTACTATCCTGTGCAAACGGCCGGTGGGCTGACCTATCAGGTACCGTTCCTGCAGATTGCTCCTCTACTGGGTGTTGCTGGATTGTATAACCAACTCTTCCCGAATCTGTTTAATCCTCAGCCGCAGGCTGCACCCATTGTCAATGTGAGCACGCCGACCTCATTAGGCATAACCTTCCCCACTCCAATTGGTACCTTTGCGATAACCTGATACTATCCGGTTACAAAAAAGGCGCAGGGATTATCAATCCCTGCGCCTTTTTTTGCCCTTTTTACGAAAACGATCCTGGCAGACATTCTTCTTTGAAAACATTCCAAGAAATATTGAGCAACTACTCCGGGCTGTTGTATCGCGTCGGCAATTATCTTACTATACCCATGGCAACCATCTTTGATCACCATATGGGCAATATTCCATATACCGGAGGCCTTCTGTGAGGGGCAGGAATAAACGAATCATACTGGTCGGTATTGCCGCCATCGTCATCCTCACCGTTTTTGCGTATCGGGGCAGCATCCGCGATCATCTCCTGGAGTGGGACGATCAGGTCTACGTGCGAGAGAATCCCTACATAAAGGGCATAACTCGCTCACATCTCAAGGCCATCCTCACACAACCCTATTTCAAAAACTTCAGCCCCCTTCATCTTCTCTCCTATTGTGCTGACCATGCCCTGTGGGGAGAAAATTATGCCGGGTATCACCTCACCAACCTGGCCATCCATATCATCAATGGGTTCCTTCTTCTACTCCTTGTGTTCCTCTGGACACATGATTATTGGATCGCCCTTTTTGTTGCCGCCGCATTGCTCATACATCCCGTGCATGTGGAGTCTGTGGCCTGGATCTCCGAACGGAAGGGGCTGTTATGCGCCCTGTTCTTTTTCGGTGCCTTGATTGCGTATGACCGGCTCAAAAAAACCGGTGTACGGGGATGGTATCTTGCAGCCTTCCTTCTCTTTTCCCTGAGCATCCTGTCAAAGCCCATGGCCATCACCCTTCCCTTGATTCTCATACTCCTGGATCGAACCGTCTACCGGGAACATTCTTCCCTCGGAGACCTCATCCCCTTTTTCATCCTCTCCCTTTTTTCGGGCCTTATCACGGTATGGGCACTAGAAACCGGCGGGGGGATCAAGGGATACGTCGGGGGCAACCTCGCCGCCTCCCTTCTCTCCATCCCCGTTATCATACTCCGCTATATCTCCCGGATCCTCTGGCCGTTCCCCCCATTCAGGCTTTCTGCACGATATGTACTCCGATGGAATATGGTTGCCCCGCGTGCAGCACTCCCTGCCTGGGGCATGCTGGTACTCATTGCGTTTCTTGTATTCTACCTTCACTCCCGGCTTCCCTCCGGCGAAAGGCGTATCACCGTTGCAGGGACCGCCTGGTTTTTCATCACCCTGCTGCCGGTGCTGAACATTATCCCCACCAGCACGCAGATGGCCGACCGGTATCTCTATCTCCCCGCCATCGGCATTTACGTAGCGATGGGGACATTGCTGGCACGGGGAATACGAAGGCTCACTCGGGTATCCCCGGCAGGGATGATCTCTCTCGTGGTCCCGCTGATATGGCTGGCCTGCCTCGGCGTGAAAACACGCACACGGGTGGCCATCTGGCAATCGGATCAAACCCTTTGGGAGGATGCCTTGGAGGAAGACCCCAAAAACCATTATGCCCTCACCAATCTGGCAAACGTCTACCTGCATCAGGCACTCGACGAGCCAGACACGACACGACGAGGGGAGGCCGCCGAGAAGGCGGGCAGCCTCTTCCTCCATGCCCTGGAGATCAGTCCGGAACATGCATCCGCGCACCTGGGGATAGCGAGCACCCTCGTTCATATGGGTTCCTCTCAAAAGGCCCTACCCCATCTCAGCCGGGCATTACTCTACAATACGGAGCCCCTCCGAAGGGTTCGAATATACTATACCGCGGGGCTCGCATTCATGCATATCGGGCGAAGGGACGAGGCAGACCTCTGGTTTCATAAGGCAATAGAGGAGGACAGGGGGTTTAAGCCCGCCTATTTCGGCCTTGGCCATCTTTATATGAGCATCGCACAGAACACGGAGAAAAGGGACCTGTGGCTGCAACGCGCCGCAGAAGTATATCAGGAGGTGATGCGCCGGTACCCTGAAGAATTCAAGGCGTATTTCTCTCTGGCAGTGGTGAGGGAGAACGAGGGGCGTCCAGCCGAGGCACTGGCACTCTACAGGCAGGCCCTTGATCTCCCGGCGTCACCAGGGGAGGAAAGGGAAAGGGCCGATGCCCACATCAACATCGGAATCATCCACCAGCGGCAGGGAAGATATTCCCAGGCGATGTTCCATTACAGGGAGGCGCTGAGGATTGCACCCGGGCATTCCCGGGCACAGGAGATCGAGAGGACACTTGAGGAGCTTCGGAAGGCCCTCTCCGCACAGCGGCCTGCCCTATGATGATCCGAATAATTACATTTGATGACCACAGTCCCCGCAGTCGACCCGCAGGAAAAGACTAAAAGAGCCCCTGGGGGAATCCCGTTGAAGGCCTGATTCCCATGGCCGCCATGCCCATTGCCTTCTCAAGCAGGATCCTTCCCTCTACGTAGTCGGGCTTGATCCTGAGCGACTCCTGGATATTTTCGATTGCATCCTGATATGAGCCCAGCATCAGGTAGCTGTACCCAATTCCGTAAAAGGCCTGGAAGTTCTGCGGCTGGCGTTGCGTGACCTCCTGGTACTCCCGTATTGCCTCCCGGAACCGTTGCTGATTGAAATATGCCACCCCCAGATTAACCCTGGCATCAATATGATCGGGATCCATCTTCAGCACCTTTTGATATGCCTCAATGGCCTCGTCGAGCTGCCCCTTCCCGAAATAGGCCAAGCCGAGGTTGATGCGGGCCTGCACATTGTCAGGCATCACCGAAAGGGCACGATTATACTGCTCGATGGCATCGTTGAACATGCCCAGATTATAATAGGCGACCCCCAGATTCACCATTGCCTCAACATTCAGGGGATCGTACTCAAGTGCCTTCCGGTAGTCCGTGATGGCCTGATCGATGAACCCCTTGTGAAATTTCGCTATCCCCATATTAACATATGCCCCGGGGATGGAAGGGTCGATATTGAGTGCCCTGTTGTATTCGTATATCGCCTCGTCGAGTTGTCCCATGCCGAAATATGCAATACCCAAATTGTAATAGGATTCGGCAGATGTTGGATCGAGGTAGATGGCCTCCTTGTACTTCTCGACCGCCTCCTCGAGTCTTCCCTCTTTAACCAGGAGGGTTCCCAGTGCATTATAGGCCTTGGGGATATGGGGATTCTGATCGATGATCCGATTGAGCTCCGTATAGGCCTCATCGTACTTGCCCACCTGTATATACACGGTGGCCAGATTTATCCGTGCCTCGTTGTGATCGTGTTCCCTTGCCAACGCCTCCCTGAAAAGGCCTTCAGCCTCCTCCAGTCTTCCCAGTCCCAGGTAGGCGCTTCCCAGATTGTTATAGGCGTCCACGAGGTTCGGATCATATTCCAGTGCCTTGCTGATCGGCTCCACCGCCTCGGCAAAACGGTTCCGCGCAACGAAAATGCTTCCCATGTTGTTGTAGGCCTGGGCGTAGGTGGGCTCGATCTCTATGGCCTTATGAAAATATCCCATGGCCTTATCAAAATCCTTGCTTATATAATACACAACACCCAGATTATCATATGCCTCGATATAGGTGGGATTGAGATCGATTGACCTGTTAAAGCACTGAATCGCATCGTCAATCCTCCCGATCCTGTTGTAGATCGTGCCGAGGTTGTTATAGGCATTGATGTATCCGGGATCGAGCCTGATGGCCTCCTTCAGCTCCTCAATCGCTATATCCGTCCATCCCTTTTTGTCGTATACATACCCCAAGACGAAATGGGTGAAGACATCGTTGGGATTCACCTTGAGCAGGCTCTTGAATTCCTCGATCGCCCTGTCGAAATCCCCGATCATGTAAAAGTACGTCCCTCTGTTCAGAAATTCCAGAAGCCCGATCATATCCTTTGGATCCGGGTAGGATGCATCCTCCGCTTCATCCCCGAGTGAGGCCGTCCATATGTAACCGAGGCTCTCCAGCCTCTCCTTGGTGTCCTTATCAAGGGTCCTTTTTGCACGATGAGAATATGCCTTATTGGAGTACGTCTCCTTCATCGCGTCCAGGCGCCTTTCCATTTCCCGTGCCTTTTGAGTGTTTTTCTCGTAGAGATTGACGGACTCGTTCGGGTCCTCCGACAGATGATATAATTCAGAGCGGGGGGCCCTGATCAATTTCCACTCCGCGGTGCGTATCCCCTCCAGGGGACTCCACTTGTGGTTATACAGCGGATAGAAGGTCTCGCAGTATATCTCGAACTTCCTCGCCGGCGGACCCTCCTGCATAGGAAGGGGCATACCGTGAACGCTCCCGCCATAGCGAAGCCCGACCAGATCGAGAATGGTTGGAAAGATATCGGTGAGGCAGACCTCCTGATGCACCACCTGACCGGGGGAGATGCTCGCGGGATAGCGAAAAATGAGCGGCACGTGGATGGTGGGATCGTAGATGAAAATCGCATGGGTCTTTTCTCCATGGTCCCCCAGTCCCTCTCCATGATCAGAGGTAAAGCATATCAGTGTCGTGTCGAAAAGATTCATCTCCTTGAGGGCGGAGAAGAGCCTCCCCATAGCCTCATCCACGTACCTGATCTCTCCGTCATAGAGATTGTGCATATACTCCTCCTTGATCGGGGAGGGAGGATCATAGGGGGCATGCGGATCGAAGCAGTGAATGAACGCGAAAAAGGGACGGTTATCGGTATTCTTGATCCACTCGATGGCTGACTCAACCACCTTTTCGGCAGGTCGTTCGTTGTAGAAGAGTACCTTCTGCTCCGACTCGGAATTGAGATGATCGTCGTAGACATCAAACCCCTGATTAAGGCCGAAGCGAGAATCGAGCACAAAGGCGCCGATAAAGGCGCCGGTTCTATATCCTGCTTGCTGAAAGATCTCCGCCAGGGTGGTATTCTCCTCCTCGAGCCTGAATGTTCCATTGTTTCGTACGCCATGTCCAATGGGGAAAAGGCCTGTCATCATCGTTGAATGTGAAGGCAGGGTGACCGGCACTGCAGAGTACGCCCTTGAAAATCGTATCCCCTCTGAGGCCAAGGCATCGATGTGCGGGGTCTTGATCCCTTCATACCCATAGCAGTGAAGGTGGTCCGCCCTGAGTGTGTCTATGGAGATTAAGATACAATTGACCCGCGATGAAGGGGGAGAGACCATCGAAACGGTCGGTCCCGGAATGTGGCGACAACCTGGAACAACCAGAAGGAATAGCGGAAGAAAGACGATTAACACAGTAATGATACGACGATACTCACATGTTACACAATGCATTATATACCCCCATCGTTATAATAGGCTCACCATGTTGGCACCATTTTTTATTGTTAAACAAACGATGATAAAATATCATAAATGATGATAAAATATTAACATTGTTCATAAAAAGAACAGGTTAGCGTATTTACCATACCACACAAGGTCAAAAATGACAATATCTTCCTTGCTGCAATTTCATGCGCCTTATGGACCACGATTCTCCAAGCATACTTTGTGCCATATACGCGGTCCATGGAATTTTGACAACCGCACGGTTATCCAAGGATTTCATAGAGGGTCCGATCGTGCTGTTGTAAAAACTCCGTACAGGTGTTCATCGGATTGACAATTATTGGGGGAGGATTTTCTTGAGAAGGGATATTGACTTTATTGGGCATACATTCTATTCTTTATAAACATTTTAGAAGGGTTGGTGACTATGGGTAAAAAGAAACGTGAACATTCAGGGAAGGGAACGTCTGCTGTAATCGAAAGGGGTCACATATCCGTCTGGAGAAAAATCGCCTCGGATCCTGTGCCCTTCATCTTTTTCGGATGCATTATCGGCTCAAAGATCTATTTCTTTATCGATTTCACGATCATCAGGGGTAATTTCTCCTACATGCTGAGACTGATTGAAACCATGAATAAGGGTGGAGGATTGTCCCATGTTCTCATGAACATCGTTGCCCACTTCACCTACAATTTCGTCGCCATCCTCTTTGACGCCCTCATCATTGCCAGCTACGTCATCCGATGCGAGCCGGTCAGCAAGGCGGAGGGATTCTGGGAACGATACTATCCCCTCATCACGGTGCTGTTTCCCATGCTGGGATTTACACTGCTCCTGATTCCCAACTTCCGTCTCTTTTTTCCCCCTTTCCAGATCGGCAGACTTCTCATGCGTTTTGACCTTCCACTCCTTTTCCCGCTTTTTATTGAACTTGGCGGATTGCTCATCTCGCTGTTCGGTGCCGCATTGAGCATTGCCGCACTGTGGAGCCTTCGGCAATGCTTCAGTCTCATGGCCGAGGTCAGACGACTGGTCACCTCCGGCATGTACCATCGCATTCGCCATCCGCTGTATATGTCGGAGATCACCCATGCATTCGGCACCTCCATCCTCGCGGCACATCCCGTTGCCCTGGGCATCTTTTTGATCACCCTGGTCCTTGAAATAATTCGGGCTAAAATTGAGGAGCACAAGTTCCTTCGGGTAGTTCCGGCCTACGCTGAGTATAAAAAGCGGACCGGATTCCTGTGGCCGAAAATCTGGTAAGAGGTTCCCGTATTGAAAGCACCGTGGCCCATCATCCTTCCGCGCGTGGTGGGGATTATCAAGAATCAGTGGCCATACATTTTTCCCCCGATCTTTATCCTTATCCTTCTCTTCATATACTGGCTCCTAGCGCCGAGACAGAGGGAATGGACGAGAGACTTCCTCATACCCGTCATCTTCTTCCTCGCCCTCGCAGGACGGACATTATGGGATGCAATCAAATTCCTGCGCAGCACGACAGCCAAGGGATCATTCGTCGCGCTGCTCTCAGTCAACTACCTTCTCGTCCTTTCCTTCATGGCCCTTACCATATTCAGCTACGTCATCCGCAGCAAGCCAAGCCATCGGGCCGTGGGCATCAAAGAGAGGGCATTCCCCCTCTTTGTCGTTCTCTTTCACCTCATCGGATCCTATCTTATCGCGACCCGGACGCAATTCCATTTTCATCTGGTGCTGTACATCGTGGGCATCATGCTCTCCATTCTCGGAGTGACCATTGATTGCCTTGCCATGTGGAGGCTCAGACGTTCCTTCAGTATCATGGCAGAGGTGCGGAGCCTCATCACCTCAGGGATCTATGGATGGATACGCCACCCGCTGTATGCAGGTGAACTGATCCATTTTTTGGGCATAGCATTGGTCTTCAACAACATCCCGACATACGGCATGTGTGCACTGCTGATCGTGCTGCAAACCATGAGGGCAATGATAGAGGAGCAAAAATTGACTGCTCACTTTCCCGAATACATGCACTACCGGAAACAGGCGGGATTCTTTTTACCGAGGTTCCGGCGCGTAAAGATGTCACCTTCCGATGGTGTCCTGTTACCACCATGAAAACAGGTTTGTTAAGGCAAACATGCTCCCGAAGAGGTCGATCGGCTGGTAGTAGCCAAACAGGGGATGATAGGTGACCCCATATCCCAACCATGTTCCAGGGCTGAGGCCTCCCGGATTGATCAGCGCATTCTCCACACCGGTCCCGTACACGCCATAGAGATAGCCCAGATAGCTCATGAGGCCCCCAAGATAACCAAGGCCGTATATCCCGCCACCGCCATACAGGCCGCCATACAGGCCATATAAACCGCCGTACAAGCCGCCGTACAAATCCCCGGGATACAATGATGTCTCACCGACCTGGGAATCAGGATTCGCACCGACTGCATATAAGGCCGGATCGGCCAGAAAGAGGGACCCCCCGAAATAGGCGTTGACAGGGGAAACCATTCCTGCGGCAACAATGCACAACGCCGCTGCCGCAATGACGATACAATAGCCACACACGGTATGTCTGCCCATCTTCGTACCTCCTCGTCAAAAGGATGAAAACCCAAAAAACGTAATCGCTCACATTCCACTGCCCTATTTCTCCCAACCTATTGAAAAGTTATCAATAAACCAGGATTAAATGGATCGAGCCGTAATGTGTGTGCATATCGAAAAGCATAAGATACTGTTTATTATAACATTTTTTCGATAATTATTCAACGGGAAATACATGGTCCGGGAGAAACTCAATCATTTGTTTGCCAATTGAGTTGAACCGAAGGGGGGTCGTGCCCTCCGTGCCGGTGGGATTCGACCGTTTCATGCGGACATGATGACATACAATGGAGGGCGGAAATTGCTCCCTGTGTTCGGAGAGGTGATGCTTCCCAGCGTATCAGCCTTCCGCCTGCAGGGAAGTGTACCGTTCGTGCAGTATTGCGGAAATCTTCTCCAGGGGAATCTCTTCCTGGTTTCCGGTCTGCATCTGTTTCAGGATGACCGATCCCCGGGCCAATTCATCCTCCCCCACGATGATGGTGTAGAGTGTATCCAGGCGGTGGGCATGCTTCATCTGCGCCTTGAGCGAGCCTTCCTGAAAGGACATCTCAGCAGGGACCCCAAGCAGCCTGAGGTGATGTACCATGCCGAAGGCACGCCTTTTGGCATCAGGGCCAAGGTATGCCACGAACACGAAACAACCCGCATGCTCGTCCGTCCGGGGGGAGGTCCCGGATAATGCCAGTACGAGCCTCTCCATTCCCAGGGCAAAACCGCAGGCAGGGGTAGGAGGGCCGCCGAACTCCTCGACGAGCCGGTCGTATCTGCCTCCCCCGGCTAGGGCATTCTGAGCCCCGAGCAGATGACTGGTGATTTCGAACGTGGTCCGGGTATAGTAGTCCAGGCCGCGTACCAGGTGCGGATTAATGATATAGCGAATCCCCTGCTCGTCCAGCAGCTCTCGTACCCTGTCGAAATGAAGCCTGCAGTCCTCACAAAGGGTATCGATCACCCGGGGTGCCCCTTCCAACACCTCTTTGCATGCCGGGTTCTTACAGTCAAGTATCCTGAGGGGATTCACCGTGAACCTCCTCTGACAATCCTCACACAGAAGCGATGCTCGCTGCCCTACATACCTTCTTAGTGCGGTACGAAACCCCTCACGGCAGTCATGGCATCCCAGCGTATTCACCTGTACCTGAAACGGCCCAGGGTCCCCGGCTCCGCTCGTTCCCCAAAGCCTCTTGAACATGGTGAAGAGCAGGATGATCTGCTCCGCATCCGCCTCCGGCTCAGCAGCGCCGAAGAATTCCGCACCAATCTGATGGAATTGCCTGGTCCTTCCGGCCTGGGGGCGCTCGTATCGAAACATGGGCCCCATGTAGTAAAGCTTATGCCACCTCGGATCCATATGCAGGCTGTGCTGCAGATATGCCCGAACCACCGGCGCAGTGCCCTCCGGCCTGAGACTCAAGAGCTGTCCCTTCCTGTCCGGGAAGGTATACATCTCCTTGGAGACGATGTCCGTTTCCTCGCCGATGCTGCGGGTAAAAAGGGTTGTCTGCTCGAAGATGGGGGTCCTGATCTCTTTGTACCCGAAGAGTTCGAGAATGAGACGTGCGGTATGTTCGATCCGTTGCCAGACGCCAGCCTCAGAGGGAAGGATATCGGACACTCCCCGTACGCTCTTGATCTGCACTGTCAATCAGCATTCCTCCTCTACTTCCCGATCTGCATCTGTAGCCGCTCGGCAATCCGCTTCAAAATCTCGAATAGATCGAAGTGGTAGCCTGGACTCCACGACAGGGATCGCTCATGCACCACGATCCGGACCGATTCCCGAGACCCTCGGGAGATTTCGATCAAGGGAGGGGCATCTCTCTCCCCTGCCGCGCGAATGACAAAGGCACCCTGTTCCGTTTGATGAAGGGAAAAAAGAAGGCGTTCGTTGATCATATACTCAATGAGGCGTTTGATTTGAAAGGACACCGGTTCGAGGATATCCGCGATGTCACCCCCTTCGGGCGAAAATACGATCACCGCCTCACCCTTTCCGGGCTGCTCCACACGATCGATCCTGGCCGGCATGATCAGAGGATGGGTATGAATCGGCTGGAGGGGAATCCTTCGGGTACCCGGCTCCCTGCTCCGGGTGGCTAAAATCTCCCTCGGCTTTGCGGGCTTGACCAAAGGATTGAGGGAATGAAGGGATTCCTCATAGTCTTCTTCGGCCTCCCTTAGTTTGCGGGCATCTTCCAACCGCTCTTCCCGCCGCCTTCTTTTCCAATCCTCCTCGAAACGTTCAAATCTCTCCCACCACTTCTTTTCGTTCTTCCTTTCAACAACCATGAACAATCCTAATCCTACATGAATGGGAAGGTGATTCCCCTCTTTTTAGGAGACAAAGAGGCAGCAATAATGACCCTCCTGTTACCCACCCTGTCACCTGACCTTGATGTTGTTCTTGACCTTCAAAACGCCCTTGACACCCCGTGCCAGCTCGATCGCCCTCTCGGCTTCCGATTCGGTGCTTACAATGCCTGACAGGGTCACTTCACATTCAAGGGTGTCAACGTCGATCTTAAACCCCTTTACCATTGAGTCGGCGATCAATCTGGATTTCACCTTCGTGGTAATAATGCCGTCATCAACCTGTTGCCCCATGCTTCTTTCGTCCGAGGCGATGATGTATCCCCCGGCAGCACCCGCCCCCACCCACAATGGGGCACATCCCACGGCGGTGAAGAAGGAAAACATCGAAAGAACGGCAATGGCAACGGCGGTCCGTTTCACCCCGGAAAGATTCATAAACCTCCCCCCTCTAGCATCTTCATGATAATTCCTTGCCACAATTCATGCCTAATGCATTTCCCTGATAAATATATATAATTATCCCTGAAAAGTAAACCGGCGGGGCACCTTTACAGTCCCTTACCGTGCCGCTGCTCCTCCCTGGAGTCGAGCCACAAATGGAACAAGGATAAGCTCGATGAGGATTATGAACCCGAAAAGAAGGTGTACCATTGGGGTGAGCCATTCCGGACTCCACCATGCAACCACAAAAATAAGAAGCAGTGCCACCTGCGTCCCTACCCATATAAAGTACCATAGACCTACCCAGCCTTTTCTGAAGTAACATCCATAGGCAAGCAGCAGGGTGAATGCCCCGAAAAAGATACCCAACAGCAGGGGGTACAAATGGGCCGGGTTCAGGAGAAACTGCAGCCCGTGGGCAGGTTTGAACCATTTGACTATGGAGAAAACGAGGACAACGAATCCATAGCAAAAAAGACCTGCGGCCATGCCGTAGAGCAAACGCCGATCCACCCCTTGATTCATCCTTTGCAGGCCGATGGCCTTCCACCTGATGGAGGCAGGAAGCCTTTTGTGTTCGGTTTGTCTTTTGGGACGCGAGGCCTTCGGTGCCATCAGGGGATGGCCGCACTCACCACAGATCTGCGCCCCGTAGGGATTAAGAAAGTTGCACTTCGGACAATGTCGTGCCATACGCTCCCTCGTCAAAAAAGAAATTGGACACCAGCCTGAAAAAGGGGGCCCCCAAGGTCAAGTCCGCTGGCCCCGAAGTTATCCACCCGGCTATAGGTCGCCTCCAGGGTGAAATAGGTATCCTCGATACCATGGTCCCTTTCCAGGACTTCCGCGTGTTTCGGGTCGAAATGGTCAAGGAGTATCCGTATCCCACACAATCCATGGTACCCGAAGTTCCATCCATCCCGATCCTTTCCCAATGGTTTCCCCTCTTGGTACCACCACGCATCCACGCCCCCGCCCACATAGGGAAGCAGAACCCCTCCCCTGGTGCGATAAGGGACCCATCGCACAGTCATGACACAGGGGATCATCCTAAAGGTGACCTCGTCGATGGACTTCTCCTGGGTGGCGGGAAGGATAGCGGTCCCCTCCATTTTCATGTATCCGACACCGACGCTGACATCCAGGTGCCGCCGATGGATCCATCCCATCTCGAACTGAAACTGCCATGGCCGGTCATCATACACGAGCTTGGCCTCCTCGGATTGAGGCTCGAACCGGCCCACCTTCAGCCAGGCAAACCATTCTCCCCATGTGCCAGGTTGTTCCCTCTTTCCCGAATCCAGCGAGGAGATGAAACATCCCCCCTTTTCCTCTACAAGATCCAACCAGCCCTTGGTCTGCCGTGGGGTCCCCTCCACCTCCGACCAATCAGACACGTTTTCCGCCTTGTCCCGTGCCCTGACCCGTATCGTGTATGTCACATCATTATCCAGGGAATAGATGGTCCAGTTCAGACTCGGACTCCCCTGAACAGATCCAATCGGGGCCATAACGTTCGCATCCTGACTGGGGTCATCCTTCGGCCAATAGTGCAGTTCATACCACCCGATGCTCTCCGTGAAATTCGGATCATTCACCCCGTCCGCATCCTGAAGGCTGTCAGTTGAAGGCTGCCAGTATATCCTCAGCCGGGTATCGCCGATCCCCACCCATAACCCAGAAGGGGGCGAGGGTAAATTGGGGTCCCAGGCAAAGGTGAGATACCTGACGACATGCTCATTATCCCCATACGTCAATGAGAACCTGAGGGTATATACCCCCTCCTGATCCACGATCGCGGGATCGAACTCCCAGGTCGAGATCCCGTCAGGGTCCATCAGGACCGGGCTTACCGGACTGAGTTGCCTGTTGGGATCCATGGTGGTGAACAGCGAGGCGTCGGGAACATTATTCGGATCACGCCAGTGATTCGGGTCGTCCCAGTTGGGCAGAACACGCATGCTCATAGATTCCTTGTTCGGACCGATAAACCGGTCGGTCATCGACAGGGAGAGCACATCCACCCGTGGAACATGGCGTGCCGTAATCCGGGCACCGGTATTGTGTGCGGTTCCTGCAAAAATGAGATCCTCGTTGGAGGGATTGGAAAAGATACCCCGAAGTCGGTTGTTGGGATCGAATTGTTCGTTGGGATCCGAGGGGGAGGGCACCGCGATCCATTCGGTTTTTTCGCCCCGATAGTTCTTCCAAATCCTTCCACCGTCACTCCCCAGGCACCCGATATAGAGATACTCCCCTATGGCGAGCGGCCCGGATACGGCGAGGATATTGGGATCGGACAGGGGGCCATTGGGATCAAGCGATGAGATCTGCCGCCCCCATTGAGGAGACGCCCCGGAGGCACTATCCCCTTTCCATAACGCCCAGCGCCGTTCATGATCAATGACCATTTCGGTCAGCACCCAGGGATGTGCCAGAAATTCCGTCAAAGAACAAAATCCCGTTATTGCGCCGGCACAATTCGGATCATCGAAGGAATCCTCCGTAGATTGACTCCATTCGATGCCGTCTGTTGTTGAACTAAGGACCGCCCCGGATCCATATTGGACAGTGCCGATAAAGAGACGCTCCTCCGTGTGTGCAAGAAATCCAATGTGCACATTCGGGTCGCCCCGGGGAATCCCATCCACAATGATCTCCTGGCTGATGGGGCCTTCAGGTGCGTCACCGTGGAAAAGACGCGCACCGAAGTCCTCCTCGTATACGCCGAGGTAGATCCCACCGTCAAACACATCCCCATGCTCGATACGCCAGGCATCCTCGCCCACTTGAGCGGGAGTGAACGAAATCTCCTCCCCTTGATCGGGGCTGGAGAATGCAAGCACCCGGGCATTCCCATTCCATCGTGCACCTGCAAAGGCGCGGTCGGCCCCGGCGAAGAGAGTGTCTACCCTGACATTGCTTCCGTCCAAGACAATCTCCTCCCAGAGGTCCTGATCCCATTCATTGGGATCGTCCCTCAGCTCGGATGCCCAAAGAATGGTATGAGCATTGGGATTGCCCAAGACCGCATCCCGCGCATCCGATGTGACCAGGTAAAGATAGTTTGCATCAAAGGCCGCATCCTGAAACGACCATGCAGCCTCACCCTTTTCCCCGAACAGGGAGGGATGTATGGATACCCATTCGGCCGCCCCTCCTCCCCTGAAGCCTGCGAGAAAAAGGCAGACGATCACCGGTACTATCCAGTATTCCGCACCCCTTGCCCTGCTCATCCCTTCCTTCCTTCATTTATTCGATTTTCGGGACAAAAATCAAAGGCCCTCGGCAAAAGCTCCCGTATGCAAGTTTTTGTAATAAGCCCCCCCATATTGGCCAGGACGATGGCCATCTCCGGCCCGAATTCCCATATCATTTGACGGCATGCCCCGCAAGGGAAGGTCAATTTATCAGTATCGGCAACAATCGCCATCATGTCAAATTCCCGTTCCCCTTCCGAGACTGCCTTGATCAGGGCAACCCTCTCTGCGCATATACTGAGGCTCAGTGAGGGATTCTCTATATTGCAGCCCGCATAAATCCTTCCGTTCACGCACCGGACAGCCGCACCGACCTTGAAACGTGAAAAGGGCACGTATGCCCGTGACATCGCCTCGCGTGCATGAGTAATCAAAATTGTTGTTTCATCATCCCTCATCATCCGTTACCTTGTCAACCATACCGATAATGATGTCCCTTTGAGGTGCACACGGGAATCCCGTCGCACCCCACCAAATCCCTGTACCGATCCGCACAAAGGGAGGCCGCAGCGGCCTGCTCATCCACGGATAGACGCTGCCTCTCGAATTCAATGCCAATGATCGCTGATAATCCGTTGAATACGGCATCCTCAAGATCGCGTACCCTTATCTCCCTCCCGGCGACCTCGCTGAGTGCGGCCATCCCGGCTGCGAGTTTTATACGTATCCCGGCTGCATCCATATATTCGGGATAGCGCAGGAGTTCCTTCCACAGGGAACGTTCCACCCCCATCAGGATGGTCCCCTGCATGAGTATCCAGCCTCCCACCCGCTTTTGTGCAAAACCGATCACCTTACGGCCGGAGACCAGGATCTCGGAGCTGATCCTGGTTAAAAAACAGGCGGGCTGCAACCGACGTTTTTGCCTTTCCAATGATCCCGCATCCCATACATCCGCAAGGTATGCCTTAATTCCGAGCGAATTAAGCCCTTCAACGAATCCCTGTGCAATCGTTCGATAGCTTCCCCTGATGCCGGCAGGGATCATGTCACTGTTCGACGGAAAAACGAGGGAAAAACTCAGGTCCCTGTGATGAACGACCGCCCTTCCCCCGGTGATCCGCCGGACCACCCGGACGCCCATTGTGCGACAGGCATCCCTGTTCACCGTCTCCTCAACATCCTGAAAATACCCCAGGGTAACGGCAGGCGCACTCCAGGTATACCAATGTAAGCCCGGCTGCGATTTCCCTTCCAAACAGCCTTGCAGCATTACCTCCGCAAGGGCCATATTCTCTGAGGGCCCTCCCGTCCCGGTGTCGATCATGCGCCAGATTCGGCATCCCTTCATAGCGCCGCCAATTATATCATAGTCCCGCGGCATATATAATCCTGGAATACCTGTATGCGGCGCTTTAGCGCATACCTGCCTACACGGATCGTTTCGACAGGTGTGCAAGCTGCGCGCGTATTACAGCTTGAGCCGGGGATCAACGGCATCACGGATTCCTTCACCCAAGAGGTTATACCCGAGAACGGTGAAAAGAATGGCAAGGCCGGGATAGAGGGAAAGCCACCATGCAATCTCGATATTGTCCTTCCCTGCGGTAAGCATGTTCCCCCAGCTCGGGGTGGGAGGCTGAACACCAATACCGAGAAAACTCAGGGCTGATTCGGTGAGGATTGCCGCGGCCACTCCGAGGGTCGCCGCAACAAGGACCGGGGCGAGTGCATTGGGCAGAACATGGCGAAATATGATCCTCGCATCGCCCGCACCTTCGGCCCTGGCTGCGAGTATAAATTCCCGATCCATGAGGCTCAAGAATTCGGCGCGCACCAGACGTGCCACCCCCATCCATCCGGTAACCCCTATGATGATCATAATGTTCCAAATACTTGGCTCCAGCACGGCGATGACCGCAAGGATGAGGAAAAAGGTGGGAAAGCAGAGCATGATATCCACAAAACGCATGATGATGTTGTCGAGCCATCCCCCGTAGTACCCTGCGACGGCGCCGAGTATGGTGCCGATGACGGTGGCGATGCCTATTGAAACAAATCCGACCAGGAGTGAAATCCTCGAGCCCCAGATCATGCGGCTCAACACGTCCCTGCCCAGTTGATCGGTGCCCAGCCAGTGTTGCGCACTGGGGGAATGGAGGATCCGGTTGACGTTGATGAGGGAGGGATCATAGGGGGAGATATAGGGTGCAGTGAGGGCCACCGCAAAGAGGAGGAGTACGAGGAACAGGCCGGCAACGGCAAGCCTGTTTTGAGAAAATTGCTGCCAGAAGCGAAACAGGAGAGAACCCTCTTTTTTCATCATCGATTGCTTCCTATTGATAGCTTATTCTTGGATCAACGAGTGCATAGGATATATCCGCCAAAAAATTCCCGAACAGGGTCAATATGGCACCGATAAACAGGATCCCCATGATCACCGGGTAATCCCTGGCCATCACGCTTCCGTAAAAGAGCTGCCCCATTCCGGGTATGGAAAAGATGGTTTCGAAAATGACGCTTCCGCCGATGAGCCCGGGCACCGAAAGGCCCAGGATGGTGATGACCGGCATGAGGGCGTTGCGCAGTGCATGTTTGTATATGACCGCATGTTCGCTGAGTCCCTTTGCCCGCGCAGTACGGATATAGTCCTGCCTGATCACCTCGAGCATATTGGATCGGGTATACCGGGAAAGACCGGCAAGTCCCCCGAAGGCGGAAACGAACACCGGCAATACCAGGTGACGGGCATAGTCGATCAATCGGTTGATAAGTGTAGGATTTGCCAGATAAAGGGATTTGATGCCGGAAATGGGGAGCCAGTTGAGACGGATGCCGAAGAATATCATCAGCAGAAGGGCAAGCCAGAATGTGGGGATCGAGAAGCCGATGAACACGAAAACCGTGGTCATTTTATCGAAGAGGGAATACTGCCGCGCCGCCGACAGGACCCCTATGGGCACCGCGACCACAAGGATGATGAGCAGGGAGAGGAGGTTTAGCAGCACGGTGATGGGAAGTGCATCGGCGATCTTGTCCACCACTGACCTGCCGTCCACAAAGGAGGTGCCGAAATCGAGCAGGAGCAAACGCCTCAGCCAATCGAGGTACTGATGATGCAGCGGTTTGTCCAGGCCGTAGATACGCTTGAGCTTTTCGCGGGCCTCCGCCGACACCTTCGGATTCATCTGGGTTTGAATGTCGGTGGGAGTACCCGGGGCAAGATGAATCACCACAAAGGTGATGATGGTGATCCCCAGAACAAGGGGAAGCATCATCAAGAGCCTGCGTGCTATGTAGGCAAGCATGACATCAGGGGGTCAGACCGTGGGTGATGTATCGTTGCTGATTCTTCGGCACATACCATTTGATGAAATTATACCATATACCGAGAGGTGCCTTCTGTATCCCGTGAAAACGCCGGTGAATGATCGGCAGTCCATCCGGCACGTACAGAAAGGTATAGGGCTGCTCCTCTGCGAGAATCGCATGGATTGTATGATAGATCGCCTTTCTATCCTCGATGTCGAAGGTGCGCACCCCCTCGATGATGAGACGGTCAACCTCGGGATTGCTATAGGATATGAAATTGAACTCCTGCGGGGCCGTCTTGCTGGAGTGCCATATGTCGTAAAGATCGGGATCCCTGGAGAGCGCCCATCCGAGTATGATCGCCTCGAATTTTCGCTGGTCGATGAAATTATGGAGGAAGGCCTGCCACTCGAGGATATTGATCTTTACCTCAACCCCGATCTCCTTTAGATTCTGTTGAATAATCTGGGCGCATTTTGCCCGTTGTTCGTTTCCCTGGTTGGTGATCAGCGTGAAGGCGAATCCAACGCCCTCCTTGTCCAGGACCCCGTCACCGTCATGGTCCTCCCATCCCGCCTCAGCCAGCAGTTTTTTCGATTGTTCCGGGTCATAGGGATATCGCCTGACATCGGGATTGTACGCCCAGGATTCCGGCGGAAACGGTCCGGTGCACACCTGCCCGAGCCCGAGGAGCACCCCCTTGATGATCCCCTCACGATCTATGGCGTAGGTCAGGGCCTGCCTAACCCTCCGGTCGGAAAACTTCGGATCCTTGAGATTGTACCCCATATAGGTATAGCCGAAGGAAGGGTAGCGGAAGCGTCTGAAATTTTCCTCGAAGAAGGGGGTTTCTGTCTGACGGGTATACTGCATGGGGTCAAGTCCCATATAATCGATGCCCTGTGCCTTGAGCTCCAGGAACATGGTGGCGGTATCGGGAATGATGCGGTAGACGTATTGATCGATGTAAGGTCTC
The DNA here is from genome assembly GCA_049472315.1 of bacterium. Classification (GTDB taxonomy): domain Bacteria; phylum SZUA-182; class SZUA-182; order DTGQ01; family JAFGSM01; genus JBLIRM01. The sequence continues at coordinate 239,756 of JBLIRN010000001.1, forward strand.
CCCTCGAAGTACCCCTCATATGCCTCCAGTACGATCCGTTGACCGGTGACCCACTCCTTCAGGGCATAGGGCCCTGTTCCAATAGGATGGCGGTTGTATTCCGTGGTATTGAGGTCTTCCTTTTCCAGGAGATGCCTTGGTATCATTCCCATTCCCCAGCTCACCAGGGCAGGGGCGAAAGGCTCGCCATAGGTCACCCTGAAGGTGTGATCATCCAGCACCCGTGCCTCTTTCACCCGGAGAAAGTCCTGGCTGTACGGGGTTGCCACATTCGGGTTCACCATGGTCTGATAGGTAAAAAGGCAGTCATGTGCGGTAAACGGCGCCCCGTCCTGCCAGGTGACATTGTGCCGCAGGTGAAAGATGATGACCAGGCCGTCGTCGGAGATATCCCACGATTCCGCAAGATCCCCCACCACGGTGATGTCCTTGTCATACTTTACCAGGCCATTGTGGATCAGGCCCGCTATTTCAGCGGATGCCGAGTCCGAGGCCATCAGGGGCAGAAGCCGCTTGGCGTCCCCTATGGAGCTCACGATGATCCGGTCCCCGTATACAGGAACTGTACTGTCAGCCGGGGCAACGGGCTCCTTCTCCTGGCTTGAACGTCTGCATCCCGTAAGGAAAAGGGGGATAATAATGAGCATGATCAGAATCAACCGGGATGCACCGCGCCATCTCTGATTGGCTACCCCTTCTCTGTGCTGTATCTTATTCATGTCCTCCACGATCAATGTTCGGCTTATTCTCCCGGGGGAAGTTCAGGCGCCTCGGGCGCACCGGACGGTTCGGCCGGCTGCTCGGTCGGCTGAACGGGCTGCTCCATGGGTGCCGGCGATTCCTCGATCAATTTACTGGACCGGACACTCGACATATAGGCAAGGGTAAGGGAGGTCAGCATAAAAATCACTGCGCACGCCGCGGTCACCTTCTCCAGGAAGCTCTGGGGTCCCGCACTTCCAAAGGCGGTCTGGCTGGCACCCCCTCCGAAGACCGCCCCCATCTCGGCCCCCTTGCCCGATTGAAAGATGATGATGAGGATCATCGCGATACATACCACCAAGTGAATAAAGATAATAATTCCATACATGAACATCTCTCCTTTTTCTACCGAGACCTGCGTGAGGTCCCTTCTTCTATACCTCCATCGAGGTCACTGGAACCGGACAATCCGTGCAAAGGATTCCGCCTTCAGGCTCGCACCCCCGACCAGGGCTCCGTCGATATCCGGCTGAGCCATCAATGCGTCGCAGTTGTCCGGCTTCACACTGCCCCCGTACTGGATTCGTACCTGCTCCGCCACCGCCGTATCGAACATCTTGGCCAGGATTCCCCTGATGAACGCATGAACCTCGTTGGCCTGCTCCGGGGTCGCGGTCTTCCCTGTGCCGATGGCCCAGATCGGTTCATAGGCAACCACTACCCGTTTCATCTGTTCCTTGTCCAGTCCGTCAAAATCCGCCCGCACCTGTCCTTCCACGATGCCGAAGGTCTCTCCGGCCTCTCGCTGGTCAAGGTTCTCACCTATGCAACAGATGGGGGTGAGCCGATGGTTGAGCGCCGACTTAACCTTTTTATTGACGGTTTCATCCGTCTCTCCAAAATGGGTCCGCCGCTCCGAGTGCCCGATGACGCAATAGGCGCATCCGCACTCGATGAGCATGAGGGGCGAGATTTCGCCGGTAAAGGCGCCCTCCTCCTCCCAAAACATGTCCTGTGCCCCCAGGGCGATCCTGCTGCCCGCAAGGATCGCCTGGCATGGAACCAGGGAGGTGAAGGGAGGAATCACCACGATATCCCTGTCGGTGACCCCATCGAGTTCCCCTTTGAGTGCACGGACCAGTTCCTGCGCAGCGGAAGGTCCCTTGAACATTTTCCAATTACCTGCAATGACCGGTCTTCTCATGGTTTCACCTTGCTCCCTGTGTTATGGGATTACCGTCCTGCACCGGGACGTCTCACACCGCGGATTTTCCCCTTTCGTCATTCCTTGACTGATAATGCGGCCAGGCCGGGGAGCTCATTCCCTTCCAGGAGTTCCAAAAACGCACCCCCGCCCGTGGATATATACGAAATCTTGTACGATTCCCCCGCTCGATGAACGGCAACATCGGTATCGCCGCCACCCACGATGGTCATGGCATAGGAATTCGCCACCATCTGGACCATGGCAAAGGTGCCCCTGCTGAATGCATCAATCTCGAAAACGCCCATAGGCCCATTCCAAATAATGCTCTTCGCGTCCCTCAATGCCTCGGAAAAGAGGGTGGTGGTGGCGGGCCCGATATCCAGTCCCATCCAGTCAGGGGGAATCTCCTGGACGGGGACGATCATACTGATTGATTTGGGATCCATACGATCTGCGACCACGGTATCCACCGGAAGGTAGAGCTTCGTCCCGTCCTTTCGGCTCTGCTTGAGGGTTTCCATGGCAATGCCCAGCATATCCTCTTCCACAAGGGACTTCCCGACCTCAAATCCTATGGCCTTGAGAAAGGTGAACATCATGCCGCCGCCGATAAGGATCTTGTCCACCTGCCTGCTGAGCTTTTTGATGATCCCTATCTTGCTGGAGACCTTTGCCCCCCCGATTATGGCCACCAGAGGCCGTACGGGATTCTCCATCACTGCATTGAAGTAGTTGATCTCGTTCTTCATCACCGTCCCGCCGACGGATGGGCTGATGAATTGCGTGATTCCGACATTCGATGCATGAGAGCGATGGGCAGTGGCGAAGGCATCATTGACAAAGATATCACCCAGGCCGGCGAGTTCCTTGGCGAAATCCAGGTCATTATCCGTCTCCCCCTTATGAAACCGGAGATTTTCGAGGAGAATGACCTCGCCTTGCTGCATGGCACTCACCGCCTCTTTGACCTTGGGGCCCACACAGTCGTCAATGAATCGGACCTCCTTTCCCAGGAGCCGGGAAAGACGCTTGGCAACCGGTGCCAGGCTCATGGCGGGCACTCGTAGGCCCTTTGGCCTTCCAAGATGGGACATCAAGACAACTGAGCCCCCGTCATCCAGAATGTGGTTTATGGTGGGGAGGGTGACCCTGATCCTTGCATCGTCACTGATATTACCCAAGGTATCAAAGGGGACATTGTAGTCCACCCTCACCAGCGCCTTCTTGCCTTTGAAATTGACATCGTCAATAAAGAGCTTCGTCGTGTTCACCGTTCACTCCCCAATCCATACACGCTATTGTCTTCGTAAATGCCTAAGATGCACCACAATGCGCGAGGCAGGAACATGTATCGTCCGGATGCACCCGCCCTCATAGCCCCTTCGAGGCCATGAACACGATGAGGTCCCTGAGGCGGCATGAATATCCCCATTCATTGTCATACCAGGAAAGCACCTTGACCATGCTGCCTTCGATGACCTTGGTGTAGGCGAGATCGACTATCGATGACCTCGCATCCCCGTTGAAATCACAGGAAACCAGTTCCTCCTCGGACACGCCCAGAATACCCTTCAGCCCTCCCTCCGCGGCCTTCTTCATGGCCTGATTGACCTGGTCAACGGTTACGTCCTGACCCAGTTCGGCAACCAGATCGACCACGGACACATTCGGGGTTGGAACGCGAATGGCGAACCCGTCCAGCTTTCCCTTCAGGCTGGGCAACACCAGGGCAACCGCCTTTGCCGCCCCAGTCGTGGTGGGTATCATGGAGAGGGCCGCCGCCCTGGCCCGGCGAAGGTCCTTATGGGGGAGGTCCAGGATCTTCTGGTCGTTCGTGTACGAGTGTATGGTGGTCATGATCCCCCGGTTGAATCCGAAGTTGTCCATGAGCACCTTCACCACGGGGGCCAGACAATTGGTGGTGCAGGATGCGTTGGAGATGATGTGGTGGTCCTTGGGTCGGTAATCCCCCTCATTCACCCCCATTACTATGGTCAGGTCGGGCTCCTTGGCGGGCGCACTGATGAGGACCTTTTTGGCCCCTGCCTGCAGATGCTTGGATGCGCCTGCCTTGTCCCTGAAGATCCCCGTTGATTCAACCACAACCTGGGCGCCCATGGCGGACCAGGGGAGGGCGCTCGGATCCTTCTGGGCCAGGATGCGAATCTGTTTGCCGTTAACGGTAATGCTGTCCTGCCCGGCCTTCACGGTGCCGTTAAATCTCCCATGAACCGAGTCGTATATCAGAAGATGGGCCAGGGTGGCGGCATCGGTTATGTCATTTATGCCCACGATTTCGATATCCTTATTGCCGACACATGCCCGCAGAAAATTCCTGCCGATCCTTCCAAAACCATTGATACCGACCTTTACCTGCATAGGTAGACCCTCCACCGAATGAGTGAGATGAATAATACCCTCGATCTTTAAAACATATATTCTAATGTGTCCCTATACTCAAGTCAATGCAATCACACCGCACGTGCAAGTGTCCATACCTCAACCCAGCGCGCCCCGGCCTTTTTGAGCACACGGGCGCATTCATTCACCGTTGCACCGGTGGTAAAGACATCATCCACCAGGATTACCCCCCTCCCCGGGATCCGCTCAACACCGCTCACCCCAAATGCCCCACGGACATTCTTCCACCGATCCTCCGGAGACAGACCGACCTGGGGCGTGGAGCCGCCCCTTCTCTCAAGAAGCAACGGACGCAAGGGGAGCCGGAATGCCTTGGATAGGGATTTTGCCAGCATGAGGGACTGATTGAATTCCCGCTCCCTCAAACGTTCAACACTGAGAGGCACCGGGACAAGAACGCAGTCCACGCATCCATCTCCCAAGTGGTTGCACACCCTCGCCATTTCCTTGCCAAGCCAGGTCCCGATCCTGGCATGTCCCTGGTATTTCAGGAGGTGAATCGCATCCCTCACCGGACCCTCAAAGATATATCCGGACCGGGCGCGGTCAAATGCCCACGACCTCTGCCTGCATGTCTGGCAACGATACATTGATGCATCAGTGCCCTGCCGTGCGAAGGCTACCGGAATCCCACACCGGTTACATACAGACCCCGCAATTGGCCGCGCCTTCGCCCAGCAGGTCGGGCAGATAGGGCCCCGTGCAACCGCCCTATTGCACAGGGGGCAGAGGGGAGGGAAAACGAGGTTCAGTATGTGGGAGAACAAGGGAGGGCGCACCGCTCATGCGCCGAACTTATTCAGCCTTAAGGAATTTGCCAGTATCAACGGCATGATCTCTACGGCGCACAATTGTCCCAGGCCACCATGAATGCATTCCGATTCAGAAAAGTGTTTCACCTTGTCGGGTCTGCACCAACGGGAGTATAAGAGGACAGGATTGGGGTGCCAGCTATGGGAGGTCAGGACCGCAGGGGTGGAGTGGTCGGCCGTGACCACCACCACATCGGGATTAAGACTCATCATCTGAGGGATAAAGGAATCCACCTGCTCAATGATATGGACCTTCTGATCAAAATCCCCGTCTTCTCCGTAGCTATCCGTTTTTTTGATGTGGACATAGAAGAAATCGTATTCCGAGAACTGGCGTGACAAGGTGTCAAACTCATCGGCGATGGAATCCCCGGATTCCAGGATGTCCATTCCCACCAGCCTGGCCACCCCACGGTACATGGGATAGGTGGCAATGGCAGCCGCCTTCAGTTTAAAAACCTCCCCCATGGAAGGGAGGGGATGGTACTGGGAAAATCCCCGTAGCAGAACCATATTCCCCTTCTCTTCCCCGGAGAGGAGTTTCCCGCATTCCGTGATAAACCGATTTGCCAGTTCCGCAGTCCGTCGGGCTTGCGGAGAATCCACATGGCATGTCACCGGAACGGCGGGGGTGCCGGTTCTCTGCGGATCGGAATCCGTTAAGTCACCCGACAGATCGGTACCCCGAAAGACCACCATCGCCCTGTACTCCTTGACCGTGCGGACAAAAACCTTCACCCCGGGTATCGTGATCCTGTCAAGCCTTTTGCACAGATCCCGGTTCTTCTCCGTTTCAAGCCTGCCGGCACGGCGATCGATCACATTTCCCCCCTCATCGATGGTGGCAAAATTTATTCGAGCCGCCACGTCAGAAGGCTGGAGATCGAAGCCAATGCCCAGGGAGGAGAGGACTCCCCTGCCGATCTGATTTTGTATTGGATCGTAGCCAAAGAGGGCAAGATGGGCCGGACCGCTTCCCGGTGTAATCCCCCGTGCAATAGGATCAACCATCCCTGTGATGGCCTTACCGGCAAGAGAATCCAGGTTCGGGCATGCGGCCGTCTCGAGCTCCGTGAGGCCGTCCGGCAGCCGGGGGAGACCTCCCAATCCATCAATGACAAGCAGGACAATCTTGGAGTTCGACTTCTGGCTGAGTTCCTTAAGAATATCTAAACCGACCATTGCTCAACCTCCTCATCCTTTTTACCTGTGGTATGTCCCCCCCGATACTATCGACGATTACAGCCCTATCTCCGAATGGGGTCATCCGTGGTGATAGGGCTCTCCCCGAATGATGGAAAAGGCACGATAGAGCTGCTCCAGTAATATCAGGCGTACCATTTGATGGGTGAATGTCATGCGCGAGAGGCTTATGCACATGCCTGCCTCCTCGGTCAACGCCGGGGCAATACCCTGATCACCCCCGATGACGAAATCGATTTCCTGCCTGCCTTCCACCATGGAATGCTCGAGCCATTGCGCAAACTCCCGTGAACTGTATTCCTTACCCCCATCACCAAGGGTGACCATCAGGGCCGAGGGATGGATATGGGAACATATCCTATCGGCCTCCTGACGCAATCCCTCTTCGATCGGGGCTGATTTTCTCCGCTGTGACGACCGGACCTCGATCCATTCCACATGAACATAGTGCTTGAGTCGTGACAGGTACTCCTCTATCCCCTCTGTGAGATAGCCCTTTTTGGTTTTTCCTACACAGATGACCTTTACCTTCACCCATTCAAATCAACTCTGGGGGCATCTCCCCAAAGATGCTCCAAGTCATAGTATTGTCTCATCTCTTTGCTAAATATATGGATGACCAGATCGGTGTAATCCATCAGGATCCAGTTTGAATCGGGGTATCCCTCCATATGGTCGAGTCGCAGGCCAAGCTTCCTCATTCGTTCCTCGATCTCCTGGGCAATCGCCTTGGCCTGACGATTGTTGGTCACCGAGCATATAACAAAGGAATCGGTTATTGACGAGATATTTCTGAGATCGAGGACGGCGATATCCTCCGCCTTTTTGCCGTCCGCCACTCGAGCGGCTTCACGAGCCATCCGGAGAATGGTATCCATTACTGACACGCCCTTTTACATTCATGCATCGATTCGCCCCCTTTACCTGGGGTCAGGTCTTGAATTATCAGTTTTTGTTCCGAAAATATCCTGTATTCATCTGAAAATATAACATTTTGATTCTTCGTGGCGCCACAAAGTGGCATGAGGGTTTGTCTCGAAAATATCCTATATTCACTTGAAAATCCCCTTTGGGTCATTTTCATGCTTCCTTGTGAGCCGAAGGCTCATCTGCGTTTCACTTCTACATTCGACATTCGACATTCGACATTCGCAGTTTCATCCGGCTCATGAGCGTTTCATCTGAAAATATAACATTTTTATAATTCGTGGTGTCACAAGGTGGCATAAGCGTTTATTCTAAAAAACTGTCATTTCAAGACCTGACCCCATAAAGTTTATGGCTGATGATATAGGCCAATACCGTATCAGGAACCTGATAACGGATGGATTTCCCCTGGCTGAACATGAATCGAATGGTTGAGGAAGAGATATCGATATGGGGGAGGGACACAAAATAGATATCGGCATGCCGTATATCAATGGATGTGGCTATTTCATCAGCGCTTACCTGTTGAATGCGCAGATTCAATTCAGGGCCGGTGAGAAACGGGGTGAGTACCCCCCGAACCCTCTCGATATCCGCACCCGGGCGACTGATCACGATGAATGTGCACAGCTTCAAAAGGCGCCGATAGTCCTTCCATGTTCTGATGTCCTGAAATGCATCCGATCCCAGGATAAATGCAAAGGTATGCCCCTCTCCGAGATCCCGCCTGGTCTCCAGCACGGTGTCGATGGTGTACGAACTCCCTCCGCGGGTCACCTCCCGCGAGGAGGAATAAAAGGAGGGATTGGAATCGATGGCCGATTCAACCATGGCCAGGCGGTCGCGGCCGTCCACAATGGGGCCTTCCTTGTGAGGAGGATTCGCCGAGGGAATAAAATAGATTCGATGCAGCCCAAACCCCTCTCTGATCTGTTCGGCAACAATCAGATGACCATGATGGATCGGATTGAATGTACCTCCAAATATCCCGATATTCAATTGAACCTGTTATTCCCTTATCTGTCCTTCACCGAAGATGATATATTTTATGGTTGTCAGATCATCCGCTCCCATCGGCCCCCGTGCATGAAGCTTCTGAGTGCTTATTCCGATCTCGGCGCCAAGGCCGAATTCCCCTCCGTCGGTAAAGCGCGTTGAGGCATTGACATACACCGCTGCGGAATCGACCATCCGGAGGAAGTCCCTGCCCCTTTGATAATCGGTGGTGACAATGGCATCGGAGTGGTGAGAGCCATAATGGTTGATGTGGTCTACGGCATCCTTGAAGCTGTTGACCACCCTGACGGCCAGGATGAGATCCAGATATTCCTCCGACCAGTCATCCTCCGTTGCCGGCCGTGCCGAAGGGACGTATTTCAGCGTCTCCGGGCATCCCCGCAACTCCACCCCCGCATCCTCGTAACGTTGGGCAATGCGGGGTAAAAACGAGGCTGCGATATCCTTATGCACGAGCATGGTCTCCATGGCATTGCAGACCCCCGGCCTCTGTACCTTTGCATTAAAGCAGATATTCTCCGCCATGACAAGATCGGCCATGCTGTCGACATACACATGGCAAATCCCCTTGTAATGAGAAACCACCGGCACCAGGGACCCTTCCCTGACCGTTCGTATCAGGCCCTCGCCCCCTCGGGGAATGATCATGTCGATATACTCATGAAGACGGATCATTTCGGTGATCGCCTCCCTGTCGGTAATGCGGATCACCTGCACCACCCCTTCGGGCAGCCCCTCCTCCCGTGCGACCCGCTCCATGATCTCGCCGATGATGACATTCGAATGAATCGCCTCAGAGCCGCCGCGCAAAAGGCAGCAGTTGCCTGCCTTCAGGCAGAGCCCTGCGGCATCGGAGGTGACGTTGGGACGTGCCTCGTATATGATGCCGATCACCCCGATGGGAACCCGCATCCGACCGATCTCGAGGCCATTGGGCCTGCGCCACATCCTCTCGATTCTGCCCACGGGATCCTCCTGGGCCGCTATATCCCGGAGTGCATCGGCCATTCCCTTGAGTCTCTTAGTGTTGAGGGAAAGGCGATCAATCATGGCAGTGCCGATCCCCTTCTGCCGCGCCGCCGCAATATCCCGTTCATTCGCCGCCAGGATCCCCTCAGCGCAAGCCTCTATCTCCTCAGCCATTCTCTTCAGTGCCCTGTCCTTGAGAGAGGACGAGACAGTGCTCATGCGAAGGGAGGCAATGCGGGCCTTTTGGGCCATACCGACAATCTGCTCCCGTATCTGCATCTCATTCATGGATAATCCCCTGTTCCCCTTCTCGTTCCATCCACATATGCCTTCTGCATCACCCCGTAACGGTGAATCCCTTACAACGGTAATAGCTTTGTATATGTCGAAAACATGCTATAATGAGGGGCAAGCAGCGGGGCCCCCACCCCGGGTTCCCCCGGTTCACCCCATTCGCCTCATGTGTCTTCACGGGAAAGAACGCTTCCCTCCAAAATGGCCAGGTTGTCGCGATGGACCACCTCCTCGGCGGTGCAATAGCCGAGGATCTGATCGATCAGCTTACTCCGGGCACCCTTTATACGCTTGATCTCCGAGGCGTTGTAGTTGACCAGCCCCCTGGCGAACTCCCTTCCGTCGGGGGCCAGGATGCTTACCGATTCCCCCGAGTCGAAATTCCCGCTGACACCGATAATGCCGGAAGGGAGCAGGCTCTTCTTGCTCACCGTCAATGCCTTGAATGCGCCCTCATCCACCGTGATGGCCCCGCGTGGCTTCAGCCTGAAGGCGATCCAGCATCGTTTGCAATTGAGCGTATCCTCTTTGGGCAGGAAGAGCGTGCCCAGTTCCTCCCCCTGCAGGATCCGAGATATCACCCCCGGTATCCGGCCGTTCACGATAATGGTCGTGGTGCCCGATTGGGCTGCGGTCTGGGCGGCATGAATCTTGGTGACCATTCCCCCTATGCCCACAATTGAAGGGGTCTCCCTGGCCAGTGAGAGGATTTTCTTGTCGATCGATTCCACAAGGGGGATGAAGCGCGCATCCGCATCCTGATTCGGGTCCGCTGTGTAGAGCCCGTCCACATCGGATAAGATGATCAGCAGATCCGCCTCCACCAGTTGGCTGACCACCGCGGAGAGGGTATCATTATCACCGAACTTGATCTCTTCCACTGCAACGGTGTCATTTTCATTCACCACGGGGAGGACACCATAGCTGAAGAGCGTTTCAAGGGTATTACGGGCATTGATGTATCGCTGCCGGTGAGTCATGTCCCCGTCGGTGAGAAGCAGTTGGGCGACCCGCTTCCCGAATTGCTCCATATGCTTCTCATAGGTCCTCATGAGTGTTGACTGGCCGACCGCTGCAACGGCCTGCTTCTGACTGATTAGGCGGGGCCTCTCCTTCAGCCCGAGCTTGGCCCTCCCTGCAAGAATCGCCCCCGAGGTCACCAGCACCACCTTGTATCCCGCATCCATGACCTTGGATAGATCGGCGGAAATTCTCTCCACCACACCTTCGTCCAGGGTAATCAGGGATGAGGCCAGGACATTGCTCCCGATTTTCACCACCACACGCCTTACATGGGAAAGCATCCCCTTCCTGTCCTTCGCCATCCCTTTTCTCCTATCCCTCTCCAGGCTGCTCGGCAAGGGTTTTCCATATACAATCGATCAACCCCTTCAGTCCCTCACCGGTGAGCGCGGAAACGAAAAAACAGGGTTGCCCCTGTTGTACGCAGTGTTTCTCCAGTGCCCGGCATTTTTCCTCTGAGGCCCGATCAACCTTATTGCCCGCGACAATCTGCCGCTTCCTCCCCAGGTCCTCACCATAGTGCAGAAGCTCATTGTTAATCACCTGGAGATCCTGAACCGGGTGGCGATCATGGTCCTTCGATATATCAACGAGATGGACAAGGATTTTGCTGCGCTCGACGTGCTTGAGAAAGCGGGTCCCCAGGCCGACACCCTGATGGGCACCTTCGATTAAACCGGGGATGTCCGCAATGACAAAGCTCTGGAATTCGCCTACCCTGACCACGCCGAGATTGGGAAAAAGTGTGGTGAAGGGATAATCGGCGATTTTGGGCCTTGCCGCGCTGATACGGGAGATAAGGGTTGATTTGCCCACGTTGGGAAGGCCGGTGATTCCGACATCCGCAACCAGTTTGAGTTCCAGCTTCAGGTCCCGCTCTTCGCCGGGAGTGCCGGTCTGTGCAAATCTGGGTGCCTGCCTGGTCGCAGTGGCAAAATGGGCGTTCCCCTTCCCCCCCCGTCCCCCTGTCGCTGCGGCAAACCTGACATCTGCCCGATCCAGGTCGGCCAATACCTCACCTATCATAGGATCCCGTACCACCGTCCCTATCGGGACCTTGATGATAACATCCTCTCCCCTGGCACCCGACTTCTTCTTCCCCTGGCCGTGTTTTCCTCGCCCTGCCCGGTAAAGCGGGCGGTAGTAGAGGTCGATCAGGGTATGGCGATTCGGGTCGGTCTCAATATAAACCGACCCTCCATCTCCTCCGTCACCTCCATCCGGACCGCCCTTGGGGCAGTATTTCTCCCGCCTGAAGCTGACGCACCCTCTACCCCCATCGCCTGCCTTGACATGAATCGTCGCCTCATCAATAAACATCAAAATCAGGCATATACACTTATTTTGCGCCTATATTTCCCGAACCGTTCAAATTGCACCTGGCCGTCGATCTTGCTGAAGAGGGTATCATCCCCGCCTTTTCCGACATTCTGCCCGGGAAAGAATTTCGTGCCCCTCTGCCGGACAAGAATTGAGCCAGCCGTCACAAACTGGCCCTGAAATCTCTTTACCCCGAGCCGTTTCCCTGTGCTATCGCGGCCGTTCGTTGAACTGCCGCCGGACTTTTTATGCGCCATGATTTTTTCTCCTCACACCTTATTAACAATATGTTATGCTTGCATTAATAAAAGAATGTTACGACTCCACCCTTTAAACAATATCTTATGCTTACATTAACAATTAGTTATCGCGACTCCATCCTTATTCACAATATGTTTTGCTTACATTAATAAAAGGATGCCTTGTCTCTCGCCTTACAAACAATATGTTATACTTGCGCTAATAACGTGCGTTAATAAGAGTATATCCCGTTTCCAACCTCATTAACAATATGTTACGTATGTGCCTCACTATTTCTCTATTTCAGCAACCTTCACCAGCGTATACGCCTGCCGATGCCCTATCTTGCGGTGATAATCCTTACGCCGCTTGTACTTGAACACGATGACCTTCCGCCCCTTCTCGCTCCCTGCTACCACCCCCGACACCTTCACCTTATCAAGTTCCTCCCTGCCCAGGACGACCGTGTCATCATCAACCAGCATCAGGACCTTGTCAAAGGTATATTGATCCCCGGGCGCCGCCTGCATCAAATCGAGTTCCACCACATCGCCGGGCGCAACCCTATACTGTCTCCCTCTTGATTCAACGATTGCGTACATGTTCTTATTACCTCCCTATGATAAAGGCCCGTGAGTCACCCCCAAGGCCCGATGACAAGCACTCCCCGAAAATCGTTCTCCTCCCTTGGTTGGAGATACCATTACAGGATGTCAATGGTATAATCCTCATAATGCATATCGGGTTCGCTTCGTATGGTTATCCGCTTATTATACTTATTTTCCAAATATTCGAGGAGATCGTCCTCCTGTTTATAAAAGAAGGCGGCAATGTCGGGATTCGCCTTGATGAGTATCTCATCCCCTGCACGCGAGCTGCCGATGCGATCGATCTCCCGCTGAATGGACCTGCATATGGTCAGGATCGATTTCACCCTTCCATTTCCTCCGCAATACGGGCAGGGAGAGGTAAGGATCTTTCCGAGGCTCTGCTTGATCCTCTTGCGAGTCATCTCCACCAGCCCCAACTGGGTCAACTGGAGCACGTTGCTCCGCATGCGGTCCTTTTTCAGCTCGTTCTCGAGGGCATCCAGGAGCTTCTGCCGGTTCTCCTCGATCCCCATATCGATGAAATCAATGATGATGATTCCCCCGAGATCCCTGAGACGAATCTGCCGGACGATCTCGTGAACAGCCTCTATGTTGGTCTTATAGATCGTCTCCTCAAGGTTGAGGTCGCCCACGAATTTGCCCGTGTTTATATCAATCGTGACCAGCGCCTCGGTCTCGTCGATCACGATGTACCCGCCGGATTTAAGCCATACCTTGGGACTCAGGGCCTCCTCGATCTGTTTTTCGATATTGTATTCATCGAAGATAGGCTTATCCTTATGATAGATCTTGATCCGATCCGTCAGATTGGGCATGAGCGTCTCAACGAACTCCACGCACCGCTCGTACTCATCTTCGGAATCAATGACCATGCGGTCAATATCGGTGGTGAAGATATCCCGTATGGTTTTGAGCAGTATGTCCAGTTCCTTGTGCACGAGGCAGGGAGAACGACATGAATTGCTCCTCCGTTGGATCTTGTCCCACAGTTTATTCAGATATTCGATATCGGAGAGAAACTCCTCTTCTCCCTTTCCTTCCCCAACCGTGCGAACAATATACCCGGCATACGGTTTTTTGAGGTTCTGGAGCAACTCCTTGAGTCTGGCCTTTTCCTGCTTGTCCTCTATGCGGCGCGAGATCCCAACGTGATCAACATTCGGCATGTACACCAGGTACCTGCCTGGGAGGGTTATGTTGGTGGTAACGCGTGCCCCTTTCGTTCCCAGCGGTTCTTTTGAAACCTGCACCAGGAGTTCCTGACCCTCTTTGAGCAGGTCCTGGATGTTGGTCATGGGTTGGCTCGAGGCGAGAGGCAATGCCTTCACCTCATCATCCAGGGCAGTGCCTAAGTCACCCTGGATATCCTCACCTCCCATCATCAACTTCTCAAATTCGGACAGGGAATCATCCACATCCATGACATAGAGAAATGCATCCTTTTGAAGACCGATATCCAGGAAGGCCGCCTGCATTCCGGGAAGCACGCGAATGACCCTTCCTTTATAGATATTACCGTTTATTCTCTTGCTTCTGCGCCGCTCTATGTAGAGCTCCGCCAAAAGGCGGTCCTCCAAGAGGGCAACGCGCTTCTCATACGGGTTTGCATTGACGATTATTTCCTTCAAGGCAGATTGCTCCTATAGACAAATCTCTTGCGGATTACCTCATAGTGACTTTTTAGACCAGTTTAACTATTTTATTTTACAACGAGTTTTTTGTCAATATACAAATTGCTCCCATCACAACTCTTTGACACCTGCCCTCATCTCCCCCCAAAACCCTCCTTTGCGGCACATCCACGGACATCCATAGGCACATTGATTGACTCATCCCCCCTTTTGTGCTATGTGTATGATACCTATGAGATGCCCGGCGTGCGGCTATATTTCCTTCGATCATTTGGACACCTGCAAAAACTGCGGGCATCGTCTGCTCAAGGCCGGGCATGACGATTCTCCCTTTCCTTCCACGTACTCCCTCATGTCCGAGACGACCAATTCCCGACCCCCGTCGCAACCACCTCTGTCCCACCTATTTTCCAATAACAACGTTGCCAATAACAACCTTCATACATCTTACAGCCGTGAAGGCTCACCCATTCCCGATGATATCCATCCCGGGCACAGCTCGCCGGGCATCTCAATGCCCTCTCACGACAGTGAGACCCCCCAGGCTCGCTTCAATAGCCTCTTTGCCGATCCTGCTGAAGGGGATTTCTCCGAAGGGTCGATGCCTTCGGACGAAGGCCATGGGAAGGAGTATACCTGCGGATCTCCCAGTGACAGGGATCTGCCCAGGGCCGGTTTTTGGATTCGTCTCCTGGCCTTTATTATCGACCTTTTTTGTATCGGCTTAATCGAGACCGTATTTTCCTGGTCTATCACACTGGGGACCATTACCGGGGCCCGGCTTCTGGAAATGAATCCGGAAACCATGCTGGATGTGCGGCAATTTCTCACGAACATCACGTGGATAGTGATCGTTGCCCTCTACTTCATCTATTTTCATGGAAGGTTCGGGCAAACACCCGGAAAGAGACTCCTCCACCTCAAGGTCATTCGAACGGACGGCAGCCCCCTTGGATTTACAAAGGCAGCAGAGAGGTTTATCGGGTATATCCTCTCGTTTCTCCCCCTGTATGTCGGATTCCTTTTGATTGCCTTCAGCAAGGAAAAGCAGGGACTCCACGATCTCATTGCAAAAACCTTCGTAATTAGGACCGATTCCTGAGGATGTAATCCCTTCCGTATCTTTGGGGCTGACCATCCGAAGGTCGACACCGGAGGTTGATTTTGTGCTGAGGTTGATTTTACTTGACAAAGCCTTGCTTTTTTCCTATCATAAATTCTCTTTTCTGTTCCATGTTTATGTGCCGGGGTAGCTCAGTCGGTAGAGCAAGGGACTGAAAATCCCTGTGTCCACAGTTCGATTCTGTGCCCCGGCACCACTTACCTTCGCATCTCGCCGGCGTAGCTCAGAGGCAGAGCAGCTGATTCGTAATCAGCGGGTCGTAGGTTCAACTCCTATCGCCGGCTCCAGCAAAATCAAAGGGTTGCGCTTATGGCTGCAACCCTTCCCTCTATGATGAGTGCGGATTTGGAGGGATTTTTTCCATTCACGTGCGCAGGGGCCATTGAACCAGTGTATCAAGCAGGCTCCTTCTTATATTCGTGATTATATTTACCGGGTAATGGGCAAGGGTGCATACGATTGGGGTTGGTTCCCGATCGAAGGGGAACGCGCCAATGATCTATTTTTGCCTCTACCGAAAGGACATGTCCCAAGGGAACACGGAAGCGCCGGGAAGAGAGTGGACACCCTGAAGGATCGAATTACCCTTAGAAAGGGACGAAAAATCCGGAGCGAATAAGACCGGTGAATAAGACGACGAGAAGGAATAAGCTGACCCGGACC
>JBLIRN010000010.1:0-79090 GCA_049472315.1 bacterium
ATATGAAAGTTCTCAACTAATCATTTGTTTTTATGAACTTTCATCCTTCGTTGTGATCGCTAGATCATGGCGGTTTAGTAGAATAAAAAACGATATCTCATATAGAGGGATATATGTGCCCATGTTTTTTAAATAGATCATTACGATCTCCGAGTAGGGGCTTTCTGAATAAGTTGATTGATTGTTGAAATGGATTTAAGAAAAAGGAAGGCGATCCGATGGAAGAGGTATTGGCCAGAGGCCCGAATTTCATTTATGCCAAGGAGTATATTCAAAACCAGTATGGAGATCCGATGTGGCAGAAGATTCTGGCTGAACTGCCGGAAAATGACGCTGGTGTCTGGAAGGGATTGGTTGTCATGGTAGGGACGTATCCGTTTTCTGCATTCAAAACCATGAGTGCAACCCTATCCAGGCAATTAGGGGCCAATCAAGAGATAGAGTTGGCCAGGATGTATGAATATATTGCAGAGCGAAGCCTGAACGCGCTGTATAAGATCTTTTTCAAATTTACAAATACGTCCTTTGTAATCGGGAATTATCCCAAATTGTGGGATCGCTTCTTTACGGCCGGGAACGTGGCTGTTCAGGTTGCGGAAAAGGGACATGCCATCATACAATTTATTCTGCCTGAAATCTTTTTGGACTGGCTTCCGTCCGCCTGTTTGGGTTATTCTAAAAAGGCGGTTGAAATGGCCGGAGGTAAAAACCTGAGCATCCGGATGATCAATAAACTGCAATTGGAAATCGATCTCTGGGATATTCAATATGAACTGCACTGGAAAGAATAACTTAAGAAATGCGAGTTATCGACTGTTTCGTAACAAATTAGAGCATACTCTTCTGTATGGACCTTTGTACTCCTGTGCACCATGCTCCCCGAGATCCTGAAGCTGGCCGAGCCTGAATGTATGTGAAAGATCCGGAAGGATCAGTATGATGAGGTCGGAAGTGCGGATCAAAATACATCATCCATATTCCATAGAAATTTTCCATGGATGGCCTGTGCGATGTTGGTGATATGGTCTCCGATTTTCTCGAAATTTGCGAGCATATCCGTATAGATAATACTGGCGAAGCTTTGGTACTGTTTAGAGTTCAGCTTTCCTACATGGGATTCCCTATATTGCATGAATTTGCGATTCAGATCCCTTTCCTTTTTAAAAATGTCGTGGGTAAGCTCGATATCCAACTCTGATAATGCATCGATCACCTTATTCATCATTCCGTCGACGATCTTATACATCGTATTGATCTCTGCAATCTCATCCTTTGGAATGGTTATCCTTTTCTCGGTCATTCTCAGGGCGAGTTCGGCAATATTCTCGGCATGATCCCCGATCCTTTCGATGTCATTTATGCTGTGCAGGAATGAAGGTATCATCTTGGCCTCGGTTTCAGTAATCTCCCTTTCCGTTATCCGTATAAGATAATTTGCTATGGAGTCCCTTAATTCGTCGATCATATCCTCTCTCACCAGGACCTTTTCCGCATCGCTGTTGTTCCCGGTCCTAAAGGCCTCCATTGCCAATTCAACCATTTCCTTGGTAAGGAGCATCATCCGCATAATCTCTTTTTTTGCGGCATCTATTGCAATGCCAGGGGTATTCAACAGGCTTTTGGCAAGGTATTTGGGCCCGTGTTCAATGAAAATCTCCTCACCGGGGATGATTTTTTCAATAAATCTGGCATATAAAGGCACAAAGCCTATGAACAACGATGAGGTGATGATATTGAACAAGGTATGGGAATTTGCCACCTGTCGGGCCAAATCCTGGGAGGTCATGGGAATAAAGTACATATAGAAAGAAAACATGGACAATCCGATGACGGCGCCTATGGATTTCTGGATAATATGGGCAAAGGCCGTCCTTTTTGCGGTAAGATTGGTTCCCAGGCTCGCCAGAAGCGCGGTAACGCATGTTCCGATATTTGCCCCGAATACCAGGGGGATGGCCCCTTTAAGATCCAGCAGACCCATGGTGGCCATGACGATGATGATCCCCGTGGTGACTGAACTGGACTGAAGGATGCCGGTTACAATCGTTCCCACAATAATGCCCAGAAAGATGTTATGGCTGAATTTTGCGAATATGGCGTGTATTGCAGATCCATTCCCCAACACCTCAACGGATCCTGCCATTATGCTCAATCCGAGGAATAACACGCCAAAACCCAGGATCGCTTCGCCCAATTGCTGGGTGGTTTTCTTCTTGGCAAACATATTGAGGGTGACACCGATGGCCACAATGGGCAGGGCATAATCGGTCAGTTTAAATGCAATGAGCTGGGCGGTTATGGTGGTGCCAATGTTGGCCCCCAAAATCACGGGAATTGCCTGGACAAGGGTCATCAGGCCGGCATTCACAAAACCGATCAGCATGACCACTGTTGCAGAACTGCTTTGAATAATTGAAGTGACAATTGTTCCAAGGATAAGGCCCTTGAATCTGTGCGCGGTAAGAAAGGTAAGTATCCGGCGCATCTTTTCCCCGGCGACCTTTTTAAGACCATCGCTCATTATCTTAATGCCGAAGATGAATAGGCCAAGGCCACCAATAATGCCGAAAATGAGATTTTTATCGATCATCCCTTGTTTTCTTTACATATATTCAGGGTCTCTTGTGGATAATATCCCCTGTCTTTATTTACACATTTTCCTTTCAATAAAGCATCACCTTACCCTTTTTGGCGCCGATCAGTCAAGTGGCATGAAAATACTCATATTTTTCAGACGATATGCCGAAGTCCCCATGCAGGTCAGCCACCTGTATACCGTTCCCCGTATATGGCGCCTTGACAAGGGATGAGGAGTTGGCGTATTATGTAGTAAATAGCCCATGAATAATCAAGTAGTTACCTAAAAGATCAGACGCACGACTGAAAAGGGAACCGAGGCCCTTAGCAAGAGGAGATGACGGATGGCAGAAGAAGCGGCAGTAAAGATTACGGACGAGGATTTTGATCAAGAGGTGATTCGATCTACAATCCCTGTACTGGTGGATTTTTGGGCGGCATGGTGTGGTCCGTGCAAGATGATTGCACCGGTGCTCGAGGAACTGGCAAAGGAATATTCGGGCCGGATAAAGATTGTGAAGATGAACGTGGACGAGAACATGGAAACCCCGAATAATTTCAGTGTTCGCAGCATTCCCACCCTCATTCTATACAAGGATGGCAGTGAAATAGATAGAATGGTGGGGGTTGTTCCCAAATCAACCCTTGAAGAGATGATAAAAAAGGCACTGTAATCACGTGATTCAGTCTGGATAATACGGAGATCACGCAAAGGAGACAGACCTCAGCGATATGGGGTCTGTTTCTTTTATCGAGAGGATGAATGGCACAGGAAAAACCGTACGAGCCCTCCGTTATAGAGCCGAAGTGGCAGGAACGCTGGGAAAAAGAGGGGAAATACCGGGTAAGGGAGGATGAAAAAAGGCGGAAATACTACCTCCTGGAGATGTTTCCCTATCCCTCCGGAAAGATCCACATGGGACACGTGCGCAACTATTCCATTGGCGATCTCATGGCCCGGTTCAGATTCATGCAGGGGTACAATGTGCTTCACCCCATGGGCTGGGATGCATTCGGCCTTCCCGCTGAAAACGCCGCCATAAAGCACGGGGTCCATCCCGCCGCGTGGACACAGGAAAACATCGATTTCATGCGAAAGCAGCTCAAGCGCATGGGCTACAGCTACGACTGGGAGCGCGAGGTCTCCACCTGCGACGAGGTCTATGCAAAGTGGGAGCAGTGGCTGTTCCTGAAGATGTACGAGCGGGGGCTCGCCTACAAGAAGGAGGCCCCGGTCAACTGGTGCTCCACCTGCCAGACCGTCCTTGCCAACGAACAGGTGGAAAACGGCCGGTGCTGGCGGTGCGATACCCCGGTTGAAAAAAGGCAGTTGAGCCAGTGGTTCTTGAAGATCACCGACTACGCGGATGCCCTGCTTGCGGGGTGTGACACCCTTTCAGGGTGGCCTGAACGGGTGGTCACCATGCAGCGGAACTGGATCGGCAAGAGCTACGGCGTGGAGATCGATTTTCCCCTGGCGGACCGCGAGGGCAGCCTCACCGTATTCACCACCAGGCAGGACACCATATACGGCGCCACTTTCATGTCACTTGCGCCCGAGCATCCCCTGGTCGGGGAACTGATCCGCGGCACCACCCAGGAAGAGGAGGTGAGGGCGTTCGTTCAACGGGTTTCCATGCAGGACGCCATGGTGCGCTCCTCCGAGGACGTGGTCAAGGAGGGGGTCTTCACCGGGGCCTTTTGCATCAATCCCATGACGAATCAGCGGATTCCCATCTTCGCGGCAAACTTCGTGCTCATGGAGTATGGAACGGGCGCCATCATGGCTGTTCCCACTCATGACCAGAGGGATTTCGAGTTTGCCCGAAAATACGGCATCCCCCTCACGGTGGTCATCCAGCCCCCGGGGCAGAACCTTACCGGGGATGTCATGACCCAGGCGTATACCGAAAACGGGATCATGGTGAATTCCGGCCCCTTCGACGGCCTCACCAATACCGAGGCCATGGACCGCATTGCCGCATACATGGAGGAGAAGGGCCTCGGCAGGAGGACCGTCAAGTACCGGCTGCGCGATTGGGGGATCTCCAGGCAGCGGTACTGGGGAAATCCCATCCCCTTTATCTACTGCGACACATGCGGCGTGGTTCCCGTTCCCTACGAGGACCTTCCGGTGAGACTTCCAAGGGATATCGCATTCCCGCCGGACGGCAAGTCCCCGTTGCCCGATCTTCCCGAGTTCGTCAACTGCACCTGTCCGCAGTGCGGCGGGGCAGGCAGGCGCGAGACCGACACCATGGACACCTTCGTTGAGTCATCCTGGTATTTCGAGCGGTATGCCTCCCCGAAGATGGACACCGCGCCCTTCGACCGGAAGGCGGTCGAGTACTGGATGCCGGTGGATCAATACATCGGCGGCATCGAGCACGCGGTGCTCCACCTCCTGTATGCCCGCTTCTTCACCCGCGTGCTGAAGGATCTGGGACTGCTGACGTACGAGGAGCCCTTCATGAACCTCCTGACCCAGGGAATGGTCATAAAGGACGGGGCCAAGATGTCCAAATCGAAGGGGAATGTGGTGGATCCCGACGACATGATTCAACGGTACGGCGCGGATACGGTTCGCCTCTTCTGCCTGTTTGCGGCCCCTCCGGACAAAGACCTCGACTGGAGCGACCAGGGTGTCGAAGGCTCCTCACGTTTTCTGGGGCGATGCTGGAGGCTGGTGCAGGGTATTATGGAAATCGTGAGGGCCAGGGATGATCTCAGGGAGGTATTTGCCCGGGTGGATGATCTAACGCATGTATTCGCTCGGGCGCAGGCACCCGAAGATGCGGATGCATGGGCAAAGAGTCTGCGGCAGGTGACCCACCTCACCATCAAAAGGGTCACCGTGGACATTCAGGACCGCCTGCACTTCAATACCGCAATAAGCAGCATCATGGAGATGGTCAATGAGATGTATGGCATGGATATCCCCGCGAAGCTCGCCGCCCTTCCATCCGTTGCTGAAGTGAAGACAAGGCTTGAAAAGATGAAACAGCTTGAAGAAAAGGACAAAATAAAAGTATTAAAGGCATTTGGCGAGCTGTCAGGAGGCCCTCCCGTAGCAACCATCTTCGCGGTTAAGGAGGCCATGCGCACCCTGGCCCTTCTTCTGGGGCCCTTCGTGCCCCATATTGCAGAGGAGCTTTGGGAGGAGATAGGGGAGCCCTTCTCCCTGTTCGATCAATCATGGCCGGTTTGTGATGAGGCCCTCGCACAGAAGGAGGAGATCCTTGTGGTGGTGCAGATAAATGGAAAGGTGAGGAGCAGGCTGACGCTCCCTGCGGATACCGGCGAGGAGGGGATCAGGAAGGCTGCCCTGGAAGACCCGAAGATCAGGGAGTGGATAGGGAACAAGGAGGTCAGGAAGGTCATCCTTGCACAGAACAAGCTCGTCAATATCGTGGTCTGAGGCGGGGGCGCCCTGCCGCCGGACCTTGCCCGAAGTCACACATGAATCACTTCGTCCGATGATCAAACAGCTCAGATCGACACTGTTCGTCCCTTGGCGGTATGTTTCGCCCATCCTGTGCATCATGGTGATTGCCGGGTGCGGATACCGGGTGCTCAGGCCTGAGCCGCGGTCGGTTTCACCCATCAGCCTTTTCGTGAGCCCGATCACGAACCGCACCGCATATCCGGAGCTCGATTGGTGGACAACCGATGCGGTCATCATGGAGCTGACCACCTGGCCGTGGATTGCCGTCAGTCGCTCGGAGAAGGCCGGGTATACCCTGTCGGGGGAGATCACTGCATACCGGCCGCATATCCCCTACACCTATGACAGCAACAATGATCCCTTCGAGTACAAGTTGCGGGTCGAAATGTCCTTTTCCCTGAAACAACAGGTTTCCTCAACAGGCGAAGCCGGAGATAAGGATGGGTATTCCCGTGTCGTTTCCCGGCTTGAGGAGGAGGAGATATATCGCGTGGGCGCCTCCGACATGAGCGAGATCAAACGCGCCGAACGCCAGGCCCTGGAAAGGGCGATAAAGAGGCTCACCAGAAGGGCTATGGATCATTTTATGGGGATCGGTATGCCATGCAACTGAAGAAGGAGGAATTCTGGGCGCGCATCGACCGGGGCACCATTGATCCGGTATACCTTCTGTACGGGGACGAGGGATTTTTCATCAGGGAGGGGATGGAAAGGATCGAACATGCCTTTCTTGGTTCCGGGGAAAATGCATTTCAGCGGTATCGCCTCTACGGGGATGACGCGAGCATCCAGGAACTGATCGAGCTTGCCTCAACCATCCCCTTCGGGAAGTCAAAAAGGGTCATCTGCTATCAGGTAACGGGACGGGCCACCACTGCGGACAAGGACCTTGTGAACCGCTACGTAGGGCGCCCGGCCAGGGACACCGTGCTTGTTTTCACCCAGGGGGAGACCGGGATGCCTGCAGCGCTCCTCAAGCTGCTCAAGGACACGGCGGTTGCGGTGCGCTTCTACCCCCTGTTCAGGGAGCAGGTCCCCGATTGGATCAGGAGGCGGGCATCGCACATAGGCTTACAGATGAGCCGACCTGCTGCGCAGCTCATGGAGGAACTCGTGGGATCGGACCTGACCCTCCTTGCCAATGAGCTTGACAAGATGGCATTGTATCTCCAGCCGAAAAAGAGGATCGACATCAAGGAGGTGGAGAAGGTCGTGGGGAGTATCCGGATATTCTCCATCTTCGAGCTTACCAGGAGCCTGGGGGACAAGAGGGCAGGGGAGAGCATCCGGATCCTGCGTCAACTCCTTGAGGCGGGTCAATCCCCGATAGGAATCGTCGCCCTCATCGCCGCCCATTTCCGAAAGCTCTCCGTGCTGAAGGGGCACATCTCCGACGGAACACCACCCTCAAACCTTGCCCGGACCATGGGCATACCTCCCATGTACGTCAAGGAGTATGTGCAGCAGGCAGACATGTTCGGATGCCAGGAGATCGAGGGAATCGTGGGCAGCCTGCTTGATACCGACCTTCGGCTCAAGGGGAGCGCCCTTTCCCACGATCTCATCCTGGAATCACTCGTCTTTTCCATCTGCTCTCCGGCATCCTCGTATTTCCGGCTGGAATGACCGAATGATCCGCTGCCCGGCATGACTGCCGCAGCGGCCTTCGCCCGATACCCTGCACACGGGGACAATCATATGCCTTTCATCATTTCAGGCATGCGGGCCGCGGCCTTCCGACCTTTCGTACGGTAAGGTGCTGGGCAACAAGCTCCCTGGTTTTGGTGACATTCAGCTTGCGAAACAGGAAGTCGAAGGTCTGTTCCAGTTTTTCCCGGATGGGG
Organism: bacterium; assembly: GCA_049472315.1. Lineage (GTDB taxonomy): Bacteria > SZUA-182 > SZUA-182 > DTGQ01 > JAFGSM01 > JBLIRM01. The sequence goes on from JBLIRN010000010.1 coordinate 7,867, forward strand.
CCGAGGTTTTTCTCGGGAAGATCGAGCAGTTCCCTTTTGAATGGCCCGAACCCCTTCTTTCTCGTCTTGTAGATAAACTGATCCTCTGTCCAGCCTTCCTTCCACTCCTTTGCCAATTCGCTCTTCATCCATCCATAGATCGTGTCCCGCAACGAAGAGGGGAGGGCGGGGTGGTCGTAGATGATGTTCTGAAACCCCGTTGCAAGGTGCACCTCAGCGGTCTCCGTTTCCGGGAACCGGTGAAAGGCCTCGTCGGGAAGGGTGGATGCGCCGTGCTGGACCGCGCCGCACATGCCGAATTCCTCCCGGGCGAGTTTCGACAGGGTGGCGAGGGTATCGAAATCCAGATTCACCTTGGCAATGCTTCCATCGGGGAGCACCACGCCACCGTGGGAGGTGCCGGTCTGGACGCTTATCTTGCTGATACCGGCCATGCCGGTATCGAGCCGCTTCAGGGTGTCGTTGTATCCCTGCATGAAGGCCCGCAGCTCCTCGGGGGTGGAGTTCTTCTTGCCCACCTCACCGATCTCTCCGCCCACCGAGACGGTCACGCCGTCCGGTTCAAGGCCCCGGATGTATTTGGTCAAGGCTGCGGCAACCTCGAAATTGTTCCGCTGCTGTTCCAGGATCTCCTGCTTGGTAAGGTCCACCAGGGTGGAGCTGTCGATGTCGATATTGTAGAATCCCGCCTCGATGGCCTCCTTGATCAGGGCCTTCAATCCCTCGATCTCCTTTTCGGGCTCCTTGAAGTAATTCGATGCCTTTGCCTGGAAGTGGTCGCCCTGGATGAAGATCGGTCCGGTAAAACCCTCCCTGATGGCTGCTGCAATACAAAGGGTGGCGTACTCGATGGGTCGCTGGAAGGTATATCCGATCTCCGATTTCGCAATCTCGAAGATGAAGGGACCCGTTTCGTTTGCAATGGCGGTTTTTATAATGGTGCGGGCAACCATGTAGGTCAAGCCCCTGATATTGATGGCGGGGACGGTGAGGCCGCTGTATGCCCCCCTTCCCCGTGATTCATAGAATTCATGAATGGAGGAGGGATGGATTCCCAGTTGTTGTGCCGCTTCCCATACGATATAGGCGATGGCGCTCCTCACGTCCTGGTCAGTCGACAAGGCCATGGTGTAGGCCAGTCTATCGATGATCGTGTCCGCAAATGTCTTTTTGTCGGTGAGCGTGCACGCCCCTTTTTTCAGATCCAGGCAGCATTCCATGGATGAAAGGAGCTCTTTCAGAGAATCATAGGTCTTCATCGTCATCCCCCTCTTATTTTGAGATTCGTGGTTAATTGCTTGAAGGTATTTCCTCCGTTTTACGGGGCATGCTCCCCTGTACATGCGATGAAGCACCGGCTTACCCTGGGAGCAACCGGCAGCGGTTTCGGTTCCCCGTCGATTGCCGCTGCTTCTGCGGTATGAAAGGTAAAGCAGCATTCACCCCCTGCCACTCCGTCCAGGTCCCCATCCAGGAGGCGGCCGTAAATATCGGCGGCCTGATCGGTAAGGCAAACCGTATAGCAGGTTCCCGGAGCAAGGGGCTCATAGGGCGCGAACATGCAATCCGAGAGGGCATCCTTCCATGTGAAGTGCCCCTGTACAGGGGGGGTGATGCGAAAGGCCTGTTCCACCCCATTAAGATCCATGGATTGATTGAATACGATACGTATGGAGGCGTCGGTGTCGATCCCTTTGGCGCCATTATCAGGGCTGGTGGATTCAACCGTGGGAATCACCCCGTAGGGGGCGCTGAGCCCGGAGGTATCGAAGGATTCCTGGGACGCACCTGCGCCCCCACCACCGCCCCCTCCGGATGATGCCTCTATTGCCTGCTCTCGCTGGGGAGGGAATCCGAAGGGCAGAGTGCCATGAGGGCCGTCAGTGAAGGAGGTGTCTCGTTGATCCTGAGCGTTTCCCTTGTTGGTCAGCTCGATTACCTTCCTTTCCCTGTTCTCGTCCGTTTGCAGAACATCCTCGGCCTCTTCGGGCGGCGGTTCCTTTTCCTCGGTTTCTTCAGCGATGCACGCAAAAATCCCCGGCTGCACGTCCCACTCCTTGAAGTCGTCCATTTTCCGTGAAATCACGAGCAGGCTTTCCTTCTCTTCGCAACTGCGGCATCTGAATTCGAGGTGGAGAAGGTCTGCGGTCGCATCGATGGTCACCGGAGAGACACTGATGCCTGCTGCCCTCAGCACCCCCTCTGATGGATTCGAGATCTCAAAGAAATCAAATCGATCCCTCACCGTGCCGGGTGAATAATTCACATATTCGAGGACCGCGCTGTTGAACCGTATCTCGAAACCGAATGCCCTCAAATCAGTGGGGCCGGGGCTGATCATCACCACGAACCCCACCGTATCACCCGGTTTTGCACTCCGTGAGTCAATCATGATACCCGATTCAACGGAAGATGAAAAGGGCATGAACAGCACAAGGGCCATGATGAGGAAGGCCGTTTTGGAAAAGGCGTTTCGAAACGGTTTATGCACTGAAGGTGTCTCCCTGATGCGGATGTATAGACCCTGCCGAAGGTGCCCCATGGATATCCATATTATTCATCGAAAGGGATGGTGTCAATGCCTTTTCGTTGTAGTTGAAGCCACGACGAACCTTCAGAAGAGCGTTCCCACAAAGCAAAGGCCGTATCCGGAACCCTCTCCGAAGACAATAGGGGCGTCGAACCACGCACACGAGGGGGGAGGGTCCAGTGTTCCATCCTCCGTGTCCCAACCTTGTATATCGTCGAAAAGTGTGGTGAACCTGAGATCAGTCGCCACGCAGGGCGTTATCACTCTGAAGGTGAGCTTCGCAAGCTCGCCCGAAGCCCCCTCGCTGATCCCTGTGTCCGAAAGGCCCGCAACCACTACCAGATCGGATGCAGGATTTGAAGCCCCTTCCATCAAGAACTGCTTAACCAATTCCCCCTTTTCATACCCCTCGAATGAGAGGATATTCGGATCGAATCGTATCTCGATCCCGAATGCCTCCACATAGTTCGGTGCCTCATGTATCGTGAGTGAAAATGATACGGATGAATAGGTGACGCCGGACGGCTCCATATCGAGTGTCAAGGATGCCGCAGATGCTGCAGGAGGGAGGGATACGAAGGGTATGAGCGATAGAAGCATCAGTGCAACGACCGTTTCGGAAAGGGGAGATACAACTCTCACGGGGTGTTGAATGTATGGTCCGGAACAGGAACGCACAACGCATCACCACATTCTGTTTAGGGTATACACATCAATTGGTCTATTATACGGGCAACACACTATGAGAAGTAAAATGGAAAAAAGATAGCACCATATTTATAATCATATAAGAATTGTATCGTTTAAGAGGATGTTTTGCAAGGGGAATGCCTCACATCGGTGGAATGATAGGCTTGATCTGCCTCTTGATCACAGCCGGAAATGGTTTTCCCTCTCCATGTCGTCAGATGGTGGAGGGGTAATGCAGTCCGAGCCCCTGAACCCGGCGGATTTTCGGATCGAACGGCAAAAAGCCATGCCTGTCAGATGAAATAAAAGGAAAGATATATATTGAATTCTTTGAATTTTTTCATTTTTTAGATAATCGTTTTCTATGACTTTTATATCGTAATATGATTTAAATAATGAAATCATGAAGTGATAAAATCCACAAAACGTTTGATACATTTTATTAATTTTATTATTATTACAATACTAAAATTTCAGAACCATACATAATCACCTCCCAGTCGTTGAGACTGTAAAGAGTTTGGGAAATCCCACAGGGATGGGAACAAACATTTTTAAACTCAAACAATGCAGCGTGGTTCGGCAAAAAAATAGAGGGTGAAGAAAAAGGATGGCCATTCATCAGGATGTGATCAGGTGCGCCGTAATCCGAGGAGCCTGTAAAGAATGACACCTCCGAGGACCAGGAGCAGGCTGATCAATTGCGTAAGGTTCAGGTGATCGATCAGGACGATGCGCCAGTCGCCCCTGAAGAATTCGACAAAAAAGCGGCCGAGGCCGTACAGACATAGATAGAGCGCGAAGATTTGGCCAGAGGCACGTTTTCCCTTCCTCAGGAGGCTGAACAGGATCAGGAACACGGTGAGATTGGCCAGGGAATGGTAGAGTTGGGTGGGATGGAGTGCCATCCCGAGCGGGGCGAGCGAATTGGGATTGGTGAAAACCACCCCCCACGGAAGATCGGTCGGCCTTCCGTAGCAGCATCCCGCCATAAAGCACCCCATTCTTCCTATGGCCTGGGCCAGGGCAAGTGCGGGGGCCAGTATGTCCAGGGTCTTCCAGAAGGGGAGTGCGTATCGTTTGATGAGCACAATCGTAGCGATAACCCCTCCAAGGATGCCCCCGTAGAAAACCAGTCCACCCTCCCAAAGCTTGAGTATCTTGAGGGGGGCGCGGATGTATTCCGCCGGATACATCAACACGAAGAGTATCCTGGAGCCGACGATGCCGGCGAGAATCACGAAGAATCCGAGGTCTGCGAGCTTCCCGGTATCGATTCCCCTGTTTTTTGCCTGCCTGTAGATAAAGGCGGTGGCGGCGAGAAAGGCGATCGCCAGCGTCAGTCCGTAGGTATAGAGGGCGAAGGGGCCTATTTTGAAAAGAACCGGGCACACGGTGAATCAGCCGCCAGGATTCTTGGGAAGATCAAGGATATTTGAAAGCAGAACATCCAATTGCTTGTCCTGCGGCCGCATCCTTTTAGCCCGCATCAATACCTCGCCCGCCTTGTCCGCCTTGTTCTGAAGGATGTATATCTGGGCGAGGAGGAGATAGGGTTGGGTCTGGGACGGGTCCTTCTGTATCGCCTGACTGAGATAGTCAATTGAAAAACTGAAATCCTTCAGGCCATAGTAACACAGGCCGATGTTATAGGCGAGTCCCCAGGTAATGTCTCCGTTTTCCATGACCCGTTGAAAGGAATTGAGCGCTGACTGTAATTCTCCCAGCGAAAGAAGAATGACCCCCTGGGTGAACAGGGATACCGGATCCTGGGGATTGATCCGGAGGGATTTTTTGATGTACTCCCGGGCCTGGAGTGTGTCGCCGTGCTGGTGGAAGATCTCGGCAAGATCCCGGTATGCGGGCTGATAATCCTCCTTGAGCCGGACGGATGTCTTGAGGAAATCTATCGCCTTTATCCACTTGCCCGCCTTGAGGGCGTCCTGGGCCTTGAAATAGTACCGTTTTGCCTCTTGGTGGTCGTCGGGGCGCGCCCCGCTTCGATTGGCCTTAATAACGCGCATGGTTTTGAGTCTATTTCCCGATTGCCGTTTTTTCATCTCTCGTTACAAACAAATTTAAAATGACAAGGCCAAGACCGATGCAGATCGCCGAGTCAGCGACATTGAAGGCCGGCCAGTGATATCTCCCCACGTAGAAATCGAGAAAATCGACCACCATCCCCCATTGAAGACGGTCCACCAGGTTTCCGATTGCACCGGCGAGCAAAAAGGCGATGGCGATTCGCAGAGATGGAGCGCTGTGCGATTTCCAATATACAACCACCAGGGCCGCAATGGCGATCAAGGAAAAGCCGATAAAGATGATCACCCGCAGGCAAGAGGGGAGGGTGGACAACATCCCGAAGGCCCCTCCTCTGTTCATCACGTAGACCAGATCAAAGAATCCGGGGATAACGGATACATTCACGCATGGATGCATGAATGAGCGGACGAGATATTTTGTCACCTGATCGAGAATGAGGACCGAGGAGAATATGCCGGCGACCCACAGGTGAATCCCCCTTGAATGTTCCGTCATGCTATGACTGTCCTGCAACGACGGCACAGGGTGGGATGCTGCTCGTCCTCTCCCACACTGGTGCTGAACTGCCAGCAGCGCTCGCATTTTTCCCCCGGCGCCCTTCCGATCTCTATCCGTAATCCCTGAATCTCGCTGTTTGCGTCGGCCCCGGCTGAAGGCGGCGCATCCTCACGGCGTATCATGATGTTCGAGACAATGAGAATGGTCTTGAGGGTGTCCTGATAGGAGGTGAGAAACCCGTACAGGTCGTCGTCAGTCGTATAGAGGCGTACCTCCACATCCAGGGAATGGCCGATCTCCTTTTGTGCCCGCGCCCTTTCAATGCGTTTTGACACCTCGCCCCGTATCTCGATGAGCCGATCCCAGCGCCTGGAAAGCTCGATGTCCTGGCATGAATGGTGCACCTCCGGAAATTGGGTCATATGCACGCTTTCCGCCGTTTCCGTCCCTTCGGGGAGGTGTTTCCATACCTCGTCAGCGGTAAAGACCAGTATGGGGGCCATGAGACGATCCATCTCATGGAGTATCTCGTACATGGTCGCCTGTGCCGACCTCCTTCCCTGGTCGTCCTTTCTTGATGTGTAGAGGCGGTCCTTGGAGATATCGAGGTACAGGGCGCTCAGGTCCACGACGCAAAACTGGTGGAGGGTATGGAAGCAGATATGGAATTGGTATGTGGTATACCCCTGGATCAGCCGTTTCTTGATGTCCTGAAATCGATGGAGTATCCACCGGTCCAACTCCTCGCGTTCAGGATAGGGGACGGTGTGGGCTGCAGGATCGAAATCGTAGAGATTCCCCAGGATAAAACGGCAGGTATTGCGAATGCGGCGGTAGGCCTCCGCCAGTCTGGTGAGGATGTCGTTTGAAATACGGATATCATCCCGGTAATCCTCGGCAGCGACCCACAGACGCAATATCTCGGCACCGTACTTGTCGATGACACTCTGGGGTGCGATGACGTTTCCTGCGGATTTGGACATCTTCTTTCCCTCGCCGTCCACCACGAAACCATGGGTCAGCACCGCCTTATAGGGGGCCTTTCCCCGGTTTTCAATTGCGGTAAGAATGGAGCTGTGAAACCAGCCGCGATGCTGATCGCTCCCTTCGAGGTAGAGATCGGCCGGCCATTGCAGGTCCTCCCTCTTTTCCAGGACCGCTGCATGACTCACCCCGGATTCGAACCAGACATCCAGGATGTCGTCCTCCTTTTCAAATTTCCGGCCACCGCAGTGCTCACACCTGGCCCCTGCGGGGAGGAATGACTCGGCAGGCTCGGAAAACCAGATGTCCACCCCGTCCTTCTCAACCCTTTCCGCAATTCGGTCGATCAGGTCGGGATCCATGAGTGGTTTCTTGCACGAGGCACAATAGAGGATCACCAGGGGCACCCCCCAGGACCGCTGCCGTGATATGCACCAGTCCGGGCGGTTTTCGATCATGCCGGCGATCCGCTGTTCCCCCCATTTGGGTATCCATCGCACCGTGCGGATCGCGTCAAGGGTCCTTTTCCGGAGTCCATGCTTGTCCATGGATATGAACCATTGCTCGGTGGCCCTGAAGATGACCGGGGACTTGCACCTCCAGCAGTGGGGATAGGAGTGGGAGGTCTTTTCCTGATGAAAAAGGGTCCCGTTTTCCCGCATGAGCTGGATGATGGGTGCATTCGTCTCGAAGACGTTCTGCCCCTGAAATTCCTTTACCTCGGCGGTAAATGCCCCCCGGTCATCGACCGGTGCGTATATGTCGAGACCGTATGCCAATCCGATCTCGTAGTCCTCCTGTCCGTGTCCCGGGGCGATGTGCACGCACCCGGAGCCCTGCTCGATGGTCACGAACGGGGCAAGGATGATGCTCGAATTCCGGTCGACAAACGGGTGGCGGCAGACGATACCCTCCAGATCCCTTCCCTGAATGCTCCTCACCACTTCATAATCCGATACACCCATCCTTCCCATCACATCATCAAGGAGCGCACCTGCCACGATAAAGAGCCCTTTTCCATGACGCACCAGGGAGTATTCCAGGTCGGGATGCACGGCGATTGCCAGGTTTGCGGGGAGCGTCCACGGGGTGGTCGTCCAGATGATCACCCATGTGTCCTGGTTCGCTGCCTCGGGGAGTCCCTCGATCACCTTGAAACCCACATAGATCGAGGGAGAGGTGTGATCCATGTATTCCACCTCCGCCTCCGCAAGGGCGGTCCCGCAGGAGGCGCACCAGTGAACGGGTTTGAATCCCTTATATACCGAACCGGCCCTGACGAACTGCCCGAATTCACGAACAATGGTGGCCTCGTAGGATTTGTCCAGGGTCACGTACGGGGTGTCCCATTCGCCGAAAACGCCGAGACGCTTGAATTCCTCCCTTTGGATGGCGACGAATTTCTCTGCGTATTCCCTGCACTGCCTGCGGATCTCGGTGATATCCATGGTTTCCTTCCGTGCGCCCAGTTCCTTGTCCACCTGGTGCTCTATGGGAAGGCCATGGCAATCCCATCCCGGTACGAACGTGGATTGGAATCCTGACATGGTCTTTGATTTCACGATGATGTCCTTGAGGATCTTATTCAAGGCATGCCCCATATGGATACGCCCGTTTGCATAGGGAGGCCCGTCATGGAGGATGAATTTCGGTGATGTCTCAACCCCTTGTTTGATCTTGTCATAGAGCGATATTCCCTCCCAAAGGGCCAGAAATTCCTTCTCCCGCTGATTCAATTGCGCCTTCATGGGGAAATCGGTATGGGGCAGGTTGAGGGTGGATTTATAGTCCATCTGGAACTCCTGAGCAATATTTAAAAAAGTTATATTTATTATAAAGAAATTATATTATAAGAAACAATCTGTAAATGTATACGGTATCATGTGTTGCCGGTTCTGTCAAGGCGGTATAACTTCTTGAAAGTCAATAAAAAATTGTATATAATACAATAAATGATACCTCTGTTCTCCTCTTTTTTCAAAGAATAAAGGTAATCATTACCTTAGTATGGACACCCCGCAATGCGTCATCACCTATGATCATGGATGATCCTGCCTGGATGGCAGGTGACTGACGCACCATTGCTTCGGGATATTTTTATATGCCATGGAATTGTGCCATGGTCGGTGATCGATTGACTGTGTGTTGATGATTGCTTATACTGTTTGATGTGATTATGTTGTATGGATGAGACAACCATTACCATCATCGGGGCCGGTGTTATCGGCCTGGCTGTTGCCGCCGAATTATCAAAGACATATGATGATATTTTCGTTATCGAAAAAAACGATGGTTTTGGTAAGGAAACGAGCAGCCGTAACAGCGAGGTGATTCACGCAGGTATTTACTATCCCCGCGATTCATTGAAATTCAGGCTCTGCAGAGAGGGCCTGCATCATCTCTATGAAACCTGTGAGTCAGCATCAATCCCCTATAGACGCGTAGGAAAAATCATCATTGCCACCGACGATTCCGAGCTCGATCATCTGGAACACCTGTTTCAAAATGGTGCTTCCAACGGGTTGACGGAATTGCGTCTGCTGGACAGGAAGGGAATTCATCAATTGGAGCCGAACACCAATGCCATTGCAGGGATTCATTCCCCCCTTACCGGTATCGTCGATTCACATGCCTTGATGAAGCACTTGTACCACGTTGCCCAGGACGGTGGTGCGGACATTGTATACCAGAGCGAGGTCAATTTTCTGACTCAGGAAGGCGAGCACTTCATTGTCGGGATACAACAGGACGACTACCGCTTCAAATCGAGGGTGGTGATTAACGCTGCGGGATTGTGGTCCGATTCCATCGCCTCCCTCCTGGGCATCGACGTCGACGAGTGCGGCTACCGGCTTCACTTCTGCAAGGGTGATTATTTCGCCTATGGCAAGCCCTCTCCGGTTTCCATGCTGGTGTATCCGCTGCCTGATGAATATTGTACCGCGCTGGGAATACATGCCACCCTGGATCTCGGCTCGCGCTTGCGCTTTGGTCCCGATGACGAGTATGTCGATGCTATCGATTACCGGGTGAACCCATCGAAGGGGGATGGATTCTATCGAGCCGCCTCACGTATCATTCCCGGCATCGAAAGGGAGGCCATAGTCCCTGACATGGCGGGAATAAGGCCGAAGATACAAGGCCCCGGGGATACATTCCGGGATTTTCTCATAAGGAACGAGGCAGAGTATGGCTTCAATGGCTTCATCAATCTCATCGGGATCGAATCGCCGGGACTTACCGCGTGTCTCTCGATTGCGCGGATGGTGAAAACAATGATCGCGGAAATAATGGAATGAAAGGCATAAGTAGTTGGGACATACGAGTGTCTTTTTATTATTCGAGCAATAATGCGCAGGCGGAAATATTTTTTACTGTGCTGTCTATGGTGTAAGTTATACACAGTGTGAAAAAATTTCACTATTTGTTACTGCCTTTGGAAGGAAGAGGGGTATTTTGGACCCAAGATTACTTTTTACAAAGGGGGGACATCGTACATAAAACAAAATTTAATATAAATAATACCACAATATTATTAATTATTGCAGCAAAGAGGGGGTTGGCATGTGTCTTGCTGAAAAAAATAGGAATAATGGGGTCTGTCTCGACATCCCTCTTGGTTTGCCGCAGAAACCGTTAATGTATGGATGAACGTCTGAAGGAGAAATAGATGAGCTTTCATGGCATCTCTTTACGTAAACCCATAGAGGAAATGTACCCGATACGGTATCATATCCTGGTCGCATCCATTCTCATATGTGCCTCGCTGGTGCTCATCCTTGTACCCGGAAGGGGGATAGCCCAGACCGGCAGCATTTCAGGGAAGGTCCATGAATACCTGCATCCCACCGTACCCATTTATGGCATTCAGGTGACCGTCTTTGATCAGAGCAATAGCCCGGTCAGGAATGTGATGACCGATCCGAATTTTCCGTATGATCCCAATAGCACCGAGCCCAAATGGGTCGACGGATATTTTAAAATCGACAAACTACCCGTGGGAAAATACCGGGTGTGCGCCATGGGACCAACATATGACGAGGATGGAGATCCCATCTACTGGGTATCGGAATGCTATGAAACCAATTGTACCGGTCCGCAGTGCGGCTATTATATCACCGAGTATCCGGAAGATTTTGCCAACACCCTCGTGCAGGTCAATCAAGGACTGACCACCACGGGCGTCAATTTTTACCTTGCCGGCGCCGGACAGATCGAAGGGGATGTATATACACATACCGGCTATCCGGATTATTATGTCTCGTACAAGATGACCGTCAAGTACAAGGACAATCCCCCTCTGGTTCTTCCACAGTATTCAAGTGCCAACATAACCGACGAAGGATACAGGATTGTGAACTGTGCTCCGGGCGACTATATCATCAAGGTCGAGGACTGGATTCAAGTCACCAATCCCTATGACGCATATTATATGACCTTGTACTGGCCCCAGAAATACGCCGAGGCGCAGGCCACGCGCATTACCCTGGGCTGCGGGCAGAACAATGTGAAGACCGGAATCAATTTTCAAATGAAGACGGGTGGAGTGATCCAGGGGTATATCAAGAAACAAAAAGAGAATGATCCCAACCAGGTCAACACCAGGTTTGCGGATGTGGTCCTTATCGAGGAGAACCTGGGATACATGCAGACCATGCAGACCAACCAGTTTCCGATTGTGGACCCTGGTGATCCCAATCATGTGGTCTCCTTTGTCACCGGCAGATACAAGTTCGGGGGGCTCTCGCCGGGAAATTATGCACTGTATGCGGAACTGGTGGGTGCCCAGGGCGAAAATGATCCCGAGCCGCCCAACATCGACTACCTTGGTGAATTTTACAACAATCTGCATTTCAAGTCTCAGCTTGATCCTTCGTATGAGCAGCAGATCACCCGCATCGCGATTACGGGACCGGACCAGACCAAGAACATCGACGTGGTCCTTGACCGCGCCCCCAAATTGAGCGGAAAGGTCACCAGGAGCGGCACCAGTACCGCCTTGCCGGGGATACAGATATTCATCAATGAAAAATCAACCGGCCGATTCATTGCAGACACGACCACCGACAGCACCGGCAATTACCTGTTCGAATCCTCACGGGGAATCCTGCCCACCCTTTACACCGTTACAGCTTGGGACCCAAATGCCGTGTATGTGCCGTCTGAATCCGATATCACCATGGCGGTGAACCAGCAGTATACCAAGAACCTGTCCATGACAATCGGCTCTACGGGTGTAGGGACGATCTCCGGCCGGGTCTTTCTGGACGATGACCCTGCAGAGCCTATAGGGGGCATCCATGTGGTGGCCTACAGCATCAGCCTCAAAAAGGCGTACGAAACAACTACCAATGTAAATGGCGAGTATATGATCGAGGGGATCAGGAGCGGATATGTCCTCGTCTTTACCGGCAAGGAAGAGGAGGTCATGAGCAGGCTCTACAAGGACCTCAACGTGCCTCCTGACGGTTATCAGCAGTCCCCTGAGAACCTGGATCAACTGGTGATCATCGCGGGCAGCCAAAGACGCTTGTACCTCGGTGTCAACGAGCATATCGCCGGGATCGATATCGGGGTTTCTTCCTTCAGGCACACCTTCAATTCCGGCCTCAATCTGTATGGATATCCCGGGGAGCCGGTCGTTGAATACGAAACGGCATACAAACTTTGCAAGGGCATAGGAGATGATCTGCACAAGCTCGTGTGGCTTGATGCCAATACGGATGCCTGGCATTCCGTATGGCTCAATACAGCCGATCCCAATCATCCCCCTGTCGGTGTCAACTGCTCCATAACTCCGGGGAACGGGTATATAATCTTCATGAATGAGACAGTCGAATCTATGGTGCTGCCGCCGTTTACCATTACCTTCCCCGACTATTACGCCCTGGAGTCAGGGAAGAATCTCTTCTCCTATCCACCCTCTCTCTATCGACCCCTGCAGACGTCATCCGAGCTTATCTCCGCAATCGATGATCCGGATGCGGTGTCGTGTGTGCGCTCGTATGACAGCTTCACCGGGCAATGGAAGAGCAATGTCCGGATATGGGGACGACCCTGTTCGGGAGTGTTCCCGCTTCGGCAGGGAGATGCCTATTTGGTGGAGATGAGATCGTTTCAGTACCTCATCCCTCCGCAATAGGCCGTCACTCTCATACCCATGGAACATTTCTTGCTATTCTAAACGTGTAATTCATGTTCAAGGGGTTATCCCGAGAGGATAGCGAAGAAATAGGTTGACTGAGTGAGGAGTTGGGTATGAGGAGGAAGGATAGTTCACGCGCCCCCTTTGTGTGGCATTGTGTCCTGCCAGTGATTCTTTGTATCGTATGTCTTTCATGTACGGCATGGGCGGATACCTTCGTATGGCAGGATTTCGAATACTGGGATTCCCCAAGAAATCACGGCTGGATCTGCTCATCACCCTCCTATCCGGTGTGGGGATTCGCAGGGTATGGCACCCTTCGGACCGCCATAGACGCGCGTTTGCAGAGCAGGGTATTGGTGCTCGAAAGCATGCCTTCCGCATTCAATAACTTCTTCCGATTCCGAACACTCAACGCCACGGTCCCTGACCCAAATCCATCCACCCAGGGATTCGACAAGAATATCATATCCTTCAATATCATCAATCGATTCGGTATAGAGCAGTTCGACCAGTGGGAGGCGCAGATACAGGTGGAGACCAGAAACGGCAAGAACGTGCTGCTGGTGTATCGTCCGTGCGGTGCGTCCGAGTCGGGGCCCGAGGTGGGTGGTTATGCGGAATATGGGTACAGGGGGGGGCTCAATGGAGGGGACCCTGAGCGTTCCGACCGTCCCCTGGTGGTGATCTACGACATCGGGAGACAATACCAGGATGGCGCATGGCACCTTGTGGTGAGGGATCTTGACGAGGACATTCGGAAGATCGGGATGTGGCAGGGGATCGATTTTTCCCTGGACGGATTCGGTCAGGAATTGTATTACGGGCCCGAGCAATCCGCCATTGTCTCCATCATGTTTGCCGGATTCACCATGAGGGTCGACAATATCGCATTTCACGACCGCATGCGCGATATCGTCAACCACCCTCCGAAACTCCAGAGGATCGGCCCTCAATTCGCGCAGATATTCGTTCCCTTCAGCTATCTCATTTCCGTATATGAACGTTCCGACATAAGCGGTTTCGTTGACGAGCGGTACGAATTCGTTGCCACCATCGGCGGATACGGATCCAGGGGCGTCCAGACCTCCGAGATGATCTTCAGGGTAAAGGAGGATCCCAATAACCCCGGGTACTACCTCGCCTGTGAGCCGGACGATCCAGCCTGCCTTCCAGATAAGGTCCTGTTGGAATTTGTTCCCCAGACCTTTGAGGACCTCATTATCACCATACGGGTAACGGATCCGGGAGGTCTTTCCGACATGGAGACATTCCCCCTCTCGGTGGTCAACTATCCGGTGGTCAATCATCCCCCCTATCTCGAGGAGATAGAGAACGATGTCTATTTGCTGGGAACAAACGAGGGATACTTCGAGAAGGCGTTCATATGCTACGACCAGGACATGGAGGATCATCCGGGATCTGCCACCGAGCCCGGAAATATCACCTACCGGGCGATTATCGACACTGCACCCAATTACCAGTTCGGACCATGGCAGGAGCCATTGATCTCCGAGCCCTTTACGCCGGTGATACGGTTCAGTCCTCGATTCGAGGGCCTACATCGCATCTCGGTTATTGCCACCGATTCGAGGGGGCTTTCCGCCATAACCAGCTTCGCGCTGCATGTGGTGAATCCGGGCACCTGGCTCAACCACCCTCCAATACTGGGCGAGGATATTGATAGCCCGCAGATTGTTCGTGTGGGAGAGACCTTTACCATCCCTGTCGAATTTTTGGATCCTGACAACGAGGAGATATACTATTCAAGCAACATCGGGAGCATCACCAAAATGGAAGAGGGATTCGGGAAGACGCCGGAAAGCGGCATAGGAGTTACGGAGGGGGAGGATAGATACGGCAGATACGTGAGCGGGGCGATTTTTCACTTCGTGTCGCCCTTCCCCGGAACATACCATGTCATCATCACCGCATATGATCTCAGGGGAGGCTACTGCACAGCCGAATTCATACTGGATGTCCAGCCATGGTGGGCACTCTGAGGGCGTGGGAATGTATGGCCGCTGCCAGATTACCACATCCGCAATCAGGGGCCAGCCGGGCAGAAGGGTCCTACGACGGATGTTCCGGGTCGCAAATGGTGCCTGAGGCTCACGCGATCATTGCGGAGCATGGACACGAACTTGACCCCGATGCGGAACATGCCGGAATATTGTGAGGCACTGACCCAGACAACCTCTCCGATCGCGTTGATAGGGTCTTCCGGATAGTAGTCCAGAAGGGCGATGGTGATGAGGAGCCTTGATTTGATATCGCAGGACTGATCGCTCAGAAATGAAAAACCACCCTGGCTGATATTCTCAACCCGGCACACGAGGGACTCGTTGAAAAAGCGACTCTGATCACAGGACTGAAATGTGCAGTTTGCCCGCGCCCGCAAACGGTGGTAGGTTCGCCGTTCCTGCCGTTTGTCATACGGTATATGCTCTGTCATATTTTTTTCCCCCTTATGTTAATATGCAAGCGCTGTGAGAACGTGCTAAAAAAGGAGGAATATCAACACGGGAGGAATTCCGGTCTTTGCACCCAGTTCAGGAATACCAACCCGCCTCAAATTATGAATCAGCGTACAATCCGCATTGAAGAAGGAGTATGAATATCACTCAGCAGGAAATGTGAAAAAGAGCCACAAACACCTATTAAAAATATATACAATAGGGAAGGAATCGTCAAGTGTTCGGAGTGAATATACCTTTCCATTGTTCCGGACCAACGATCCAACATGGGAATTACTGTCTACGATCTTCTTGACATGCAAGGATATTCATATTACAGTTACATGGCGTTCAATGCGGCCGCTGGTCGGACGTTTTGAACCATCAAATTTAAAAGGAATGTATGGAATGGATTACAAGGATATTTTACTGAGAGACAATATCCGGGACTTGTTGCCCTACCCGATAGAAGACCATGCATACAGAATCAAGCTTGATGCAAATGAAAATCCTTGTTCCATAGATTGGGCAGGGTGGCCGGATGTCATGGAAGGGCTGCGGGACATTGCCCTGAACCGGTATCCGGATCCGCATGCCAGGGCATTGAAGGATGCCGTATCCGGCTATGTGCACTGGCCGGCATCGGGGATGATCCTTGGAAACGGATCGGATGAATTGATCCAGTATATACTCATGGCATACGGCGGACCCGAACGTCCGGTGTATGCACCCCATCCCAGCTTCTCCATGTACCGGATCATAGCCCTTTCCATGGGGCAGAAATTTCTTGCCATTCCTCTTGGCGAGGGCTTCGAACTCTGCGTCCATGACGCCCTGCTCAAGGAACTCGCCGCGCCTCCCCAGAAACTGGTGTTCATCGCAACCCCCAACAATCCCACGGGGAATGCCTTCAAGCGGGAGGATGTTCTTGCCATTGTGAAGGCCACCCGGGGGATTGTGTGCATTGACGAGGCATATCTTGATTTTTGTGATGACGAGGGATTTCTTGGCGTGCTCCCTCAATTCGAACATGTGATCATCCTGCGCACCCTCTCCAAGATAGGACTGGCAGGTTTGAGGGTGGGAATCCTTCTGGCAAACGAGTCCGTTATCGAAGCCATTTCCAAGGTCCGGCTTCCCTTCAATCTGAATGTGGTCTCGCAATTCCTCGCCCGTGAGGTGCTCATGCGCCAGGACCTTCTTCGTGACATGATTGGTACCATAAGGGAACACCGGGAGCGGCTTTATCAGGAGATGGTGAAGATCCCCGGTTTACGGGTATTTCCAAGCCAGGCAAACTTCATCCTTTTTACGTGTGAAGGGGGGGTGGCGTCAATCTACCAGGGTCTGCTTGAGGAGGGTATCCTGATCAGGATGTTTCCTCCCGAGGGGCCGTGGCCGGGGTTTCTGAGGGTTACGGTGGGAACGGGGCATGAATGTGAGACATTTATCGATGTATTGAACAGGATCATGGCACAGGGGGGAAGAGAATAATGGCAAGAACGGCGAGCTGTTCGAGAAAAACCGGGGAGACGGACATACGCCTTCACCTGGACCTGGATGGGAAAGGCACCTATTCAATAGAAACGGGCATCCCCTTTTTCGATCACATGCTCTCACTTTTTGCCAAGCAGAGCTTCTTTGATATTGAAATGACGGCAACAGGGGACATCGAGGTTGATTTTCATCACACGGTGGAGGATGTAGGCATCATGCTCGGCCAGGGGCTCAGGGAGGCGCTGGGCAACAAGGAGGGAATCAGGCGATACGGCACAGCCACGATCCCCATGGATGAAACCCTGGCAAGCGCGGTGATCGATATCTGTTCGCGCGCGCTCCTTGTATTCAATGTCCCCTCTCAGGAGTGCTGTCATGGAGGAGGATTCGATCTTTCCCTCACCGAGGAATTCTTCAGGGCATTTGCCACGAACGCCCTTGTTACGCTTCACATAAACCTCCACTATGGCAAGAACCTCCATCATATCATCGAGGCGATATTCAAGGCGGTTGGTAGGGCGCTTTCACAGGCATGCAGTATCGATCCGAACATCGAAGGCGTTCTCTCCACCAAGGGGAGGCTGTAGACCGCCCCCACAATACGATTCAATCCGCAAACCGAAGTACGGATCGTCTTACGTGACAGGGGTATGCACATGCTGGCGTTGCTCGATTTCGGCCTGGGGAATCTGAAAAGCATCCAGAACGGGTTTCGACACCTCGGCCATGAGGCGGTGATTACCCGTGATCCTGACATGATCAGGGATGCGAACGGCCTCATCATCCCGGGGGTCGGCGCATTCAGGGATGGCATGGACCGTCTTCGCCAGCATCGTCTTGTTCCGGTCATCGAAGAGGCACTGTCTCAGGCAAAACCCATCCTGGGGATCTGCCTCGGCCTGCAACTCCTGTTTTCTGAAAGCGAGGAATTCGGCCTGCACAAGGGTCTCGGAATGATGGAAGGCAGGGTGAATGCCTTCACCGGGGCCTTGAAGATACCTCACATGGGATGGAACACGGTGCATATCACCCGCCGGATTCCGCTCCTTGAAGGTATCGGAGAGGGGGAATATTTTTATTTTGTCCATTCCTTCTTTGCCGTTCCGGAGGAGGAGGGGGTTGTGGCAGGTGAAACGGAATACGGCATCACCTTTCCCTCCGTGGTGCAGAAGGGTACGCTGATGGCAACACAGTTTCATCCTGAGAAGAGCTCGCACGCCGGGCTCAGGATTCTTGACAATTTCGCACAAATGGCTGCAAGGAGGGCCTAAATGCTCATAATTCCGGCAATCGATCTGATACAGGGGGAATGTGTAAGGCTCTACCAGGGAAAGGAGGAAAACAAGACGGTGTTTTCCAAAAGTCCCCTCGATGTGGCGCTCAAGTGGCAGTCCCAAGGGGCAAAACTCCTGCATGTGGTGGACCTTGATGGGGCATTCAAGGGGAATCCCCAGAATCTACTCACCATTCTCCATCTGGCAAAGAGGATGACAATACCCATCGAACTGGGAGGCGGATTAAGGAGTCCCGATATTATCACCCGAATGTTCGAAGGCGGGGTAAACCGTGTGGTGCTCGGTACTATAGCCTATACCCAACCTGACCTGGTGAGGGATCTCTGCGATAAATATCCCGGACGTATACTCATCGGGGTGGATGCCTCGAATGGGATGCTGGCGATAAAGGGATGGAAGGACATAACCCGTATTAGGGCGGATAAATTCTGCAGCCAATGGATCGGGACCGGGGTACGAGGGATCATATACACGGACATCCAAAAGGATGGGACATTGAAGGGCCCGAACGTACAAATGATCGCGAGGCTCCTTGATGAGATCACTATCCCGGTCATTGCCGCAGGCGGGATCTCGAGCATGCAGGACCTCGAGGAATTGGTTTCCCTGAAGGAAAAGGGACTGGAAGGGATAATCATCGGGCATGCCCTGTATACCGGTGCCGTCCAACTGGATACAGCCATTGCCAGATGGCAGGATCAGTAAGGGTATAAGATATGCTGGCGAAGCGAATCATCCCCTGCCTTGACATGAAGGAGGGAAGGGTAGTTAAGGGCATCCGTTTTGTGGATCTCCAAGATGCCGGCGATCCGGTGGAGGTAGCGGAGGCCTATAACCGCGAGGGCGCGGATGAGGTGACCTTTCTCGATATCACCGCATCATACGAAAAGAGGGACATATTGATTCATGTGGTGGAAGAGACCGCAGAGAGACTCTTCATCCCATTCACCGTGGGGGGAGGATTACGGGATCTCGAGGACATCCGGGACATACTCAAGGCAGGTGCGGATAAGATCAGCATCAATACCGCGGCGGTTCAGGACCCTGACCTGATTTCCAAGGGCGCTCAGTCCTTTGGGAGCCAGTGTATCGTGGTGGCCATTGATGCCAAGCGGAAATCGGATGCCCTTTCCCTTCAATGGGAGGTTTACATCCACGGGGGAAGGACGCCGACCGGGCTGGATGCGGTTTCATGGGCGAAGAGGGCGGAGGAACTCGGAGCGGGTGAAATACTCCTCACCAGCATGGACTGTGACGGAACCAAGAGGGGATATGACCTTGAACTGACCCGCACGGTGTCCGAGGCGGTCCGGATTCCGGTCATAGCCTCGGGCGGAGCGGGCAATCTGGACCATCTCTATCACGCCTTTGATGATGGGAAGGCGGATGCGGTCCTTGCCGCATCGATCTTCCACTATAAAACCTATACGATTGCGCAGGCAAAACAGTATCTCAAGGAGAGGGGCATCCCGGTGAGGCTTCACTGATCCCTTCCAGATCGTAGACATCCGCCCGGGTGATGGTGACTTCACAGATTTCACCCGCCGAAAGTTCTCCCCCTTGTATGAAGGTTACGCCGTCGATGTCGGGGGCCTGCCCCCTGGTGCGTCCGACCATTACACCGTGACGATCGGGATGGGGGTAATCGCAGACGGCGGTGAAGGACCTGCCGATGAGCGCACGGTTCTTTTCCTCGGCGATATCTGCCTGCACCCTCATTATTTCGTGGTATCGCGCCTTTTTGACCCTTCGCGGGACCTGGCTTGGAAGGCGGGCCGCAGGCGTGCCCTTCTCCCTGGAATACGAAAATACCCCCAGGCGGTCAAAGCGTATCCTCCGTACGAAGCGAAGCATATGATCGAATTCCTCGTCCGTCTCACCGGGAAACCCTACCATGAGGGTGGTGCGGATGACCATATCGGTAATGGCGGACCGGGCATGGTCAATGAATTCTTCCACAATTCCCATATCCGTTGGCCTGTTCATCGCCGACAGGATCCGGGGATGACTGTGCTGCAAGGGGATGTCCAGATAGGGAAGGATTGAGGGGTATTCTGTCATCACCCTGATCAGGTCGCTCGGCAGGGAAAAAGGATAGGCATACAGGAGTCTTATCCAGGGCGCTTCATTTATGGATGCAAGCCTTTCCAGGAGGGTGGGGAGTCCCTTAAAGGCTGTGGTATCCTGTCCTATCAGACAGACCTCCTTCACCCCTTCATCGACAAGTGCCTCCACCTCGGTCACCACCGATTTCGCGTTTCTTTGGCGGTATCTGCCCCTCAGCCTTGGGATGAGACAGTAGGAGCAGCAATGATCACACCCCTCGGAGATTTTTACATAGGCAAGGTGGCCCTGGGTGGAACGCAGCCGCGGGCACGTGTGGTCGTAAAGAAAGGAAGGGGTGTTTAAGAAATCAATACGCTCATGAGCGCCCGATCCTATGAGATCTGCAATTACGGGGACGATTCGCATGAATTCGCCGGATCCGAGAATAGCGTCGATCTCGGGGATCTCCCTGAAGAGCTCAATGCCGTATTCCTGCGCCAGGCATCCGGTAACGATAAGGTTCCGGCACGTTCCCCTCTCCTTCAGGTGGCACATATCAAGGATCGTCTCGATTGATTCCCGCTTTGCCTCCTCGATAAAGCTACAGGTATTGACGACGATGATGTCGGCCTCTTCGGCATTCGGGGTAATGGAGTACCCCTCTTGAGCCAGAAGTCCCAGCATGACCTCGGTGTCCACAAGATTCTTGGTGCATCCGAGGCTGATCATCCCGATGCTGGGCATATTTTTTACGTTTTTGCATATCATGGTCGTTTGCGGTCTTGAGCGGTTACCATGTTTCCCTTGTTGAGAGGCCGGCATCAACGAAACCGGCGAGGGTTGTACACGCGAGATTGTTTCCTTGATGCAATTTCTTTTTGCTCTTCATGCAATGTCTTGACCGGCAGCGCATGCGGGAAATATAATATATTTGTAGGCTTCACGCATGGTGATCAATCGAGGCGCATGCAACCTTCGGGAATGAAAACGGCCCGGATATGGAATAGGGGGTATTGTTTGTTATGCCCATATATGAATATATATGCCGTTCGTGTAAAAAGGGTTTTGAAAGGTTGATCCTCAAGGAAAGCCAGTCGATATTGTGCCCGTATTGCCAATCAGAGGATCTGGAGAGGGTTTTATCCTTGTGCGGTGTCAAGGATGGCACAAAAAAAGGCCTTTCCGATCAAAGTGGAGCAACATCCTCCTCTTCCTCGTGTGCCTCCTGCATCAGCCGAAATTGTAGTCACTGCCGTTAACCATATCCTTTCAGGTAAATTTTTTCTCTTCCTCCTCCTGTTTTGTCTTGCACTCTATGCACAGGGTTACGACCGGTCGGGCCTTGAGTCTCTTGAGCCCGATGTCTTTGCCGCATTCTTCGCAGATCCCGAAGGAGCCATCCTCGATCCTTTGAAGGGCGTCATCAATCTTTGCGAGCAGCTTGCGCTCCCTGTCCCTGAGCCGCAACAGGAAATTTCTGTCCGATTCAAATGACGACTGATCGGCAAAATCAGGAAGGTCATCCGGGCTTTGCTGCAGGCCATTTCCCAAAGTCTTATCACCTTCCGAAAGGATCCTGGACCTCTCTTTGAGAAGTACGCGCTTGATTTCTGCCAAATCTTCCTTCGTTATGCTCATAGAAATTCTACCTCCGTTAAAGATCAGAACTAATGAATAATTTTGTTGACGAAATGAGTATTGATTATCCCATGCCAGAAATCAGGATGGCTCAGCACCTCTCGATGGAAAGGAGTGGTGGTGTCAATACCCTCGCACACGAATTCCTGCAGGGCCCGTCGCATCCTCATGATGGCTTCCTGTCTGTCTCGGCCGTGCGTTATGATCTTTGCAATCAGGGAGTCATAGCAGGAGGGAATACGACATTCGGTATAGATGGCGGAATCTATTCGTACTCCAGGGCCCCCGGGGAAATGTATGCCGCTGATTTTTCCCGGACATGGCGCAAAGGTCCTGGGATTCTCGGCATTTATCCTACATTCTATCGCATGTCCTGAGATGTTGATATCGGATTGTTTCCAGGGAAGGCGTTCACCTGCAGCGATCCGTATCTGCTGCTTGACCAGATCGATACCGGTTACCATTTCGGTGACGGGATGCTCAACCTGTATCCGGGTATTCATTTCCATGAAATAGAAATTTTGCCCTTCATCAAGCAGGAACTCCACGGTCCCCACGCTCGAATAGTTTATTGCCTGGGCTGCTTTGACCGCCGTTTCACCCATTTTGGTCCTGAGCTCCGGACTCATGCCCGGTGAAGGGGATTCCTCTATCAACTTCTGATAGCGGCGTTGAATCGAACAATCCCTGTCCCCGAGGTGTAAGATGGTGCCGTACGCATCCCCGATGATCTGAAATTCCACATGCCTTGGATTTTCAATAAATTTCTCCACATACAGGCAGGGATTGTCGAAGGAGCTTATTGCCTCGGACTGTGCCGCCATAAAGGCATTCAAAAAACTCGCATCCGTATGGACGATCCTCATCCCCTTTCCCCCCCCTCCGCCTGCGGCCTTGATCATGACGGGAAAGCCTATTGTATGAGCCATTTCCAGGGCTTCATGGTCATTTTCCACCCCGCCCTCGGTGCCCGGCACACACGGCACGCCGGACCGTTCCATGGTCTGGCGGGCGGCCACCTTATCACCCATTGCCCTGATGATCTCGGCCCCCGGGCCGATGAATTTGATGTTGCACGTTTCGCAGATCTCGGCAAAACGGCTGTTTTCAGCGAGAAATCCATACCCCGGATGTATCGCCTCTGCATCGGTGATCTCAGCGGCACTGATAATGGCGGGGATGTTGAGGTAGCTTTTGGACGGTTCACGGGGACCTACGCACACCGCTTCATCCGCCATCTGGACAGGGAGACTGTCCGCGTCCTCCTCCGAATAAATCGCCACGGTCTTTATCCCCATTTCCATGCATGAGCGGATGATGCGCACCGCTATCTCTCCCCTGTTTGCAACCAATATTTTGTTAAACATACCCTTTCCGTATACTGTCAATGCCCTTCGGCGGGCAATCGTGGCATCGATCGCATGGTGCACCATGCGAGACTGCTTACTGGAATCCTTCGGTTTCGATGATAAAGAGAGGTTCTCCGTACTCCACAGGCTGGGCATTTTCCACAAGAATGGCGGCAACCCTTCCCGCGCGATCGCATTCCACTTCATTCATCAGCTTCATGGCCTCGATAATACACATAACCTGACCGGGCTTTATGACATCACCCACATTGACAAAGGCGGATACATTCGGAGATGGTGCCCGGTAGAAGGTCCCCACCAATGGGGATCGAATGATTGCCCTGCCTTCGGCCAGCTCGAGCTCGGTCTCCTGTGGCTGGGTGCCTTGAGGCACCGGAAGGCTCTTGGGATAGTCGGGTTGAATGGATTGTATCCCGCTGAAAAACCTCTGATCAGGAGGCTCAGGCGGCGTTTTCTTCACCCGTATCTTGAAATCCGCCTCTTCCCATTCAATCTCATTGAAATTGGACTCCTCAAGGAGTTTAAGGATCTTTTTTATCTTTTTGAGATCGGTATCCATAGATATCTCTTTTTCCTGTTTAGAATCCCGCTAAATATGTGCCTGATTCAGAACATATCATTATATTCGTGCTATAGTACCTCCAAGCTGTCCCATTTTATTGCAGTCAGGGATTCACACCCCCCCTCCGTTACCACCACCATATCCTCCCACCGAATACCGAATGCATGTTCAAGGTATATCCCCGGCTCAATGGTGAAAATCATCCCCTCCCTTACGATGGTGTCCGATTTCGCGCTGATCCTTGGTTCTTCGTGGATCATGAGACCTACACCGTGTCCGGTGCCGTGACCGAAATATGCCTCGAATCCTGCATCACTGATGACCTTGCGTGCGGCGCCGTCGATATCCCTCGCACAGGCGCCGGGAGACACCTTGTCCATGGCCGCCCTTTGTGCCTCCCGCACAACCTCATACACATCCCGCATCTTTTCCTCCCGGGGAGGTTTCATGGCCATAACGCGGGTCATGTCCGAATGGTATCCCTGAAATACTGCCCCGCAGTCCACCAGGATGGAGCGGGCCTGCCCGATTGCGCGATTGGTTGGAGAGGAATGGGGAAAGGCGGAACGCTCGTCGGTCGCTATGATGATTTCAAATGCCGAACGCTGTGCCCCCGCCTTTTTCATCATATAATCCATTTCAACGGCCAAGTCCCTCTCCGTGATGCCGCTCGTATTGCCGATAATCCCGGGGACCTGATCCATGACCTCACCCAGTATCCTGGCGCTTGTTCGGATCAACTCCTGCTCGTCCTTGTCCTTGATGAGTCTCAATTGCTCCACACAATCCGCACAGGGTACAAGGGTAACGGAAGAGAGGGCGTCGGTCAATTGCCGGTGTGTGTCGACGGTAATATTCCTTGATTCGAAGCCGATACGCCGCAATCCATGCTGCGCAAGCCACTGAGCGATGTCCTTTATCAATTCCCTGCATTCCATTGTTTCAATGCTGCAATCCTTCTCCTTCACCGCATTGATATATCTGAAATCGGTGAACAACACACCCCCACCCGAATAGGTACAGTAAATTCCTTCAACACCTTCCATACCGGTCAGATAGGTAATATTCTCCGGACAGGTCACCAGTATTCCATCGATGTCCATATCGGACAAGCTTGATTGCAGTGTGGTATTCCTCTTCTTATAACGCACCTAATTATTCCGTAACCGTTCGCCGTCGTTGCCCGCTATGAATCGGAACTCTTATGCACATCCAGCTTTGATTTCTTCATATTCTGACAGTTACGAAGCCATTGCTCCAATGTCGCAAGGATCTTTTGCCGTTTGTTGTTGTCGCTTCCCGTTCCGGAATGGCTCTCCTGAGGTGACGGTGGCGTGGTGCCGGGCTGCACCGCATCCACCATCGTCCGGATCTGCTTGAGCCTCATATTCCATTCCTGGCGATCGGGATGCTGAGTCAAGAGCTTTGTATATATCTCGATCGACCTCTCGAGAAACCCCTGGGAAAAATAGAGTTCAGCGAGGGTCGCCGTTATGATCTCTTCCTCTCCGTCATCGGTTGACGATGATCCTGGGGAGGGATTCTGCAGTTCTTCATTCATCGCATGTGCCCAGATTAATGATGACGATTGTTCCTCGGGAATTCACCCACAGGGACGGATCAAATCTCCTCATAGGCATCAAGAGCGTGCTCATATACATGTAATCGGCATAATTCGATCTTTTTGTGGATGATCATGACCGATTCCGTCACAAATATAACGAAAAATGGTAGCATTCTATGAACTATGTGTCAAGAAGGATAACATGTTAATTATATTGTCAGAAAAAGTCCTTCTGGTATTGGCAGCCCTTCGGCGGGGACCTTCGCAGCTACAGTTCCATACCAGATCCTGCCTGAATATTTAGTTTATAATAAAAAAAACTATAAATAATAAAAAGAAATTAAATTAGTATACCAAATGCCTCAAACAGTGTCAATTGATAATAATTTCCAGCAAGGATGCTCACATAGACATATGCCTCCCAGGATCTGTCAAACTAATGGGAAAAGGGGGTGTGCCTGTGTGCAAGGGAGCCGAAACAAAAGGCCAGTCCCTTTCCCGCTCCCTATTGAGCAATAATGACTTTGACGAGACCTTGATATGGTCCAAACTTCATTGACATGCAGCGAGGGTATTGCATATACTACATCAAAACACCTTTCATCCCTGGACGAGGAATCGAAATGTGAGTATTCGTGAGGAGCTTGAAAGAATCGAGGAGGCAACACTCTCTCCCAAGGCATGTTTGAGCATCAATACACGGGGTCGTCAAACCCCGGAGGAGCCTTGTCCTATTCGCCCTGCCTTCCAGAGAGACAGGGACCGCATCATCCACTCCAAGTCCTTCCGTCGCCTAAAGCATAAAACCCAGGTATTTCTGAGCCCCTTCGGTGATCATTACCGGACCAGGCTTACCCATACCCTGGAGGTCTCGCAGATTGCCCGTACCATTGCCAAGGCCCTCAAGCTGAACGAGACCCTGACCGAGGCCATTGCCATGGGCCATGATCTCGGTCATACCCCCTTTGGGCACGCAGGGGAGGAGGTGCTCAATAGAATCCATCCGGGTGGATTCAAGCACAATGAACAGAGCCTGAGGGTGGTGGAAAAGCTGGAGAAGGAGGGCAATGGATTGAACCTGACCGCGGAGGTGCGGGATGGTATCCTCCACCACTCCAAGGGGAGAGGGGATATTCTCCCCAATGAAGGGAACAGGGCATTGACCATGGAGGGGGAGATTGTTCGTCTTGCCGATATCATGGCCTATGTGAATCACGACATCGATGATGCGCTCAGGGCGGGAATTATCAAGCAGGAGGACCTTCCCCCGGAGGGCACGCGCATCCTCGGCAGCAGTGTTGCGGAAAGGATCGACACCCTGGTGAAGGATGTCATCTACTCTACCTTGAGGTGCGACGTGGCGATAATCACCATGAGCGATGACGTGCTCACGGCCACCGACCTCCTTCGCAGATTCCTGTACAACAATGTGTACTATAATCCGGTTACCAGGGCGGAGTTTGATAAGGCCTCCAAGATCATTCAAGAGCTCTATTCATACTATCTTGTCCATTCGGAGCAGATTATCGCCCAGGGACCCCACGAGGAGGGGGAATGTACCGATAGACTCGTGTGTGACTTTATCGCAGGAATGACCGACCGGTATGCCCTCATGACGTATGAAAAAGTCTTTCTTCCCCAGCCATGGATGGTCCTGTGATGAGACTGGCCATAATAATCCCTGCACGCTACGGATCGACACGGTTTGAAGGAAAGCCCCTTGCGCCCCTTCTGGGCAAGCCCATGATTCGGCATGTCTACGAGCGTGCGGCCATGGCCCGTCTGTCGGATTCAGTGGTGGTGGCGACCGACGATGAACGAATCGCGTGCTCGGTGAAGGGTTTTGGGGGAACCGTGGTCATCACCTCAGGAAGCCATCAAACCGGCACGGATCGGATTGCGGAGGTGGCAGCAGGGCTCGACGTTGAATGGATTATAAACCTCCAGGGTGATGAACCCTTGATACAGCCGGAGGTAATCGACCTGCTTGCACGCTCCATGATGGGGGCCCCTCACGAGCATATGTTCAGCCTCATGCGTCCCGTGTGTACGGTTGATGAGTACATGAATCCCCATGCGGTAAAGGTGGTCACCGATCACCAGGGGTATGCACTCTATTTTTCGCGGGCCCCGATTCCATGCCCTAAGGGTGGTTGGTCCCATCTGCAGGGCGTTTCCGAGGATCACCCGGCGGTGAAAAACGCCCATATCCATTGCGGGATCTACGGCTACAGGAAGGACTTTCTCCTTACCATTCCATCGATGAGGCCGTCTGCATTGGAGTGCACGGAAGGTCTGGAGCAGCTCAGAATCCTTTCCAACGGGCACCGAATTGTGATGATCCGCACCGAATACCGGGCCATCGGGGTTGATACGCCCGAGGATATCGCGGTTGTTGAGGAACTGTTGAGAAGGGAAAAAAGATCGCTCATGCCCGGGGCAGGCTGAAAAGAACGCGGGTACCCCGGGGGTGGTTGTCTTCGATGATGAACTGGCCGTGGTGATCGACGATGATACGGTTGACAATGGCGAGGCCGAGGCCGGTTCCCCCCTTTTTTCGTGAGAAATAAGGCTCCATCAGCTTATCCTTGTCCTCGGGGGAGATCCCGGTTCCCCAATCCGCGATTTGAACGGATACCATACTATCGTGATTGTTGAAAAATGTCCTGACCTGGAGCCGGCGATCATCCGTCATTGATTCATACCCATTATCCAACAGGTTGATCATGACGCGCTTTATCTGATCCCTGTCCATCATTACAGGCGGGAGGGACTCGTCGATAGCCACATTCACCGTGCAGTCGGGATGGATGGTGCCGTAAAGGGAAACCGTCTGGCTGACAAGCGTGCCCAGGTCCTCCGATTTCAGAATCGGATCGGGCATCCGGGCGAATTGTGCAAATTCATCGATAAGCGTCTTGAGCCCCTGTGATCCCTGAATGATGGTCTCCGTGCACTCCTGCATGAGATCCCGCTCCTTTCCTTCCAGGAACTGGAACTTCCTCCACAGCCGTTCTGCAGAAAGCTGAATGGGCGTGAGGGGATTCTTGATTTCATGGGCGAGGCGCCGTGCCACCTCCTGCCAGGTGGCGATTTTTTGGGCCTTGATCAACTGGGTCAAATCATCAAATACGATCAGTAATCCCATCTCGCCCTCCTGGCTGTAGAGCTTGGCTATGCTCACCAGCAGGGTATTGGTCTGGCCACGAAGACGGATATGGATCTCCTTATCGAATATGTCCTCCTTATCTCCCTTGCGCGAGTGGTCGATGATGTCCTTCAGGGGCCTGAGTGCATCCCTTCCAAATGCCTCATGGTAGGAGCGATTCACCACCCTGCTTGTATGAAGCATCAGTGTCCTCTCAGCCGCAGGGTTTATGGAGGTGATTACGCCATTCATGTCCAGGGTGACCACCCCCGAGGTAATGTTGGCAAGGACGGTCTCGATGTCCCTCCGCCGTCGGTCAAGCTCCAGATTGGTCTGCTGTATGCCCGAAAGTGCCCGTTTCAGGTCCTCGGTCATGCGATTGAAGGATTCCACGAGCATGCCGATTTCATCCTTGGCGTCAACCGCCACCTTATAATCCAGGTTTCCCAGGGACACCTCCTTGGTCCCCTCCGCGAGCTTTTGTATGGGGACGGTAATCCCCTTCGCCAGATAGATGCCGAACCATGTGGCGGAGAAGATGATCAGGAGGGTCATAAGAAGAAAGGTGATGAGATAGGTCATCTTGAGCGGCTTCTTGAATACCCGTCTCTTCTGGTATTCCTCATAGGCATTCTTTATATAGGTAATCTCATCCATAAGGCCGTACGGGTCATAATAGTTGAAGAGGATGAGCCCCTCGACCGCCTTGCTGTCTTCCCGATAGATGGGAACGACCGCCTCGATAAGGTGCCCTTCGCCGGAACGCTGGATGATCGAGTACTCTTTTCCCTTCAATCCCTTCTCTATGAGCTCACTGTGGGATCCGGCAAATCGACCCATTGGAACGGATGAGGCGGGGAGATTGAGGACCTCCCTGCCGGAGTGGTCGAGCACCTTCACCGGGCCTAATTGGGATGAGATTTGATGGCGGGCGATCAATTGTTTCAGGCGGCCGTATTTATGAGGCGTCAACAGTTCGTTGGCCAGGATTTCATCGCTGATCGCCCTGGCAGAGGAAAATGCCTTTCCTATGGAGGAGGTGTAGTGCACCTGCGCAATGTGCAGTGATTGCTTGAGATATTCCTCATTATGGATATTAAACCAGCTTTCGATGCTCTTGCTGATGAGGTTGCTTCCTACCAGGAAGAGGAGAACTGCAGGGATCAGTGAGAGGCTTACGAATGCCAGGATCAGTTTTGTTCTGAACTTGGCCCCCAGAACATTCTGTTTGTGTTCGAAATATAATTTTATGAGATTCCTGAAAACGAGGAGTATCAGGACGAGCAGGAGGATGATATTGAGGTTGAGGACAACGAGGACCTGAATGCTGCTGGGGAGATTTGCGCCTTCCCTCCATTGAAAAAGGTAGGTGAGTGAGATGAACAGGAGCAGGCCGACGGTGCAGATTGCGATAATCGGTAGTATGGGGTGTTTCTTTTTACGGGCCTTTTCCATGGTGGACTGAGGCCTGCTCGATCGTTTCGGGTCGTTTGGGAATGTCGTCAAGCGATACCCTGACCCAGGGGGTATCCACGTTCCACAATGCCACAAAGGCGAGGAGATAATTCAGGGGGAAGGGGATCTTGATACATTTCATCTCGGCGCGAATCTCGAGGCAATAGCGGCCGTCGCGATCCTTTAATTCGGGTATGGCAAGGTGGACTTCTGAGAGCGAGCTCATCCAACGCACCATCTCGTTCCAGTCCGAAGTGGTAAGGTTTTCTTCACTACTCTCCGGATAGGAACGGATGGCAAGGTATTCCTTTTTCAAGACGTCGTAGGTCACGGTATGGTGAATGGTAAATTCCCGCACCTCCTTGTCAAACCAAAAGCCACGCCTTTTTATCACCCGGATCAGAAACTTGAACCTGGTTGGGGCGCCACTGGTGACCGCCTCCGTTATGTCCCGGGTAAATGCCCCTTCAATGGCTGCATCCAGGACAATCCCCTGTGAGGTTTTCATCGCCTGGATGTGGGTCAATCTGGCCTTTGCCCCCTCACAGGGGGTAACGCCAACCATGACGAGCAGACATACGGCATTGACCAGGACCATGGCCGGAATAGACCATGGCGCATCCGTGTATTTCCGGATCGGACCGTGGCGGTTCATGGTACCTGTTCGCTCAATACTCGATGCCATATTCATGTTCCTTTGGTTCCAGAATCAGGTTTGGCAGGTTTGGGGTCAGGTCTTGAATTGACAGTTTTTGCTCCGAAAATAGAATCATATTTTCATGCCTCGTGGTGCCACAAGGTGACATGAGGGTTTTTTGCCAAAAAACTGATATTTCAAGACCTGACCCCATTTTGTCATTCTCAATACTCGATGCCCCTTCGTGCCGTCAGTCCCTTTTGAAAGGGATGTTTTATCGACCTCATATCAGTGACCAGGTCCGCCATTGTGGTGAGTGCCTGGGTGGATCTGAGACCGGTCAGGATGATCTCCACCTGCTCCGGTTTGGTCCTGAGCAGGTCGACTATCTGACTCTCTTCTATCATATCTATATGGAGGGCTGTCAATAGTTCGTCAAAGATAAAGACATCATAGGCGATTTGGGCCATGATCCCCCGGGCAAGGGACATCTCCTGCGCAATGAGATCCCGTTCCCGTTGCCTTTCCGTCGATGGAAGGGCGCCGTGAATGAATTCCGCTGTGTTGGGCCGATGAAAGACGAACCAGGGGCCAAGCCGTTCAAAGATCGCTATTTCTCCTGAGAAGGAGGCCATCGGCTTGAGAAACTGCGCCATATATACCGCTAATCCCTGGCCCAGAGCCCTCACCGCCTGGCCGATGGCCGCAGTGGTTTTACCCTTGCCGTTTCCACAGTAAATCTGGATGATTCCCTTCTCCAACCGAGGGCCCGTGCGCTCATTTTCCATTGTTTTCTGCCCGTATATCAAGAGGTTATGAGAAAGAATGAGAACGAAGTACCTTCGGGGCAGCGTGAACTTATTCTAACAAAAAACAGCCCGGGTGTAAATCTTGCGTTCATGCCTGCCTTTCCGTCCTAACATAACCCTATGTTCACCCGGCGTATTGACCTTCGGAGCGGATATGGTAGATAATATGCAGCGACATTGTGTCGTGCCTATCTATTTGCAACAAAGGGGGATACGTAACCATGCCCGAAACCTTTTACGGTTCTTTTTGTCTCATCCTTCATTCCCACATTCCCTATGTGATGAACCATGGGCTCATGGGAGAGGAATGGCTTTTCGAGGCAACGGCCGAGACATACATCCCCCTTCTCAATATCTTCAATCGATTGGTTCGTGAAGGGATTCAGCCGAAGGTTACCATCAATCTCTCCCCTGTACTGGCCGAGCAGCTCCACATGCCCCTGTTCGGAAAGCGGTTCAAGGAGTATTGCCGCCAGAAGATCGAATTCGCCATAAGGGACGCAGAGGCATTTCGCACCAAAGACAGTCATATGGCATGGCTGGCAAACCTGTGGAAGAAATTCTATGGACGGACCCTCCGCATATTTACGGACGACTATGGGGAGGACCTTATCGGGGCGTTTAGAGAACTCACCCAGAAGGGCGCTATCGAGGTGATCACCTGCGGGGCTACACATGCCTATTTTCCCGCACTTCTTCGTGATCAAAGCATACATGCACAGGTGAAGATGGCGGCCAAGAGCCACGAGGAGCTCATCGGCTCGGGCGCCAAGGGCATCTGGCTTCCTGAATGCGGATACCGGCCTTCCGGGAGTTGGAGGCCGCCCTTTTCCAGGTATCGGAATTCCGTTTACTACAATCATCGACCAGGCATTGAGGAGATTTTGAGTCATAACGGCATGAGGTTTTTTGTCATCGATCAGGTGCAATTGCAGAGGGGCTCGCCCAAGGATATCGACCTCTCTCCCCTCGAGATCTTCTGGGTGAAGAACGGCTCGCATCCGGTAAGCGTGTTCGTCAGGGATTCAAAGATATCCGAGCAGATATGGAATCACCAGATCGGGTATCCCGGTGATCCCAGTTACCTGGAATTTCACAAGAAGCATTCACCAGGCCAGCACCGATATTGGAGGATTACCGACCGCAATCTGGACATGGCCTACAAGACACCCTATCATCCCCATGAGGTGAGAAGGGAACGGATACCCCAGCATGCCGGCCACTATAAATGGCTCATCAAAAGGGCCCTCATGCATCGCTTCCACACCACGGGACAGGCGAGCCTGATTGTCACGGCCTTTGATTCCGAACTATTCGGCCATTGGTGGTTTGAGGGACCGACATGGCTCTACCAGTTGCTGAAATGGGTCAGGAGCGATCCCGAGATATCCCTCTGCACCTGTTCGGAATATCTGGAAAGGCAATCACCACGGCATCTCATTCACCTTCCGGAGTCTTCATGGGGCAAGGGATACGACAGCAGTACATGGATCAACAGCCAGGTGGAATGGGTCTGGGAGAGGCTCTATTGGGCGGAGCTTGAAATGGGATATCTGGTGAACGGCCTCGGGTACAGGGAGGAAGAGGTCCTCAGGCGAATCCTTATCCAGGCGATCAGAGAGCTCCTTATCCTCCAGGCGTCGGACTGGGAATTTATGATAACGAACTGGAGCACCAAGGACTATGCGGAGCGACGCGTGGTCGAGCATCATGCGGATTTTGGCCGTCTGGCCAGGATGGCGTGGTCCTATGCCCAGGGAAACGGCATCAACGAGCCGGATGAACGATTCCTGAAGGATTGCGAGAACAGGGACTCCATTTTTTCTCACCCGGATCCGCTGTGGTACAAGGATTGATTGCGTCACAATCCCTTAATTGACTTGACAAAAGATGTTTATCCTCATAAAATATAAAGTCGATTTTGTTTACGCGGTACTCTGTAACCCTTTCCGAAATTAAAGGATATGAAGGATGAGAAAGACATTTAGCGCTAAAAAGGAAGAGGCCGTAAGGGACTGGTATGTGATCGATGCCTCCGATATGGTCCTGGGACGCTTGGCCACGAACATTGCCACCATCCTGCGGGGGAAGAACAAACCCACCTATACCCCTCACGTGGATACCGGTGATTTTGTGATTGTGGTCAATGCGGACAAGATACGCCTGACAGGGAGAAAGTGGCAGCAGAAGGTATACTATCGGCATTCCGGCTATCCAGGCGGGCTGAAGACGATTACCGCCATGAAGGTGAACGAGAAAAAACCCGATTTCATGATTAAACATGCGGTCCGTGGAATGCTTCCCAAGAATAAGCTTGGACGCAAGCAGATCAAGAAGCTGAAGGTTTATGCGGGGCCGCACCATAAACATGAGGCTCAGTGTCCGAAGTCTTTGAGCCTTGCACCTGTTTCTTCATAATATACAGCCATGGATGAGGAAAAAAGGGAGGCGAATGGGGAAGGGATGCCCGGTCACGATTCCGGTTACCGAAGAAAGCGATTCTATATTCAGAGGATGTTTCAGGCAAAATTCATCCTTGCCTTCCTTCTGCTGGTGATTATCGGCAGCATCATATCGGGGATAATTTTTTATACCAAGGCCAATACCTATCTGGGATATCACTATGGTATGGCGCATTTGAAGCTGAAAAAGACAGGGGAGATCCTTCAGCCGGCCCTCTTTATCTCGTACGGCATAGGTGTTGTTTTGATAGGGATTGCCACCATCTTTTTAACCATTTTCATTTCCCACAAGGTTGCCGGTCCGCTGTACCGCTTCGAGCGCAGTGCAGAGGAGATCGGGAAGGGGAACCTCACGCTGGTGACCCGTATCAGGGGTACGGATCAGGCAAGGGATCTGGCGGATGCCCTGAGCCGCATGACGAGTGAATTGAGGAGTAAATTGCTCGAAATTGACACCAATGCCAAAAGGCTTCACCATGTTGTCGAGACCATGGGCAGTCTGATGGAAAGGACGCCATCCGATATGATTGAGATTAAAATGGAATTTGAGGAGCTAAAGCAGGTAACGCAGAATCTGAATCAAGCTGTCCAATATTTTAAGCTTTAGGAATCATGAGCCGAGATGGATCGTACCTATTACCCTGTCAAAGGATTATGCTTTGTTCTGGTAACCATGCTGCTGATCGCCATCATTACCATTGCTCAGAATGCCACGGAAAATGGACACGATTTTATGAACGATCCGAATAGGTGCGGTGATTGTCACCTCGGCGACCCTGTTTTCGGGGAGACGGACTATCGGGATCTCGAATTCACTGACGATATCGTGAA
Source organism: bacterium (assembly GCA_049472315.1). Lineage (GTDB taxonomy): Bacteria > SZUA-182 > SZUA-182 > DTGQ01 > JAFGSM01 > JBLIRM01. Next base: position 42,530 of record JBLIRN010000010.1, read on the forward strand.
CCTGTGTCAACGGGAGGAATGCCATCCTGCGGATACCCTCGGAAGATCCCATCCGGTGAACATCACGCCCCCGGACGATATGGATGTCCCTGAAGACCTTCATCTTGACGAATATCTGAACATGACCTGCGCGACATGTCATCAGCCTCATGGGGAGGCGTACACGGCGTTGAAGCCTGCCGATTATGTCTTGCCGATAGGGGGAAGCAGTGTGAGTGTCTATCCGTCCTTTTATTTACGGAGGACAAATATCCAGAATGCACTCTGTTTTGCGTGTCATAAACGGTAGAATCACTTTTGAATAGGGAGGATGAAAAAAAGGTGTCTGAAGCGTCCTATTATGGAACAGGAAAGAGGAAAACATCGGTGGCCCGCGTGTGGATGAAGTCCGGGGCCGAAGGGATACTGGTCAACGGGAGGAGCCCCGAGGAATACTTCAGGATAGCGCGGCTGATAAATATGGTCCGTGACCCCCTGGAGTTGACGGGTACGATCTCATCGTTTTCCATCAACATCAATGTCAAAGGGGGAGGAATTTCCGCCCAGGCCGGGGCCGTCCGTCACGGCATTGCAAAGGCACTATTGAATATGGACAATGCCCTTCGTCTGAAACTCAAAAAGGCGGGATTTCTCACCAGGGACCCCCGGGCAAAAGAGCGAAAGAAATATGGTCAACGAGGCGCACGGGCTCGGTACCAATTCTCAAAGAGATAATGGTTAGGAATCCTTTGTGAAGATCATCGAGCAGGGGAATCTCGCACTCGTCAAAGGAATTCGGGCATCCGGCATCCACTGCGGTATAAAGACGAGTAAAAAGAGGGATCTTGCCCTCGTTTTTTCAGAGTCCCCGGCACGTGCTGCAGGGGTCTTTACCTCCAACAGAATCATCGCCGCCCCGCTTGTCGTTACCAGGGAACATCTTTCCGCCGGTCAGGCCCAGGCCATCGTTGCCAATAGCGGTATCGCCAATGCAGCAACAGGGCAGAGGGGAATCGATGATGCCCGCCGGATGGCACGGCTCACCGCCTCCAGTCTCAATATACCCGAAAATTCCGTGATCGTTGCATCAACCGGTATGATCGGCAGATTTCTGCCCATGGAAAGGATCGACTCGGGCATTCGAGAAGCGGCCTGCGCACTTTCCACGGATGGGGGCGCGGATGCGGCGGAGGCGATCATGACCACGGATACCTTTCCCAAGCACCTCGCAGTCCGGATAGACCTGGATGGATGCGCCGTCACCCTGGCCGGCATGGCCAAGGGAGCGGGAATGATACAGCCCAATATGGCGACGATGCTTGCCTTTCTTGCCACCGATGCAGCGGTGGAAGGGGATTTTCTCCGGGATGCGCTCCGGGATGCCGTGGCAAGGACCTTTAACTGCATTACGGTTGACGGTGACACCAGCACAAACGATATGGTGGTCATTCTGGCAAACGGCCTTTCCGGAAACACCCCAATCAACGCCCGGAGCAGTCAGGCACAGCCCTTTCTTGATGCGCTCGAACTCGTATGCAGCAGGCTTTCCCTCATGATCGTCGAGGACGGCGAGGGTGCAACAAAACTGGTCAGTATTGAGGTGCGGGGGGCGAATACCCGCAGTGATGCGAACGCTATCGCCTTCAGGATCGCCAATTCCCCCCTGGTCAAGACATCGCTGTATGGCAGGAGGTGCAACTGGGGGCGGATAATGGCCGCTGCGGGATCGTCGGGTGTCGCCGTAGATCAGGACAGGATAGATATCTTCTACGGCAATGTTCAGGTTGTCCGAAACGGCCTCGGTTTGGGGCGTGAAAAGGAGGCGGAGTCCCTGCTCGGATCGAGACAGGTCCGGCTCACTATTGACCTACACCTGGGAGATGCGGCTGAAACCGTTTTGACCACCGACCTTTCACCGGAGTACATTCACATCAATGCGGACTACGCCACATGAGGACCGTTCAAGCATATTCCCACTGCAATGTTGTTATAGGGGGAAATGTGACGAGGTGAGAGGAAACAGGTCTCAGGCACGAAACTTGAATTGCCTGATGGAATGGTAATCACTTGCATGAATTGCGTTTTTGTGTTAGCATTTCAATGGTTTTAAACAAATACACACATCCTCGGATAATGGGCCGGGTGCTGGCACTGCCAATTGGCTCATGGTGTGAAGGGGATGGCGGAACAGCAACCCATTTAAGGGAGGTCGTTGAATGTTTAATGTATCAATGAAGCAGTTGCTCGAGGCGGGGGTTCACTTCGGCCACCAGGCCAAGCGCTGGAACCCGAAGATGAAGAAGTATCTCTTTATCGAGAGAAACGGTATCTTCATTATCGATCTTCAAAAGACCCTTCGAAAATTCAAGGAGGCCTATCAATTTGTTCAGGACCTTGCTGCGCAGGGAGGCTCGATTCTATTCGTCGGCACCAAACGACAGGCCCAAGAGGTTATCATGGAAGAGGCCGGCAGGTGCAATATGTCCTATGTCAATCAGCGTTGGCTCGGCGGCATGCTGACCAATTTCGATACCATCCAAAAAAGCCTGAACAAGATGAAACGATTGGTGGAGATGAAGGAAAGCGGAAACTACGCGGGTCTGACCAAAAAGGAGGCCTCTAAACTGGAAAAAAAGAGGCAGAAAATGGAGAAGGTACTGATCGGCATTCGCGATATGAACAAGTTGCCCGATGCGGTCTTTATCATTGACACAAAAAAGGAACGGATCGCCGTCAATGAGGCGAACAAGCTGGAGATACCGGTCATCGCCATTCTCGATACCAATGCCGATCCGGATGGGATACAGTTTCCGATACCCGGCAATGACGACGCGATTCGTTCAATCAAGCTGATTACCTCGTACATGGCGGATGCCGTCCTTGAAGGGCATGATGAATGGCTTGCCTCTCTGAAACAAGAGGCTGAAGAGCTTGACGAGCGGGACAAGGAGGAAAGGGGTTCGCCGCCTAAGCAAAAGCCGCGGAAAAAGCCCAGACCCAAGGTGGCCGAACCGGGTGAAAACAAGGATGAAGAAAGAGTGGAGAGTGAAAACGTCGCATAGATGCTTAAAATTATCTTCGATATGACCCCAATAGCGTGGAAAGGGAATCGAATATGGAGATTTCAGCACAGCAGGTAAAGGATCTTCGTATAAAGACAGGTGCCGGTTTCATGGAATGCAAGCAAGCCCTCCAGGAGACTGGAGGGGATAGTGAAAAGGCCGTAGAGTATCTCAGAAAAAAGGGGATTTCCACCGCCGCCAAAAAGGCCGGCAGGGAGACCTCACAGGGGCTCATTCATTCCTATATCCATGGAAACGGACGGATCGGTGTGCTCCTGGAGGTAAACTGTGAGACCGATTTTGTAGCGCGGACCCCGGATTTCAAGGAGTTTGCCAAGGATATGGCGATGCAGATCGCGGCATTCAGCCCCCTGTATGTCAAGAGGGAGGATGTCCCTTCGGAACTCATTGAAAAGGAGAAGGAGATCTACAAATCACAAATGGAGGACGGAAAAAAGCCTCCACAGATCATTGACAAGATTGTATCGGGAAAGATCGACAAAAATTTCTTTGCCAAGGTGTGCCTCCTTGAACAGGCCTTTGTCCGTGACGACAAGAGGACAGTCAAGGAGGTCCTTACCGAGCGCATCGCGGCACTCGGTGAAAACATCAACATACGGCGATTTGTTCGTTTTGAACTCGGCGAGGACGTGTGAGCTTCGATACGCCAGTCTATAAGAGGATACTCCTCAAGCTCAGCGGAGAGGCACTGCAGGGAGAGCGGGGATACGGTATTGATTCGAAGACCGTTCTTTCCATTGCAGAAGAGATTACGGAAATAAGGGATCTCGGCGTTGAAATCGCCATAGTGATGGGCGGAGGAAATATATACCGTGGTTCCTCCGGGGAGATTTCCTGCGTGGAAAAGACCTCCGCCGATTATATGGGGATGCTCGCCACGGTGATAAACGGACTTGCCCTCCAGGGGGCGCTGGAAAAATTTGGTGCATTCACCCGGGTCTTGACCGCCATAGAAATGCCGAGGGTTGCAGAGCCATACATCCGTCGAAGGGCCATCCGCCATATGGAAAAGGGCAGAATCGTCATACTGGCGGGAGGAACCGGCAATCCCTATTTCACCACCGATACGGCTGCCTCCCTTCGGGCAATTGAAATCGCCGCCGAGGCCATATTGAAGGCAACCAAGGTGGACGGCATCTATTCGTCGGATCCCATGAAAGACAAGGATGCACAAAAGATTGAAGAACTTACCTACATGGAGGTCATACGAAGACGTCTCCAGGTTATGGATAATACCGCTATAACCCTGTGCATGGAGAATATGATCCCGATCGTTGTCTTTAATTTCATGAAAAAGGGAAACCTGAAAAGGATCATATATGGAGAACCAATAGGATCATACATAAAGGGTGAGGAATCATGACAAAGGAACTTCATAAAGAGACCAGAAATAAGATGGATCTGGCAATTGATGCCCTCAAGCACGAATTCGGTTCATTACGGACGGGACGCGCCTCCGCTTCCCTCCTGGATGGTATCAAGGTCGAGTATTACAACTCTCTGACCCCCCTCAACCAGTTGGCCACCATTTCGGTTCCGGAATCAAGACTCCTTGTTATTCAACCCTGGGATCCTTCATCCCTTGCGAATATTGAAAAGGCGATCCTGAAATCCGACCTCGGGCTCAATCCTTCGAATGACGGCAAGGTCATACGGTTGTCCATACCGATGCTCACCGAGGAGCGCAGAAAGCAACTGGTCAAGGTGGTGAAGAATGCCGCTGAAGAGTGTCGGATCTCCATCAGGAATTCCCGCAGGGACAGCAATGAGAAGCTGAAGAAGATGGAAAAGGACAAGCAGATCACCGAAGACGAATATCACAATGGTCTTAAGGAGATACAAAGCCTTACCGACGAATACATCGGCAAGGTTGACGAGCTTTTGGATAATAAGGAAAAAGAGATTCTGGAGGTATGAAAATCCGGCATGTGGCCATCGATCCGCGCACAAGGGATGGTGTGTTTTCGGTTGTGACATGTTCGCCGGAGCGTATAATCAAGGCCACCGGCCGCAGTTTTTGAGCGTGGGTCGCACGGAGAGAAGCGCGCATGGCGGTGTTATATACATCTGGGATCAATGAAAACAGGGACATACATGAATTTTTGCTATACAATTCTCGAACGCGATCCGACAACCTCCGCCCGCCTTGGAATCATGCACACCGCTCACGGATCCCTTCGTACGCCCGCGTTTATGCCGGTCGGCACCAATGGTACAGTCAAGGGAGTAACACCCTGCGATCTTGAGCAGATAGGGGTTGAGATTCTCCTGGCGAATGCCTATCATCTGTACCTGAGACCCGGGGCAGATATTGTTCACCGGCATGGAGGGCTACACCATTTTATGGGGTGGCCGGGACCCATTCTGACGGACAGCGGCGGATACCAGATCATGAGCCTCAGTCGTCTTGTTTCGGTCAAGCCCGAAGGGGTAACCTTCCAGTCGCACCTTGATGGATCGACCCATTTTTTAAGCCCTGAGGATGTTATGTCGCTGCAGTATACCCTGGGATCCGATATCGCCATGTGTCTTGATGAGTGCACCGGATACCCGTCAACCTATGAAGAGGCCAGGAAATCGATGGAGCTTTCCCTCGCCTGGGCCTCCCGATGCAGGGGGTTTGATGCGGGGGATCAGGCAGTGTTCGGCATCGTTCAGGGAGGGATCTACAAGGACCTCAGGGAGCGATGTGCACAGGGGCTCCTTGCAGAGGATTTTGACGGGTATGCAATAGGAGGACTGAGCGTCGGTGAGGAGCGTGCAGTGACCTATGAGATTATGCGCCATACCCTGGCATGCATCCCGGAGCAGAAGCCGCGGTATGTCATGGGAATGGGCACCCCCCTCGACATCCTGGAGGCGGTTTCCTGCGGTGCGGATCTGATGGACTGTGTCTTGCCCACTCGATGCGCACGGAACGGCCTTCTATTTACCGCCCAGGGGAAGATGATCATTAAACAGGCGTGCTATGCGCAGGATACCTCTCCTCCGGACCCTGAATGCACGTGTTACACCTGCAGGAATTTCACCAGGGCGTACTTGCGCCATCTCTTCATGAGCGGGGAGATCCTATCCTGTATGCTGAATACAATTCACAACCTGACCTTTTATCAGAATCTCATGGCTAACATCAGGCATGCCATAGAGACCCAACAATTTTCGGAATTCAAGGGGCAATGTATACAAAATTATGCCCAGAGTTCTGCGGGAGTGATGATCGACAGTGAATATTCGCGATGCTCGCACCCATGATGCGTTGGCCATAGCCCGGGTACATCGTCATTATGGATGCCCTCGATTTACAGGACATGACGCTGGTATAATGTGATGAAAAAAATCGGTATACATATGATGAGAAAAATCGAATACCTTATGCATGATGCGCAGCCTTACACGGGGTTTCATAACGGACCCCCAGGTCAGGTCCATACGTTTCTATTATCTTTTTATAATAGGGGGAATACGGAATGATTTTGCTCAACGTTGCCTATGCCATGTCTTCGGGTGGTGGTCAGACCGGACAGTCCGGAGGAGGTGGAATGGTGGGGGGGCTGGTTACACTCGGCCTCATCTTTTTGGTGTTTTATTTTCTCCTGATCAGACCCCAGCAAAAACAGCAGCAAAAACTCCAGGAAATGCGCAATACACTGCGCGCGGGAGAGAAGGTTATGACCACCGGGGGAATATTCGGAACCGTTGAATCGATATCATCCGATTCCGTTATGCTCAAGATAGCCGATAAGGTAAGAATCGAGGTCGCCAAAAATGCCATTGCCGGCATACGAGAGGGGACCAAAAAGGGTGGCAAAGAATAAAACGATGCATGTGAGAATAAGGGGGTCACAGTGAAAGATAACCTGAAATGGAAATTCTGGCTTATCGTCAGCATAAGCATTATCGCCTTTGTCTATATTCTGCCTTCGTTAACCAGTTCGCTTCCCTCATGGTGGAAAAAAAAGATCGATAAGGTGCACCTCGGTCTTGACCTTCAGGGCGGCATGCACCTCGTACTCGGCGTAAAGGTGGAAAAGGCCATCGAGAGCTATCTGGAAAGAACCGCCAGTACCATCAAGGACGCCATGCGGGAGAAGGGGATCGTATTCGACAGCATCGAGCGGGTCGATGGGAGAAAGATCGGCGTAAAGCTGGTGACCGAGGAATTCGTATCACCCATGGACACCATCATGGAGGATTATGTCAATTTCGAGGTGGCAAACCCCGTTGAGGGGGACAACACCCGCTTCCTTCTCACCCTGCGTCCCCAGGAGGCCGATCGTATCAAGGAGTCGGCCCTCAACCAGGCGGTGGAGACCATTCGAAACCGGATCGATCAGTTCGGGGTCAGTGAACCGACCATTCAGAAACAGGGCGAGGACCGGATTGTCGTGGAGCTTCCGGGGATAAAGGACACGAAACGGGCCATTTCCCTCATCGGGAAGACCGCTCAGCTTGAATTCAAGATTGTCGATGACGAGGCGAACCTCGATGAGGCCCTCAAGGGGAACATCCCCCCTGATGATGAAATCCTCCATGAGAGGACCGTGGACAGGGACACCGGAAGGCTGATCAAAAAGCCCTATCTGCTCAAAAAGAGGACCCTCATGACCGGGGACGTGCTGACCGATGCCGAGGTACGGATCGGCGGGGAATACGGGGAATCATACGTGGCCATCACGTTCGACAGCGGTGGGGCGAAGCTCTTTGAGCAAATTACCGCGGAGAACGTCGGACGCCGGCTTGCCATCATTCTTGACAAAAATGTGTACTCAGCCCCGGTTATACGCGAAAAAATCGGTGGAGGAAGGGCCCAGATCACCGGGAATTTCTCTACCGAAGAGGCCCATGACCTGGCCATAGTTTTGAGGGCCGGCGCCTTGCCCGCGCCGGTGGAAATCATGCACCAGCAATCGGTCGGACCATCACTCGGCCATGATTCCATTCGGAAGGGGCTTATATCCCTGCTGATAGGCTTTGTGCTGGTGATCGGATTTATGGTGCTGTACTACAACCTCTCGGGCTTTGTGGCCGATCTTGCCCTTATCCTGAATATCGTCCTGATCATGGCGGTACTTTCCATGTTCAAGGCAACCTTGACCCTTCCTGGAATAGCGGGAATCGTTCTGACCATTGGTATGGCGGTCGATGCCAATGTCCTCATATTCGAACGGATACGGGAGGAGCTCCTCCTCGGTAAAACGGTGAGGGCCGCAGTGAGTGCGGGATATGCCAAGGCATTTATCACCATTTTGGATGCGAATGTTACGACCCTTATTGCCGCAGTGGTCCTCTTCCAATTCGGAACCGGGCCGGTAAAGGGGTTTGCTGTGACCCTCAGCATCGGTATTATTGCAAGCATGTTTACGGCAATATTCGTAACCAGGTTTGTGTTTGACTGGTTCATGACCAGGGTGCGAATCCAAACCCTGAGCATCTAATACAGAATATACGAGGAGGCACGAATGAGGTTCTTTAGAAACGACTTAAACATAGATTTCATGGGGGCCCGAAAATGGGCCATCCTTGGCTCGCTTCTCATTATCGGGGTGGGTATCGCCTCCCTCATCGTTAAAAACGGGCCTCGCTACGGTGTTGACTTCGCTGGTGGGACCTTGGTCCAGGTCAAATTCAACGTGCCGATGGAAATCGACACGCTGCGCAACACCTTAAAGGGCCTGGATATGGGGGAGATCCTGATTCAACGCTATGGTGAGAAGGAGGAAAACGAGGTACTCCTGAGAATGTCCGCAACCACCTCATCATTGGAGGGGTTCGAAACGAGGATCGGAGATGCCCTCACTCAAACCATAGGAGCGGATGCCTTTGAGATACGAAGGGTGGAGATGGTGGGGCCCAAGGTGGGGAAGGACCTGCGCGAGAAGGGGATATGGGCGATCATCTTCGCCACCCTAGGGGTTTTGATCTATACGTGGTGGCGGTTTGAATTCGTATACGCCCTTGGCGCCATCATTGCCCTTATCCACGATGTTCTGGTGACCGTAGGCGCCTTCTCCCTGACCAACCGTGAATTCACCCTCCCGGTGATCGCCGCGCTTTTGACCATCATCGGTTATTCCCTGAACGATACCATCGTGGTCTTCGACCGGGTGAGGGACAATCTCAAGTTGATGAGAAACCGTTCCCTCAAGGATATTCTCAATACGAGCATCAATCAGACGCTGGGAAGGACCGTGCTCACCTCGTTGACCACCTTTTTTGTGGTATTCTGCCTGTATGTCCTGGGGGGAGAGGTCATCAACGACTTTGCCTTCGCCCTCATCATCGGCGTTATCGTGGGTACATACTCGTCCGTGTACATTGCAAGCCCGGTTGCCCTCTTTTTCCACAATCTTGCCCCCTCCGCGAAGGGCGCAGGCGGTGCAAGGGCAAAGAGGGAGATGGGGCCGGGCATGCCCGCAAGCAGTATCGGCCCTGTCAACAAAGGCGGCGTAAGCAGGATGATGGAGCAGCAGAAACAGATTCAAGCGGCTGCCTCGTCGGAATCAAAGAAGAAGGGATCCAAGGGCTCTTCAAAAAGGCGCAAGAAGAATCGACGCGGCTGATCCTGATCAAAATCCCGCTTCAATGGGAATGACCAGGCGGCATAGTGCGTTTATACACGAGTTTTGAAACGAACAGGCCATGTAACCCTTCCAGAGAAGGAACACATGGCCTGTTTATTGTAAGCCGTATAATCCAATTCACCACGGAGCACACAGGGCAATTCGTTGTGCTGCTCCGGGATTTCTATCCTAAAAGGTCCACCAGGGCTCTACGTCGAGCAGGAAATTCATGACCGCATACCCCCCTCTGATATCGTAGGCGATGATCTCAACAAGATATCTTCCCGGCCAGGGGGTGGTCAGGGTGTAGACCGCCCCGCTCACGTACCTGCCCTTCATATCCTCGTCCACGGTCTTGCCGATTTCGCTTTCAGGCGTAATACCGAATCCCGGTTTCATTTCCGTTACACTGCCGATATTACATGAATAGTAGATGACATCACCGTCGGGGTCGAAGAATTCAACGGGTATAAGGAATGTCCTTCCGGCCTTGGCAATCTGCGGGCTGTCGATGTCTTCGCAGAGTATTGGGGGATGATTCAACCAGGTCCCGTAATTTACCACCACCAGGGTAAAGTCGGTCACCGCCGACAGCCCCCGCGCATCGGTGGCAATAACCTGAATCCGGTGAATCCCTTCGAACTGGGGACTGAATTTGATTTGAGGCACACAGGGCAACGGGATGATGGCTTCCTGCCAGGGGCCGTACTGGTAACTGGGGACGCCGTTTATCAGGGCGGAGTAGGTGATGTTTCCCGGTTCCTCGACCGTACCGGGGATATCTTCTTCATCCTTATCGTAGCAGGCAAATTGTTTGACAAAATAGCCGTCGTTGCTCCCCAGGATATAGACATCGTCCTCGATCTCCTCGAAGTAGGGCGGGTGGTTCTCCACCGGATAATTTACCACCGACAAGGGAAAGGTCTCGATGTCCGAGAGTCCTCCCTCGTCCACCACCCGGATGGTCACTATGAGATCCTCGAAATGCTGGGGCACGAACTGCATCATAACCTTGTCCTTGGCGCATGCAGAATCGTTATTCGCACACAGGATATAGGAGCCGGAATTATTCGGGTCCTCCTTGACCCGGTGGATCAAATCGGTGGTCTGAATGCCCTTGGAGCCGTATCCCCCTATGGTTGCAAGGAACTCTAGCCTTGACTCGTCTGAGGCACCGGTGAGCTCGACATCGGAGGCGGTGATGAGGGTGCTGAACGGCACGAAGAGCTGGGCATACTGCGGCCCGATCCGCTGCAGCTTGGGAGGATGGTTGATGATATCCCCCAATTTGTCGTGGAAGGCGATATTATCGACCATCAGTTGATACCCCTTCAGCATGATGGAGAGTATCCGGGATTCACCGGGGCCAAAAATGGACTTGCCGAATCCGTCCCTGTCGGGGTCGTCCATTTCATACCCCAATGCCAGTGCCACGTCCTGGTCCAGGTCTCGAAGCACCAGATGCCATGTCCCATCCTGGTACTGTCTGCCCAGTTCGTACACAAACCCGGGGGGATCCATCCTTCCGGTAAAGATGTCCCCAGGTCTTCCCTCGTAAGGTATAGGCCCCGATTCACGCTGGCCTACCGGCCTATAGATGAGATTGACCTGTTCGCCCTTGCGCGAGACAAGGAATATCTGTACCTCCCACTGATCGAACCACTCTATGCCGAACCACATGCGAATGTTGAATGAGATGATATTCTTGTCGTTGATGGGGTCGCCATCGGGGTAGGTGACGGACTCATTCCATGCATAAAAGGGATAGAATTGATTCAGGTGGGACATCATGCATTCATAGAGAAGGACCCTGCTCTGCAATCCCGGGTCGATAACCGTCGTTATACGACCGAATCCGGTGTAGGGACACCATCCGTAGACCGGGTAGGGGGGGCAGGAGCTCTTCCATCCATAGAAACTCGGTGCATTCCAGTACTCAAAATCCTGCCACACGAAGGTATCGGCCCGTGCGCCGGGTCCGGTCAGCAGAAGGTGGAAGCATGCGGCCATCATGCATACGACGACTACAAGTACGAATCCCCTCTTTTTCACCATTGATTCACCCCTTCCTTAAGCCCCCCGAAAACGTGCACCCATGCTCGCTCAAACCTCAACGATGAAACACAATCGAATTAATGCACCTGCCATTCTTTAACTATATCCCAAAAAAAGCCATGTAATGGCGGTTTAGTTTAATATTCTATAAAAGATGCTATATATATTCAATTTAAATTATATCAATAATCCTAAAATGTGTCAAAAGTTTTCTCGCTATAGTGAACTAATAGAGTGTGGCTATGAGGGGGAAAAATTGTGGAAAAACACTATACATCTATTGACGTACCATCCGTTGAATTCTTACATGCGCGGAGAACCTCCTAACGAAATCAGCCCCTTCCGGCGAGCCACCGCTGAAACATAAAGAGCGTCCACAGCTTCTTGCGGTTGTCGATCCTTCCCGCACAGTGGTCCTGAAGCAATCCATTCACCACATCCGGATCAAAGATGCCCTGCCTCCGTATCAGATCCGGATTCAGGGTATCCGCGAAGAGCTCCTTCAATTCGCCCTTGATCCAACGGGCCACGGGGATGCCGAATCCCTTCTTTTTTCGATGAATGATCGAGCGGGGCAGGAGCGGGGCAACGCCCTTCTTTAACAGGTACTTGGTCCTGAGGTGCTTCAATTTGAATGCAGGGGGAAGACGGGTGACAAAATCCACGCAGGTGTGGTCCAGAAAAGGCACCCGAACCTCCAGGGAATGCGCCATACTCGCCCTGTCCACCTTGACCAGGAGATCATCCTGAAGATAGAGCTTGGCATCCAGGTAGAGGATCGCATGGAGGGGATGATTGGCCTTGGCCCTGGCGAGATAATCCCTCACAATGGAGAAGGTGTCGTGCAGGGCCAGGGATTCCTTGATCTCGGGACGAAAGAGCGACGCCTTTTCCTGCGGGCTGAAGGAGCCCATCCAGAGGGTATGACGAATGCCGGGGGGGAGGGATATGCCGTCGATGAACCGCTTTGCACAAAAATCCAGGCTGAAATTCTTGTCCGAGACCGGAAGACTGCGGATGAGGGGCTCGATCAGACCTAGCCTCAGCATTCCGGGAAGCTTGAGGTAGAGTCCTGCCATGGCGTGTGCCTGGTAGGTGTAGTACCCGGCGAACAGCTCATCCCCACCGTCACCGCTAAGGGCAACGGTTACCTGTTCCCGGCAGAATTTGCACAGGAGATAGGTGGGCAGCAGGGAGGCATCAGCGAACGGCTCATCCATGATGTCACATACCCTTGGAAGGGCATCCAGCATCTGGGCAGTGTCGAACATCTTTTGATGGTGGTTGATACCGATATGACGGGATGCCTGGAGTGCATAATCGGATTCATCAAAGGAAGGCTCGTAAAACCCGATCTGAAAGCTATCGATCGACTCGTTTGCCTGACGATGGGCAAGGGCGGTGACCGTACTGGAATCGATCCCACCGCTCAGGAATGTCCCCAGGGGGACATCGCTGATGAGCCTTCTTTTCACCGAGGCGCCAAGCAGGTCCAAATACTGTTCTTCGCATTCCCTTTCATCGAGCCCCTGTGCGGAGGTTCTTCCTGTCCGATAGTCCAAGTCCCAATATTCCTTGAGCCGGATGGCTCCCTTTTCGAAAATGAGCATGTGGCCGGGGGGAAGCTTTGATACCCCCTGATAGATGGTCTTGGGTGTGGGAACATATTCAAAGGTCAGATACAGATCGAGGGCCTCGAGATCCAGCTGCGGCTCCCATCCGGGATGCTTGAGCAGGGCCTTGATTTCGGAGGCAAAGACAATGTCCCCTTGTGTGGTGAGCATATAGTGGAGGGGCTTTATGCCCATTCGGTCCCTGACGAGGATGAGTCTCCTGCGCTGTGAATCCCACAGGGCGATGCCGAACATGCCGTTTAGGTCTTCGACAAAGGCATCCCCCTTCTCCTCGTACAGGTGCAGGACGACCTCCCCGTCCGATCCGGACGTGAAATGGTGTCCCCGTTTGATCAGATCATCCCTCAGGTCGGGGAAATTGTAGATCTCTCCGTTGTGGAGCAGCCAGAGGGTGCGGTCCTCGTTGGTCATGGGCTGATGCCCGGTGGAGAGGTCTATAATGGAAAGACGGCGCATACCCAGGGCCATGTATCCGTCAAAGTGGGTTCCCCACTCATCAGGCCCCCGATGGACCATCGTGTCACACATGGCCTTGAGAATGGCATCAGCCGGTTCCGGCCTGGGGTCTTCCGAAGAGAAGCCGCAAATACCGCACATGGAGCTGTTCAGTCCTTATAAGGATTAAGAAAAAAAGGGATCATGGCCGTAAATAATTAACGCATTATAAACAATATCCTTGGCTGCGGCAACCGCGTCTTGGGGTCAGGTCTTGAATTGACAGTTTTCGTTCCGAAAATAGAATCATATTTTCATGCTTCGTGGCGCCACAAAGTGGCATGAGCGTTTGCTGCAAAAAACTGTCATTTCAAGACCTGACCCCATTGAACCTGCGCCGGGAGAAATAAAAAGGGCCCCTGGAGATACCAGGGGCCCTTTTTTCGTCATATGCGGGCCATTGTTACATGAGTCTTCAACCCGGCGTTAACCGATACGACAATTCATCAGTACGACCACCACGGCTTGACCTCGAGGTCGATGGTGATCACGGCATAGCCTCCCCGTATGTCGAAGGCGATGATTTCAACCTGGTAAAAACCGGGGAAGTGGGTGTAGAAGTGCCAAAACACATCCCCGTTTGGCAGGGTGCCGGTGGAGCCGATGTTGCTCGAAAAGTAGAGTTCGTCGCCATCGGGGTCCTCCACCCTGAGGGTGGGGGATGACAACAGGAGTGGTTCCCCGGCCTTGACCACCTGCGGATGGTCCCAATCCATCATGATGACCGGAGGATGATTGAGCCACGTTCCCTTGTTGATACTGAAGAGTATGAACTCGCCGATCGCCGAGGCACCCCGGTCATCCGTGGCCACCAGCCGGGCCCGATACGTACCCTCGAATTTTGGGGTGAACCGTATGAGACCGCTGCAGGGTTCGACTATGCTTTCAATCCAAGGGCCGTATTGATAGGAAGGGAGACCGTCGAGGGTAAAGCTCCAGAATATGTTGTCCATGTCCGTTCTGAACTGATCGGAGAGGGGGAATCCCGGCACATGGGTGGTTGCAGGCATGTTCGACAGCGAGAATATCGTGCAATCGGCGTCAACCATGCCGACGGCATAGGTGTTGAGCTGTCCTACGTAGAAGATCTGATCATCGAGATCCTCGAGATAGGGGGGATGGTTTTCAACCGGATAGTTCACCACGGATATGGGAAACGTCTCCAGATCCGATACCCTCCCGTTGGTCACCTCGATGCTCAGGATGATATCCTCGAAGTACTGAGGGGTGAAATCGAGTCGTGCGATATTGGGCCAGTAGGTAAAACCGGCGTTCCACAAGGCGCATTCCAGGTAGAAGCATGGCAGAGGCCCGAAAAAGGGCTTTCCGAAATGCTCGATGACCTCTTCGGCGTCATAATAGGCCGGAATATAGGTCGGCATGCCGTCGTAGGGATTGATCTCCAGCGGGTTTATACCGAAAAACTGCGCCCCGCTCGCCCCGATTCCTCCGACCGTGGCGTTCCAGCCCAGGGTTTGGTTGAAGGATGTTCCGGGAATGAACTCCAGGTGCGGATTGCTTCCCAGGCGGTAGTTGGGATTCGCAAAGATCGGCAGGTTGACGTCAACGATGAAATCCCTGTCGAAGAGGTCTGATATGTTGGGGTCGGCCTCCGTACCGAACTTGTTGGGATCGGCTCCCAGGGAGAGCCAGTAGTCCTCGATTGCATTGGGATCCGTGATGAAGATGTCCTCGAACCTGTCGGTGAGCAGGAAATCAAGGATATTTGAGATCTCTTCATCTCCGGTGTCATAGTCCGCGAAGAAGAGGTATCGGTAGGGTTCGAAGATCTGTGCATAGCGCGGGCCGATTTTATACAGGTAGGGCTGGTACTCGCCGTAGGGGACAACCTCGCGTTTATGGAAGGCGATATTGTCAACCCGCAGCAGGGGGTGCTGAAACTTGACCATGGCGACCATGGAATTTCCCGTATCCCCGGTTGACGGGTCCGGTCCGAATCCGTCGCTGTAGTTTCGTTCCCCATCATCGGTAAGGTCCACATCACGGTCCAAATCCCTGATGATATGGCTCCACCTCCCCTGATTGAATTGCCTGCCTATTCTGAAGAGAAAACCAGGGGGATCATACTGTCCGGTAAAGATATCACCGGGGATTCCATCCCTGAACACGGGGCCGGTCTCGCATACCCCCTCGGGCCGGTAGATGAGGAGTACCTGGTTCCCGTTCCTGGAGATCACCATGATCGAAGCCTCCCAGGTATCCCACCGTTCGATGCCAACAAAGGGTACCATGATGTCGAAGGAGAACAGGCTTTTGTCATTAATGGGGCTTTCGTCAGGATAGGTGACGTTTTGGTTCCATGCAAAAAAGGGATAAAACTGGTTTAAGTGGGACATCATGCAACTGTAGAACAGGACCCTGCTCTTCAGCAATGGGCAGAATATGGTTTCAATCCGCCCAAAGCCCGTATAGGGTCAGTATCCGAAGACAGGGTAGGGCGGACACGAGCTCTTCCACCCATAGTTGCTCGGTGCGTGCCAGTATTCGAAATCCTGCCATATAAAGGTATCAAGGCTGTGCCAGTCGGTGGACAACAATTCCTGCTGGGTGTAGATGGCTGACATTGCCAGGGTCCCGGAAAGCAATAGAATAATACAGATGGTAGCTATAATGAGAGGAAATAGGACACATTCCCTTCTGGACATCACCGATCCCTCCTTTCGACTGCGTTTAGCTGCAATCTCAGAATAGTAGAATTTTTCGCATAGGGTGTCATGTCCGGCCCTTTGCTGATTGAACAGGGTAAGACACTACGCCGTCTTGAATGTGCGCGTGATGGTTCCCGCGAGGGATTGTGCGCACTGTAATGCTACATATGTCTATGAGAAAATTGAAAGGAACCTATAACGAAAAAAGGAAAGAAGACACGCAAGAATTGTGAACCCTCGTTTTTGACCGGCCTCTCACCTCCTGTCTTGGCAAAGAATTGAAGTTCGTAACCTTTATAGAGCAGAAAATAAAAGAAATAATCGGCGCTTTACTTTCGATAATAAATTTTATTGCCGATAAAATCATTTATAATATTATTTAAATTATACCATCTTATAAAAATCCAATCAAATAAGGCAGGAAACGCCGGTTCTCGTCCCTCGACCATTCGCAAATAAACGATATACTGCCTGCTGAGGAAAATCCTGAGGAATAAGGTCCCGTTTTCGACACGCCGGTTACTGGCACATCATCATTTGCACCGCTGCAATCCCTTCGGGGGTGACCTTGTAACGTTTTTGCGCTTGCCTTGTGGTGCCCTTTTTGAGTGTCTGTACCATAAGTTTGGGTCTTTTATTCATCAAGCTGTTGATGGTGGCGGTTATGTTACGCACGCTGTGCCCCAGGCTGGCGAGTTTCATGGTTATTTCTCGCGCGGTAAGGTCTTCTCCAGGTTGGGTTGTCTGAAGATACGCTGCAACAGCGAGCACCCTTTCCGCATCGTTTTCCGGGCGAGCCTTGTCAAAGAGGTCCGACGGGGGCGGAAGGGGTTGTCCATCGCCTGAGCCGGCAATCTCCCACCCGGTATCCTTGCTCATCTCCCATGGAAGATCAAGGGAGAGCTTTTCAAGAACCCAGCTCATAATACGCCGCTGCGCATGCGCATCGAGACCTCTCAGGGATGCGTAGATTTCGTTCATGATCCGTATTTCAGGGTCTAATTTCATTCCCTCACCGATCGGTTGATACACCCAGGCCTGATTTCTTCATGCGTGAGTAGTGGAAAGGATCTCTTTTGTTATGATACGTCCGCATTAAGGAACCAGAAGGTCATAGGGTATGTATATATCACTATCGATGTAATTGCAAGAGTATTAAATGAAATATTAATGATGATATAATGTTTCACGTGAAATCATTTAATAATAATGCAATGAATCATTCAATAACATTAAATCTGTCATGATTGCAATGGGTTTCTTATTGGCTTGTGTTCCTTCGTACGAAAGGCGCGATCCGCGAATGCCCCATAGGAGGACCCCCAACAACCAATCATATCTCCTGTGAATGGAGGTGACTGAATTCAAAACGAAATTATGCGGCAATGGAGGAAATACGAGAGGCTTAAACAAAGGGGATATCAGCAGGGTGTTCGTCTCTTCCGGGTATTACATGCAGAAAGGCATCACTACAGGGAATTGTAATGGCTGATGGATTTGCTGATCTTGCCGTTTCCATCAAAAAAGAGGACCTCGACGCTGCGTTTTCCCAGTATTGAGTTATGGTAGATGGAGATGCTGTTGACGCTTGACAGGACCTCGATCAATTCGTACCTCAATTGGGGCAGCAATTTAAATGCCTTTTGCATGAAGGTCCGGATGGTATCCTTTCCCTTGAGGGTTCCCGTCTGAATGTTAAGGAGGCTGACGGCATAGGGTGTGGTCAGTTCAAGGTCGTCGGCATAGAATTCCAGGATTCGGTTCACATCATGGGAGTTCCATGCATCAATCCATCCTTGTGCAAAGCGGAGCACCTGTTCATTGTGTGCCATTGTTCCGGTCCCCCTCCGGTCAAGGTGAACTTCATTCGGTCAATTGCAATACACCGATGGCGGCCTCATGCCCCTATTTTTATTCGACCAACACCCGCGATGTCTTCAGGGTCGTTCCGTGATGGGTTCCACCCCATGCCATTGGACGATACGGATGTCGCTTTCGATACGGGCATCGATCCTGGTTGGGTAACCGGCAATGCTGACTGAACTGGTAAGGACAAAGGGGTTGATGCGCTGCGCGATGAGAACCCCTCTGGTGGCGTCGAAGATGCACGATCCCTTGATGTGTCCCGAGGCGTTCATGATGCCCGACATGGTCGCCTGTGGCGTGATCGCCAGGCTCGTTTTCTGCCCGTTCCGCTCCACCACCAGCAGGGTGGGCCGGTCAACGGGGGAAAGGGAGACGGCGAGGCTGAGATCCAACCAGGTATGGACGTCCATGCTGCCGAGCCTCAGGATCGCATCCCCCGGCAACATACCTGCCTCGTCAGCGGGAGATCCCGGGACCACCCGGTCGGCGATCACCTCGTGGTCTCCTGTTTCCTGAGCGGTGCCTTGGACAATCCCGATGACCTTCTTCAGGCCAATCTCCTTGTCAATGAGCTCGAATTCACCCTCAAAATCGATCCATACCCATATGTTGCCGCGGATCTCTGCTGTCCTTGCCACATGGTAGGTACAGGTGCCGGGGATCACCGCCTCGGGAATGTCCGGTGCGATGGCAAGAAGGGCATCCCCGGTCCAACGTGCCCCGACGTCAACGGGGGTTTCGGGAAAAACGGGAATGGAGCGCATATCGACGAAGCCGGAAATATCGGTCATCTCTCCATACTGGGTGATCGAAAACCCGCCGAGGCGATCGGATGAGGAAAAAAGGAACCTGAGGGCGTCAAATCCCTCCCCCTCCGCTTCAAGGTCGTTTCCGGTCAACGTTATCCGAGCGGTTCCATCGCCTGAAACCTCAGTGACTCCATAGGTCAATCCCATGGAATGCCTCTGGCTCGTGTTCCCCTCCTCGTCCTGTACGAAGGTGCGTTGTTCCGCGCGATACAGCACCTTCATCCCAGGCATGAATCTCCATCGAAGCAGAAGCGGGCCCGGGGCATTGATGCCCCAACCGGACTCCAGCCACAGTGATTCGCCTTGAGCGGAGGCGGGTCGTTTCGCCCTTATGGAGGCACACGAGGTGCACAGAACGGCGAGTGCGCACCACCATACGAAAATTACAGTAGTTTCAGACAGGAATCTCTTCATATCAGGGCCTTTCCTCATGCTCAAAACCTAACCATTGTCCCGTACATTTCTCTTCATAGTTATCTATTGCCTGCAATAATTGCATTGCAGATTCAGCGTAAACGTTGAGTGGTTTCTCCTAAATATATCTATTTACGAATACTTGTGGTTTTATAATCTCAATACCTTGATATCCGGAGACTTTCAATAGATGTTTATCACCGCTAACTATTAGATTACTTCTGCTACTAATTGCACATGCAATAAATTTATCATCATCAGGATCATCACAAATAGGTTCAGATAGGTTATTAACATAGATGAATTCAGCTTTAATTGTTAATAATTCGAGTATTGGGTTTAGATCGATCAGTGGAAACTGATTAGATAATTCTTTACCAACACGGTAGTATTCATCGAATATTTCTGGTGAGATAACAATTGCTAATTTGTCATCATGCCATGCCTTGAGGATTTGAAACGGAGGACCTGTAAAAAAGACTCCCGAGATAAATACATTAGTATCGAGGACAATCCTCAATTTTTGCCCCGAACCTTAGTAATAGCAGCAGATATGTTGGCTTTTTTCATTCCTGATTTTTCGGCATATTTGCGAGCTTGAATAATTATATCATCAAAATCTTTAATTGATGGCGGGTTTATTGATTTCAGTATTACTACATCTTTTTCTCCAATTACAATAAATTGAGAACCTTCTTTCAATTTCAGTCGCTTACGAATTTCCTCTGGAATTACAACTTGGCCCTTTGAAGACATCTTGGTTGTGGACAACTTTGACATAGTATAGCTCCTATCTTGACGAAATAAATACCACCGAAAAAAATCTTACTAGTAAGATTATAAACAATTATGCAGCTCGACTCAAGACTCATGGAGCATGTTTAAAAAAAACGTCGAGGTCGTAAAGAATGGATTTTGGAGAGTGCCTCATCGTTCTTTCAGGGGGCAAGGATCGGACTACCAACCTAATCTGACAGATTAGAGGGCGGACTCGATCCATCGAAGGATGCCGTCAACATCCATGGCCCCGGTGTGGCGGGCGATCTCACGCCCTGACCGAAAGATGATCATGGTGGGAATACCCCGGATGCCGTATTGCGCGCCGATCCCCTGTTCCTGTTCGGTGTTGAGCCTGGCAAGACGCACCCTGGGCTCCAGTTGACGGGCGGCCTGTTCGAAAAAGGGGGCCATCGTCCTGCAGGGGCCGCACCATGGTGCCCAGAAGTCCACTACCACCGGGATGGTGGAGTGGTTGATATGTATGGCGAAATTCGCTGCGGAGAGCTCAATGGGATGGGCGTTGAACAGGGAGGTCTTGCATCTCCCGCATGTCGGCCGGTCGTTAAGGCGCTCACCGGGTACGCGGTTTGTGGTGTTACAGGAGGGGCACACGATATGTAATGGTGCATTCATGTGCCGGCCTTTCCTTCCGCATTGACAGGCCGGCTGCCGCCCGTCCTGATCGCCTCCACGATCTCTTCTTCGGAATGGGTCAGGAGGAATTCCGGGGTAAATCCTTCCAGGAGTGTGTCATCCCACGGTATGTTCCACTCGGTCACCAAATCCATGATATCATTGTACTTCATCCCCAGGGCCCTGATCTTTTTGTCGAGTGGGAGCTCCCGGCAGAAGCTCACGTGCAGTACCGTGAGGAATGCCTCCATGTCCTTCTTGCCGAGAAGGGGAAAGATGATGATCCGTGCCTTGTCCCAGACACCGATTCCCACATACAACCGGTTGTTTTTCACGATCGCCCGCTTGGTGCCCCTAAGGGTATGATCCCGTTCCACCCTTGATTGCATCTCCTTGCTGATCCCGTATCGTTCTACAACCCGTATCTGTGATTCCGGGGTGGGGAGACCGAAGGGATCCAGGCCGGTCACGTGGTAGAGGGTTGCCCCCTCTACGCTGATCACTGCATTCTGTATCTGCTTTAACTGGGATATGATGTGCGGGGACAGGTCAGAGGGCGCAAAACCCAAAACATGAAGCATGTCAAAGAGTGTGCCGGTGAGGGTCACCGGGAGCCTGCTTGTGCCGACGGTCACCGTTTTTGCCTGATGCTTGATGGCGTCGATGGGCCGGGAGATCTGGTCGATGACCTCCTCCACCACCTGGCACAGGAGAATAAGGGGATCGCCGTGCGATGCCGCAGGGCCGAAGTGGTTTTCCATCTCGTTGACGGGGATCTGCCCCAGGGCATACCTGCATGCAAGGGCAAGATTGCACAGTGTCCCTGGACGCACCGATGCATCGAACCTTCCCTCCTGCTTTCTCTGCATGACAACCCTCTCGAATTGCTTGATGAGGAGACGAATTTCGCGGTCATAGATCATGTCGGGCCCCTCTTCGCCCAGCCCCCCGAGGAGGTCGATCCGTTGATGCAGGCGGGTCTTGAACTCCTTGAAGAAATGCGCCTCCTCATCCATTGCCCTGGCCACGTAGTATCCCCATAGGTGGCCGGCGAGGGTGTTGAGGATCGGGGCGAGTCGTTCATTGGTATTGGGTACGCAAAAAAGGGCATCCGCGAGCCCCTCGAACCGGTCCTCGCCCTCCGATGCAATGCAGACCACGGTTGCCTGATGTGCCTTGAATATCGCGGTGTCCTTGATCACGTCCCCCAGCACCGTTTCCCTGTTTCCTGCAGCGCACACGATGATCAAAGGTTCGGCTGAAAGATCGATGTGCTTTCTGTCCTCCACCACATCCGCAGGCAGGGTCTTGTAGCAGAGTTCGCTCAATTTTATCCTGATCTCGTCGGCAGCAACCTTGTTGGGCCCGCTTCCCACCACCGCCCAATTCCTCTTCGGGAGTGCCGTTGCAGCGGCTGCCCCGGCGATCCGCTCGCTCTGCTCGTTGATGATCCGGGTCATAAGAGAGGGAAGATGCATGAGATCGCGCATTTCGGAGGCAATGAAGTCATCGCTGATCGTTCCCATGATTTGGGCAAGTCGAAGGCTGAGGATACAGCCTGCAACGATCTGGGAATAGAATGCCTTGGTGGAGGCAACGGACATCTCGATGTCCCTGCCGTCGCTGGTATAGAATATACCGTCCACCTTGGTGGCGATGTCGGAATCCCGCCTGTTGACAATGGCCATGGTGAAGGCGCCGCGGCTCCTTACCAGGTCCACCGCCTTGTTGGTATCCGTGGTGGTTCCCGATTGTGTGACCGCGAGGACCAGGGTGTCGGACATGGTCCGGTCAAGACAGAACCCGCTCAATTCGGATGCCTTTTTCGCCCTCACGCTGATGGGCGCCCTGGCGAGATATTCCGTCATGAGCATGGCAATCCCTTCTGCTGCCACCCCGGCGGTTCCCTGGCCGACAAGGTATATGTTTTTGATCTGTCCCTTTCGCAATCCATTGATGATCCTGGCGGGGAGGATTTCCTCCCCCAGGTTGAATATAACGCTCCGCTCCCCTTTCTCCTTGAGGATGGTTGCCTTACCCCGTATGGTCTTGCGGACCGAATCGGGCGCCTGGGTGACCTCCTTGAGGAAATAGTGGGGAAATCCCTCCCGGTCGATGTCACGGGTGGTGATCTGTGCCGTCTTTACGGGCATGTCCGGAATGAATACGGGGTGACCATCGTAAAAGCATCCCTGGATGCCGTCCAGCCCGCCCCTGGAATCCAGGATGAGGATCTGGCCCTGTGTACCGGAATTCCCGGGTACCCGCTCCCTCTCTCCCTCCAATTTTATGTACCGGGGCGTCTGTTCCACCACCCCGTACACCTCGGAGGCAGCAACGTATGAGTCCCGGCCGATCCCCACGAAGATCGCCTGACCGCTTCCCCGCTGTGCAAGATAGAGGTGATGAGGTTCCAGGTCGGATTGAAGGGCGATGGCGTGTGAACCTTTGAAGTCCGATACGGCATGGCGGAACGCCTCGCCAAGGGAATTGCCCCTTTTGAGATAGTGCGCCACCCACAGGGGGATGACCTTGGTGTCGGTGGTGATATGGAGAGGGATGCGGATTCCGTCCTCATCCTCGAGTATCTGTTTGATCTCCTGATAGTTGTCGATGTCCCCGTTCAGGACCACGTTGATCTGGGCATTCAGCACATCCCCGGACTCTATGCAGCCGTCGAGGGGGTGGCAATTCGGCTCGCTGATCGCTCCAACCGATGCCCAGCGGGTGTGCGCGATGGTATGGGAATAGATATCCGGACGCGACAGGGCAGACCGAAGGATGCGGTCGTGGGCGATCTCTTCCCGCAGATGCAGGACATTGTCCCCCAGATGGCCGAGCTCACGGGCAGTCTTAAAGATGAAGAACAGGGTAGGGCCGTTCGCCTTGATCGTGCGGTGAACGAGATCATTCTGGGCGCTCCGGGTATCGTATTCCGTCCCCAGCCCAGCCTCGTGAATGGACCCTTTCCAGGTACGCGCGGTCTCCTCGTTGGAAAAGCGGACCATCACGCAGATGCCCGCCGAATCCCTGCCCCTGATCTCCAGACGGTCCAGGTTATTGAGGATGAGATTGAGCTTGCCCATCTCGTGAACCAGGGGGCCGGTGATTTCCCCGTCATCATCCTCATTGAGCGGAGCGAGCAGGGACTCCACCTTCTCCATATTCAGGAGAAGCTCCCTTTCAAGCCACCAGGCGATGTCCCGGAGCTGCACAAGGCGGCTGTTGACCAGTTCGAGGGAGGAGGATTCGATCGTGATGCTCGATTGATCGAGAAGGGCGTCCTCGGATGAGAGAAAGGACCGGATTTCCAGGGCCTGGCTTTGTATGGATTCACGTGCGCTATCATCCTGAAAGATGTGCCGGAAGGGCTTCAGCCCTTTCAGAGCAAGGACCGCGTCCCGAAGCTCGCTGAGGGATGTTTCCCCGTTCATGTATTCCTCTGCAGCAAGACGCCCCTCGATGAGCCCCTTTACCCCGCAGGCGGCAATACCCGACCAAAGTTCCTTCATGCGTGTGAGATGCGATCGATAATTCGCCCCGTTCTCGCCTTCTTGATCACTGCCGGTGTATTCGAGGATGCCGATGAGTCCGCAACACAGGTAATGGGAACGAACAGGGAACAGGATCCAGGAGCCCGGCGGCACGCTGGCAGCAGATCGTCCGATATATACGGGTGCCGTGATACGGGTCGCTATTGTTCGAAAGAGGCGATGAATCATTGGGCACTATGCTCTTAAGCAGCAATGGTTTCGAAAAACAGCACAATCATTGTTAATGGACGAGATGCCGGAAACCGGCGTCGGGGTGAGTCAATATACGCTAAAACCCATTATATTTTATATATATATCACACAAGGAACGGGATTACAAGGCGCATGGAGCCTGTGCCCGGCATATAAATGGCAATACCATGCAGCATCGAATGATTTTACGTACAACCGGTGCTGTTGCGTTGGGGATGTGAACATGGACTGACCCTGTCTGCTATATTGACTTCGGCAACGGTTGTGTGGTAGTGGTAATACGTTTTTCAAATATGCGATGGAATAGTCCGAGATGAGGTGAACCCGAGATTTCTGACGCTGTCACCACCGTGAACGTTCCCATGATCATATTCGCCGCTTCATTGAAGATGTGCTTCAATCACTGTTTATCCCGCCAGTCAGCCGGTTTCACGGCAGTCCTGCAATACAAGGAATCATATGCCCCGCCAGCGAACCGACACCGTCTATCCCTGCCCCTCATGTAGGGATGGAACGTGGCAGCTCACCGCTAACAGAGGGAGGTTGAACAACATGAAAAAGGGATTCTTTCCGGTATTCGTCATCGTACTCGTTGTTGTATGCATGGTATGCCTTCTACCTTTCACGCCTCACCGCGCCTTTGCACAGATAAACTGTATTGATATGGCGGAATACCCTTCTGCCAGGCAGTACCAGGTGCCGGTCCCCTGGGTTTTTTGGTTGGTTGATGCCGATGACCCCACTATTTACATGCCCTGGGTACGACTCTCCCCCTCCAGCGGGGAAAGCCTGTACATACGTTGGTACTATGCATTCTTTTTCCCTCCCGATCCCAATGAGAGCCGCAGATTCCCTTCTCTTGATGAGCTTTTCTGGGATACCAATACCGATCAACCGGCATCGATTCTGGGTGCGACGGATTGGATCATGGGAAATCCCGATGCAGTTCCATTGAACCCGGCTGGAGTAATGCTCGATGCCCCTCTCGATCCTATAGGAAATTATGGCGCCGTTCTCGTAGCCCTGGAGGTCCTTAACGAGGGTTCCGAGGTAATCGGCCATTCCATCAGTGAAGCGATCATACGATCAGAATCCGGAGGAATCGTTGAGTTTGCGGTCAATTTCGACACAATGAATACCACCGGCCATAGCATAACGGGTTTTGAACTGGATTTTTCAGGGATATGGCTCTCCTGTTTCTATGGTGATGTACTCGATGCACAGGGATTTATCGTGGGAGAGGAAGGAAATTGGGGCTACGACCCAACACCCGATCTATCGAAGCCCCTCATCGTGATCCACAGTTATTCCCCCGAAAAAAGCCAGCTTATGTGGGCGGACCAGGAAAGACCTCTCGAAAACCACGAGTGGGTGCATCTTGGTATTCATTGCACCTTAACAACTATCCCTTCTTTTATCATCAACGATACCACTACCGAAGTAACAGGGTATATGACCTCGATGGACATTTGCGATGACACGGATGCTGACGCGGATGGATTCTCTGAGTGTGCAGGCGACTGCGATGATGCGGACCCTGAGATCTATCCGGGTGCACCTGAACTGTGCGACGGGAAGGATAATGACTGTGACCCTGATTCTGCCGACGGTGCGGACGAGATGAGCATCGGGGAGCCGTGCGACGGCCTCGATACGGACTTTTGTGAAGAGGGAAGTATCATTTGTCTGGATGGTGCGCTCGTTTGTTCGGACACAACCGACGATACTGTAGAAATATGCAATGGATTGGATGACGATTGTGACGGCGTTGTATCGGGCAATGAGATCGATGATGACAACGATGGATACTTTGAATGTGAGGGCGACTGCGATGACGCGGACCCGAACACCTATCCCGGGGCACCCGAGCTGTGCGATGGAATGGACAACAACTGCGACGGGGTGATCGATGAGGGGTGTGTTCCGCCAGTTTGCGAGCCGTTGACCCAGGGATTCTGGAAA
This sequence comes from bacterium, assembly GCA_049472315.1. Lineage (GTDB taxonomy): Bacteria > SZUA-182 > SZUA-182 > DTGQ01 > JAFGSM01 > JBLIRM01. Next base: position 69,215 of record JBLIRN010000010.1, read on the forward strand.
AGGATCTGCGACGGGCTAGGAAAAAAAAAGCCTCATCCCGAAACGCCCGAGGGATTCGGGGACGACGAGAATGCGGAGCTGTGCGGGTGTGTCCAGGTCAAGGACAAGGACACCAGCGACCCTTGCGTGAAGGCGGATGCCCAGTATGCGGCCCTGCTTTTCAACATCAAATACGGATTCCTCACCGGCTCCTGCAAGGTAGACCAGGATGTGGTCCAGGGGATACTCAATGAGCACAACTCCGATATCCCTATCCAGGATATAAACGATGTGGAGGATGTCGCAGGGCTCATCGCGTCGCTGCTCGAGCCGGTGGATCGTGATCCTGATGACTGCAAGCTTGCCCAGGCCCTTGCGGACGCCGTCAACACCCGGTTGGCCCTGGCGGATGAGTAAAATCCATACCGTCTGCTTTTAAAGAGCCTGCAGCCTTTTAATGGTATAGGTGATTGACGCCGTATCGAGATTCAATTTCCTGCTTGCTACGCCTTCGGGATGGTGAATCTGAACGTGGAGCCCTGTCCCGGGATGCTCTGACCGTGCAGGCGGGCATATACCTTTTCACCATTTTTCGGATCTGCATCATTGATGTGAGGGAATCCTCGTGTATCTTCAGCAAATTACTCCCATGTTAAGAGATTGTTCGAAAAATCTGTCGAAGTGCATACTCGCAGGCATAAATACATTTCCAGTAATATAATAATTTATTATTATGTTATGGCACAATTTGTTGCATAAAGGTAAAATTTATGGTATACTTAACAACATCATAACAAATATCTCCGTATTCCCAAAAAGGCATGACCATAGTTAATCATTTTGCCTTTCGGAACGTCATATTTCTTCTTCAATCTCTCAAAAAGGGAGGATGCTGCTATGCGTCTCTATCTCGTCCGGATTCTATGTATCATCTCACTCTCAATCTGTCTTGCGTTCGTTTTCTCACCTGCAGGGGCCTACTATGCCCCACCCGGCAATGCATTCGGCGTGGACCCGCTCGCTCCAGGGATTGACTTCGATCTCGATCTCGACAGACTTGCCTTGCAGTATTACGGCATTGGCCTCGGCCTGTATGGGGGCGTCTACGGTGGGCTCTATGGCGGTCTCTATGGAGGGTTGTACGGGGGCCTTTACGGAGGCGGTCTGTATGGCGGCCTTGGCCTATATGGCGGGTTGTATGGAGGCATATATGGTGGCCTGTACGGCGGCGGGCTCTATGGCGGGTTGTACGGCGGCGGTCTCTATGGTGGTCTGTACGGAGGCCTTGGCCTGTATGGCGGATTGTATGGAGGCACATATGGTGGCCTGTACGGCGGTCTCTATGGTGGTAGCCTCTATGGTGGTCTGTACGGCGGTCTCTATGGACTTGGCGGCCTCACCGGTTGGCCGGTCGTTTAATATCCTCCTGCGCATCAGGACATCCAAAGGTATATAGCAACGAAACCCATTATCCGCAAAAACACAGCATGACCCTTTTCGTAGGCATCGTCAATGCCCTTCGAACCCTTGGCCCTGAGGAAGGTTGGTAAAGGGAGGGACATCCTCCTGCTGCGATGCAGCAGGAGGATGTGACTTTTTATGAGCGGTCTGAATTATGCTCGTTAATGAGCAGCGGCTATGTCTTGGTTTTTTCGTCCCAGGAAGTAATCGGTGATTCTTTGCCACAGCATTCTACAGATCAATACTTAGTATAAACAAGAAATAATATATATAATATGACATCTCCGGGATTTGAACAACCTCCCGTGATCCGAATCCTCTCATAACACAACCTTCTTACCCGTTCATTTCCGAACCCATAGTCCACATTGGCATCGGACTAAAGAACCCTTTTCGTCGATGAGATAGTACGGGGCTTGATAGTTGACCATTTGTGGCACAGGGGACAAGGTTTGAGGGAAGTCAATCCGGAAGTGGACAATAGAACTCCCAAACGGGCCGTAATCCTGATGATTTCACTATGGCTTATGGTCCATCCATTCAGTCTCCATGGATTTATGTCTCCCAGGGAGGATCATAATCAACGTATCCGCCCGATGCACCTCCATGCCCCGGTCACCCCAATCCGGAGGGAAAAGGTCCTCCATTCACTAAGGGAAATTGACGGGGGCGCATTCGAGGGCGCAAATGGCCCCGGCTGGAGGGTGATCATCAATCCTTCCACCGATATGCCCTCCCGTATATACGGAGGGAAGGCGCGGCTGTTGAGCGGACATCGGGCGCGAAGCATTGACGAATCCTCGGATCACGAGGAACTGATCGGTGCATGCAAGGATTTCATCCATCGGCACAATGCGCTTTTCAAAATCGGGGTAGAGGATCTGCAGGCAACCGCAGTCACCGACAGGGGATGGGTCCGCCTGGTGCATTTCCAGCAGAACTACAGGGAAAGGGTCGTGTACGGCGCCTACCTCACCCTTATCATTGACGCGCAGGGCAATATACTGTCCATGGGCATGAATCTGTTCCCTGGGATAGGTATCGGAGATGCTCCGGAGGTGCATGAGGAGAGGCTTCGGGCGGTAATAAGCAGGGATTTGAGGATTGATGATGTGGGGATGTATGATAGCCAGGGGCTGGTTGAATTCATTACTCGGGGGCAGGTGGCATACCCGGTTATAGACGATTCCGGAGTTTCCTTCTGCTGGGCGGTGCTGCTCGATGTACGGATCTCTTCCCCGCTGCAGCGTTGGCGGTATTGCATTGATGCACATACCGTGAGAATCCTCGAACGGGTTGATTGTACACACTATGTGGTGAATGGGGACATAACAGGGGAGATCCTGCCGGAATACCATGATGATGCACCGGTGGACATGCCGCTTCCGGACCTCAGGATCACCCTGTTGAGGCTTGATTCGCCCCTGTTTTTCGATCCCTTCGATGAGGATCCCTGCTGGAGCGGCGCCATTCCTGGATTCGGATGGGAATTCGGCGCTCCCGCGCCACAGGATGATGCAGGGGGACACGCCGATCCGGGGCGTGCCCACACAGGGGTCTATGTGTATGGCTTTAATCTGGGCGGGTCATATCCTGTGTGCATGCCGGAGCCGCACTATCTTACCATGACGCAGCCGATCGATTGCTCAAGCGAGGACAAGGTGGGCCTCCTTTACTGGAGGTGGCTGGGAGTAAAGGGCTCTACGAATGACCGGGCGACAGTTGAGATATGGGATCATTCTCAGGGAATGTGGCAGTCCGTGTGGGAGAATCAGGAAGAGGATCTGTATGACGGCGGCTGGCGGCCCATATTCCATGACATTTCACCATGGACAGCGGAAAATCCCGAGGTTTTGGTCAGGTGGGGCATGGGGCCAACTAATGGTGATGAGGGCCTTTGTGGGTGGAACATTGATGATGTGGGTCTGTACAGCACGATCCATACCTTTTCGGATGACACGGGGGATTTCGAGCTCTCCGTGGAGGATTCCCATAACATGATCCTTGCCGTTTTGGAGGGAAGATACTTCAGGGTCGTCAGCAACGAGGAGGCCGGAATCACGTCCGTTGGGCATATATCAAGGGATTCTCGGGAAATGGGCATCCATTTCACCAGAAAAAGCACGTATGAGGAAATAAGCGGTACGGGGGTCATCAATGCCCTGGATGGTATCGATGAAATCAATGCATACTATCATGCGAACAGGATGATCCGCCATATCCAGGCGATCGATCCCGATTTCTTGAGTTCCCCCGGCCCCGGGCTTCTTCCCATCACGATCACCGTGCGCTACGATGAGCACTATAACAATGCCTTATGGCTCGCAGGGGAGGGCGTCTTCCTGGGCGAGGGGGACGGATTTTCATACCGCAACTTCGCCCATTTTTCCGATGTCATCTACCATGAGGTAACCCATGCCGTAACGGATATCATGTACGGATATCTGTGGGGTGAAGCATCTTCCATTCATCAAGCATCCCTGAGGATGTACGGGGCAACAGGCCAATTTGACGCCATGCATGAGGCATTTTCGGATTACTGGGCCTGTACCCTCAACGATGACAGCAAGATAGGGGACGGCGGCTTCCTCGTGTCATCCCAAAAGGATTGTGTCAGGGATCTGGAAAATGACCTGCGTTTTCCAGCCGACTACGGGAATGAATTATACAAAAACAGCCTCATGCTCTCTGGGGCCATGTGGAATGTGCGGCAGCGCCTGAGAGAGGAATGCGGCGATCATGGGGTGCGCATAGCGGATACCCTGTTTCATATAGCCCGGGAGGCGCGATCAAGGACGTTCAGGGATTTTCTCCTGGATGTCCTTATGGTCGACGAGGCAGGATACGCCTCTGAGCATGCGGAATCGATCCTTGAAGGCTTCGGTGAGAAGGGTATCGGTATTCCCCCTCCGCCACCCGCATCACTGATGATCGAGGAAACAGAGGAAGGAGTCCGTGTCTCCTGGGCACGGTGCCCTGATGCAGCTGGTTATTGCATCTATGTGCAGGAGGAATGGTCGCCATGGTTTGGAAATGGTGAACTGAGGGCAGACTTCGGAAGCACTAAGGCCATACGGGTGGATGTCGGAGATACGGATAATTACCTTCTTATCGGACTTTATTCAGGGGATTATATAATAAGAGTGAGCGCTTATAATAAATATGGTGCAGAGAGTGCCGCCTCACCGGAGAGAAGTCTCTCTGTCGGCCAGGAACCCCAAGGCCCATCATTCAAAATATTGGATGAGTATTTGAAAGGATTGTGTTTCATAGAAAGTCTGTAGATCACCGCCTGCGTTCATGTGCTTGAAAAAGGGTTTGTTTTTTCGGATATGCACGCTGCATCTTGGCTATCTGTTTGAAAAAATCCTTGCCATTATGCCCTTTTATGTCATGATATCAAGAGGACATGGATTATATTGACGGCATATGATTCTTATGGTTGAGAGCATAAACGGTCCATGTCGATAGAACGAAGGAGCGCAAGGTTCCTCCTGTCCTCTTCCATGCTTACTCCCTTTGGTGTCTCCAGGACCATTGGTACTTGCACAAAGCGCACGTCGTGAAGGATGAGGCGGAATGCCTCGTTACCCAGATATCCCCTGCCGATGTGCTCGTGCCGGTCCCGCCGGGAACCAAGCCTCGCCTTGGAGTCGTTCAGGTGAAAGGCGCGAATGCGGGACAGGCCGATGATACGGTCGAATGCCTCGAAGGTTGCCTCGTATGTCTCAGGGGTCCGCAGGTCATACCCAGCGGCGAATGCATGGGAGGTGTCGAAACACACCCCGATGCGGTCTTGGTTCCGAATCGAGCTCATGATCTCGGCAAGGTGCTCGAACCGGTATCCGAGGTTGCTCCCTTGACCGGACGTAGTTTCCAAAAGGATCCCCACACTCGATCCGAAGGTCTCATCAAGCATCCGGTTGAGGTTTTGGGCGATGCTCCGCAATCCCTGCCTTTCTCCGCTTCCCATGTGGGATCCCGGGTGTATCACCAGAAAGGGAAGGCCGAGCTGTTCGGCCCGATGCATCTCTTCGCGCATGGAGACAAGGGATTTGCGGGATTTTTCACGATCCGGCGAGGCGAGATTGATCAAATAGTTGTTGTGTCCGAAGATGCATCGAACCAGGGGCCTTTTCTGATGGAAACGCTCCAGGACCTCTAATGGGATGGTCCGCGAAACCCAGCGGTTGTTGAACCCGGTAAAGATCTGGATTGCGGTGCACCCCAGGGACACGCCCCGGTCGATAGCCCTGTCCACCCCCCCGGCAATGGACATGTGCGCCCCCAGGAGCCTCTCTATTGTGTCGGCCATTAAGGCCTCCTATGTCTTTGCCCTTTTGGTTCAATGACTTTGATGTGTCGGCACGCGGATGGGGAACGTAATGCGAAGTTGCCCCCCCTTTTAATCCCGTGGAACTACAACGGTCTGATCTGTCAGCTACAGCAAACCAGGCACTGGTTTCAACAAATAGGGTAATTTTCCCATCCGCTGGCATTATTTCTTCTTTGAAGTCAAATAATGGTCATGTTTTTTTGAAATATCTTCCATCCCGGATTCGCCCAGCTTCATAATATTCATTGCCGGGTCGTTTTCCGGAGGAAGATCGGCAATACATTTTGAAATGCAGGATCGTATGATTGAAGCCTTGGATTTTCCACTCGTCTTGGACAAGAAATTAATGACCTTTTCCTGTTTGGGTTCCAGATAAACCTGAATGGGGATGTTTTTGTTTTTTTTCATATCACCATTCTTTTATGCATTTTTTATGTTACATACCTTCACGACAAATATTAACATGTCATGTAATAAAATAATTGTCAACCGGGATTTGCTTGGCCAAACCTTGGAGGGAAAGTTGCACCGAACCCAAAAAGCTCTTAAGAGTTTGAAAGCGGGCGAACGTGGTTAATGTGTGGGGTTTGGGTGGGTACATGTATAGCTGGTTTTATTCATAAAAGGCGTCAGGGATGGCCGGGGCCGGCCATTCCTGACAAACCACCATATAATGTGTCCTCCCTTTTCATTGAGGGGAAATAAGGAGGAGTGGGATGGGGCATTACATACCGATATTCTTTTTGTTGCCCTTCTGATATTCCCCGGTCACGGGGAAGAATCCCTCCTCTTCAATGATCCTCTGCCCCTCCGGGCCGATCTCAAAGGCGATGAAATCCTTTACCGCTCCTGTGGGCATGCCGTTCACGTACTGGAAAAGCGGCCTGGCGACGGGATATCGTCCGGTTTCCACGGCCTCGGTCTCGAGCGGGCTCGTGTATTCACCCCCGGCCTGAGCAGCGACATACAGCACGGTGATTCCCTCGGCGTCCTTTACATAGCCGACGCCTACATAGCCGATCCCCGTTTCATCCTGCCTTACGCTCTCCACGATCTGGGTATTCCCGTTCATGCGGTTCATCTTGGGTGAATAGTCCCCCTTGAGTACGTGCTCGGCGAAAAACACAAAGGTTCCGGAATTGGATTGCCGCCCATACAGGGTAATCGGCTTGTCCTTTCCACCGACATCCTTCCAGTTCGTAATCTCGCTGCGGAACATGGCGCCGATCTGGTCCATGGTGAGCTTGGTGACCAGGTTCTTCATATTGGTGATCACGCTCAGGCCATCGATTCCTATCACCACCACCCTGGGATCAACGCCCCGCTCGCCGGCAAGCTGAATTTCCTTATCCTCCATGGGACGCGAGGCATCGGAAATATCGCATTTCCCGTCGATCAGGGCGGCTATGCCGGTGCCCGAGCCTCCGCCGGTCACCGCAATCATGGCCTGCGGGTGCTTTTCCATGTACTGTTCCGCCAGGGTTTGCACAAGATTGATGAGCGTATCGGATCCCTTGATTTGGATCATGTTCTGTGCCGCGCCCACCGAAGAAAAAAGCATGATAAGCGCAACGGCCACCACGAGGCCCTTCATGTATTTTGTCATTATCATTCCCCCTTTTCATGGCGCGAATCCTCGGATCGAGCCATGCATCATCGAGTTACACGATCAATTTACGTTTGCATTACTTGAAAATGTATCCTGTTCCACCAACCAAGCTTTGTCAGGCGAAGCGAAGCGGAGCACTATGGAGCCCCTACCGGCCATATAAAGGCCCGCGACTTCACCAACCAAACTTCGATAGAGCGGAGCGAAGCGAAGCTACTAAAACAAGCCTTCTTAAGACAAAAACGGTTCCATTTGCCTCCAACAAAACTTCGTTAGAGCGGAGCGAAGCTACTATACTATGCCTTCTTCCATAAAAAGCGGTTAGGTTTTCTACCTTCCACTGAATACGGTAAGCCTTTATCATTCCTAATAATACACAAACAATGTGAAGCAGCGTTTACGAAGGAGTGACAATTCTGTGAAATATAATCACCGGTTGAAATGACAGGTTGAGTGAAGTGATTGCGATGGATACCATGTGACGATTAGGTGAAATATGATTTGACGTTGAAAGATTCGCGGTTCGTGGCAATGGACTATTTCTCCATTCTGTATTAGAATATCGGACTACAATAATGGGTTACCGCTCGAACAAGATTGATCGAACGGGGATCGGAAGGGAACGACGGCGTGAGCATGAAAACAGATATGGATGGCCAGAATCAACAAGCGATGATCGCGCTCGAGGATGGAACGATCTTCAAGGGGACCTCCTTCGGCGTGTCCGGTGAGCGGACCGGTGAGATGGTGTTCAATACGGGCATGGCGGGCTATCAGGAGGTGCTCACCGATCCCTCCTACAAGGGGCAGATGGTGGTGATGACCGCCCCGCAGATCGGAAACTACGGCATACACCCCGAGGCGTCCGAATCGGGCGTCATTCACATGGATGCCTTTATCGTCCGGGAGCAGAGCCGAATCCCCTCCCACTGGGAATCACGCGAGGCCCTCGATGATTTTCTCGTTCGTCACAACTGTATGGGGGTGGAAGGGGTGGACACCCGCGCCCTCACCTTGCGGCTCCGGGAGGAGGGCGCCATGCGGGCAGTCGTATCCACCATGGACCTTGATCCTGCAAGCCTCGTGGGAAAGGCGCGCACGGCCCCAAGCCTGATCGGCCGCGACCTCGTAAAGGAGGTGACCGGCAAGGATCTCGATTTTTTCATGGAAATGCAGGAGGCCTCCTCCGGAAATGATCCCCACGTGGTGGTCTACGATTTCGGGGTCAAGCGGAACATCGTCCGGTCCCTGGTGCGCGCCGGATGCCGTGTGAGCGTCGTCAGGGCGGATACCACTGCCTCGGAGGTGCTTGACATGCATCCGGACGGGGTCATGCTCTCGAACGGCCCTGGAGACCCGGAAGGGATACCCTACGTGGTCAAAGAGGCGGCAAATCTCATCGGCAAGGTCCCCATGTTCGGGATATGCCTGGGACACCAGATCATCGGGCTCGCCCTGGGAGGTCGCTCCTTCAAGCTGAAGTTCGGACATCATGGGGTGAATCACCCGGTCAGGGATGTGAACACCGGGAGGGTACAGATCACGGTCCAGAATCACGGGTTTTGCATCGATCCCGAGTCCATTGATATAAATGGCATGACCGTGACCCACATCAACCTCAATGACAAGACCCTGGAGGGGATTGTGGTGCCGGAAAGGCTCCTCATGTGCGTGCAGTTCCATCCGGAGGCCGCCCCAGGGCCGCACGACGCCCTGGGGCTGTTCGGCGAATTCGTAGACATGATCAATGAATGGCGTGCCAAAAACACGGCGAAGAAGGGGAAAAGGACACCAGGGAAGTGATGTGAGCCATGCCCAGGCGAAATGACATACGAAAGATACTCATCATCGGATCGGGCCCAATCATCATAGGCCAGGCGTGCGAATTCGACTATTCGGGCACCCAGGCCTGCAAGGCATTGCGGGAGGAGGGATTAGAGGTCGTTCTGGTGAATTCGAACCCCGCCACCATCATGACCGATCCGGATATGGCGGACCGCACCTATATCGAGCCTATAACCCCGCAAGCGGTGACGCTGATCATACAAGAGGAGCGTCCGGACAGCCTCCTTCCCACCCTGGGAGGGCAGACCGGGCTGAATACGGCCATGGACCTCCACCGCAGCGGTGTGCTCGAAGAATACGGCGTACGCATGATCGGGGCCTCTCCGCAGGCCATCGAGCGGGCCGAGGACCGGGAGGAGTTCAAGGCGGCCATGTCCCGGATCGGCCTGGAGCTTCCCAGGAGCGGCATCGCCCGCAGCATGGAGGAGGGTAGGGCGCTCCTTGCGCAGATCGGACTTCCCGTCATCGTCCGTCCGAGCTATACCCTGGGAGGGACCGGGGGGGGAGTGGCAAACACGGAGGAGGCATTCATGCGGATCCTCCGCAAGGGGCTCGATCTGAGCCCCATACACGAGGTGCTCGTCGAGGAATCCATCTGGGGGTGGAAGGAGTTCGAGCTCGAGGTCATGCGGGACCGGATGGACAA
>JBLIRN010000100.1:0-6137 GCA_049472315.1 bacterium
TGGGCATCCTGAGCGCAGCACGGGCCCTGGGCCTCGAGTTCATCCCCATCGCCAAGGAGCAGTACGACCTCCTCATACCCGAGCGGTATGCCGATCTGTCCTGGACCGCAACCCTCCTGGCGATCCTCCGTGGCAAAGAGTTCAAACAGGCGCTTTCCTCATTGGGAGGGTACGATTGTACCCGAACGGGTGAGATCACATGTCTGGGCTGATCGACGCACACGCGCGCACAATCGACTATATGCGAATCTCCGTCACCGACCGCTGCAACCTCCGGTGCCGCTACTGCATGCCCGACCAGGGGGTCACTCATCTTCCCCACGCGGAGATCCTCTCCTACGAGGAGATCCTCCGGCTGGCCCGGGTGGCCATAGGGTGCGGGGTAACCAAGATCAGGATCACCGGCGGCGAGCCCCTGGTGCGCAAGGGGGTGATCTCCTTCATCGAACGGCTGAGCGCCCTACCCGGCATGAAGGACGTCACCCTCACCACCAATGGCGTGCTCCTTGCCTCCTGCGCTGCAGACCTTAAACGGGCGGGGCTCAGGAGGGTGAACATCAGCCTCGACACCCTGAAGCGGGAAAAGTACCGCTTCATCACCCGCAGGGATTCCCTTCCCCAGGTGCTTTCCGGTATCGAAGCGGCGCAGCAGGCAGGGCTAACGCCGGTCAAGATCAACTGCGTGGCCATTCGGGGATTCAACGACGAGGAGATCCTGGACTTTGCCCGGCTCAGCATCGAGCACCCCTTTCATGTGCGATTCATCGAGTTCATGCCCCTGGGAGAGAACGACTACTGGAGCGAGGACAAGGCCCTCCATGCCCCTGATATCCTGCGGGCGATCAGGGTTCGCTACCAGCTTGAGCCGATAAGCTCGAAGAAAAACCAAAGCGGACCAGCCCGGCGGTTCCGCATCCGCGGCGGGGCAGGCGAGATCGGCATCATCAGCGCCCTGAGCGAACACTTCTGCGACACCTGCAACCGTATACGCCTCACCCCTGACGGAAGGCTGCGCAACTGCCTGTTTTCCGATGAGGAGGTGAACATCAAGGAGGCATTGAGGTCGGGGGCCACGGATGAGGAACTCGATCAGATCATACGGGAGTCCATCCGCCACAAGCCTTCAGGCCACCGGCTCCAGGAGGACGCCTCCCATAAATGCAAGCGGTCCATGTGGAAAATAGGAGGATAGAGGGGACGAGACGTCCCGCCTCACGCCGCAGGGCATTCTGATCGAATGTGAATGTTACACGTCAGGCTTCACGTCAATGGATCATCGGTTAAAGGTGCTGCGGACACGAACACAGGGACTTATTGCCGGAATAAGGCAGGCTTGGGGGAAATGGCCCCTCAGCCGTTACAGCACCCGCGCCGACTTGATGATAATCGGCTTGATGGGCACGTTTTCATATCGCCACTTCCGTCCGGTGGGCACCCGGCTGATCATGTCCACCACGTCCATCCCATCGATCACCTTGCCGAACACGCAGTATCCATACCCCTCGTCGGACTCGTTCTGGTGGTCGAGATTGAGATTGTCCTTCAGGTTGATGAAGAATTGCGAGGTGGCACTGTTTATGATGGAGGTCCTGGCCATGGCCAGGGTGCCCCGGATGTTGCTCAGCCCGTTTTTTGCCTCGTTCTGTATGGGGATGTGAGTCGATTTCTTCTCCATGTCCTCGGTGAACCCGCCCCCCTGGATCACGAAATTCGGGATGACTCGGTGGAAGATGGTACCGCTGTAAAACCCTTCGTTCACATAGTCCAGAAAGTTTTTGACCGAGATGGGTGCATCCTTCTCGAAGAGCTCGATCGTAATGTTCCCCATGGAGGTCTCCAAAAGCACCACCGGATTTGTCACGTCCTGCATACGCCCCACCGGCTTTTCCATCGTCTCCGGCTCGGGCTCCTCCGGCTCCTCGGGCATTGGTTCTGTGCTGGGGGCCACCTCACCCTGCCCTGTCGCCATGCTGTTGTTTCCTCCTTTGGTACATCCTGCCATAACCAGTGATACGCCGATGATTACAATGACGATGCCGAAAATCCTTTTTGAGATCATGGGAAATCTCTCCTTATTCTATCTCCAGATATTTTATATTGATTGATGAAAAATCCGCCTTTTTGGTTACTCTATATACCATATCGGCTACCTACCCGATGAGGTACTCTTATCCATAAAAAAATAATCCATCAATAGCATGATGTCAAATCAATGAAAGTCAGTAAAAAAATTATTGTAAACCATGCTATCAAGGCAGACGAAGTTCCCGTATAATTCCTTATAACAATTGTTATCATGCTGCATTGTCTTCGCGAAAAATCTCTTGATCAACGCCCTTAGAAATGCATTCAGTCCTCATTCATTTCCGAATGCCTGAATGAATGGTGGCATTTACGGAAGGGCGCGGGTATAATTGATGCACCGGATTATCGTATCATTATGAGTAATCCATCCGAATGTATAAATAGTATGGCATTCCGTATCGAATGATCAATTCCGATACGGGTTCATTCCCCGGCATCATCTGAGCCGGGAGGAGGCAACCGATTGCCCGGAGGGAGACACTGGACATGGGAAACAATCCCGGACACGAGCAAAGAAATCAGTCAGATCTCATCAGGGCCATGATAAACGGGAAGGAGGCCCTCATCGACCCCCAGCAGCTCTCGATCCTCTTGAAGCGGTGGGATGAGACCCTCAACACGGACCTCTACGAGGTGAGGATGGCGGCAGGGTATGCCCTCTCGGGCATGGGCGACCGCACGGCGGTCTTCGAGCTGTTCTACCGCCAGAACCCGTTCAAGGGGGGATTCTGTGTGTGCGCGGGACTCCAGCAGGCGGTCGAGTATATCGAAAACCTCCGGCTCTACCAGTCCGATCTCGATTTTCTCCGGAAGGAATGCGGGATGAGCGAGGAAATGGCGCGCCTTTTTTCTGAGAATTTCAGGTTCGACGGCGACCTCTATGCCGTACCCGAGGGAACGGTCATCTTCCCCAACGTCCCCATCCTCAAGGTCCGGGCCAAGCTCCCCATCGCCCAATTCATCGAGACGGCGATCCTGAGCATTATCGGGCACCAGACCCTCATCGCCACCAAGGCGGCGCGCCTCTGCCTGGCATCGGAGGGGACGCCCATCGTGGAATTCGGCTCACGACGAGCCCATGGTGTGGAGGCTGCCTACTATGGCGCACGGGCCGCCTATATCGGCGGATGCATCGGCACCTCCAATGTCAAGGCGGCCAGGGATTTCCACATCCCCGCCATCGGCACCCATTCCCATAGCTGGGTGGAAAGCTTTCCCGACGAGGTCACCTCATTCAGGGAATTTGCCCGGCTCTTCCCGGATATCGCGGTGCTCCTGGTGGACACCTACGACACCCTCAAAAGCGGCGTGCCCAATGCCATCATCATCGCCAAGGAGCTCGAGGCACAGGGGCACCGCCTCCTCGGAATACGGCTCGATTCGGGTGACCTCGCCTTCCTCTCCAAAAAGGCGCGAAAGATGCTGGACGAGGCAGGCCTCAATTATGTCAAGATCGTTGCCTCGAACGATCTCGACGAGCACATCATCGAGAACCTCCTGCTCCAAGGCGCATACATCAACCTTTACGGCGTGGGCACGAAGCTGATCACCGCCTTTCCCGAGCCCGCACTCGGCCAGGTATATAAACTGACCGCGGTCGAGGATGACGGTGGGATCATCATGCCCCGGATCAAGCTTTCCTCCAACGTGGAAAAGATTACCAACCCGGGGGATAAAAGGATCATCAGGTACCGGGACGAATCAGGATTCTTCAAGTCGGACGTCCTCTTTCTGGAGGACGAGCCGATTCCCCAAGGGCCCTTCATGGCCTATGACCAGATGTTCCGGTATCTGCACGAGGAGATCGATCCCCGGTCCATGCCGGGCGAGGAACTCCTCGTTCCCGTTTACAAGAAGGGGAAACTGGTGTATGAGTTTCCCTCTCTTCCGGATATCCAGGAGCGGGCGAAGAAGCAACTCGACTCCCTCATGGACGAATACAAGCGTCTCCTGAACCCGGATGTCTACCGCGTGTTTCTGAGCAAAAGGCTTTTTGATCTCAAGCAGCGGCTCATCAATGAATACTCCCCCGAGCTATAGGGGAATTGTGGTAAACATGCTTGCCCACGAGGATGCAATTCAAAATTGGAATTGCCGGCACCCCGCGACCTTACTTGACAATGGATGAATGCATACGGTATTATTTTGTTGTCATTAGCGAAATAATGAAGAGCGGGAATAGCTCAGTGGTAGAGCATCGCCTTGCCAAGGCGAGGGTCGCGGGTTCAAATCCCGTTTCCCGCTCCATTTGTATCAGGCGGCATAGCCAAGTGGCAAGGCAGAGGTCTGCAAAACCTTTACTCCCCGGTTCGAATCCGGGTGCCGCCTCCAACCGCTTTTCCCAATAAAACCATCTTTCAATAACCTAAAGGGCCACCCTCTCAGTCTACCAACCGCTTTTCCCACACTCCCATCCCGCTCACGTTTGAAATATCACTATCGCTCTCCTATAATGGAATACTATGGAACGGGAATTACCAAAAAGGATCATAAAGCGGGATGGCTCAACCGTCTCCTTTGACAGCTCAAAGATAGAACACGCTATCTACAAGGCGGCACTGGAGACCCTTCAGGATGAGGAGGAGGCCCGAAAGGTCGCCAACCGTACGACCGAACGGGTGCTCGACCGCATCAAGGAAAAGGCAATCACCGACCAGGACCTCACGGTCGAATCCATCCAGGATATCGTGGAAGAGGTCCTTATGGAGACGGGCCACCACCTCACGGCAAAGAACTACATCCTGTACAGAAAGCGACACGAGGAGCTCAGGGAGACAAAATCCATCTTCGGCATCCGTCTCGATGAGCTCAAGCTCCCCATAAACGCCGTTCACGTCCTCAAGAAGCGGTACCTTCGCAGGGACGACAGCCGGAGACTCATCGAGACCCCTCGCGAGCTGTTCATGCGGGTCGCCCGGGCGATAAGCCAGGCGGAGGAGCGGTTTCCCCGCACCATATCCAGGGATGAGGTGGAGGAAACCTTCTATTCGATGATGACCAGCCTGGAATTCCTTCCCAACTCCCCCACCCTGATGAACGCAGGGACCAACCTGGGGCAGCTCTCCGCCTGTTTCGTCATCCCGGTCGAAGACTCCATCGACAGCATCTTCGAGGCCCTCAAAGATATGGCCACAATCCATCAGACAGGGGGAGGCACCGGGTTTAACTTCTCCCACCTACGGCCCAAGGGGGACCTTGTGAACTCCACCAAGGGCGAGGCATCGGGCCCGGTCTCCTTCATGGGGGCGTTCGACAAGGCCACCCAGATCATCGTGCAGGGAGGAAAGCGGCGCGGGGCCAACATGGGGATCCTCCGGTGCGACCACCCGGACATCCTCGACTTCATCGAGGCAAAGATGGACGGGGAAAGCTTTTCCAACTTCAACCTGTCCGTGGGGGTTACGGATGCCTTCATGGAGGCGGTCAGGAAGGGAAAGGCCATCGATCTTATCAACCCGCGCACCGGCGAGGCGGGCGGGTCCATCAACGCGCGCACCATCTTCGACCTCATCGTCACTGCCGCATGGAGGACCGGTGACCCGGGTCTCATCTTCCTTGACCAGATCAACCGGCACAACCCCACCCCCGACCTTGGCCCCATCGAGGCCACCAATCCCTGCGGCGAGCTTCCCCTGCTCCCCTACGAGAGCTGCAACCTCGCATCCATCAATCTGAGCAGGGTGGTCAAGGAGGGGCAGATCGACTGGGACAAGCTCCAGCACCTCATCCGCTGGGGTGTCCGGTTCCTGGACAACGTCATCGAGGTGAACCGCTTCCCCCTCCCCCAGGTAAGGGAGATGACCATAGCGAACCGGAAGATCGGCCTGGGGATCATGGGATTTGCCGACATGCTCATCATGATGGATGTCTCCTATACCTCGAAAAAGGCGGTGGAGATCGCCGAGGGGATCATGAAATTCGTGCGCCAGGAATCCCTGAGGGCATCCTCAGACCTTGCCGAGTCCCGCGGCGCATTCCCCAACTATGAGCGCTCCGTGCATGCAAAATCGGGCATCAATCTCAGAAATACCACCCTGAACACCATCGCCCCC
>JBLIRN010000101.1:0-6120 GCA_049472315.1 bacterium
CCTCACCTCCAGAAAATCCTTCTCCTCCTTCCGGCTCTTTCCCAGGACCTCGACTTCACCTGCATTCGGCCTGAGCAATCCCATGATAAGGTGGAAGAGGGTGGTCTTGCCGCATCCGTTTGCACCTACCAAGCCGATCCGCTCGCCAGCCCGGCATTCGAAATCGATCCCCTTGAGCACCGCGGGCCGGTGAGGGTAGGCAAAGGTGATCCCCTGGAGACTGATCAAAGGCATCGCAGCATCCATTCGCATACCGCCATCCCCATGATATACATGAACATCGTCCCTCCGATGACCACATCCGCAGGGGCGAGGGTAAAATGATCGAGCACATGGTATCGTCCCTTGAATCCCCTGCAGAGCATGGCCTTATATACCCGCTCTGCACGATCATAGCTCTTTAGAAGAAGCATCGCAACCAGATACGCAAAGGTGCGGTAGGTGTGGAGGTTGGTGCCCGGCCTGAAGCACCGGGCCTTCATGCTGTTTTTCATCCGTTGATATTCGCGATGCAGCACATGAATATACCGGTAATTGAAAAAGAAGATCTGGATGAGCTTGTCAGGCACCCGCAGGTGGCTCAAGGCGTGCACCAGGGAGAAGATGGACGAGGTGGCAAGCAGTCCGATACAGGCAAGGATGATGACATTCGATTTTATGGTGATGAGGAGCGCATAGTGAATACCCTCCCTGGTGGCCTGAAGGGGGCCGAGGGAGAAGAGGGTATGACCGGGATAGGTAAAGGGGAGAAAAAGCCAGAGAAAAAGGATGAATCCGTTTACCACCATAAGTCTCCGTGCGAGCCGTCCCATATTTATTCTGGCCATAAGAATAGCCACAGCGGAAAAGATAATGGAGAGGGAGAGCAGCCCCCATGAGGAGCTTACCGCGACCACCATAGAGAAGAAAAATGCGACAGGGATCTTTATCCGTGGATCCAGCCGGTGGATGATGGATGATCCATCCACAAACTCTTCTTTTATCAATCTATTTTTCCCTCTTTTTAAAGTAGAGGATGAGGCCCATGACGCCGAAGATATACCCGATGCCGCCAATGATATCGGTCAGCGGTACACGGCTTGTCCGGGACCGCATCATTGAGTGCACAAGAGGGGTCATCCTCCGTTCGATCGAGCGTTCCACTGCGTCCTCGACCACCGATCGGATGGTATCCAGGGTAATGGTGGTCGGGAGGTCTTCTGAAACATCCTTCCCATTCTGATCGACACTTTCAGCGGTGTTCGCTGTATCCGTAGCCCCCGAAGGCACATCCCCCTCAGCGCCGCTTGTAGCGGTTCCGGGCAGTTCCGCGGCCGGCAACCGGTACTCCGCCCTGTGCCCCATGCTGGCGGTAAGGACGATCCGCAGATCGGTCCTTGTGGGGATGGCAAAGGAAAAGACCCCCTTGTCATCCGTTTTACCCGCAAGGAGCTCCGTTCCTGCGGAATCATAGACCTGAATCAATGAATCCCTGCAGGGGCTCCCGTCATTGAAATAGCTTTCGGTGTATACATTCCCGGCATCGGCATAGGCAAAGACATTCACCTTATGGCCGAGTGCCCGTGAAGGGAGCATAATACCAAGCACAAGGATCATGCATGCGCATGCGGCATGCACGAGACATTCATCGATACATGGTGTAACCTTCATTGTGCGACCTCTAATAGTTCGGGTTTTACCCTTTTCAAGAAACCTATGCACACGGCGGTGATGAATCCTTCGATGAGCATCACCGGTATATGGGCGATGAGGACCAGCTTCGCTGCCTGGAGGAACGACTCTCCGGTAAACACGAGCGATACGGCCACCAAGACACCGCTGAGAAGCACGGACAGGGCGCCGCAGGCAAAGGAGGCCCCCGCCCATATCCAAAAATCATCTCGTACCGCAAGCCAATGGAAGAGATAGAAGCAGAGTACGGCCGGCAATCCCATGATCACCGAGTTGACCCCGAGGGTGGTGAGCCCGCCGAACTGGAAGAGGACCGCCTGCAGTGAGAGGGCGACCACGATTGCGGGAAACGCAGCCCATCCCAGCAGCAATCCGCAGATCCCGTTAAGGATGAGATGAATGCTTGAAGGGCCTATGGGAACATGGATCAGGGAGGCCACAAAGAAGGCGGAGGAGAGAACGGCCACCAGGGGGATCCGTTCCTGCTCCACCTTCTTCAGCCCGATTCCCAGGCATGCGATGCTGACGGCAGCACCCGTA
The DNA here is from genome assembly GCA_049472315.1 of bacterium. GTDB lineage: Bacteria > SZUA-182 > SZUA-182 > DTGQ01 > JAFGSM01 > JBLIRM01. The sequence continues at coordinate 2,212 of JBLIRN010000101.1, forward strand.
ACGAGAACGGGTGCCGATAAAACGCCTTCCGATATGTGCATTGACCGGGACCTCTCCGCTGCTACTTCATTTCGTGCGTCTTTACCCAGAGCACAGCGCCGATTTCGACCGGGTACTCGTTGCCGTCCGAGTGCTTGATGGTCTTCGTATCGGTGGACAGGGCGGCAAAACCCCACCATCCGGCCTTGGGCATGGCGTAGGAAAAGACCCCGTTCTCATCCGCCTTGACCACCTGGGTGACGAACGCATCGGCAGGCGCCTTCACCTCTCCCTTCTCGTTGTAATACTCAACCTCTACCTCCGCATAGGGCACCGGTTTTCCCTCCACCTTCACCATTCCCGTGAACAGGTTTCCCGCCCACAGGCCGTATGGTCTGGTCAGGGGGACGATCTCCGTCTTGAGGCCGACCTCCTCGTCCCATCCCTCTTCGAGGCCGAAGGCATTGACCACCACCTTGGTGTAATGCACGATGAAGCATTCCTCGGCAGGCTCCCAGTAAGGCTGGGGTTCCACGTAAAAGATATGGTCCCCGGGTCTCTTGATCTGGTAGTCGGCCGTCCAGGTGGAAAATTCACCCACCTTTTTCTCCTTGAGGTCTGCAAGCAGATCGGTGGTGGTTCCCCGGGTCATTACCCCGAACTGTTTGGGCTTGACCATGTTCATGAGGTGCCCCTCAAAGGGATGGGCGAATCGTACGACCAGGCCGATGGTTCTGGCCTCACCCTGGCCTACGATGTCATCCGAGGGTATGACCATGCCGAAATGGGCTAAGCCCACGGATGTCCACACAACAATAAGGGTCAACATCACACAGAACGCCATTGCCTTCCGGATCATTGACAGCTCCTTTCCTGGAAATATACTGAAAATATAATTGCGTAATCACCAACGCACGGGATGGGAACAGGCATCCCCCGCATCGGCATATTTGACGACGAATTGAGAAGCTACAACCGTATTTGGATCCTGGCCAGTATCAGCGCCGATTATACCAAGGCGCCATATGAGTGTCAAGAAAAAATAAGATGTGCTACCAACTTCCCGAAGACTGTGCTGGAGGGATTCCAGAACAAACGTTCAGCAAAATGGGGTCAGGTCTTGAAATGACAGTTTTTTACAACAAACCCTCATGCCCTTTCAGGGCGCCACGAAGGATGAAAATCTATTTTCGAGACAAATACTCATGCCACCTTGTGGCGCCACGAAGCATAAAAATATGATTCCATTTTCGGAGCAAAAACTGATAATTCAAGACCTGACCCCATAATAAAAGGGCGCCGGCAAGAGCGTGTCTTGTCTGGCGCCCGATTGACTCTTTTTTATGACAGCACCGGATGAACCGGTAACCGGATGGATCAGAAGCCCACTGCAAGCTGTGCGGTGAACATGTCGCTTTTGCCTTTGTTCAAATCGGCATTGTCAAACTTCTCGTGCAGGTATTCCAGCTTCAGATCGACATCATCATAGAGTGTATAGGAGAGGCACACGCCATAGCGGCTCTCGGGAAGATCGAAATCGTCATCGATCTCCATGTCGTCGGCTTGCTCGTATTTTAGCGCCAGGAGCGCCTTGCCCATGGTCTGCCATCCGAACTCCACATTGTAGGCGGCAGGCTGGAGGGTTTTTACCGTACTATTGTTGCCTGTGGAATCCGTGAAATAGCCCATTGCGAAGTCGTCCATGGCAGCCACGTACTCCGCACTCAGGAACCATGCATCGGTGTTGATCTTCAGGAAGAGGCCCATGCCGTCCACAAAATCGTTGATATCGATTATATCCCCTGTGGCGAGATCCTGATCATCGACGATTCCCTCCAGTCCATCCGTGTCCGCTATGTTGGAGATGTAGGAAACGCCGAACACCGTGCTGTAGGGTCCCTGGGTATACTCGACGCCCACGTTGGCAAAAAAGGAGTTGACCTTGTCGTCCTTATCCACCTTGTTCAGGTCACCATTGAAAAAGCCGAAGGAGATGTCCGTGTTCCCCTTCCGGTGGCCGATCTGAATGGCGGAATCGTTGATCTCGCCGAGTTCCAGGGTCATGGGATCGGAGACGAAGGCCGAGTCGAATGAACCGAATGGAAGGTACATCTTACCGGCGGTGAGGTAGTAGGGGCACTTATCGGGGTTCGATATGGTGATGGTCCCCTCATCCATGAAGTCGTTGATGTCTTCGGACTCACCCTCTTCCCACAGGAAGAGCACATGTCCGGACACGGAGGGATTGATCTGGGCATCCACCCCTACCTCGACGGTGGCCAGCACGATGTCGTTTGCCTTATCATCCGGTTTCAAGGCATCATCATATGATCTCTTGTACGTTCCTGCCTCCACCTCAACCGTTCCGCTCACCATAACCGCACCGCCTTCCGCCTCCTGTGCGGGTGCAACCCGGGGCAGAAAAAGCACGAGCGATATTGCGACAAGACACACCAACAACCTCACCTCCATACTTCGACAACCGCTTCCGTAATGCATCGAGACCCCCTTTCATTAGATGTGGGTTACCTGACGTTGATGCTATGTATGATGCCGGCCCAGAATCAATTGTGAATTATATGTAATGGCCGCACGTAATGTCAAGAAAATTGTTCTCGTGTTACAACTGTTCCTTTGAATGGATTTTTTTCGGCAGGACCGTTAAAGGTCTTTGAAAAAGGCATGTATCAAGGGAGCGCAGGGACACAAGGTCCGTCCTATCTACAGGATGTCCCTACCCGTCGTGGTGATGGTCAGTTTCCCGTGTTTGACCCCGCGGTTGCTGATGAGATGATCGGCAATTGTTCGTATATCCCTTGCCATTCCCTTTACCACAAGGACCTCGAGGCAATTGTGCTCATCGAGGTGGACGTGCATGCTGGAGATGACATTGTGGCAGTGATGATGCTGCAGTTCCAGGAGCCTGTGGCTGATGTCACGCAGTTCATGGTCGTAGACCAGGGTGATGGTCCCCACGGTTTCCGTTTCTCCGTCCACCCATTCCTGTGCAACCAGGTGATCGCGTATGATGTCGCGAATGGCCTCGGATCGATTGGTATACCCCTTCTCCTGAATATAATCATCGAATTTGTCGAGCAGCATGCTGTTCATGGATACGCCGAACCGCGTTATCTTCTCCATGCAATCTTCCTCCCTTTCAGAATGTTATCGCATCACCTGCATGCAGCAGTGCATCCAGGGTTGCGGATACCGGGTGACCGGGACATAGCTATTATAGTATACTGCAGCGATAAGTCAAAATATATCATAAACTGTAATTGTTTACCATCCTTCTACACCCTGTTGTTTCTCCAATGTATTAAGCAATTGCCGAGTAAAAGACACCATAGTGACTGGCCCTCGCTTTATCCTTATAGGCTTGGTTACAGCTCTGTTTTGCCGTGCCCGGCATGGTTTGGATCACTGGCCCGCGCCTGGGCCAAAGGCCAGGGATTGAGATTTCGGTTGGATTCTGAAATACATTTCGACCTGCATTTTGATTCCTGGAGCCAAATCGTATAGTATTCATTAGGCTTGAATTCATTGTGCAATCGGATTATGGTATCCCGCAAGGAGAAGGGAACTCGTGACTGCATCTACCGAGGCAACAAACAAATCATCCCATGTCAGATCACTCTTCCAGAACCAGAGTCTCAGCCTCAAGATCATCTTCTATATCGGTATCCTCCTGCTGGTGGCCATTGTCATCTCCTTTTATCTTACCAACGAGACCCACGACAAGGAGCTCATCAATCTTCTGAAGCTCCAGGCCCATCGCCTGACCGAGACACTCAAGGTCACGATCAGGGAGAACATGCTCAAGCACGGCAACCACGGAGAGATTCAGTCATTGATCGAGGCGATCGGGGAGCGGGACGACATTGTCAAGGTGTCCATCATATGTGATGGAACGGTCAAGGCATCCTCATG
>JBLIRN010000011.1:0-78185 GCA_049472315.1 bacterium
ATTAGCCGCTCGTCCTGTTCCGTTTCCATCCATTGAGGTTCCGCATATCCATGTTTTCTTTCCGTGAGGGGCGTTTGCTTCAGTTCGATTGCCTTCCTCTGAGGATGCGTGGTGACGAGGGTGTAGGCCCTCACTATGCCGGCAATCGTTGCCTCCTGAAGCACAAATGCGTCTCCTTCGGTCGTCTCGATAATCGTCCGGATGTGTCGATGTCCGTCCGGAACGCCCACCGCTATCCTGACGATATCCGCATTTGAAAAGATCCTTTTCATTCGTTTATAACCGCCCTTTCATGAAATACACGAGGTGCGGACCGTGTCTTGTTCGTCCATATCCCTGAATGCCATCAGATATATGGGCCTCGTTGATGTATTTCGTATCGCGTGTTCCACATGAGGGGGGATTTCAAACAGGCCCGGCTCCGACTCCGTAATCATCTCTTCGTGGATTGAAGTGCCCTGATGAGCCCGCCAGTAAAGGGTTGCACTGCCTCCGAATACAAACAGCCATTCCGTGGAATGCCGGTGATAATGATTTCCTCGTGTGCATCCGGGTTCAATCGAGGCAACATGGAGGTTATGCATACCCCTTTCGCGGCGCTCAACCCAGTCAATGGGATTGATGACCCAGCCTCTCTCGTCCGTGTGGGCATGTCCGCCAAAGCGTATTCTTTTTACTCTCATAGATATAGGCGCAACGGTGGTTCCAGGGGAAGAGACGACATACGAATGTCGGTAATGATCGACTAACAGAACAGTTACACTATATCCGCGGAAAAAGGGCATGTCAACATCAATGGATCGTCATTGCACCCGATGATGAGGACACCAACGGAACAAGGGCAAGGCAAATTGTTTCGTGGTGTTGCGCATCATCCGTGCACGAAAAAGGGCCTCTGTATCGGGATCTGTTTTCTTTGGAGGGATTAAAATTGTAAGTTATTAATAATACAGGTGAAAAATTGCCATGTCCTCGTAGGGTTATTGACATTTTTTAAATTTTTTATAATAATATTATATAGATCGAAGTAATATAGAGGCATAATCTATGCATATATTTTTATCGCCTTTAAAAATAAAATTATTAAAAAATGATTCATAAAGTTTAATCCCGTAATATAAAAAATATTATTATAAAAAGGCATCTAACCTCCCATCTTTTTTATATAAAAAGGGTCTTGGCCTTGATGAGGCCAAAGGTCGACAACGTAAAATTTTCCATAAACTAAGGATGGTGGTTTTGATAGAGAAATAGAGCGATACAGGCATTTTCACGGTTGAGCGGCTAAAGGGAGCTGATTTAAAAGGTAACGAAGATTATATCTCGGTTTGCAGGTATTGCAGAATTTTGGTGCCTGCTTTTTGTGTTCTGGACTTATGTCAAGAATTTTTGGTGTATCTCAAGAAATATTCTTGAATCTCCGGCCCTTTTATCGTTGTCAATCGACTAACAATAGTTATGAATGTTTTGATGGCACGGAGTATCGAAGCAGCTACTCAAAAAAATGGTTATTGTCTTTTCCTCATTTGCAATGACATAGGAGGTGATTATCTGCATGTCGTTTCAACGATAGTATTCCCTTTCTTCTTCGAAAATTCATGGTATCAATAACTGTTCGATCAAGGTACATTCATGGAGGTTAGTGAGATGAATGCTCTAAAAATGGCAATAGTTCTGTCTTGCATCCTCATTGTTGTATGTGTTGCCGTTTCACCATGCTCGGCTCAGGTTTATCCCTACTATCCATTTTTCAATCCATTTTATGCCCCCTTTTCATATCCGGCGCCCTATTTTCCAACTATGTCGGTCTTTTCTCCGCCGATACTGAGTCCGCTGCTCAATCCTTTCCCTGCCTTACCTACATTGCCGTTTCGGAACGCCGCCGCAACAATCATAACATTGCCGGCAGCTAGTCCGGTTACCGCTTCAGCACCCTTGGGAACGGTCAATCTGACCCCGAGCTCACTGGTGCTGCTTATACTGTACCTAACACTGGCCGAATAAGGGCCAGGAAAGGATCTTCCTTATCATAACCCAGTCCGTCAATCGGTAACTGCGTATGAACCTTTAGGGGTCGTGATATTGCCCCCCCAGCGTCTTGATACCGGCGACACTGTTTTTAACGCTGGCGGGGTGAGGGGTAATAGCGAATATGATGTTCAATAATGAATGTATTGGCAGCTACCTTGAGAATGATAGGCAGTATCGATACTGTACTACGGAAGGAGGAACAGCCCATGAATATCCGTGACGGCATCATCCCAATTCTGATCGGTGTTATGCTTTTTCTCGTCGTATGCGGTCTTGCAGGCAATGGAGAGTGTCAATTCTACTATCCCTATTTTGGGTTCTATCCCTACTTCGCCCCTTATCCCCCGATTCCGTTCGGATTGACCTTTCCGATTGTGCCCAGCTATCCGTTCATGAGTTCCCCTGCACTGGTACCGCCCCTGCCCACCAGGGTCGGCGCTGCGACGATCATCGTGACAAATCCCACCGCAGGGACCGTGAGCGTGCTCAATCCCACCGTTGCAGCACCGACGGTAACCACAACGGCAACGGCAGCCCCTCCGCCGCTGCTCTCGATCCTTGGCACTCTTTACAGCTCTTTACTCTACGAGGGACTGTTGAGCACGGCCAATCCGCTGCTGTTTGCCACCTTACAGTATCTCTTTCTGTGAGGAATAGAGGCGCGCCCTGACACCGGAAGTCGGTCAAGCGGCGCAGTCGTCCTTTGGGCAGGTTGCGGGAAGGTTGGAAGTGAGAGTATGAATCGGGGTGGATTGGGGTCAAAATCGGACTCCCTGGCGATGACGCTACCCCAGTCCTCCCCGATTGATTGGCGCCTCCGTGACAATCCCGACCGATGATGAGGTACCTATCCTGGTGGCCCCCGCCCATACCATTCTGCAGGCGGTTAAACGGTCCCTGATCCCACCGGCGGCCTTAATTCCCATCTTCTCGCCTACCACATGGCGCATCAGGGCCACGTCCTCCACGGTGGCACCTGCTGGGGCAAATCCGGTCGATGTCTTACAAAAATCGGCCCCGCCCTCCCGGGCAAGCACACACCCGATGATCCTTTCCTCCATGCTGAGATAGGCATTTTCAATGATCACCTTGGTGACAACCCTGTTTGAGGTTGCATTCACCACGGCAGCCATGTCGTCCCTGACCCGTTTGAGGTTTCTCTCCTTCATGGCCCCGATATTCATCACCATGTCGATCTCGTCCGCGCCTGATGATTCGGCGTCTTTCGCCTCGAAGACCTTGGCGGCCGTTGTATTCGCTCCCAGGGGGAACCCAATGACCGTGCATATTCGTATACCGGTTCCATCAAGGATGGATGCGCACAACCGGATATGAACGGGATGCACACAGACCGCCCAGAAATGGTAGTGCACCGCCTCTTGGCACAATCGTTTGATATCATCCTCACCGGCGCAGGGGTGCAGGAGCGTGTGGTCCATCAGGGGGGCAAGTGCGCAATCGACCGGCAGATTCGCAGGATCATCGAGAATCATGAGCCGGTCTTTGACGGCCGTTTGTATTTCTTCAACGATATTACGCTGCAACCCGCGTTCTGAGATTATTTGATCTGCATTGAGCATATGGACTCCTCGCGCTATTGTACCAGAAAATGACTCATGAAGTCTCACACGTTATTGATTGATCCCTGCACCGAGGAGAACAGGTCTTTGAGATTGAAGGGGGCAATATTCAAAAAGGAGAGGGACGGATTGCAGACTGCTTGGATTGACTGCGGAGACTACTGAGATTGCGGAGATCGTATTGAAAATATGCATGGGCCGGGATATAGTATAACGTTTGCCATAAACACTTGCCCAAAGGGAGGTTTTCGAAATGAAGCATTTGGATTATGAGGCGCTGAAAAGAAACTATAGGATCGAATATCCCGAGCATTTCAATTTTGCCTTCGATATCATCGATGTACTGGCGGAAAAAAGCAGAAATAAGCTGGCATTGATATGGACCAATGAGGATGGAGACAATAGGAAGATCACCTTTTGGGAGCTCAAGATATATTCAAACAAGATTGCGAACTTTTTACAGGGGGAAGGCATCAACAAAGGGGATGCGATACTGGTGATGCTCCCTCGAATCCCGCAATGGTGGTTTACCATGGTGGGCATTATGAAGCTTGGAGGAATCATTGTCCCGTCCGCCGTTTCATTGAGACCCCGTGATATTGAATATCGCTGCAACAAGGCGGACATAAAAATGATCATTACCGACAGGAATAATGCCGACAAGGTGGAGGAGATACGATCGAATATCCCCACTGTGGAGAGCCTTGTCGTTCTAAATGATCATCGGGAGGGATGGATCAATTTTGAGGAGCATATCGAGACCGCATCGAGAAACTACATCTCGTTCGGCGAAAAAAGGGACACCAGGATAACCGATCCGTTTCTGCTGTATTTTACCTCAGGCACCACCGGCTACCCGAAGATCGTGTTGCATGACCATTCATATCCCCTGGCCCACAGATCCACTGCTGAATTGTGGCAGGATCTCAAGGACAACGATATCCACTGGACCATTACCGATACGGGATGGGCCAAGATCGCGTGGGGGGCGATCTTCGGGCAATGGATCATGGGGGCCACGGTATTCGTGTATGATTATGGGAGATTTAAGGCGGACAAGGTGCTCGAGTTGATCGAGAGATTCGGCATCACCACATTTTGCGCACCGCCCACCGCGTACCGGATGCTCATCCTCGAGGATCTGAAAAAATATGATTTTTCCGAATTGCGTCATTGCGTCAGCGCTGGTGAACCCCTCAATCCGGAGGTCATCGAGATATGGAAGCGGCATGTGGGTCTGGACATTTATGAAGGGTTCGGCCAGACCGAAAGCGTGGTGTTGGTGGCAACCTTACCCGGCATGAAGGTGAAATACGGGTCAATGGGGAAACCCTCCCCGCTCTTCTCCATAGAGATTCTTGACGAGCACCTGAACCCGCTTGGAATCGATCAGGAGGGTGACATAGCGGTCAAGGTGAAACCATCCCATCCCCATGGGCTCTTCAAGGGATATTATGCGGATACCGAACTCAACACCCAGGTTTTCCAACAGGATTGGTACATTACCGGTGACCGGGGGTACAAGGATAAGGATGGATACCTCTGGTTTGTGGGCAGGGGGGATGATATCATCAAGAGTTCGGGTTACAGGATCGGCCCATTCGAGGTCGAAAGCGCCCTCATAGAACACCCCGCCGTTGTTGAGGCTGCGGTTGTCGGGGTCCCGGATAAACTGAAGGGACAGATCGTCAAGGCCTTCGTAGTCCTCGACAGCGTGTATACCCCCTCCGACCAACTCATCAGGGAATTACAGGAGCATGTGAAGAAGGTGACCGCGCCCTACAAGTACCCGAAGGAGATTGAATTCGTCCAGGAGTTGCCGAAAACCATCAGCGGCAAGATACGAAGGGTGGAGCTGAGGGAAAGGGAAGTGAATAGGAGGGAAAAGGGTATGGCCGCCTGACAGGCCCACGGGAATCCGCACCGGTCTGAACTGCAGCCTCAAGAAGGCCCTCCTGAGTTATTCGTGCATGAGGACATCAGGGACAAAACCTATCTGACCCACAAGGACATTGTGGGCCTTAATTTCATCAAGGATCCCGGCAGGTATGTCTTCAGGAGACACTTCCGCGATGGATTGCGCTCGCATATCATGGAGGTGTTGAACCCCGAGGAGATACAAATCGAGTCGCAGGGGATCGTGACGGAAGGGACGCGACGGTTTCCCAGGGCCACACCCCAGAGGATGCTGAGGATATTCAAGACACGATTCAGGGACCTTCATGATGCAGGGGAGGAGGTGCGCAGGGTAAAGATCATCGGGTCGTACCTTGCCCCCCGGTTCATCGCCAGGTCCCAGGAATTTCTCGTTCACTTCATACAGCAGGGGAAAACTGAGATACTTCTGTGCGGATTGCAGGAATACGTCGCCGGGGTCGTGCTCGATCCTTGGGGTGTGCTGGACAGAAGGCAGGTGACCTCGTTTCTTTATGAGCTCGGGTATGAAAAGGGGGAGGATGCCGCGGCAAGGGAAGAGGAATGGATAGGGTGTGTGCGAAAGCAGGCGCAGGATTTTCTATGCTCCCTCAGGAGGATGATCATGGATGCGCACTACGTCCCCGACCTTGCCGGCATAGGGAACCTCATCCTCACCCACTCCGGGGCCATCAAGCTGGTGGACATCAACAACATCTCCCCGGTGTATCCGGATTTCATCATCAGGCTTGATGACCGTCTCTACCCTGTATGCGACAAATCGATTGAGGCCATGTCGCGCCTTGAGGCCGGATTACTGAATGAACCGCTCGATGAAAACGATCCCATCTATGCAAGGTTCCTCGATTCTGGAAGAATGGAGGAGGTGAGAAGATGGGAGCGGCGATTCCACCATGCCATGGAACATGACATGAACTTTCCCGATTAGCCCCGCACACCAAACTTCGTCAGGCGGAGCGAAGCGGAGCACTATGTTGCCCTATGAAGCAAACGTAAAGGCCCAGAATCCAAACTTTGTCAGGCGGAGCGAAGCGGAGCACTATGTTACCCTCCCGGCTACCTCCAAGGCTCGCTTTGGCTCAAAAATAAGGCATGCCTTCCATGTCTTAAGAAGTACCATTAACGTAGCTTCGCCTTGCTCCGTGCCAACAGGCCGATTATTGTGAAACACAATTCCTAAGAATCGGCTTTTGTGAAAAAGATTACATTAATCCTTCTTTAAGGTTTGTTTTTTTACCCCGTGATCTATAATCCCTCTCGCCTGGTAATTCCTTTGTCGGTTGGCTCGAATTTTCACGGAACTCAAGTGTCATTATGTAACTATCATGCTTAATTAATTGAAATAAAACATATATTCATGTAGGGTGACAGACCGGGATGGAGGATGCTCGGGTCAGCGCTACGCCCTGACAGGGACCATGAAAAAGGGATGGCCATGTCCACAGTATCACTGACAAGAATGGCAAAGATTATGCTTTTTTGATCCGGCCATATGATGAACAATGCAGCAGGGCAACAAAAATTTGACAACAGAAAGAAGAGGGATTTCGCATGGTGAGGCAATTGATGGTTTTCCTGATTTCGCTGTCTGTTGTATTCGTTTTCCCGGCAGTATCACGTGCAGGCAACACCGCCACCCACACCGTAACGGTGAAGGTCGAGCCGATCAATGAAATCGCCCTCACCGGAGGCGATGTCACCCTCCTCGTCACACCGGATGTCTCTGATCCGGATTCCCTGGGGACAAAGGACGACACCTCCTGCGATCTGGTGTGGACTTCGAACCGGGACGATCAGAAGATCACCATTGCCTCGGATCTCCATTCACCGAAATTCCCCCTGAAGGCGGAAGCCCGCAATGTCAATGGAGGTGCCCCAGCACCCGAAACCACCCTGAGCACCGCTTCCAATGACTTCGTCACAGGGATATCCAGGACAACGGGGAGGTGCGATGTCAGTTACATGGTGGATGTCCCGGAAGCGGATGAACAGGGGTGCGATACCCACACCGTCACCTATACCCTGAGTGATTCATAGACGGGGCGCACTGTAAGAGGCGGCTGCACAATCAGTACCCTTTTCTCCCTAATGCCCTTCCGTAAGGGAAATTACTCAGGAATCTCCTTTCATCGCATATAGTTAGCAACAGCGAACTCTCTTCGGACAAGGTTTTATAGGTTCCATCCCCTTTAAAAACACTTACCGATAAGTAATTATCTCATGAAATGATTGCCCGGAGTTTGGATAGATATGTGTTCATGCGGGCATGTATCGATCACTCACCAAGAAGCATGGTGATGCCTCGGATGAATGATAGGTCGATGAACAACGCATTAACAAACAGCCATGAAAAGGGGTTGATGATGAAGAGACGAATTGTGACCATTTGTGTGATCCTTGCCCTCGTGGGTCTCATTCCGACCGCGGATGCCCAGATAAGCGTCTTGGGGGAACTGAGTCACGAGCATGCGGCCGGTCCCGGTGAGACCTACGAAGGGGAGATCATCGTCCTGAATAAGGGGGAAAAGGTTCAGGAGGTCAAGCTGTATCAGACGGATTATCTCTTCTTTTGTAACGGCGGAAACCTCTATGGCGAGCCGGGAAAGACCTCCCGCTCCAATGCGCTGTGGATCTCCTTTCATCCGAAGCGGTTCATGGTTGCACCCAAGCAGCAGGAGGTCGTTCGCTACACAGTGAAGGTGCCTGAGAAGGATGGAATGGCCGGCACCTACTGGAGCATGATCATGGTGGAGCCGATCACCCCGGATTCCCCTGAATCCAGCATGGCCAAAAAGGAGGACCTTTCGATCGGGGTGAGACAGGTCTTCCGCTATGGTATCCAGATTGCCACCCATATTCAGGAAACCGGCGAGCGTATGCTGAAGTTCCTGGATGCAAGGCTTGTCACCGAGGAGGGAAAGAAGATCCTCCGTGTGGATGTGGAGAATGTGGGCGAGCGTTACCTCAGGCCGCTCCTTTCGGTGGAACTCTATACCAACAAAGGGGTGTGCATTGGGAAGTTCGAAGGGGGACAACTGCGCACCTATCCGGGCACGTCGGTGCGATTCAAGACTGACCTTGGATCACCTGCGTCTGATATCTACAAGGCCCTGGTCGTCGCAGACTGCGGCGGTGATGACATATTCGGGGCTACCTACAACCTCATAATCAATAAATAGGGTGTACATCAACAAACGATGTCCCGACACCGCCATAATAATAAATAGAGCGCATATACAGGAATAATGCTCTCCGACATCATCAGTACAATTATCAATAAATAGAATGTACATCAAGGAATGATGTCCCGACATCGTCTTAATAATCAATAAATAGAGTTTATATCAAGAAACAATTGCCCCTGACGCCCGAAGAAGGTGCTCTCGATGAAAATGGGCGAATTGACCGAATATATTTAAAATGGGGAGAACGGGGGGGATTTTCCTTCATAACGGCGCTATTCTTTATAGCTGCATTTAAAGAGATGGTTAAGGAAAAACATATCGATTGTGAACAGATAACCACATAATAAAAAGGGGGTGATGAAGCGGCAGTTACCGGACGATGCCCTGGAATCGCTGTATAATTTTCAGGTGGCTCCTCAGCTAACACTCGTTTCACCTAATATGAAAAGGAGGAACCCTACATGTTGAAGAAGATAGCGATTTTTGTCGTGGCAGTAATCGTCGTGTTCACCCTGGCAGAGGTTTCATATACTGCCAACACTGACTTTCACCAGGTAACGGTAACCGTTGCTGCAATAAATGAGCTTGCCATCACCGGCGGGAACATCACCCTTACCATCAATGGTGCAGTCGCCGGGAGTGATCCCACCGCTGTCAATGATTCTACCTGCTCCCTTGATTGGACCACGAACCAGTTGACCAGAAAGATAACCGTGGAGACCAGTGTGGCAGTGCCGCCTCAGTTATTCTCACTTACCGTTGATGCGGCCGTCACACTCGGTGGCGGTATCGAACCGGGAGCAGCGGTTACCCTTACTCACGGAGCGGGTGCGTCGGATTTTATCACCGGGGTGGCGACCGAACTGGGAGCTGCAACCCTGACCTATTCTGCAAGCGCCACCGCAGCCCAGGGAACCGGCTCGGATGTGCATACGGTCACCTATACGCTCACGGCTGCGTAATAACGAATCGTATAAAAGGGCAGGGCTTGTGAAGACCTGCCCTTTTTTTCTGTTGGGCGGAGGCCTGGAAAGGATGATTCCGATGCTCAATAACAGTCTCGTAATTGCGGTAATAAGCAGTTTGATGCTCCTGTGCGTGTATCTGGCAAATTGGACCTGACAGAAATGAGGCAATTGACAGGCTCCCTGGTGCGGACAACCATTGCATGCCTGCAATGGTGAACAGGGCTGCGAATGGAAAAAAAACTGTCGAGAAAACGGACAATGGACCATCAATTGGCATGGTTGGTTATGATACGAGAAAAAAAAGGGATGTGTTATCTCCCTATGTGAAGTGGATACTTCCCCTATTGCTCCTCCTCCTTTTGGCCGGTGGCGGGCTTGAGGCATCCGAGCGGTGGATCGAGGTGCGGCCCAATCAGGAGGAGGCCCTCCTCGTTTTGCCCCGTAGCGTTATTGCCACTACCTTCAGGATAACCAACAATGCCAAGGAGAGGCGAGAGTTTATCCCTGAGATCCGACTTCCGCCCGGCTGGATTCCCATCACCACAGGATTCCCCTTCGAGTTGGATGCATCGACGAGCGACATCCATTTTGTGAGCTTTTTCGTGCCCCAGTCTGCTCTGGCCGGTCCCTATGAGGTCGCCTATCTGGTGAAGGACAGGCAGGTCCCCTCCATGAGCGACGCATATACGATCCTCGTCAGGGTCGTCCCCCTCATCAAGATCAAGGCGGAGGTGCTCCATGCACCGGAGTATGTCATTGCCGGGCATGAGTATCAGGCCGTCTTTGCAGTGACGAACGAGAGCAATGTGGAGGCGAACGTGCGGATCATGGTGAACTGCAGCGATGATCTCCCGATGACCGTGGATGTGAACGAGCTCAAGCTCGGCGCGGGCGAGGCGGGCAAGGTGCGCGTGACCGCGGTGACGGAGCAGGAAACAGCGAGCCGCACGCAGGTGAACATGCATCTGGTTGCCGAGGTCGTCGAGGACCCGAATGTCAGGGTGCATGCCCTGGCCTCCGTGGAGGTCGTGCCCAGGATAAGCCTTCACGACGACCGGTATCACCGGATCCCCGGAGAAGTCACCCTGCGGTGGGCCACCGAACATGAGAGGAAGGACACCACCGGGTTTCAGGCGGATATCTCAGGCAGGGGGAGCATCGACGAGGCAGGTGCGCACCAGGTGGAATACCGCATAAGGGTGCCCGATCACGGCTATGAATCGATCTATTCGGACTACGATGAATACCTTTTCGGGTACCGTGGCTCCGGTCATGAACTCTATCTCGGGGACCGGGTCTTCTCCCTCTCCCCGCTTACGGAGAATTACCTCTACGGCCGGGGTATCACGGGGAATCAGTCACTCGGCCGGTTCAACCTCAGGGCCTATCACATGGAGACCCGCAGATTGATCCCGGAGCGACAGCAGACCGCAGCACATGTGGACTATGCCATTCAGGAAAACCAGCGGATCGCCCTCAATTATCTGCATAAAGGGGAGGATGGGGGCGAAGGCGGGGGGATCGTGAGCCTCCACGGCATAGCAAAACCGATGAAGGACATGGATGTGGAGGGTGAATATGGAACAACGGGTAGCGATCACGCCTATCTGCTCAAATGCTCCGGCTATCGGACGCGCACGTTCTACCATCTCAAATTCATTCACGCGGACCCTGACTTCAAGGGCTACTACAAGGATGCCGATATGTTCTCAACCGGCTTCACCTTCTCCCTTTCCGAGCGGATCTCTTTGAATGCCTACTACCGGAGGGATCTGAACAATCTGGACCGGGACCCCAACCAGGGCTCTTCGTTTCAGGACACCGCTCACGGTGTGGGTTTGAAGTTCCGTCCGAAAAGTCAGATCGATCTCTCCCTCGACTGGCGCTATCACGAGCGCACGGATCGCCTTCCGACCCCTGTTTCCGATTACCATGAAAACGGCGTCTCCATCGGTATGTGGTACAACCTGACACGGATGAACATCTTTTCCTCGGCTGAATTCCGCAGGACCGGGGACCGGTTGAATGATCGGGCGGTCGGTTCGGAGCACTACATGCTCTCGGCATTCTTCAGGCCCATGGATGCATTGAGCTGCAAGGGATACCTTTACTGGGACAGCGACAAAGAGGTTTCAGGAAGCCCGCGGAACCGAATGACCACCGGGCTGGGGGTGCATTATCGTCTCCTGAAGAGGACCTCGCTGAACCTGAACTACCAGGTCAATGAGTACAGGGAATCGGACGATGAGCGTAAATTCCTCGAGATCATTGTGGAGCATGTGAACAAAAATCGAACCCGGCTCTCGGCATTCGGACGCCATATCGCATACGGGGACCCTGCAAGAAACAACGAAACCCTGGTCATGATCGAATATACGATTCCCTTCGGTATGCCCATAAAAAGGAGAATGGACATCGGCGGCATCAGAGGAGAGATATTTTTGAACGAAACAGGGGAAGGGATACCCAATGTCATCCTCAACCTCAACGGGGCCTCCGCGGTCACCGATAGAAGGGGGCGCTTCCTCTTTCCCGCCATGCAGCCGGGGAACTACTATCTGGGGATAAACCGGACCGGGCTGGATCCGAATACCGTTCCCGCGGTCAAGATGCCCATGAGCGTAAGCGTGGAAGGCGGCAACGACACCATGGTAGCGATACCGGTGATCCGCAGCGCCTCCCTTGCCGGCCAAGTCCTGCTCTATACCTGGGAGGGAGACGAGTTGCTCTTCAACAAGGAACAGAACCTCGTGGAGAAGGGGGGGCTGGAAAACGTGATCGTCGAGCTGACAAACGGCTCCGACACCTATCGCTGCCTCACCGGTTCCCACGGAAGGTTTTCCTTCGATGACATGAAGCCCGGCACCTGGACGCTGAGCATCCCGGGCTCCTATCTGCCACAATACCATTACGTGGAACAGGGAGGCGAGGCGTTCGAACTCACACCAGGGCAAAAACGGAGCATGTCCGTGCGTGTGCTGCCCCGTGACCGGAGGATCAAGTTCATCCAGCAGGGGGGCACGGTGACCGAGGAGGGTTCCGCTCAATGAGCATATGGAGCCTTGGAGGAGCTTTTCGTACCCCTTTCAATCCTAAATATTTTGAGCAGTTATGCCAGAGGTGAGCCGAAGCAGTTACCTTTATTTTTTGATGCTGACTTGCTAAAATAGTTAATGAAAAAGGACCCTTAACCTGGAGATAGTCGGATGAGTTCATTAAAAGAGGCGGAAAAGCTTCTTTCGACCCTGACAAGCGCAGAAAAGGCACAATTGCTTCAATGGGTAGCCAGAGATATCGGGGATGCCTTTCCTGGTATTGAAAGTATTCAAGGGCTGTGCGGGGGGGAAGCGTGTATTGTCCGCACCCGCATTCCGGTATGGGCCTTGGTCCAGGCTCGACGTTTAGGGATGAGCGAAGCTGATATATTACGGTGTTATCCGACGTTAAGGGCTGAGGATTTGGCAAATGCATGGGCCTATTTCCGTTCACATCAGGATGAGATTGAACAACAAATCCGTGAAAATGAAGAAGCCTGAAAATGGCGCGTCTCTATTCAAAAGAAAATTTTCCATTTCCTGTCGTTGAAGAGCGTCGTCGATTGGGCCATGCTTCATTGTGTCCATTAGGATATGGACGTTATAAAAAAGAAGCTATCCAATAAACGTGATACCGCCAAGGGCCGTTTCAACACCATATGGCCGTGGATCACGGTATCGTTAATAATCTGGATAGCCCTCATCATCCGCCTTAATTTTGCCTCTACCGCATCAATGATCCCCTTTAATTTTCTCTCCGATTCAAGCCAATATGTTGCATGGGCCAAATCAATAACCGCAGGCAAAGAGTTTATTTCGGTGTACCACCAAGCCCCCCTTTATCCCTTTTTCCTTGCACTCATCTTTACCATATTCGGCCCGTCTATCAAATACGCCCTTATTGTTCAAGCAATCATCGGGGCAATAAGCTGTCTTCTTGTTTTCTATCTATCGATGATGCTGTTCAAGCGGATCTGGATGGCGGTCGCGTCCGCTCTTGTCATGGCCTTCTATGCCCCGGCCATATTCTATAACGGCATGGTGCTCATGGCTTCCCTGGTTGCATTCTTATATCTTGTTTTTTTGATCATCCTTGTGAAGGCATTAGAGGATAATAAAAAATGGCTGTGGGCATTGGCAGGGTTGCTCCTTGGGATCAGTGCCTTGGCCAGGGCAACCATTCTCCTATTCATCCCATTCCTGATGGTCATCCTTGCACTAAGGGCTCCATATGAATTGGGACAAGAAAAACAGGGTCTGGAAAAGACCACAATCCCTTATTTAATGGATAGCTTCGTGTATCCCTTGGCCATTTTCATATTCTGCACCCTCCTGGTTATCTCACCGGTCACGTTGCGCAATTACATAAAAGGGAAGGACTTCGTATTAATTGCAGCCAACGCAGGGATAACCTTTTATGAGGGGAATAATCCATGGGCCACAGGGCAATACATGGACCCACCCGGCCTTGATCTTGCTGAAGACTTTAATGGCGAGAAGATTGCGAGCTATTACGAGAAACGCACCCTGCGGCCATCCGAGATAAGCAAGTTCTGGTTTAATGAGTCAGGACGCTTTATCAAGGAACGGCCCGTGGCGTACATTAATCTCTTGGTGCGAAAATTGTTATACTTTTGGAATCGCTATGAGATCCCCAATGCCGAAAATATCTATTTTGCCCGGCAGTATTCACGGGTTTTGCAAATACCCCTCTTTTCATTCCTGTTTGTAGGATCATTGGGACTTGTGGGAATTATGATGGCAATCACTAAGAAGATATTCAATGCCTTTGTTGTCATTCTATTTGTTTTTGCTCACATGATCGCGACGGTAATGTTTTTTGTAACGTCACGATATAGACTGCCAATTACTCCTTTTTTGATTATCTTCATGGTTTATGCGGTTTTTATGCTTGTCGATTATTGTAAAGAAAAAGACTATTCACATGGGTTTATATGGGTTTCTATTGCCATTTTTGCCTTCTGTATTGTCTCCTTTCCCTGGGAGGGCCTGAATCCTTCGCATGACTACGCATCAAGTTACGGCAATATCGGTATCCTTTTTCATCGTACAGGGAACCCATACAAGGCAATCCGATATTTCGAGATGGCCATAGAATATGACCCAAGCTATATCAAATCCTACAATAACATCGGCGGTCTCCAGTATCTTATCGGGAATCGGGAAAAGGCACATGAGTACTGGGAAAGGGGCCTGGAATTGGACCCGAACTTCCCCCTGATCCATCAGAATTTAGGAAACATGTACCTGGAACAAGGGGAAATAAAAAAGGCGATAGAGTCATTTTCGATTGCCGCAGGCCGTTTACCCTATTCCATAAAACTAAAGGAACTGCAGGGTAAATTGGGATTCAGCCCTTCATAATCGATTGCGCGTTGCTGCTGGGTCGTGTTCATGTCAGGAGGATCAAGATCACCCAGCAAGAGGGCCACAATCTGCTAGATCATAAGGTCTATTGACTATGGAAGCAGCATGAATTATATTACGTATATGTAACGATAATACGTATAAGGAGGAATGAGATGTCTATTCGTATTCAGGTTATCCTCACTGAAGAGGAATTGGCACTATTTAAGCAGCAAGCAAGGAAGAAATCCAAATCCTTAAGCTCCTGGATCAGAGATGCTGCTTATAAGGCGCTACAAAAAGAAAAGCAAAAGGACTTGACTTCTCCTGCTGCGCTAAAAAAATTTTTTAGCGACAGGAAGCGCAAGGAATCGGGTAAAGAGCCTGATTGGGATGAACAGAAAAGGCTTATATTGGAAGGTTATCACCAGAGGGTTTCATCATGATCTTTGTGGATACCAACGTTTTTATGTATGCCGTGGGAAGGGAGCATCCGCTGCGTCAAGAGGCTCAAGATTTTTTCATTCAGTCCAGGAAGTCCAAGGAATCACTTGTCAGTTCTGCTGAAGTGGCTCAAGAGCTTCTCCATGCATATTTACCTGTAGGACGGATAGAAACACTCGATGCAGCAATGGAAATATTCTATTTTGGTCTGGATCATATATTCGACATCACAATCGAGGATGTGCGTCATGCCCGTAATCTGGTCGAGATCCTTCCAACCCTGACTGCAAGGGATCTACTGCACCTCTCTATTTGTCAGAGGAATAAGATTACCAAGATAAAAACATACGATCAGGCACTAAGGAGTGCCTTCCCCAAAAATAGCAGGGGAAAAAAATAAAGAAATTGCAGGGAGAAGTCCCACCGGGAGATCCGGGACAAAGGCGTCATGCTTGTCTGATATGACGAAGACCGAAATCCGGAGCCCCCTAAATGAGCGCGTGGAGTTTATGCACGAGATCCTCGTACTCCTTCCCGGAAAAGCAGTAGCGTAACTCAAGGAATCCCCTGCGAAGCGCCTTGACCTTGTCGGCGACCCGCGAATTCTTTACCACCACGTCACGGATCAGTCCGGCAAGGGTCCGGAATCCCTCCCTGTCCATGCCGAAGCGGGTCATCTCGGCCACTCCCATGCGCAGGGAGCCCGAGGCGGTGAATCCCTCCTCGTCGGGTGCCGCCTGGTAATTGCAGATGATGTTGCTCTCCTCGAGCCGCCGGGCGATTTCGGGGCCGTGACCGTACCCCACGTTCACCACCACCTGGTGGGTCTCGGTGAAGTCGATCCCCGGGTCTCCCGCCACATCCAGCCCCTCCTCCTTGAGAGCGCGGGCGAATGCCTTGGCATTGGCGACAACCCTTGACTGGTATTCATCCTTGAAATGGTTCATCTCGTATGCGGCCATGAGCAGCCCGAGCAGGGTGCCCAGATGGTGGTTGGAGACCGATCCGGGGAACGCCCTTCTCGTGATCGCCTCCCAGAGATCATACCGCTCATCCTCTTCCCTGAAGCGGCTACCGATGACCCCGCGCTGGGTGCCGAAGAAGGTCTTGTGGGTGGAGCCGGTGACGATGTCGGCGCCTTCGGCGAATGGCTGCTGGAAATGGGGGCCGATGAGCCCGAGCACGTGAGCCATGTCATACATGATCACCGCATCGATCCCCTGTGAATCAAGGAATGCGCGGATTTCCGCGACCGGTTCCTTGTGCAGGACCATGCTCTTGCCGAATATGATCAGCTCAGGCCGGTATGCATCGATCAGCGCGAGTGTTGCCGGAACATCCATTTTATAGGGATTCCCCTCGAGCATGGGGAAATTGACAACAGCCGGCCGCTCGGTGTGCGGGTCCCTCGCCACGAAGTCCTTCAGCGCACCCATGGGCTGGGCGCTCAGGTGTCCGCCCTTGCCGATGTGGTTGTTCATAACCTGCCGTATGCGCCTTGGCTCACTCTTCCGGTCGGCCCGGTTTATGTAGTCCACCATGGCGCTGAACATGGCGGCGTTCGCCATCTGCCCGCTGACGAGGCGCGTCTCCACCTCCTCACACCCCATGAACCTTCTTAACTCCGCATCGAGCAGCCGTTCCACCTCGCCGATGAAGTCGGTGCCCTGGTAGTAGAATATCTCCGCATCGTAGAACGCCTTTGCCTTCTTGTGCTCTGCATAACGGAATGCCGGGTCCATCACGGAAAGCAGCCGTGTCATCGGAGAGAGCGTCATCTCCGAGGGTATGAGGTTGATGCACTCACGCTGGCGCCAGAGCGTATTTGCGGCGCTCTCCCGGAGGAGCCTGCGCACCTTACCGGAGATATCACCCGGGGAAGGCGTTTTATCTTCAAGTTGATGATCATGGAGGATCGGCCTGGTATAGGGCGGGGCGTCGCTGCGCATATGGTGGGGCACCACCACCGCATCGACCATCTTCCCCCGGATCTCCACGGTAAGCCGCTCATCGTCCAGGATGTCGCTGTCGATGTATCCGATGCAGATCGAGCGAAGCTGGTGGGTGTCGGTTTGAAACGACTCGAGGCCCTCACCCTCCACACGCCACAAGGGGACCATGGTGCCGCTGGTCACGTACCCGGCCTGACGTTCCCCCTTGAACACTTTCGTCCCTTCACGGGCCACACCCCTTCCTGCAACCGCAATATTCCGGATCAACCGGGGAAGGTCGTGGATGAGGGAATAGTCCCGGGAAAGAAATCGTGCAAGTGCCTCGTGTTGTTTTAAAAGGGGTTCGCGGCCCACAAACTCCCCCTTCAGGGGCGAGAAGCTCACGGCGAATTTCGACAGGGGACAGGCCATGATGGGAATTTCCTTGCCATCCGGATCGATCCCGAGTTCGTGGCCATACAGGGGGAGTCCAGCCTCCAGGCGGAGGGTGTCACGCGCTCCCAACCCTACCGGGCTCGCCCCCTTTGAAAGGATCAAATCCCAGATCCCGGGTGCGTCATTTCTGTCGATGAAGAATTCAAAACAGACCGGCTCTCCGGTGTATCCGGTGCGTGCGACCTTCACGGTTGCGCCGGCAATGGTGAGGATGCTCACCGTGTTTCTGGCCGGCTCGGGGACAGGACCCGACTCCACAACCTCCTCCAGTATCCAACGGGAAAGAGGTCCCTGCAGGGAGATCATGGCAATATCCTCGGACCGGTCGATCATCTCCACGTCATTGAATCCCTTCAGTTGGGCCTGCATGTGTTTCCAATCCTTCTCCCGGTTTGCCGCGTTCACCACCAGAAGGTATTCCTCCTCCACGAATCGATACAGGTAGGCGTCATCCACAGCACCCCCCGTTTCATTGGGAATCAGGGTGTACTGGGCCCCGGTCTCCCTGATGTTGAGTGCCTCGGCATTATTGGTCAGAACGTGTTGGAGGAATCGCAATGCCCCTGAGCCTCGAACGATGAAACGACCCATATGGGATACATCGAAAAGGCCCACACCCTTGCGTGTAGCCAGATGTTCCTGCACAATGCCGGTGGGATAAAATATGGGCATCTCCCATCCGCAGAAATCCACGATGTTGGCGCCCAAAGATACATGACGATCGTAGAAAACGGTCCTTTTCAGTGTACTCATCCATGCGCTCCTTTATATCGAGTCCTGAATTAAACGATTCCGAAATAGGGGTGGAAGCTCACGAGTGGTTCATTCTTCGCGAACACTATACAATATCAGTATCCGAGCGTTTCGTCAAACAAATCGGGCCATGGACGCCAATGCCGGATTCATATGGAAAGAATCCGAAAACGTGCATCATTATTGCCAATATAAGGATATGTCATTATTGCCTATTTAGGGACATGTGGATATAATTTATAGTAGACTACATAAAGATCCGGATTTCTCCTTCGTAAAGGAATATCGTATGAGTGCTCGCATACAAGGCTTCATCCTTTGTTTCCTTGTTTCCTTGCTCCTTGCGATCATCCTTCCATTTTTCGCTGCCGCGCAAATCCCGATCGGATATCCCCCCATTTTCACGTGGCAAGGGAGGATTGCCGCAAAGGGACTTCCCTCTCCGGCCTGGGAAGGGATTGCTATCCGCGAAGGGGACATCCTCGTCGACGCCTTCGAATACTGGGAGAGCCCCTTGGAGCAGGGGTGGCAGTTCCTGGAGTCCCCCTATGCCACCTATGGGTTCGGTATGGGATTCGCCAGCGTGTTTTCCACGGCCCTTGACCTCCAGCAGGGAAACAGGGTCCTCGACGTTCAGAGGCCAGCCTCCATATTTCTTCTTTCCACCTTTTACCAGGGGGAGTCGATACGCCGCCCCCTCGTTACCCCTCCCTCCGCTATGCATCTGCAGGGGGCAGCTTGGATCAGCCTTGATGAGAACCCTGTCCTCAGCTTCGATTTCAGGGCCCCCCTGGGCATCGAGGATCGGGATTTCTTTGATCTGACCGTAACGGGTGAGGGGTGCGGAAGGAAGGTTGTCCTCAGGCTCATCTCCATGGAGCCGCCTTCCAGAGCCGGGGAAGGGATCGAGATGCACACCGCCTCAGGCATGTACCGCATCGTGCCTACGGCATCCGTTCTCCGTGAGGATCTCCTGGAAGTGAAGGTGTACCTCGGCAGGGGATTCCTGGACGGTTCCTGGCACACTATACACATTGATTGTGCGGATGCGGTGCAGAAGGCAGTGGAAGGGTGGGTCCATGACGGGTGCATGGACCGGGCGGATTCCATCGTGGTGAGCGGCCGGATGATGTTCAGGCTGGACAATATCCTTTTCAGAAGGCCGGAATATATGCATCAGGGGATGGGAATGCAGTACCCGAACCTTTTTGAGATGGGCCCCCTGTATGCACAGATCTTCGAACCCTATCGGTACCTTTTTATCGCCGACTACAAGGCAGAGCCGTTCACTGTTTACGATGTTGATGGCCGGCCTGCAGAGGTTGCCGAAATCTGCGACCTGATGCTCAATCCCGGGAATTTCATCTTTGTCGAGGATCCCAACGATCCCAATGATCCGGTGGTGAGGTACTGGACCGATCTGGGCGCGGACCCCGACCTGTTCGGGACGGATCCCGATCCCGCCGTCAGCGACATCCTGGACAGGGACTTTATCGTTGACCTGAACCTCCCCATCTTCGCGGATCCCAATCTCCGGCTCCAGGCATCAGGCCCCGGTTGTGTGGCGCAGTCGATCATCGACCAGGGCACCCTGGGTTGGAACGCTATTGCTATGAGAGGGCATATCCCAATAGACTGCATGGGTCCGGTGAATCCCCTTGCCATCTATCCGTACGACGGCATGCCTACCTACCTGCCGGAGTATTATGCAGCGGTCGACGCAATACGGACCTACGGCAAGCCGTTTTATCGTCCGGACCTCGTGTTCATCCTGGAAGGCGCGCTGTGGAATGCCGGTATGACCGTGTGGCCCATGATCGCGTCATTTGACTATACCCCGATGGATTACGAGGATCTGGTCCTGGACATCGAGGTCACCGATGGGGTCCACTCGGACAGGTGCACCTTTTTCATCACTGTGGTGGACTACCGGGTTGAGAACTACCGCCCGGTTGCCCAGCTTCCCATCCAGGATCAGGTCTTCTATACAGGAGAGAAGGGGGAATACCTGGTGAATTTCATCGACCCGGACTGCTTCGTGTTCTCCCTTGCTGAGCCTGCGGCAAGCACCCATACCCCCGGATTTCCCGTATCCGGGTCATACAGGACCGACATGGACGGAATCTTATGGAATGGGACCATTACCGGCCTTTCACCCTATACGTGGTACATGCCGTGGTGGCCAACCTTCATCGAGCCCTGCACCGGCCTGATCAGCTTCATCCCAAAAAAAGAGGCCGTCCACGATGTGGTTATCACCTGCACCGATCCACGGGGTGGGGTTGGATTTGCTGATTTCTCCATATTTGTGCTCGACAAGGGAACCGGGTCGAATCATTCCCCCGTTATCCTGGAGAGTCCCAGCCGGCCGTTGGCCATCAGGGTGGGCGAGGAACTCGTACTCACGGCACCGGACATCCGGGTGGAGCACCCTGACGGGGACGAGGTGTATGCCTTCTGCAATATAGGCGCCTTGAGCCGCGCACCGGACGGCTCGTTCGTCTGGAAGTTCCAGAGCTACTTCCCGGGGACCTACCTGGTGGAGATCGTGTTCTACGATATCAGGGGAGGCTACGACCAGGCGGAATTCATCGTCGAGGTGAAGCCCTGGTGGAGCTACTGATCCCTATACCCTTCCGAAATCGTCCTCGATCCGTTCGATATCATCCTCGCCGAAATATTCGCCGGTCTGGACCTCGATGAGGGTGAGGGAATCGGCGCCGGTGTTTTCGATCCGGTGCAAGGAGCCGAGGGGGATGTCCGTGGACTGGCCATCGCTCAGGGAGAACTGACGCTCATCCAGGGTTATGCGCGCGCTTCCGTGCAGGATGTACCAGTGCTCCGCGCGTCTGCGGTGGCGCTGGAGGCTCAGCCGTTTCCCCGGGTACACCACGATCCTCTTTACCTTGTGCGTCTTATCATCGCTCAGCACCCGGTAGTATCCCCAGGGGCGGTGATCCTCCCGCTTGAATAATGAAAGGATTCGGTTGATGTAATTCTTACTATAATCTGCCATTGCGGTATATATCCAACCTTTTTTCAGGATATACCATTTATAACTCATTTACGCTAATTTTTCAATATGTTTTTCTCGACAGTCGCTTCGTTCCCCCTCAATCCCTCCCTTCTCTCCCGTAACAATATGTGTCTGCAACGATGTAATGTCGAAAGGGGATTGCCTGGTGAGTGGCTGGATTGAGAGCTTGTCCCCTCAGCCGGATCTCGCCCACCCGGCCTCTCTTCACAAGGAAGCGGTAGTGCTGCGGTCCCCCTGCATGAATCGAAGACCCATAAATGCATCCCCTGGATTGTCTCTCTTCTGCCTGTACCTGTACTCTTTTAAACAATGAGGCCAGTGTAACCATTGGGGCCGATATGTCTTTTCCATATAAATTTTATCTTTCCGAGGGTTATATGCACAATTCCGAAAACACACATCGTTATTGGGCATATGAGGGGATGTTGTCATTGCATATCTGGGAATACATGGATATAATATATAGTAGCTTTCATAGGGGTCCGAATCCCCCCTTCGGGAAGGAATACGGTATGAGCTCTGCTGTAAGAGTCTTTACCTGTACTTTTCTCGTTTTCCTGCTCCTTGTTTTTATCCTTTCATTTCCCGCTGCTGCCCGCAGCCCGGTGGGATATCCCCCGTTTTTCCAATCCATTAGTTCAAATAGTTCAAGGGGAGATGTTTCCCCAGCCTGGGAAGGGATTGTTACCGAGGAAGGGGATATCCTGGTCGATGCCTTTGAATACTGGGACGGCCCCTTGAACCAGGGGTGGCAACTCCTGGAGCCTTCGTATCCAGTCTATGGCTTCGGCCTGGGATTCGTCAATGTGTTTACAACCCTCCTTGACCTGCAGCAGGGCAGCCGGGTCCTCGACGTGCAACGGCCTGCATCCATCTTTCTTTTTTCCACCTTCTCAGGGGGGAAATCGATACGCCGCTCCCTGTTTACCCCACCATCCCCGGCGAATCCGGCAGGAGAACCGGGGATCAGCCTTGCGGAAAACGGGATCCTCAGCTTCGATTTCAGGGCCCCCCTGGGCATCGATGTCTGGGACATCTTTGAGCTTGCCGTGACGGGGAGGGGGTGTGGAAGGGACGTAACCCTCAGGATCATCCCATTGCAGCCCCCTTCAGACGCCGGTGAAGGGGTCGAGATAGAAACTGCCACCGGCAGGTATCGTATCTCGCCGAAGGTATCCGTTGCCCGTGAGGACCTCCTGGAGATAGATGTCTACCTTGGCAGGGGGTTTCTGGACGGTTCCTGGCATACCATCCGGATCGATTGCACGGACGCGGTTGAGGATGCAGTGGCAGGGGCGGGGCTGGATCCCGGCGAATGGTGCATGAATCGCGCGGATTCCATCGTGGTGAGCGGCCAGATGATGTTCAGGCTGGACAATATCGTCTTCAAAAGCTCGGAATATGTTTGTCAGGGAATCCGGTATCCGAACTTCTTTGAGATGGGACCTCTGTATGCCGAGGCATTTGTACCCCACCGGTTCCTCTTGATCGCCGACTACAAGGCAGATGCGGTCACCGTTTACGATGATGAGGGTCTGCCGGCAGAGGTTTCCGAAATCTGTGACCTGATGCTCAATCCGGGGAATTTTCTTTTTATCCAGGACCCCGACGACCCGAACGATCCGCTGGTGCGATACTGGACCGGCCTTGGCGCGGATCCCAATCTCTTCGGTACGAATGATCCGAACATGGCCGCACTCTTCGGCAGGTCCCAATTCGTGGTGGACCTCATGCTCCCCGTCTTCGCGGATTTGAATATGCGCATGACCCCTCAAGGCCCGGGTCCCTCGGCGCAGTCGATCATCGACCAAGGGACACTGAGTTGGAATACCAGCGTTGATTGGTCCAGCGTAACTGGGATTGAAACCTTTGAGCTTAACCCCCTTGCCATTGATCCCTATGACGGAATGCCCACCTACCTCCCGGAATACTACGATACCGTGGAGCTCATAAAGGTCTACTATGGAAAGCCGTTCTATCGCCCCGATTTGGTGTTCATACTGGAGGCTGCATTGTGGAACGCGGGATTCAGGGTGTGGCCCATGATCGTTACCCTCGACTATGAATCGCAGGCCATAGAGGAACTGATCGTGACCATCGAGGTCACCGACGGCATTCACTCGGATGTAAGCACCTTTCCCATCAACGCAGTCAACTACCCGATGGCGAACTATCCCCCTGTTCGCCAGGTTCCTGTTGAGGACCAGCTCTTCTATGTAGGGGAGAAAGCGGAATGCCAGGTGAATTTCATCGACCCCGACTGCTTCATCTTCTCAACGGCCGAGCCTTACGACGTGCGTCACCCCCCCGGATTCCCCGTATGCTCATCCTTCAGGACCGACATGGATGGGCTCTATTGGGGTGGGTATATCAGCGGATTTCCAATGAACACATATTGCTATGGACCAGTGCGCGAGAGCTTCATCGACCCGTGCAGCGGCCTGATCAGCTTTGTCCCGAAGTACGAAACCATCGACAATGTGATTGTCACTTGCACCGATGCAAGGGGTGGAACCGGCTTCAGTGAATTCAGCATGTTTGTATTCAGCAGGGGCACCTGGCTGAACCATCCCCCCATCGTCATGGGGAGGCCGAGCGAGCCGATGGTGGTCCGGTCGGGGGAGGAACTCGTACTCAGGGCACCGGAGATCCGAGTCGAGGACGCCGACGAGGACGAGGTGTACGCCTCATGCAATATAGGCACCTGCGGACACGCCCCGGACGGGTCGTTCATCTGGAAATTTCAGAGCGAATTTCCCGGTACCTACCTGGTGGAGATCGTGTTCTACGATATACGGGGAGGCTACACCCGGACGGAATTCGTCCTTGAAGTGAAGCCCTGGTGGAGCTACTGATCACCTATCCCCTTCCGAAATCCTCCTCGATCCATTCGAAATCGTTTTCCCCGAAATACTCCCCGGTCCGGACCTCGATAAGGGTAAGGGCATCGGCCTCGGTGTTTTCGACGCGACTCCCTGCCTTCATTCCCGGAACCATGTCTGCCAGCAACGATGTAATGTCAGAATCGGAATTGCCAAGGGAATGGCCGGATTGTTGCTTTCGGCGCTGTTCTATGATAATTTACTGAAATATTTTTATCTAATGTACATCTACTCAATATGTTCTTTGGAAATATTGCGCAACTATCCCCGGTTGCATTCTCGCTAAGCAGCTTCCATGGCTAATAGGGATCGTACATTACCGATACGGGAAACCATGCCACAGGAGTAAAAAGGAGAGCGTGTATGAAGGATATCAACGCACTTGTCATGCCGGATGATGTTCGCTATGCAGATGACCACGAGTGGGCCAGGGTGGAGGGTGATCTGGTCAGGATCGGCCTGGATGACTATGCCCAGGACCAGCTCGGGGATATCGTGTTCGTGGGATTGCCCGAGGTCGGCGCCACCTTTTCCAAGGGGGATGAATTCGCCACCGTGGATTCGGTCAAGGCATCCGCGGAGTGCTACATGCCGGTAAGCGGTGAGATCGTCGAGGTGAACGAGGCACTGGAGGAATCCCCCCAGTCGGTGAACCAGAGCCCGTACAAGGATGGATGGTTCGTGCTGGTGAAGCCGGACGACCTGTCGGAGCTGGACTCCCTCATGACCAGCAATTCATGTCTTGACAAGCTGAGAGGTAAGGAATAGATGCTGTACCTTCCCCATACCAATGACGACATCGAATCAATGCTCAGAGCGATAGGGATCAGTGACCTCGACGCCCTTTTTTCCACCATTCCCAAGGGGTGCCGTTTCACCGGGGGGCTCGACCTGCCGGAGCCCCTCACCGAGTGGGAGCTTGACACGCACATGGCATCCCTGGCAGGAGGCACGGCCGTGTCCCCGGAGTACAAGGTGTTCGTGGGGGCGGGAAGCTATGAGCATTTCATCCCTGCATCGGTGGTCTCCCTGATGGGTCGATCGGAGTTCGTCACCTCCTATACCCCCTATCAGCCTGAGATGAGCCAGGGGACCCTCCAGGCGATCTACGAGTACCAGACCCTGGCTGCACGTCTGGTGGGGATGGAGGTGGCGACCGCCTCCCACTACGACGGCGCCACCGCACTTGCGGAGTCCCTGCTCATGGCAGTCCGGATAACCAAGCGCACCAAGGTCGCCGTATCCCGGCTCATCCACCCCCTCTACCGGAGGGTGGTAAAGACCTATTTCGAGCCCACGGGATTCGAGGTGATCGAACTGCCCTCGCTTCCAAGCGGGGTCACCGACCTTGCCGGGCTCGATTCCATGGATGATTGCGCAGCGGTTGCCGTGCAATCCCCCAACTTCTTCGGGTGCATCGAGGACCTTGGTGCGGTTGCGGAACGGGCCCATTCCCGCAAGGCCCTTTTCGTCGCCTCCTTCACCGAGGCCATCGCCTACGGGCTTCTCAAAAACCCGGGGACCCAGGGTGCCGACATCGTGTGCGGTGAGGGACAGAGCCTGGGCATACCCCGTTCGTTCGGTGGACCCGGGCTCGGCATCCTCGCGACACTCCAGAAGTACATGCGCAACCTCCCCGGCAGGCTGGTGGGGAAGACCACCGACCTGGACGGGAGGAGGGGGTTCGTCCTGACCCTCGCCACCCGTGAGCAGCATATCCGCAGGGAGCGGGCAACCTCCAACATCTGCACCAACAACAGCCTGTGCGCACTCACCGCTGCCATATACATGGCCTCCCTGGGCAGGACCGGCATGCATGAGCTCAGCCAGCTCAACCTTGACAAGGCCGAGTATCTGAAGCGGGGGCTTGCCGGCGCCGGGTGTAAAATCCCGTTCGACACCCCCACGTTCAATGAGTTCGTTGTGGCATTCCCTGGAGATCACGAGGCACTGTACAGGCGTCTTATCGAGAAGAGGGTTGTGGCGGGGCTTCCCCTTGAGCCCTACTATCCAGAGCTTCCTGGACACTACCTCATGTGCGTCACGGAGACCTTCTCCAGACAGGACCTGGACGCCCTTATACAGGAGGTGCGATCATGAGCGAAACCGTCGGCACCACCGGCCTTATACTGAACGAACCGTTCCTGTGGGAGAAGGGCAGGAGGGGGAGGAGGGGGTTCTCCATGCCCCGGCGCGATGTCGAGGCCGCTTCGCTTCCCTCAGCACTGACCGGTGAGGGGCCCGATTTCCCCGACCTCTCCGAGGTGGAAGTCGTGCGGCACTACACCCGTCTTTCCCAGTGGAATTTCGGTGTGGACACCGGCATGTACCCCCTCGGCTCCTGCACCATGAAGTACAGCCCAAAGACCAATGAAAAACAGGCGAGCCTCCCGGGATTCGCCGGGGCCCATCCCCTCCTTCCCGGCACGCTCTCCCAGGGGGTGCTCAGGATGATGTACGAGCTGGAGGGGTACCTCGCCGAGATCACCGGCATGGATGCCACTACGCTTCAGCCTGCTGCCGGCGCCCACGGCGAGCTCACCGGCATGCTCCTCATTCATGCATACCACACGAGCAAGGGATCGAGGCGATCGAAGATCATCGTGCCGGACACCGCCCATGGGACGAATCCCGCAAGTGTTGCCCTGTGCGGGTACACACCGGTGCCGGTGGGATCAAACGACCAGGGGATCCTCTCCGTGGAGTCCATTGCAGCGGTCATGGACGAGGACACCGCAGGGATCATGGTGACCAACCCGAACACCCTCGGTCTATTCGAGGAAAACATCCGGGAGATCGCCGGCATCATCCACGAAAAGGGCGGTCTGGTCTACTGTGACGGCGCGAACCTGAATGCGGTCATGGGGATCGTCCGGATGGGGGAGATCGGTGTGGACGTGATGCACCTGAACCTACACAAGACCTTCTCCACGCCCCACGGCGGCGGTGGGCCCGGCTCGGGTCCGGTGTGCGTAAAGGCACACCTTGCGCCCTTCCTCCCCGTTCCCTGGGTGGAGAAGGGGAGTGAGGGATACCGCCTTTCGTACGACCATCCACAATCCATAGGGAAAATATCGGCATTTTATGGAAACGTGGGGGTTATGCTCAAGGCGTACAGCTACATCCGCATGATGGGGCCCGAGAACCTGAAACGGGCGAGCACCTTTGCGGTGCTGAATGCAAATTATATCAAGGAACGGTTGAAGGGGACCCTGCACCTTCCCTATGACCGTCCCTGCATGCACGAATGCGTGTTTTCGGACAAAAACCAGGAGGCATCGGGGGTGGTCACCCTTGATATGGCCAAGCGGCTCATGGATTACGGATTCCACCCGCCCACGGTCTATTTCCCCCTGGTGGTGCACGGCGCCATCATGATCGAGCCGACGGAAACGGAGGCAAAGGAGGACCTGGACCGGTTCGTGGAGGCATTCAAGGCCATTGCCGAAGAGGCACGGCAGGATCCCGACCTTCTCCACAATGCCCCGGTCAAGTGCAAGGTGAAACGCCTGGATGAGGTGACCGCCGCACGCAAGCCCTGCCTGGGGGGATAAGGAATGTCCGCACCTGATTCCCGCGAGATTGTCATCATCGGCCTTGGCGTGGGAGGGCTCTATGCCTCCAAGGCAGCCCTTTCCCTCAACCGGAAGTGCCATGTCACCATTCTCGAGAAGCGGGACTTCGACCAGTTCTCACCCTGCGGCCTTCCCTATGTCGTCGAGGGTTTAGTCAAGGACTTCGACGCCCTCAAATACGAGGTGCCCGCATTCGGCACAAAGCTGACCAAACTCTTGCGGCATGAGGCAATTGGAATTGATAAGAAAAGGAGGGTGGTGAGGGCGAGAGACTCCGCCACCGGTGAGGAGAAGGAGATCGGATACGATGCCCTTATCCTTGCCTTTGGCGCCCTCCCGGTCATCCTGCCCATACCCGGTGCACAGGAATTCATGGGAAGGGGGGTGCACGCCCTGTGGAACATCGAATCCGGACGGGACCTGCTCGAGGCCGCACAGGCATCACGGAAGGGGAGGGCGGTGGTGGTGGGAGGCGGCGCCATGGGACTCGAGGCTGCGGTGGGGCTCAGGGGCCGGGGGCTCGATGTCGCGGTGACCAAGAGGACCCCGCACCCCTTTCCCCGTAACCTGGATCCAGCCATGGGAACGATCATCACGGATCATTTGGAGAAGATGGGCATACGCGTCCTCTTTGGCAGGGGGATCGACCGGATCAATGGGACGGACCGGGTGGAATCGGTGGAGATCGCCGGAGAGACCATCGAGTGCGACATCGTGGTCATGGCCGTCGGGATGAGGGGCGACCTGAGGCTTGCCGATATGGCGGGGACGCAGACCGACAAGGGGTTTATTGTGGTCAATGACAGGATGGAGACCTCGGAGGCTGATGTCTTTGCGGTGGGTGACCTTGTCCGGACCCATTCCCGCATCGACGGCACCCCGGACACCATGCAGCTTGCAACCGCCGCCTTCCGGCAGGGGATGGTGGCGGGGGTGAATGCCGCAGGCGGCGATACCTCCTATCCGGGTGTACTCAACACCTTTCTCACCGTCATCGGCGGGCTGCAGGTGGCTTCCACCGGCTATACCCAGGAGCGCGCGAAGGAGCACGGCTTCGATGCCAAGGCGGTATCCACCGTCCGGGAGATACGGCCCCACTATATGCCGGATGCCCATCCCCTTCACCTGAGGGTTGTGTGCGAGGCGGGAAGCGGAAGGATTCTGGGTGCCCAGGCAGCGGGACGGGAGGGGGCCTCCTGGCGGATCAACCTGTTCAGCCTCGCCATCCAGGCGGGGATGGGTCTCCATGACCTCCTGGATACCGAACTTGCCTATAACCCCCCCGTATCCCAGATGTATGATCCCATCACCCAGATCGCGGAGGTGGGCATCAAGAGGCTCGGGCTCCCTCCCAGGGAATGTGGGCGCCCCCCGCGCACATGATGACCGGGAAGGGAATGGCCGAGTGGTTCTCCATCGAGCTCCCGGTGGTTGACTACCAGGAGGTCTGGGACCTTCAGCGCCTTCTCGTAACGGCGCGGAAAGAGGGGCCCCTTGATCGGGATGTCGTGATTCTCACGGAGCACCCTCCCGTATATACCGTGGGCAGAAGGGGCGGGATGCAGGACCTGCGGGTGACCGAGGATTTTCTAAGGACGAAGGGGATCTCGGTCATCAGGATCGAGCGCGGGGGAAACATCACCTTCCACGGTCCCGGTCAAATCGTCATGTATCCGATCATCGATCTTCGCCGGGCAGGTATGGGTGTGGCTGATCTCATCGAGCGGCTCGAGGGGATCATGCTGAGGGCCGCCGCGGATTACGGCCTCACGGCGACGCGGAACCCCCTCAACAGGGGGGTATGGGTGGGGCAAAGAAAGCTCGGGAGCGTGGGTATTGCCATCCGTCGCGGGATCTCCTTCCACGGCGCATCGCTCAACGTGACGAATTCCCTGGAGCCGTTCTCATGGATCAATCCGTGCGGGTTGAAGGGGATCGAGATGACCTCGATTGCTCAGGAGATCTCGGGCACCGTGCGCATGGAGGAGGTCCGCAAGGACGTGAGACGCCATACAGAGGGCATATTCGGGGTTGCACTAAGGGAAATGCGGATGGCTCGGGGTCAGGTCTTGAATTATCAGTTTTTGCTTCGAAAATAGAATCATATTTTCATGCTTCGTGATGCCACAAGGTGGCATGAGGGTTTGTTGCAGAAAACTGTCATTTCAAGACCTGACCCCATTTCGGATGCGGCAAATCTCAAAAAAGTAAATCCCGAACGAACAGAGCATGACAGTGACCATGGGTCATATAAATCAAGGGAATAACAATAGGATTGTCAGAAAACCGCCATGGTTGAGGCGCAGCCTTCCCAAGGGGGGTGCATTCGAGCGGGTGAGGGGACTTGTTCAGGCAGGGGGTCTCCACACCGTGTGCCAGGAGGCGCAATGCCCCAACATGTGGGAGTGTTTTTCCCGTCATACGGCGACGTTTCTCATCATGGGGCCCCGGTGCACGCGCCGGTGCCGTTTCTGTGCGGTCGATCACGGGCCATCAGGGCCTCCGGACCCGGAAGAACCCGCAAGGGTCGCAGAGATGGTCAAGAGGATGGGACTGCACTATGTGGTGATCACATCGGTTACCCGGGATGATCTTGCGGATGGTGGTGCAGGCCTTTTTGCGGCAACGATCGAGGCGATCAGGGGAATGGTGTCCGATGCCCTCGTGGAGGTCCTGATACCCGACCTTCAGGGGAGCATCGATGCCCTCCGAACGGTCCTCGATGCCCGTCCTGCAGTGCTGAACCACAACATCGAGACGGTACCTCGCCTGTATCCTATGGCCCGTCCCGGCGCCGGCTATCATCGATCCCTCGAGATATTCAGACAGGCAAGGGAATATGCACCGTCCACCCCTTTGAAATCGGGTCTCATGCTCGGACTCGGGGAATCGGGTGAGGAGGTGAAGGAGGTCCTGGGTGATCTCCGTGCCGCAGGCTGTAGCATCCTGACATTGGGACAGTATCTTCAACCGACAAGGGATCACCTGCCGGTGGAACATTTCATTCCTCCTGAGGAATTCGATCGGTGGAAGGAGATCGCGCTCGCCATGGGATTCTCGGATGCAGCGAGCGGACCATTTGTCAGGAGTTCCTATAGGGCGCGGGAGCTTTATAGGGGCGCAGAGGGTGAAGCTGTCCAACCTATCGCTCACTAAACGATTTTCCGCCCACGGCGGCTAAAGCGCGTCAGTGTGCTTCGGCTCATCCTTACGCATTTTTCGATTCCGCGGATATCCCTTCTTCGTGAATATCCATAAATCCTATGTCCCTTTATCATATATTACATGGTCAGCTTATGAGAAATGGGGTAACCTGGGTATAAGAAAGTAAATATATTGTTGATATTCTGAAAAAAATAAAAGATAGTCAAAACACTCCCCGCTGGAATGCTCCTTGCTTATTAAAAAATCGGCAATAATCACGAATAGCTAATATCACACCCTCGTAAGGTGGGAGCATTTATGAGTACCTGCCTGTTAAGAAATATTGCAGTGCACCGGCGGTCTTATACCGGCATCGTTGTCCTCCTTGTGTTCAGTATATGCGCCCTCCTCTACCTGCAAGGTGAAGAATATGCGCAGTGCAGATGTGTCTTCCCAGATGAGATCATGGATTTTCACTTTTCAGTCTCACCTCATATCGGGGATGATGAACAAATCTGCTGCTGCATATCAGGTGCGGATACCCCCCTGTTCTTCACCCTTGTGGATATGTGCAAGACATTTGCCCGGAATGGGTCTCATATTCCAGCCTTTTTATTCCTCGAAAACCTGCATCATCCGGATTGCAGGAGGCAATTAATCCTTCAGCGCTATAAATCCTGAGATTACGCACCTCATCCCGTTTTCTTTCTTTCCATGAAGGCATCTTTATGTATTTATTGTAAATGTATTCTTGTTTAAAGCAGAGGATATACGACATGATGTACATGTCATGGTATCACCATTTTTTCATGAGCACACCACTATGATTGTTTGAACATACATGACTGCGGCGATTATTTCCTCGTGCGGATTCGAATGGATTGTTGCAAGGGATTTCGTAAATGGAGGTACTGCATGAAGAGGTTAGTGCGTGAAACAGTGAATTCAGGAATTGTGATCATAATCCTCGTATTGGTGGTCCCGCTTGCCGTCTCCCCTGGCAATGCCTACTTTGGCACCTTTTCTTCGGGATTTTATGGAGGACTCGGATCATACGGATTGGGGGGATTATACGGCATGGGTCTCTATGGCCTTGGCGGCATGTACGGAGGTTCATACGGCCTGTACGGTCTTTCCGGTCTCGGGGGCCTGTATGGCCTGGGCGGTATCTATGGCCTGGGCGGGCTTTACGGCATGGGTCTCTATGGCCTTGGCGGCATGTATGGAGGTTCATACGGCCTGTACGGTCTTTCCGGTCTCGGGGGCCTGTATGGCCTGGGCCTTGGCGGGCTCTGCGGCCTGAGTGGCTTGTACGGTCTTTCCGGTCTTTCCGGTCTCGGCGGCCTTGGCGGCTTGTATGGCCTTGGCGGGCTCTCCGGCCTCGGAGGACTCCTCGGCTCAATGGGGCTCCTGGGCAACTTGGGTCTTGGTAATACAATCACTCAGAGTACTCCAACACAAACGGCCGTGCTCACAGCGGAACAGGCCGGCACGTGGTCAGGCACCTGGACGAGTCTCGTTACCCTGAAGGGCGGGTTCATGGATATGAGCCTCGTTGAGGATGTGCTGACGGGTGTGCTCAGCGGGCAGGTGAATCTGTTCCTGAACAAGGTCACAAATTCGATACCTGCCGATGTGACAGGATATCTCACTACCGTTGGACCCGGCAGTTTGGGCATTACCGGAACAGGCGGGGCAGTGGCGACATTCATCCTCTCCGGAGGGAATCAGAGTTTCTTCAGCTCGCTGGTGCTGGTGCCGGTTTTTACCAGCGCCATTCCCCTTTACACCATCAATCTTGTCTGTGTCATGACAAGCCCGGTCACGATGACCGGGACGTATGATGTGCAGGATATCTATAAGCTGAATGCCGATTCAGGTGAATTCCAACTGACCCTGACTGCGCCGGTTATATAGCCATCTCCCTACCCTCCTAACCATGAAGACGGGCTGCCTGAATAACGTAAGGCAGCCCGCATTCTCTCTTTTTTTTCGGGAAAAACCATACCGATAAGGGCGTGCCATTATCAGTGAGCTTACAATCAATGGCCCGGCAGAATTGGGCCATTCATCATTGCAAAGACCCTGTATGCTGCAATTTCTTGTTTTTATACTTGGGAGAGGATGGATGCCGCCCCTGGGTGGGCACGAAAGTTCTCCCCAGGTTCGGCTGACACAGTTCAGTGGTAATGAGAGAACCCATGCCGTCCGTTTCCGGATGATTCGGGAATCCTCGCGGGGAATGACATCTACCCCCTGATTGCTGGCTTACAGAGGCACGGAAATACAGGTAAGGGTGAAGCTTCCGATATCACTGCTAAACAGTTTTACAAGATCCTGAATAACATATGAGCCGGTCATGCTGGTCGGACTCGTCAAGGTGCAGGTGAGCTCGATGGAGTAGAGGGTGGCTGAGGGAATGAGCAGGAACGTGCTGGTGAAAAT
Source organism: bacterium (assembly GCA_049472315.1). GTDB lineage: Bacteria > SZUA-182 > SZUA-182 > DTGQ01 > JAFGSM01 > JBLIRM01. Next base: position 33,769 of record JBLIRN010000011.1, read on the forward strand.
GGTATTATTTCCACCGGAGAGGATGAATGTAGAGCCGCCGCTGTAGACACCCTTCACCTGAGCCGGTATCGAAGCGGTTATATTATTCAGCAGAAGATTCACCTCCCCGGAGAGAAGGCTGTTTGTTGCATCCTCTATGAGGGTGAGGTTCATTGATCCGAAATCGGTGATTTTGACATAGCTGAACCAGGTTCCGGTCCATGTGCCTGCCTGCTCCGCGGCGACCACAGGAACGGAAGGGACCGCCGGTAACAATGACGCAGGCAATAGGCCGAGGGACAGTGAGCCAAGAGAGATAGTATTGCCGATGCCTCCGGCATTGCCGATGCTGTTCAGGAGCGCCCACGGCCCGAACATGCGGTACATAGCCCCAAGGCCGAGAAAGGGATTGAGTCCGTAGAGGCCGCCAAGACTTCCGCCAAACAGGCCCATTCCATATATTCCGGCAGGGATCGCGGGGAATCCGAGGTTCAGGCTTGACCCGATTCCATACAACCCGCCGTAGAATCCTCCGTATCCATGGAGATTATAGATCCCCCCTATGGAGGGGTACATCCCGTACGCCCCTGGAACATTTCCATATATATTCCTGCTCCCTGAGAAAAGGATGTACGGGTGTGCATCATACGCCCCCGCAATGAGAATAACCATCCCTATAAGAGCTATACTCATAAGTAGAAGCAATGATTGTGCGGTTTTCATTTTCTTCTTCTCCTCCACCAGCAAAGGCATTTTTCAAACCCCGGTTCCATGTTCCGGAACCATTGCCGATATTGTTGCACCTCCACACCCCCTTTCAGTTCGATGTAAGATAAAAGTAAGAGCAATCCCGGAAGTGTATGCGACCCTGCCCTTGCAGCAGGATGTTTTCTCGAGGTGGGCACAAGGGTGCCCACCTCGAGTCAGACGGCCACGTTGTTCGGGGAACAGGTGGTATCGATTATCGCACGTTCATGGTGATACGCCGGCTATGGCCTCCCACACAATATGAGAGGGAAGAAGGAACTGCATAGTGAGAAGGAGTCGCAAGAAGAACCACACGGGGAAGCGTGACCGTTCTACCCCGTTAGAGAGCAAGGAATGTGCCATGGAGGGCACGAATGCTGGTATTTAATATATTGATTATATTGATAGTTTTTTGCATTATGAATTGTTTTTAAATCATCGATATAGATAAAAATATACAATTTATGATTTTTAGCATACTAATTATGGAAACCCCAATATCTATAGGATTAAGTTCGCGCACCTTGGAGGGCTCAAAGAAATTCCTCTTTTGATACACCGTGTGTATGTATCGGGGTAGTTATCATGTCATGCCATGTTTTTATTTGTGAGAGAACAACCGGATGCTTCAGGGGATAACCGCATGATTCGTTACTACGGGGCAGGACGAACGGATCAATGAGGATCAAGACCGGGTGTATGCGAGGGAATGAAATCCCTGAATTGCTCCTCGTACAGCCGGCGGTACACGCCGCCCGGTGTGCGCAGCAATTCCTCGTGGCTTCCCCTCTCCCCGATCCGTCCATTGTTGAAAACGGCGATGGTATGGGCGGATTTGATGGTGGAGAGGCGGTGGGCGATGATGATGGTGGTTCGGCCCTTCATCAGCCGCAGCAGGGCATCCTGGATGAGGTTTTCCGATTCCGAATCCAGTGATGAGGTGGCCTCGTCGAGGATCAGGATCGGGGCATCCTTGAGGAAGGCCCTGGCAAGGGCGATGCGCTGCCGCTGACCCCCGGAGAGTTTCGCGCCTCCCTCGCCGATTTCCGTGTGATACCCCTTGGGCAGTTGCATGATGAACTCGTGCGCGTTGGCGGAAATCGCCGCTCTCCTGACCTCCTCCTCGGTGGCGTTCAGCCTCCCCATGAGGATGTTTTCATAGATGCCTCCGGAAAAGAGGATCGGCTCCTGGGGCACCAGTGCCACCTGCTGCCGCAGCGATTTTATCTGGAGATCCCGGATATCCTGTCCATCAATGAGGATGGCCCCCTCAGTGACCTCGTAGAAGCGCGGTATGAGCTTCACGAAGGTGGATTTGCCCGCACCGCTTCGACCCACCAGGGCGATGATGGTTTCCGGCGGTATGGTGATGGTGATATCCCTCAGGATGGTGCGGGAGGGATCGTACCCGAAGCTGACTGTGTCGAACCGGATTTCCCCCGTGAGGGATGTAACCGCACGGGCATTCGGCCGGTTCGTAATCGCGGGAAATGTGCTGAACACCTCGTGCACCCGCTCGATTGCGGAGAGGGAGTTTGCCAGTTGTATGTTCAACTCGGTGAGCCTGTTCAGCGGCTGGTAGAACATGCCCAGGTAGGCGTAGAAGGCGGTCAGCTCCCCCACCGTCAGATTTCCCCGCATAACCTGCAGCGCGCCGTACCAGACCACGAGCACCGGTGCGATGGAGGTGAGAAACCCGATGAGGGCTGCGGCCAGGGCGTTGTTCTTGATGTTCATGATGCGATACAGGAGGTATGCCCGGTGTTCGGTAAAGAAGTGGTGTTCCTCTGATTTTTCACAGGTAAAGGATTGTATCACGGAGATCCCCCCCAGCTTTTCATGCACGTGGCCTGCGATCTTCTCCATCTTTTCCTCTGCCAGTTTGCTGGTCCTGCGGATGCGCTTTTTGAAGAACTTGTTGAGGCCGATATAGAAGGGGAAGATGACCAGGGAGACAAGGGCCAGACGCCAGTTCATGTAGAAGATGATCCCGGTGATCAGAAACAGGGAACTGACATCCATGATACTGTTGGTAAAGGCCGCACCCACGAAGTTCTGGGCGATGGATATATCCCCCAAAAGCCGGGAGGCGATGGAGCCCACCTGGCGGTTTTCGTAAAACCCGAGGGACATCCGCTGGAGGTGCACATAGAGCTCGTGGCGCAGGTCGAAGATGAGCCTCTGGCCTGCCTGGTCCGCAAGGTAGGAGCGGTAGTAGGTGATGAACGCCCAGAGGATGTAGGCGCCTATGAGCAAAAGGATGCCGTGGTTGATCCGGGTCATGCTCGGCGCGGATGCAGTGAGCAGATGATCGATCACATCCTTGAGTATCCATGGAAAGAGTACGGGGATATTGTACTTCAGGAGGCCGCAGAGGGTGGCGCCTGCGATCCACCAGCGATACGGCCGTGCATAGGAGAGAAACCGCTTCAGCGATTCATTTATATGAAATATACGCATCGATCACTACCTGCTTGTCCGAATATTAATGGGGGGTGTTCGACATCTCCATAAACCGCCGGGCATCGTATTTCATGATCCGCTTCTGTCGCTCCCTCCCGGCCCTGTCCCGCTCCACAAAGATCCTTCCGCCTGTCCACGGATCGATGCCGGTCCAGTACATGAGCGTGGAAAGGGTCGACGGGGTGGGGGTGAATATCTGCACCTGCTCGGGCCGAAGCCTGAGCTCATGTGCGGCGAACCGCTTGAGTTTCATCATGTCCTCCGTTGTGCACCCGGGATGTGCTGCGATAAAGTAATAGGTAAGGAATTGCCTGGTGCCAAGCTCCTTGTTGATTTTGAAAAAGAGTTCCCTGAAGCGCAGGAGGAGCCGCCGGGAGGGCTTCCCCATGAGCCTGAGCACCCGGTCCGCCACGTGCTCGGGCGCCACCTTCAACTGGCCTGAGATGTGGTGGGCTGCGAGTTCCCGCAGGTAGGTTTCACCCGATCGCTTATCGCCCAGGATAAGGTCGTAGCGGATCCCCGATGCGACGAATACCCTGGTCACCTTCGGAATCCCCCTGAGGCGCCGCAGGAGATTGACCTGGCGCATGTGGTTTGGCTTCAACGCGGGACATAGCGACGGGAAAAGGCAGCGCCGGTCCTCGCATGCCCCCGCCTTCTCCTTTCTGCCGCACTCGATGCCGTACATATTGGCGGTGGGTCCGCCCACGTCTGCGATAATCCCCTTGAACGCAGGATGTCTGGTCATTGCTTCGGCCTCTTTAACGATCGATTCCTCGCTCCGGGAAACCACCCGCCTTCCCTGGTGTATGGATAGGGCGCAGAAGCTGCATTCCCCATAACATCCCCGATGGGTGGTGATGGAAAACCGGATGGTTTCGAGGGCCTTGACACTCCCCTCCCCGGCATAGAAGGGGTGTACATCCCGTTCGTACTCGAGATTGTAGATCCGGTCCAGTTCCTCCGGGGAAAGGTCCGGCTGGGGCGGGTTCTGGATGAGGTATCGCTCCCCGTGCCGCTGGCAGAGGCCCTGTGCGCGGGCAGGGTCGGTGTTCTCGTAGAATGTGGTGAACATCCGGGAAAACAGGTGCCTGTCATCCGCCGCCTCTTCAAAGGAGGGAAGCCGTATATATCCGTGCGGAGGTGAGTCGCCGATAAAGCATATCCCCCTGCAATCATGGAGATCCGAGCCCTTTTTCAGTCTCTCCGCAATCTCCAGGCACGCCCGCTCCCCCATGCCGTATACAATGATATCGGCCTTTGCATCGAACAGGATCGAACGCCGTATCGCATTGCTCCAGTAGTCGTAGTGGGCAATCCTCCGCAGGCTCGCCTCGATGCCGCCGAGCACGATGGGGACCGTATGTTTGAAGTGCCTGCGTATGAGGTTCGCATAGGCGATGAGGGCCCTGTCAGGCCTTCTGCCGTTGAAGCCGCCCGGGGTGAGGTCGTCCCTGTTTCGCCTCTTTCCGGATGCCGTATAGTTGGACACCATGGAGTCGACCGAGCCCGACGTGACCCCCCAGAAGAGGGAGGGCTCCCCCAGCCGGGCAATGTCCCGTGCGCTGTCCACACAGGGCTGGGCAATGATGCCCACTTTGTACCCCTTGTCGAGCAATACCTTGCCGATCAGGGCAACACCCGAAAAGGGGGTGTCGATGTAGGTGTCCCCAGAAACAAGGATCACATCCAGGCCGGTCCATCCCAGATTTTCCATTTCTTCACGGGTGGTGGGAAGAAACATGCATGCCTCTTATCTTTTGAACTATGGGGCGGGAATGTACGGCATTCCCCCTCGATAATGGGGTGACAACGGTAGGGTGCCCAAAGAAACATCAATTGCTACCATCCGTCACATGTCTACAGGACTCCTCACCGTCAGCCCCGGCCGGTTCAGAACATGGGTGTAGATCATCGTGGTGCTCACGTCGCTGTGCCCGAGAAGCTCCTGCACCGTGCGGATGTCATATCCGGCCTCCAGAAGACGCGCTGCAAAGGAATGACGCAGGGTGTGACAGGTCACCCGCTTGTTCAACCCGGCTGCATCGGCGGCCTGCTTGATCGCCCTCTGCAGGGCGTTCTCATGCAGGTGGTGGCGCCGCACCTTTCTGCTTCGCGGATCAACGGAAAGCCGGTCCTTTTGTCCCTTGCCGTCGCGGACAATTATCTGTCCAAGATCAAAATCGACGTCAGCCACACGCAGGCGTATGCATTCCATCAGCCTCATACCGGTTCCATACAGCAATCCCCCCATGAGCGCATACGTTCCTGTCAGGTGATCAAACATACGATTGATCTCTTCCCGGCTCAACACCACCGGGAGCCTCTTTGGCCGTTTCGGCCACGCATACTCGCCGATGTCCCTAATATCGCAGCCCATCACCTCCTGATAGAGAAACACGAGGGCGTTCAAAGCCTGGCGCTGTGTGCTTGCCGCTACCTTCCGCTCCTGTGCCAGGTATTCCAAATAGCCTCTGATCTCCTCCTCGCCGGCATCCTGGATCCGCCTTGCACCGAGCAACCCGGCAAATCGGCATACCCAATCAACATAGGCCTCCTCGGTTCGGATCGAATAATGGCGAGTGCGAATCTCCGCCCGCATCCTGTCAATCAAATCGGATAATTCACTGCTTATTTCCTGCATGGTATCACGAAAGACGACCGTTGGCCGGTCGAAGATGCAAGGATCCCTGCCCTGCGAATCCTGATTCCACTGCCACTCGGTTGCCCAAGGGGCCTTTAAAAGGACACGGTACAGTATACGCAGGGCATCCATGGCCTGGGCATGCTGCCAGTCCTGAAGGCTAGGCCGTTGGAGAAGGCCCCGCAAGAACTCCTCAACATCCTCCGGGTTTCATTTTTCAAGCGGCACAGGAGATTTTCGGGCAAATTGCTCGACCCATGATAGATACCACCTGATACGGTTTTGCGGGATCTTCTCTGCCTCAAGGCAATGTTTATAGACGTCCATTAAGGTATCCATATGCTTGACATTCCCTTTTACTTGAATATTGATATTATCTTAAGCTTCTGATATCATTTTTAAAATACCATTACCCACCAGGAATTCAGCCATATTGGGATAGTCTTTAGACGCTAAAAGGCGGATGTTCGATTTGATAGCTTCCGGAAATGAATATGAACCTACTCAGTAAAATAACAGAAACTTTACAATAGGTCAATAATGGAATAGGCAGAATGTGTCTATTATAATTATTTGCCATTTTGTTGTTAAACGAAAAAATCCTGACTCCATGATTCAATGGTAAGCTATTAAAGAGCCAAGAGTGAACTTGAGAGAAATTTATGAAGAACTAAACAGCGGCTGAATTCCACGCGTTCATAAGCTTTGGAGAAATTGAGGTCGCATGAAATACATTGAATTCATTGATTTAATTGAATAAATTGGACATATGCCTATCTGCGCTCACAGATCAGAAATTATACAATAGGCCAATAGTGGAATAGACAGAATCTGTCTATTCTGTTAGTACAACATTCTGTCTACTCAAAAGTTAGCCAGCAGATATGTTGCTGAAATTGTTGATTTTATGCTATTTGAATGGAGGGAAAATAATGAACAAGACACTATTAGAAAAGGTATTAGATCTTCCGCCAATCGAAAGAGTTGAATTTGCGCAATTGATACTGGCTTCTCTTGAGGTTGAAGACAAATCCGTAAGAAATGCATGGATCAAGGAAGTAGAAAGAAGAATTAATGATTATAAAAGTGGGAAATCTAAATTACTTGATTTTGAAGAAGTTTTCAAATGAAAAATATCAAACTCCATACGGGGGCACAGGAGGATTTAAAGAGCGGTATTGAATGGTATGATGCACAGCTTGATGGTTTGGGTAAAATCTTTAAAAAAGTGATCAAGGATACGATTTTAAAAATCCAAAAAAAACCAAGTTGGTATCTCAATGAAGAAGAACCGATCAAGAAGGCATATGTCCCAAGGTTTCCCTATAAAATACTATTCACAGAAGAATCTGAGGTGGTCATTATTTGGGCTATTGCCCATTTGCATAGAAAACCAAAATTCTGGAAAGAAAGGATTGGCTAACAAGTCAATATCCACCTGATTTCACTTAGCTGGCCGTGATTCGTGAGTGCCATTCTATTATTGGCGTGAAACAGATAATTTTTTCGTTATCCCTCTTAAATGACATACAATATATAATAAAACACAATACAAATTGCACATTTTTTAATCTCTTCGGGTTTAATTCCCCGAAGCTTGCTTCGTTAAAATAATAAAGTTCGTTTTTGATACCCCGCAGCTTGCTGCGGGGAGGCTTCATTTATAATCATATTAATTCTGATTTTTATTTGATAAAAAATAATGCCCATATTAGGGAGCTTTTGTATTATTTATATTTTAACTGAGATTCGATAATTAAATACAAATTTGGTATAACTTGCGCTCCAGCAGAATTGTCCAGCAGAATTGTTTCAAAAACAGTGAAGAGCACGTTGCATTGTGGAATATGCTGAAATTGGCAATGGCGTGGCTGTGGTTTCCTTCCAAAAATCTGCACGCGTCGAAGCCGTAAAGGCCATCCGAGGATGATTCATGAACAGGGATGAAAAGTGCTCTTTGATCGAACGCTATCTTGCCTCATACAATATTTTTGACATTGATGGTATGATGCCGGTCATACACCCTGATATCGAGTGCAAAAATGTATCCGGCGGGGAGGTCAACGCCACTGCCTCCGGCGCGGATGAATTCCGCCGGCCGGCCGAGCAGTCGAAAGGGCTTTTTATCTCGCGCAGACAGACGGTGACGAAATTCTGGACGAACAACGACAGGGCCTTCATAGAACTCGACTATGAGGGTGTCGTGGCCTCCGACCTGCCGAATGGGATGAAGGCGGGCGAGTCGCTCCGGCTCACCGGACGCTCGGAATTTACCTTCCGTGATGGAAGGATTTATCGAATCACGGACATCGGTTAATGTTGTTAAACACAAACGAAAGGGATGAAAGGCAAAGTAGGAAAGTCCGGCGGTTGGCTCAAAGACAATATTGTTTCATGGCGAATCGTTCAAACTATTTTGAATGAGTTGCCTGATGCCGTTGCAACATAATAAGCCAGGGGAGACAAATATGTCAGGTAAACGGATTCTATTTTGGGCCTTTGTATTTATATTTATTGTATCGGGTTGTGGAGGGAGCGCTTTTATCAGAGCAGCCAACAGAGGTGACACTGAAACGATACGAGCTTTATTGTCCAAGGGCTCTGATGTGAACGAAAGAGAATATAAAGGATGGACGGCGTTAATGGGCGCAGCGGCAGAAGGTCATTTGGAGACGGTGCACGTCTTGGTGGAGGCAGGCGCCGACGTAAATGCCAAGAACAGTTATGGGAGAACTGCCTTGCGCTATCCGGCTGTGTATGGATATACCGCTATTGTGGAAGCTTTAGTGAAAGCGGGCGCTGATGTTAACATAAAGGACTGTAACGGCATTACACCCTTGATGGAATCGGCGGCAGGAGGTCGCCTTGCCACCATGCAAATCTTATTGCAGGAAGGCGCTGATGTTGAAGCCAAGAGTTCGGCTGGCGTTCCAGCCTTGGGATTTGCAGCAGAGAAAGGTCATCCTGATTGTGTTGCGGCGTTACTGCGGGCAGGCGCTGAGGTGAATACAACAGATCAATATGGTATTAGTCCGTTGATTATTGCCGCATATAATGGCCATAGCGAAGTGGTAAAAATGTTGATAGAGGCAGGCGCTGAGGTGAATAAACAAAATACCTTTGGTATGACCGCCTTAATGGAAGCGGAAGAACACAGTCATGCTGAAATAGTTCAAATGCTGAAGGAGGCAGGGGCCAAAAAATGAAGTTGAAGTTAAACGAGGCATCTGTGCCGCTGACGATATATCCATTGATGCGCATCAGGTGACCCCCCTTTCAGTTTTCTCGGACCCAATGCAGCCGGTCTTGAAATGCCCACTCTTATTATCTGGGCGCAGGGCATGTGTTCTGATCATGGGGAAAAGGAAGGGAGTGCGAAAGAAAACCCTATTGAGTTGGAGCAGCGGTAAGGACAGCGCATGGGCCCTGTACGTGCTGCGCCAGGATCCAGCGGTGGAGGTCGTCGGGCTATTCAGTGTGGTGAACGCTCGGTTCAACCGCGTCTCCATGCACTCCACGCGGGCGGAACTGCTTCGCCGTCAGGCGGAAGCCGCCGGATTGCCGCTGTATACGATCAACCTGCCGGACGTCTGTACGAACGAGCACTACGATGCGATCATGGGCGGGTTTGTGGCCGAATCGGCAGCCGACGGGACCGAGTGCATTGCCTTCGGTGACCTGTTTCTCGAAGACGTCCGGCAATACCGTGAGAAGAGGCTCAAAGGCACGGGGATTGATCCGCTCTTTCCGCTGTGGGGCATACCCACGGTGGAATTGGCACACCGGATGCTGGCCGCAGGTCTTCAGGCATACATCAGCAGCGTGGATCTCACCAGGCTTCCAGCGAGTTTCGCGGGCCGCCAATGGTCACTCGACCTGTTGAGGGAATTCCCTCCGGGGGTTGACCCGTGCGGAGAAAATGGAGAGATGCATACCGTCGTTGTGGACGGGCCGATGTTTGAGAAATGTATCCGGGTCGAGGTCGGCGAAGTGGTGCAGCGAAATGGATTTGCCTACGCCGATATTCTCCAGATAAACCATGAAAACGGTAAGCTCGGTCATCGAGCAGGCCCTGCTATCCTGACCGGAAGATGCCAGGATTAGCATTATTGGGCGCACGGCGGCTCAGCGCGGACAAGACTTCCGGAATCAGCGGCTTCTTCGAAGCGGCTCATTCGTGACGGTATCCTTATGGTATTAACGGAAGGGGTGTCCCATGGAAGGGATTGAATATTTGTATGAATTATGCGAGGCCTTACCCCGATGCGGCCCTGGTGATAATGAATGTACCAGGCGGGCCTTTCATGCGATCCCTCAACTGCCGCAACAACCGTTTATTTTGGATATCGGGTGCGGCCCTGGGGTACAGACCATTGAATTGGCAAAAATTTCAAAGGGAAACATCATTGCCCTGGACAATCACCAGGCTTTTCTTGACGCATTAATGGAACAGGCAGGAAATGAGGGACTCGCAGAAAGGATAATCCCCAAGAATGTATCGATGTTGGCTATGGATTTTGACGAAGACACCTTTGATATCGTCTGGTCGGAAGGCGCGTTGTATTTTATGGGATTTCAGCATGGATTGCGGCGATGCCGTCAACTCTTAAAACGGAAGGGCTGCTTGGCTGTAACGGAGCTTGTCTATATCGCCCCTGATCCACCTGATGCCGTTATTCAATACTTCGAGAATGAGTATCCGGACATTGATAGTATTGAAGGGAAAATCGAGGTAATCCACAAGGAAGGATATACGTTAATTACGCACTTCACGCTACCGGAGTCGGCATGGTTGAATGACTATTATATACCTATTGAACAAGAATTACCCCGCCTGAATCGGAAATACCAGGGAAACGAGATCGCGTTAGGTGTTTTTGAAGGATTCAGGAATGAGATAGATTTTTACAGGAACCATGCAAAATTTTATGGGTATGAATTTTTTGTAATGCAGCGAATTGATTAGCATACGCAGAGGGCAACAAATCACCATCGTTATGTATACATGGTGAATCCGAGCGGACCGGCAATGCCGCACATAGGGGACGGGCATGGCGTACGATGTCACGGTCATCGGGGCGGGAATAGGCGGGTTGATGTGTGCAGCGATGCTTGCAAAGGGGGGAAAGAGGGTGGTGCTCCTTGAAAAGGACCGTCACATCGGGGGCACGAGCTACATCTTCCGTCGCGGCGGGTATGTCTTCCCTATGGGACCGCTCTCCTTCAGCTACCCCTCCCTGGTACAAAAATTATTGGACCAGGCCGGCATTGAAACGGAGATTACCTTTACAAGAAACCACTTTCAACTCATCACCCCCTTTGTGGATATCATATACTCGCGCCCTTTCGAGGAGTTCAAGGGAATGCTGCACACGGTATTCCCGCAGGAGCAGGGCATCGATCCCCTGTTTGCAGAGATGGAAGGGATTATTGCCCTGGTCAGGGACGTGTATCGATGGCACCCCGACTATCTCTCCCGGTGTGAGCGGGAGCGGATGCCTGCAAATACGAAGGGGGATTTTCTCTCGATGGTTGAGCGGGTCAGGGCGTATTCAGGCACCTCCTGCAGCACAATGCTCGACCGTTACCTGTCCGACCCATTCCTCAAACGCCTGCTGGGTTCCCAGGGGACATACGAGCCGGTCGTGTCGGTGCTGAAGCTTGCCTCCATGTGGAATCTCATGTCATGGGAGGGTATATGGTTTCCCTCCTGCGGCATCCACGGCATATGCGACCTGCTCCGTGATGCATTCGATCGTCATGGCGGGGAGATGCATACGGGGGCGCCGGTGGAGGAGATTCTGATCAGGGATGGAAGGGCGGTCGGGGTGAGGACCGCGGGAGGAAGGGTGTTCGAATCCCGATGGGTGGTATCGAATGTGGATTACAAGAGGACGTTCCTTGATCTCCTTGATGAGCGAGATGCTCAGGCGGCATTTCTGGAACGGATCAAGGGGGTACCCTATACCGGATCCGAGCTGTGCGTGTATCTGGGGATAGATCCGAAGGAGATTGACCTGTGTCGCCTGAGGGCGACCCACGTGTTTTACCGCCACCGCCTCGATCCGGAGGCGGAAAGCGGCCCGGAGGATTTTAGCAATCGTGAGATCGAGATCTGCCTGTGGTCGGACAACGCCCCTGACCTGGTGCCTTCCGGAAAGGCCTCCATGGTGCTCCGTGTGGATTTGCCCTACGAACATGTTGCCGGTTTTCGCACCGGCGAGAAGAGGAGGGGAGGGGGATACCGCGAGTACAAGGAGCGACTTGCGCAATCCCTGATAAGGACGGTCGAGGGGATCATTCCGGGCCTCGGCACAGCAATTGAAACAATAGAGATTGCCACCCCCTTGACCTATGAGGACTGGGGGCATCGCTACAGGGGCTCCATTGCCGGATGGAGTTGGAGCATGGAGCACGAAGGGATGCTCGGGGGAAAGATACTGGTGCACACGCCGGTGGGGCATCTTCTGATGGTCGGTATTTATGCGGTTTCCGAACTGTTCCTGGGCGGGGTTCCTTCGGCGATGCACACGGCGTGTCTGGCTTCCGATATCATCCTGGGGAATGCCGCATGATACACGGCCATTTCGGATGCGAAGGTCTTTTTGACGGGACAAGCCTGCCGGATCCATCGAAAAAGTCCTCATGTCGCTTTGTGGCGGTAGTGGGAATGAACATATGGGGAGGGCTTCAAAAATGTCCCCACTGTGTAAATATGAGGGTCTATTTTCAAGCAAATAGTATTGCGGGGTCAAGGAGCGACGTCAGGACCGACAGGCTCTGGGTAGCCGATCATGGATGGAGGATGCATGGACAACGAATACCTCGATATCGTAACCGAAGAGAACGTGATCGTCAGAAGGGCACTCAGGAGTGAATGTCACGGCAATCCTGGTCTTATTCATCGGGCGGCCCATATACTGGTGTTCAATTCCCGGGGACAACTCCTGCTCCAGAAGAGGTCGATGAGCAAGGATATTCAGCCGGGTAAATGGGATACATCGGTGGGAGGGCACGTGGCCTCCGGGGAATCGTATGAGGAGGCTGCATTCAGAGAGCTCGAGGAGGAACTGGGAATCACGGGCGTTTCCCTTGAATACCTCTATGATTACACGATGCGCAATGAGGTGGAATCAGAGAACATCCGAAGTTATCAGTGCACCTTCGACGGAACGATTGAGTTCAACCGGGAAGAGATCGATGCGGTCCGTTTCTGGGACCGTGAAGAAATCGCCGCAGCCATGAGAACCGGCGTGTTCACGCCCAATTTCGAGCAGGAGGTCGGGCTCTATGAGCGCCGTTCGCCTTGTCCACGATGGTAGTAGGTCTATACTTCCCCTTGTTGCCGTATCCCGATGATCCGACACTGTGTGCCTTTGCACCAGACATTTATGCCCAGGAAAGGGATTTTTTCGCCCCAGGAATAATTTCCGCCCCACGCATAAGACTGTATCGTATCGGCAGGGCCATTACCTTGTCTGCAGGGACGCACAAAAAAAGAGCCTCCGGTAAAAACCGGAGGCTTTTAAATTTGGAAACGGGGTTTCCATGCAACCACTCAATGAGCAGTTGCATTTGTGTGAGCCGCAAAACCCACTCCAACCGTTTCCGTCCGGGCCGATCCCTTTTGTTCCCCCCCAAATAAGGCCGACCCTCTTTTGGCCTTTGTGGAAATTTGCAATCGGTTATCCTGCAGGCAATACAATGGCCGCAGAGAGTGTTCCGTGAGATTTTTCTGTCAATGAGGCGTGAGAAAGATCTTTATCACGCCAATGGTTGTTTTCTTTGTTACGATTATATTCATAAGCAATTCATGTGCCATTGCTGAAGACTGCGCCAAGACCCTGTGTATAAAGGGAATAACGGGCCAATTGCATTTTCAGGGGATCTGAAAAATCATTAAATGACAACAGATGTGTTGTTTTAAGATGAAATTAATGAAATTTCGTCAATCCGGCCCTTGTTCTTATCATAGGCATTATCTGCACAAAAAGACATGGAATGTATTAGAAATAGGGATAATAAAAAATAGGAATAATATTGATAATTCAAAAAAATGATGATATACTATTAAAGTTATATTTGCATCTTGCTGTATCATCAAAGGTTTTTCAGTGTTCTCTTCAACAATGGGTAGTGTGCGCCATGATCAGAAAGCCATTCGAAACCGCTGACATCCTCAAGGCCTTTCTTTCAAGTCTCCTGAAGCTGCAGAATGTCGAACGGGGATCCATATGGGTCAAAAAGGGTGCCAGGTACCTGTGCATCGAGGCGCTGGGCGAGGAAAGCGAAAAGGTGAAGGGTATCAGCATAAGTAGCGACCACCCCAGCATTGTCGGGTGGGTGATAGAAAACGGACGAAGGACGATTGCAAAGGCCGGCGAAGACGAGCGGCATTTTCAACAGATCGAACAGGACTTTGCATTGAAGAGTAATCTCATACTCTGCTTTCCGCTTATTCTCGAATCCGGCGAGGTGTTCGGTGCCCTTGAGCTCATCGATGTCAAGAGCAGCGGAAACATCATGAACCTGGACAAGGACTATCTGGAATTGATTGAGGATATCATAAAGGTGGGCTCAATCGCCATCAGCAAATACTTTGACTATCACAAGCAACTCGAGGAAAACAGGGAGCTCAAGAAGATCATTTGTGAGTACAAGGACCATCAGGTGATTATCGGTCAGAGCAGATGCTTTCTCAATGAGTACGAGAAACTAAAGAGCTATGCCAGGGTTGATTATCCTGTGCTGATCACCGGGGAGAGCGGCACAGGTAAGGAATTATTCGCCCAGGAGCTCCACCATTTGAGCGATCGCCGCGAGAAACCCTATCTTGTGCAAAACTGCTGCGCCATCCCTGAAACCCTCCTTGAGAGCGAATTGTTCGGGCATAAAAGGGGGGCATTTACCGGAGCGGTCAGGGACAAGAACGGCCTTTTTGAGACCGCAAACGAGGGAACCGTGTTCCTGGATGAGATCGGCGACATGTCCTATGATCTCCAGGCGCGCCTTTTGCGGTTCATTCAGGACGGGGAGATCAAGCCCCTGGGCAGCACCGTTTCCAAAAGGGTTGATGTGCGGATCGTGGCGGCAACCAATGCCAATCTGAAAGAGGCGATTGCTGAGAAGCGATTCAGGGAAGACCTGTTTTATCGGCTTAACGTCCTCCCCCTTCACCTTCCTCCTTTAAGAAATAGAAGTGAGGATGTTCCCCTGCTTCTGGAAAGCTTCATCCACAGGGAGTCAAAACGCTTGGGTATCAAGCCGAAGAGGCTTTCAAATGAGGTCTTGGACCTTCTCGTGCACTATCCCTGGAGGGGGAATATCAGGGAACTCGAAAATTTTGTCAGGCATATCATAGTGGTAAACGACGATCCGATCATTTCCCTCGACAATCTGCCCAAGCACTTTACGGTTGCCCCCCCACCGGAATCCCTTGATGCAGAGCCCGGGCAACGAATGCCCGGGTCCGGTCGCGCCCCGGACAGGCCCCGTGCCCTTGACGATCGCTCCTGGAAGGATCTCGAGAGAGAGTACGTCCTCCAATTGCTTGAACAATACCGCTGGAATATCTCCAGATGTGCAAGGGCTGCGGGATTAAACCGCTCCACCTTTGATTCGAGGTTGAGAAAGCTCGGGATACGCAAGCACGGATGAGCATTGTGTTTTGCCCTCTGCAGGGTGTTGAATGGCACGGGATACTTCAGCGATGATCCTTCGGTTGTATTTTGCTTCCTTTGATGATATACAATAGATGCTCTGGTTCAGGATCGGATGCCCCATCCCTGCGGAAGAATAGCGGTGTTTCACTATGGCGCTCTCGGGGCCAGGGGATGCGGCGAGATAAGAGATACACCATGATCCTGGTATCGTATCATTCCCATTGTAAACGCGGTTCCTCGAACTACCCTTAATTTTACGAAACCTGCTAAAGCACCATGAGGAAGATTATCCCAGTCCTATTCCTGTATCTCCTTTTCTGCCTCTGTATTCCGGAGCACCCTCTTGCCGCCTCACTCAAGGTCCCTGTGGGTGACTGGAAATATGAGGCCATAGAGCGGATCACCGTTGCATGGGGGATCGCCTACCCCATAAACAGCAGACCGATGAACAGGCTGGATATGGCGAGGCTCGTGAGGCAGGCAAGGGCGCTGCAGGATGCGGACAAGGAAAAACGGAGTGACCATTTGGAGCGACTCCTTTCCATGATGGAAGAGGATCTCGGGCTGGTGACCGCACACGGGGATCGCCCCGGACATGAATCGGGGATACGGACGGTTACCTGCATCACCCTGCAGGGGGCATACGGTCACGGGCCTAGTATAGAGGAGAACAACGCCGGTGACACCCTTGGTGATGGATGGCACGGGAGGGTGATACCGGAGTGGGGGTTCGAAACAGGGGCGTTTGCCGGGACCCTGGCGGCGCGTCTTTCTCTGGACAGCGATGATGACGAATCGGTTGATTTTCATAGATTATACCTGGCAATTGAAGGGGAACATATAGGGATTGCTGTGGGGAGGGATTCCCTGTGGTGGGGGCCGGGAAGGCACGGGGCATGGGTGCTCACCAACAATGCCCCGGCCCTTGATCTTGTCAGGCTTTACAATCCCTATCCCTATTCGCTCGGTTTCCTGGGGGCGTTCAGGTTCGTCCTGCTGTATGGAAGGACCTCGGCAATGCCGGTCGAATACACGGAGGCAGGCACCGAAGTGATGGTGTTCACAAAGCCGCACTTCGGAGGCATGCGCATCGATTTTTCCCCCTCTCCCCTGTTCGAGTTCGGGGCATCAATGGCCGCCCATTTTATCGGAAGGGACGGACTGGACCTCGATGACGTGAAGGAGGTATTTTTCCCCAGGCACAAGGCGGTCAACCGGGAGGAAACCGAGGGCCCGGTCACCGACCGGGTCGCCTCCTTCGATGCGTCCTTAAATCTTTCCCTGCCCTTTCGCCGGCTGCACGGAATGCGGGCATACGTGGAATACGGGGGCACGGATTTAAGCTTTGTGGAACGGCTCTATCCGAGGCTCACCGATGTGGCGACCCTCTACGGCCTGTACCTCGACACCGGCTCAACCGACCTGAGGGTGGAGTATGCCCAGAACCTGGACCATGACGACACCCGCTGGTACACCCACGGCCAATTCCTTGACGGCTATACCCACGATGGTTCCATCATAGGGCATGCCATAGGAGGGGCGGCACGGGATGTGTGGGTGAGGATGACGCACCCCTTTGCTGCGTGCTGGCGTGTTTCGGTTGACTATGAACACCTCCTGAGGAAGGAGCGATATGGGAGCGTCCCCGGCAGAAGGAACGGCATTCGATTCGGTCTCCGTCATGTCGGGGTTCATGCCCAGGCGGGCATCGAGTATGAATATGAACGGGGGGAATGGCAAGGAATGGGTGAGGAAGGCCATCTGCTGCTTCTGAGCTGGACAAGGCGCTTATAGCAAAGGGGAGATTCCGGGAATCCTGATTCTGGGATGGTACCGTCGTGGGCAGACATGGAAACATGTCTGCTCATGTTAATCCAGTGTCAAAATGGGAATTGTTGGGGAATGCCATACTCTTTGAAAAATGACTCCAGGTGTGTTACATTTTCTCTTCGTTTCTAACCCTAAGACAAGGTGATTATACATTATGAAAAGATTCGTGACGGTTCTTTTCATGCTTCATGTCCTCATCGTTCCTTCCGCTCGCGCACAGAACATTACCCCGGCTCAAATCGATCAGCTAAAACGATTGTCCCCTGCACAACAGAAGGCGCTTGCCGAACAATATGGCGTGAAGATCCCTGAACAAGGTGAGGAGCGGGAGAAAGAGGATACACTGGCTGCCCCGGTGGTCATCCCTCGTGACTCCGATGAGCTTTCGGCGATCGAGGAGAAGTTCCATACGCGAGGGGAGGAAGATCTTACCGGACCGGCCGTTCGATCCAGGAGGAGGATTGAACGGCACAGGGAGGACAAGCGTGCCCGGGGGGGGAAACGAGAGGGCGATCAAAGGGAGCGAGACCTCTCTGATACATCGGCCACACAGGTCCATTCCCCTTCTGAACAGTGGTCTCCTGTCAAGTCCGAACGGGACCTCATCCGACTCACCTTTGAGGACCTTGTGGAGGAAGGGGTTTCTTCGGGCGTTTCGACCGGGATCGACCAGTTTGGATATACCCTCTTTGCTGGCACCCCTACCACCTTTGCCCCTGCCACCGATATACCGGTGCCGCGCGACTACATCATCGGACCGGAGGATGAGGTCCTGGTCCATTTGTATGGTGCACGCCAGGAGCAGCTTATCCTCACCGTGACCAGAAAGGGAACCATCAACTTCCCGGATGAGGGGCCTATTCATGTGGCCGGGCTTACCTTTTCCCGGATGACCTCCCTTATCGAAGAGATCGTCAAGAACAAGATGATCGGGGTCAATGTGTATATCACCATGGGACAATTGCGATCGATCCGGGTTTTTGTCCTGGGGGATGTCGAGCGGCCCGGTTCCTACACGGTCAGCGGCCTTTCCACCCTCTCCCATGCCCTTTTCGTGTCCGGCGGGGTCAAAAAGATTGGAACCCTGCGCTCCATCGAACTTCGTCGCGATGGAAAAAGGATTTCCGTGCTCGATCTCTATGATTTTCTGCTCAAGGGTGACACCTCAGGCGACGTGCGGCTTTTGCCCGGGGATGTGGTGTTCGTGCCGCCGATCGGGAGTACGGCGGGGATCGCCGGGGAGGTAAAGCGTCCGGCCATCTATGAGCTCAAGGGGAAGACCACGGTCGGGGGGTTGATAGACATGGCCGGCGGGCTGCTTGCCACCGGATTCAGAAATATGGCCCAGATCGAGCGGATCAACGAGGACGGGGAGAGGGTTGTATTCGACATAGATTTGAGCGATGATGGAAAGGCAACCACGATGCGTGACGGGGACCTGCTCAAGATCTTCCCTGTGCTCGATATCGAAGAGCGCGTTGTCTATCTCACCGGCAATGTAAAACGTCCCGGCAAGAGGGGATATGTCCCCGGGATGAGGATATCCGACCTGGTGGAGGGAAACGATGATCTCATGCCCGAGACCTATTACTCCTATGCGCTCATCGAGCGGGAGGCGGAGGGAAACAGGGAGCCCGAGCTGATTCGATTCGACCTTGGAAGGGTGCTCGAAGGTGACCGGGAGGCGGATTGTGCCCTGCAGCCACGGGATAGGGTGTTCATCTTCCATCGCTCCCATTTCAGGGAGATACCCATGGCCTCGATCGGCGGGGTCCGGGATTCCCCCGGTTCACTCTGCGGTGCGGAGCCGAAACGGGGCATCCCCGCAAATGCAGGAAAGAGACTAACCCTTTCCCAGGACCCGTACGGTTGCGTCAACGGCACAAGGGCGGTGGTGCATGCACCCGGGTTCTACGAGTTGAAGAAAGGGATGCGGGTGATCGATCTCATCCTCGCGGGGGGAGGTCTGCTGCGCGATGCGTACCTGGATGAGGCGGAGCTTTATCGGACCGATCCCCTTACCAAACAGGTGACGGTGGTGAAGATCGATCTGCGGGGGGTGCTGAGGCGGGAGGGGATCGATAACCTGCTGCTTCAGGACCTCGATCATCTTGCGATTCATTCGATCTGGGAATTCAAGACCCCTCATGAGGTAACCGTATCAGGGGAGGTGAACGTCCCGGGCACCTATCCCATGATTGAGGGGGCAACGATTTCGGACCTTATCTTCAGCAGCGGCAGCTTTACCGAGAAGGCGTACCGGAAGCGGGCCGAACTCACCAGATACTTCGTGGTGAAGGGGGAAAAGCGGGTGTCCGAGCATATCCTGGTGAACCTCGAGGGGATCGCTGCAGGGGATCGATTCGCCGATATAGTGCTTCAGCCCTATGACCACCTGCACATTCAGAGGGTGACCAACTGGCGTGAGGCGGAACGGGTCACCATTACCGGGGAGGTGCGTTTCCCCGGTGTCTACCCCATCGAGGAGGGGGAGATGCTCGCCGATCTCATCGAACGGGCGGGCGGGTTCACCGAGGATTGCTACCTTTTCGCAGCAAAGTTCACCCGGAGGGTGATTGCGGAATTCCAGGAGAAGGAATTCGATGATATGGCGGACAAGCTGGAATCCGACATCGCACGGCTGGGGGCTGCGCCGGTGGCTGCAGGGGAGGAAAAGGACACCGAGAAACGGAAATTCGCGGTGGCCAATCTCATGCAGTTGGTGGAGAGGCTTCGCACCACAAAGCCGGAGGGCCGCCTCATCATCCACCTCATGGAGCCGGATCAGTTGCGGGAAAGCCGATACAACATCCTGCTCCAGGACGGCGATGCACTCCATATTCCCAAAAAACCGGACTCCGTGCTGGTGCTCGGCGAGGTTTACAATCCCACCGCCTTCCTGTATGAAAAAGGGAAAAACAGCCGGGACTTCATCCGATCCGCCGGTGGTCTTACCGAGATGGCAAACCGGGACGCCATTTACGTCATCAAGGCCAACGGCGAGGTGGTCCCTGATAAGACAGGTTTTTTCAGGAGTGGCGTTTCGGTGGGTCCTGGTGATATAATAGTGGCACCTGAGAAGATACGACGGATATCCGGTTTGGAGTTGACCAAGGATATCTCGCAGATTGTCTACCAGTTGGGGATTTCCGCAGCAGCCTTCAAAACGGTGGGGTTATTCGACTGATGAAATTCAAAAGCCAGAATGAACTCGACACGGAATCCAAGGTTCAGGAATCCTTTGAAATCCCTCCCGGATGGCCGGCTCCCTATCCCAACCACCAAAACGGATTCTACGTCGAGGATGAGGAGATAAACCTCATCGAATATTGGCGGGTGCTGATGAAGCGGAAGTGGATCATTGTCCTGATCGTCATCATGACCGCCATCTCCAGTGTGATCTTTTCGCTGCTCATGCCGAATATCTATCGAGCGGAGGTTGTGCTCGCCCCCATCGAGAAGAAGAACGGGGGAGGCGGATTTGCCAGCCTGCTCGGTCAGTTCAACGGGCTCGCCTCAATGGTGGGGCTCCCCCTTGGCAACGGGAGCAACGAGGTGAACCTGGCGGTGCTGAAATCACGCGCCTTCATCAAACAGGTTGTCGAGGAGAATGAGATGATGCCCCTCCTTTTCCCGGAGAAGTGGGACCAGGAAAAGAATGCCTGGAACGTCACCATCCCCGATGAGAAACCCACCCTGTGGGACGCCTATCGATTGCTGGACGGCATCCTGAGCGTTTCCACCGACCGGAAGAACGGGTTGACCACCGTGTCCCTGGAGCGGGAGGATCCTGCGCAGGCGGCCTCCTGGCTTACCCTCTTTATCGAGACCCTCAACAATCATCTCAAGGAACAGGCCATCAAGGAGGCGGAGGCCAACATCGACTACCTCAGCAAATTGATAGAGGAGACCCCTTTGCTGGAGATGCGGCAGAGCCTCTATGCCGTCATTGCCGAGCAAACAAGACAGATCATGCTCGCCAAGGCGCAGCAGTATTTCGCATTCAAGATCATCGATCCCCCCGAGGTCCCCGACAAGAAATTCAAGCCGAAGCGATCCATGATCGTCCTTTTATCCACCTTCGTGGCGGCATTTATGGCCATCTTCCTCGTCTTTTTCATGGAATACCTGGATAGGCAAAGACAGGGCGACATAAACGAAAAGCTCTGATCCCGAGGAAGGCCTCTCCACCCCGCGGTGTGTCCTGTTGATTCATAGAGCCTTTAGATCTCTGCTCATATGCCTGTATGCCAATGAAGGAACAGGTCTGTGCAATGCATGGAGGGAGAAATGGCGTGTCCTTTTTCAGGGTGCCAGATAATCAGAGGGTGTGCAATCAGGCAGGCACGGGGCTGCGCACCGGCGTTGGTATGCTGCCTGCCCCCAGCGTGTTTCTCACGCATGACTCGTAATCCTCAAGGGTGCGGAATGACGGAATAGAGGAATCGGTTACAAGGCCCGTATCCCTGAGGGATGCGGGTATGGTCGG
Organism: bacterium; assembly: GCA_049472315.1. Lineage (GTDB taxonomy): Bacteria > SZUA-182 > SZUA-182 > DTGQ01 > JAFGSM01 > JBLIRM01. The sequence continues at coordinate 55,583 of JBLIRN010000011.1, forward strand.
TGATGTGGTATTGTGCAGCAGCATCCTCACCAATGTGGTAAATCCCTCCGTGCGGTTGTTGGGGGGTGGATCGAAAAGGGTGCAGTAGTCGATCATCGATTCCCTGATGCGGATCGACTTTATCGTGGATGCATCGACCGCATAGATGAGGTCAATGATCCGGGTACCGTTCCCGCTGGCGGAGCCCTGTGCAATGCAGCCAATAGCGATGCATTTGATCAACTCCCACTTGAACAGGCCCTTCTTCTCCCCTCCGTCCAGGAGGATGCCCTGGGAATATAGTTTTGCGGGCCTCATCTCGCACATGGACATGGCTGTTTTAACCTCCGGTTTAACCGCTGTGCTCGGTTTCTGCACGGCGGGTTCGGAGGGATCGACCGTGGGGGCGGCCGGAGCGGGCACGCCTTGTCCCGCGACGTTTCTGCCGGCCACCAGATCCCGTGCCTTTCTCAGGCCTTCCTCCATCCGTTCGGTCCATTCGGGATAACGATCACACCGTTCCCGTGCCTTCTGGAATAATTCCATGGCCTTATCCGGACGCTTAAGAACGTCGAAGCACATGCTCCCATAGGAAACGGTGGCCTTCATGCACTCGCTGGCCTCCGGATAGCTGGTGATCAATCGTTCATAGGCATCGGCGGCCTCTTGCGCATTTCCCTCCTTTTCGAACAGGTAGGCGATGGCCAACTGATCCCTGGGCAACAGGGAGGTATCGGATGAGAGCCCCTTCATGTCCAGGTACGTGCTCAGCGCAAGGGGATGGTTTTTATCGGCCAGGTAGCGGGATGCCACCTTCCTGTAAGCCTGGGCGGCATCCGCTGTTTTGCCCTGTTTCGAACAGATCTGCCCCAATATGATGTTGCCGTCGAGGTTGTTCGGTTCTACCTTGAGAAAATCCTTGATGTTCGCCAGGGCCTCATCGTACTGCTCCAGGTCGAACTTTTCCATTGCCGCCAGAAGTGCCGGGTGCTGTTGTATGGATATCTTCTGGTCTATGCCCGGCTTGATAAACCGTTCCTCGATATTGAATTGCTGCATGAGGTAGGCAACGGCCATCCCGAAGGCGAATCCGCCGATGTGGGCCCAAAAGGCCACCCCGCCGGTTTCACCCGTCCCGGATGACAGCATGGCAAAGTAGATCTGCTGGATAAACCAGAATGGAAGGGCCACATATGCCGGGATGTGAAAGGTCCCTGTCTTGACGAAGAATAGAAACAGCCAGAGGGTGTAGAATATCTTGATCCTTGTCTTATACATCTTTACCAGGAACGCCCCCATGGCGCCTGCAATGGCACCGGATGCACCAATCAGGGGGATGGTGCTTTGTGGAAACATGATCACGTGGGCCTGAGCGGCGATAATTCCACCGAGTAGGTAAAATCCCGCATATAGGGGCCGCCCCCACTTGTCCTCGATGTTGCAGCCAGCCAGCCACAGGAAGAGCATGTTGAAGAACAGATGGAAGAACCCCCCATGCATGAACATCGACGAAAGGTAGCCAAACAGTTTGGGATTGCGCGGAATAAGACCATATTTATACGAGGGCAGGGAATACTTGATGGCGGACAGCTCGTCGACCAGTTCTTTGAGTCGTTCCCTATCGGCATGCGTTGACGTTGACTCTATCCAACCGCCGCCGTACTCTTGTTTTATATCCAACAGGAGGTTTTTAAGATCACGATTTTCATCATCGATGATCACTTCGACATCGATATCCGAATGTGTGGCATAGAAATCGATGACATGCTCGAATGCCTCTCCGAAGGCATGTTCGAGCCTTGATTGTGATGTCCTCGTGGAGAAGAAAATGAGCACGTTCAGACATATGATGACGATGGTCACATACGGCAATCTTTGAACGACTTGATCTTCATGTCCTATCGGAAGCAGGATGAACAATAGACCATTCCATGGTTAATAACCGGTGCACCGCACATAGTTTCTTTATCATCATTACCAATGCCTGGCACTGCCCATTACAACCAATAAGCAACAATGGAAATCAGGCTGGGACCGCACATCATTGACATACGCGCTGTCAAATCTATAATATTTATATCGTCACATTAGCGTGAAACGTCTTGAATATTAAAACTGAATCGACGGAATCATTCCCTGGATATGCGTGCAAACGAGTATCCATGGGACCTCGGCTCACAGGGTCAGAAAACTACCGACAGGGAATTTCAGGATGAAATGGCTTGAAACAAGGGTCAATTACACATGCACTGACAGGGAATGTGCCGCTGATCTCATATCGAATGTGTTTTACGAACTTGGTCTTCAGGGTGTGGTTATTGAGAATGCCAAGGATGGGGAGACGGCCGGAAGAAAGCATCGTGATCAGGGGATCTCCGGGCATGACGCGGTTATCGCCTATCTGCCGATCAACGGAGACATCGGGGCGCAGGTTCGCCTGGCCAGGGAAGGGCTTAATCTGCTGGGGAAGAGGCTGGACATGCAGTACAGGATCACCTTCCGTGCAGTGGATGAGGAAGACTGGGCCGAATCGTGGAAGGCATATTTCCGGCCCCAACGGATCTCAGGCCGCATTGTGGTCAGCCCGACGTGGATGGCATACGATCCCGCCCCACGTGATATTGTGGTCTCAATTGATCCCGGTATGGCCTTCGGCACCGGTACCCATCCTTCCACCCGCCTGTGCGTGACCTTGGTCGAACGCTACCTGCACAAGGGTGATTCCGTTCTGGATGTAGGAACCGGCTCGGGTATCCTCCTGATTGTTGCTGCCAAGCTCGGGGCGGGAAAGGGACTGGGGATCGATTCCGACCAGGTGGCGGTCGATGTTGCCGGGGAAAACCTCTCCCTCAACCGGATATGTTCCGGGTGCTTCCGGATTCAAAGAGGGGATCTCCTCGATGGGGTGCAAGATGTCTTTGATATGGTTGTCGCCAACATCACCTCGGAGGTCATCGATGCCCTGATTCCCCGGCTCCATAGCGTGTTGCGGCCTGGAGGAATGTTTATATGCTCCGGTATTGTCGAGGAAAATCAGGGAATGATCGCGGACAGGCTGCTCGGGGCGGGATTCGAGGTTATGGAGACAGCCTCGCAGGAAGGCTGGACAGCGACGGCAGCCAAGGAACAAAATGGGGTCAGGTCTTGAATTATCAGTTTTTCACAAGAAACCCTCTTGTCGCCTTGTGGCACCACGAAGCATGAAAATCCATTTTCGGAACAAACCCTCATGCCCTTTCAGGGCGCCACGAAGAATGAAAATGCTATATTTTCTGATGAATACAGGATATTTTCGAGACAAAAACTGATAATTCAAGACCTGACCCCAAACCACTGACCCCAAACCACAAGAATTTTGACATATAAAGGCCGGTTTGATATATAATTATATTACCACAATTTACCACAATAGTTTTGATATGCATGTGATGAACGGCTTTGCGGATCCCGATCTGAGGAGGGTTTCATACGCACCATGAATGACAAGCGGCAGTACCTACGAATACCGGAATCCTCCGAGTTGTCATATCGTCTCATTCCCCAGACTAAAACCACCGGGTCCATTTCCAAGGACATCAGCACAGGTGGGGTGCGTTTTTCCACGCGGGAATTCATTCCCATAGGCAGCACCCTGCGCATACGGCTCTCCATAAAGAGCATACCCTATATCTTGGATGCCTCGGTAAGCGTTAAATGGGCCAAAAGGATATCCGGCAGCGATCGATATGAGATAGGTGCCGAGTTCATTGACATCCCCCGGGAGAGTCTTCAACAGTTGGGCCGGTATATCCGGGAGACCGGCGGTGAGGAAAAGGGCCCGGATGATCCCTCCGAGGATTAACGTCCCCTGATGAAGTGCGCGGCCCAGTTTCTGACGTGCTTTCCATTCAACACATGAAAATAGCGCAGCTTCTGGAGCGTCTTGTGGCTGAACGCGGACAGGGGGAGAAATACCAACCGTTTCTGCTGGATTCTCGCATATTCCCTGATAACCGGGGAAGGCTTCCGGTGCGCCACAACAGCGACATACCGGTCGCGGGAGTAATATAATCCCGCCATCATGAGCCGTTCGGCATTGTCCCCGGCCGCGTCGAAGCGAGGGTTCGTCCACACGTCCGGTATCAATTGCGGGGGATAGAGAAACAGGGCGCCGCCGTAAAATGATCGTCCGATGGAGGGTCCCACCAGATCATCCTTGAAATCCGTGGCATAGAAGACCAGGGTGGATTCATTCTCGTGCTCGGCATGCCAGGTCAGTTTGTAGGGGTATTTGTCCCCCTCCCGGTCCTCATCGAAGATGAAGATCACCGCCCCCACCTCACCCTGGATCTGGGGTTCCTCCTTGACGTAGATCTTCCCTATGTGCAGGTTTCTCAATGTCTCCCGGAGGTGGATGCCGTCCTTGAGGGTGCTCTGGAATTCCTCGACCCGCACCTGGGAAATCCCCACCAGTTTCAGGGCACGCTTGCGGATATATCCGCAGAAGTTTTCGATGATCTCGTCCTCCGGTGGCCAGGAGCATACCGAATCGGGATTCCAGTACGTCCGCCACCTCCTTTTTTGCCTCTTGTCCGGGCTTTTTTCGAGGCTGATTCGCCTCCACTCCCTGGCCAGGGTGGGCACCCTCCTGAAGGCGGGAACAGCGGAGCCGCCTTTGTCGATATATCGGTCGGTCATTTTAATGAGAGGGTGGGCGGGAGAGACGTCCATGAAGGGATAGAATCTCGCCACCTCAAGTAATTTTATGGCGAAATCGTTCCCCATGACCCCCTTTGCCCCCACAACCAGTTCGTAAAGATCGGGGGTGAGCCTCTTTTTGAGGATACAGAGGTTCCGTATGAATTGAAGGGCCGTTTGAATATCCTGATGACCGATCCGGTAAATCTCCTCGCGGAATTCCTTATGAAACTCATCCCGGGCCTCGATCAGGAGCATCTTGACCGCCTCGGTCTTTTCGAACTCCTCGAACGAGAGGGTGCCCTTCAGCCTTTCATACTGGTAGGTGATATAGGGCAGCTCACCCAGAGCGAAATAGAGTGAATCGGGATGCACGGAAAAGAGCCTTACTTCCCGAGGCTTCCTGCCCGTTGGCACATCGCCGTATTCGTGCTGATAGTAGTGAAGGATGCCCGGGAGGTGGTGTACGGAAAATACACAGAGGACCCTCTTATATTCAAAGCTGAGTGTCTGGAGCCTGGAGGCCATATGGCGTGCCTGAATGTCCTCTTCCTTGGCGGTAAAGGCCGAAAAGGCCGTTTGGACATACGCGGAAAGCCCTATCCTGTGGACCGCATATTCATCGGGAAGGACAAGGCCGGCAAGTGGAGTCCCATCCATCTCCCTGTCAATACATCGAATCGGAAGGCCCTCCTCCATACCCAGCCGTATGGCCTCGATCATGCCATCGCAGGGATCAACGGGGAAATAGCTGCAACCTCCCTCCTCTCCCTCATCCGAGACGATGACCGAAATATAGGGCAACACATTGATGCCCTGGATGCTCAGGGAATGGAAGGAGTCAGGCAGCCCCACGGCAATGCAGTCAAACGGGGTGTTCAAAAAGGTCTCCTTCACCTCGTGGGCAAAGGCCACCCTTCCCGAAATGACCGGGACCAGGCAGATGTTGTCAAGCCATAGCCTGCCGTCCCTGACGAGAATCCTCTTTCCCATGCACTACTGCCCCCGTTCCCCTTCCTCCTGATTGCCCTTTTCCCAGTCCTTCTGATTCATGAAGAAGTCCTCAAGAAAGACGATGTTGTTCAGATTCCTTGCATTGACCTGCGCCGCCTTCTTTTTTATATCGAGGGCATCCTTGCCCAGGACCTGCTCCACCGCCCTCTGAAATGCCTCCCGCAATCTCATGGGGTGCTTCCTCGATGTACCCCCCCTCATTTTCATGGCATATCGTGCTATACTCAGACCGTCCCGAATGCTGTATTCCAGACGGGCCTCATGGCTTTTTTGCAGAAATGCCACGGTGAGGCGCAAAATCTCCTCGGGTGCGAAATTGAGGTTGTACCTCAGAATCGCCAGTTCCTCCTCCTTGTCAGGGAAGTCGATGTGGATCATCGGCTGAAGGCGGGAAATGATGTAATCGGGCACCTCATACGTGGATGCATCGTCGTTCATGGTAACACAGCAGCGAAATTCAGGGTGCGCGTGGATCTTGATGCCGGCGATGATGCTCTCCACGTACCGGCGATTATCGAGCAATGGGGCAAGTGACGCCCATGATTTCTCACTCATTCGATTGGCCTCGTCGAGAATTGCCACCCCTCCCCGTATCATTGCCGTTACCAGAGAGCTCCCATGGTATTGAATCCTCCCATTGTCCGCGATAACAGGGGTAATAATGAGGTCCTCGGGTCGGGTATCCATGGTGCACTGGTAGAGGTAGACAGGTTTTCCCAGGCTGCGCGCTGCGGCTATGGCCAGGGTCGTCTTTCCCATGCCGGGCTTGCCCAACAGGCGGGGGCACAAGGGAAAATCATCCGGTGTCAGGACGAGCCAGCATGCAAGGATTTGTTCCAAGAGATCCTCCTGGCCGATCCATTCCCGTTCCTGCTGGTCCGGATGCGAGAGGACCAATTCAATGGAGTCTATTGTTATGCGGTCCATGCGGTATAATCCTCGATTTTGAAGGTTGGATATCCTTGGTTACTACGTATGTCCGATAAAAAATTCTACCACGTTTGCGCACACGAATCCAAACGAAGACGCACCTTCCTTCCCACGATTAATCGGATATGAGGTCATTCAGGTCCCCATCGGGCACGAAGTACTCGTCCGTTGTGGATTCCCCGCCGATCGTGTGGGGAAGCCCCTCGTCCAGAATCATTCGTTCGGTGTAACAGGGCTCGATTTCGATGAGAAAACGGCTCGGCTTCATCATGATCAAACCGCCGGAACGGCTCCGATAGACCTGGGGAATGACGAGGTACAGCTCATCCCTTGCCCTGGTTACCGCCACATGAAACACGCGCCGTTCCTCCTCCTCGTCCTCCAGGGTGTTGATGGCGAGATCGGTTGGGAAACGTCCGTCCGTGAGCCATGGGATAAAGACCACCGGCCACTCGAGACCCTTGGCCTGGTGAATGGTGCTGAGGATGACGAATTCCTGCTCCTCAGGACCGGTGACCACGGTCTCACCGGAGAAATCCGCTGCCAGGGCAAGGTCCGCAAGGAATGATTCAATGCTTCCGTATTGGGCGGCGAATGTTGCCATCCCCTTTATATCCTCCTGCCGCAGGTGCGCCCGGTCGTAGTGTGAGACCAGGTAGTCATCATAGAAGCGCCCCATCAAATGCTCGATCATATCCGCGGGTGAGGTCATTTCCGACAGCTCCCGGAGGAGTTGTATGAAGTCGCGGTACACGGGATGTGCCCGCTCGGGAAATATACGTATCGCCTGGGGATCCAGGGCGGCATTCAGCGGATCAGCGCTTTTGTTGATATGTTCCCACAATCTCCGGGAGAGCACTCCTCCCACCCGAGGCAAGCGCCTCAATGTTCGCAGCCATGCGATCTCGTCCTGCGGGTTGTGGATGATCCGCAGATAGGCGAGCACGTCCTTTATGTGGGCCTGTTCGAAAAACCTCAATCCGCCCCTGATATGAAAGGGGATATTGCGGCGCTGGAGCTCCAGTTGTATCTCCATGGAATGCCAGTGGCTGCGGTAGAGGATGGCGATGGAGTTGAGGCTGCGCCCCTCGTCCAGCAGATGCAGGATGTATTCGGCCAAAAAACGGGATTGGCTGCAATGATCGTAGCACGTCACCAGGGCGGGCTTTAGCCCCGGTGGGCGCATCGCACGGAGGTCCTTGGGCAGTCTCACGGAATTGTGCGCAATGCTTGCATTGGCCAGGGCGAGAATCTCCGGGGTGGAGCGATAGTTGGTTTCAAGACGGTATTCTTTGGCTTCGGGATAGCGCTCCCTGAAGGATATGATGTTCTGGAAGCTTGCCCCCCTGAAGCTGTAAATGGACTGCGAGTCGTCTCCCACCACGGTCAGGTTGCCATGTTTGGAGGCGAGGAGATCGACGATTGTTCCCTGTATGGCATTGGTGTCCTGGTATTCATCGACCAGGATGTGGAGGAACTGGTCGGCGAGGAGCTCACGCACGTCGGTGTGCTCCATGAGGAGCCTGAGCCATGAGGAAAGCAGGTCGTCGTAATCGAGGAGCTGCCGCTGATGCTTTCGGGCCTCGTAGAGCGAGAGCACCTGCTGGATGCGGTCGATATCCTGCATGAACATCGGGTAATGCCTGCACAATACCCTTTCCAGGGAATCGAGCGTATTGTGCACAAAGCTGGAGATCTTCCCCAGGATCACCTTCTGAGGAAAGCGGCGTTCCTTTATCGGGATGCCTGCCTCCGTAATGCACGATCCAATGAGGTCCTGCGCATCCTCCCGGTCGAGAATGGTGAAATCCGGGCTGATATCGATACGTTCGCCGTACAGCCTGAGGATGCGGTTGGCGATGTGGTGGAAGGTCCCTCCCCAGAGGTTCCTGGTCTTGTGTCCCACCAGCACCTCGACCCTCTGGAGCATCTCCCGTGCCGCACGGTTGGTAAAGGTTACCAGCATGATGCGACCGGGGTCAGTGCCGCGGTGAACGAGCCAGGCAAGCCGATAGGTCAGCGCCCTGGTCTTCCCGCTCCCTGCACCGGCGACAACCAGCATGGGGCCGCCCGGCGCCGTAACCACCTGCAGTTGTTCCTCATTCAGGTCCGCGGTAAAATCCGGGCCCTTATCCAGGCTTCGTGCATTGAGTACGAATCGTCGAGTCATCCATCCCTCATTCACGGCATATTCCGGTGAAATTGCGGAGGTGATCCCACAATATCAATATAAGTACACTAAGGTCACGATATATGGTAATCAAACCATGCCGGCTATACCTTTTCGCATATGCCGTTTCAATACCACATACCGCATACTCATCATTATATCAAAAACGGCCCGGTTAGTGTATTTTGGGGAGGAGGAAGCACCATCTCCGGAACAGCGATGCTGATTGTGAATCATTGTATCCGGATCGTGGGAGGACATGTCCGTATGCCACGGTGCACTGTCAACAACGGAATTGCCGGGGAGGGAATGAATCGAAGGCAATGGATCGTTTGACAGAATTTTGACAAATTTATATAATAAAAAATATGGACATTATATAGTTATGTTCCTGTCCAACTCCACTGTGTCCATGCATCATTACGCATCCCTGGAAGGACGAAGGGATCAAACCCACCTCTTCACGACGATCCTTTTTTCCAACAGGCAGGATATTTGGGTGGTGAAAAAGGTCCATTTCCTTGTGTCCATTTGATTGCCAGGCATTCCGAAAAAATCCTCAGGGGCGTCACCAGGAGTGGAGAGTGGAACAAAAATTGCTCTCTCTTTTTTGGTACGTTTTTTTATTCCCGACACATGAGCGGAGGCGTGCTGTCGTTTTAAAGATATTTTTTAAAATTAATAAGATTATATAATTTTATGTTAATAAATAATCTAAATTCAAATAGTTTCAATATATCTGTTTTGCGATCAAGGGCCATTATAAAGGGAATTGTACAATTACTGCAGGGTTATTGATGTGCGTGTGCGCACATATTCCATGCATGATTCATTATATAGGGCATATTATATAGGGCATACAATAGCGCATAGGATTTCAGGTTTTTTGAGAGAGGTTGCGTACAATGCTAAATGTATCGAAGGCAGCAAGATATCTATGGATTGCCATCATGGTTTTATCTCTGCTCGGTTCCGCACGGCCGGCGCCGGGTATAACGCACGTCCGGCACCCCAACTCCTTTTCCTCCCAGCCGCTCGTCGTTCCCACCATAAGCACTGTCACCGGAGATATACTCATAGACAATTTTGAGTATTGGGACAGCCCATACAACCACGGGTGGATACAGCAGGAGCCCCCCTATCCGGTATACGGATTCGGGCTGGGCTATGCGACGATCTTCTCTACCGTTCTTGATCTGCGGCAGGGAAGCAGGGTGCTCGATGTGTACCGTCCCGCCTCGGTATTCCTGGTGGGAACACCATACGAGAGACACTTCATCTCCCGGCCGCTCCTCGATCCGCAAGACCCTACGGGGGCAACCTCTATCAATCTGGATGAGGGGAGCAGGGGAACAAACTGTATACTCTACTTCTTATTCAGGGCGCCCCTGGGAATCGAGCCGTGGGACATCTTCCAGTTGGAGGTGTTCGGAAAGACCTCCGGGGGAGGCGACTTTATTATCCAATTCAGGCCCCTGCAACCCCGTGCCGGGAGCCGCCTGACTAATAGCGGGAACACCACGCACGACATGGGCGGATACCAGGCCACCCTGGTGCAGGAGGGTGACATCGGCACCGATGCCCCCATGATCATCCAGGTAAATATGGGCCGCAATTTCCTGGACGGCACATGGCACGTGGCGAGTTACTGCCTGCACGAGGTCAACGGAGAGGCACAGATCGCAGCAAACGGCTCCGTGGACCCCGACTGGGAGCTTACCTCCGCCGAGTTTATCCGGGTAAGCGGGCAGATGTTCCGGGTGGACAATATCATCTTCAGGGCTGACCATCACACAACATATGATTATCCTGACCTGTTCGAGGTAGGCCCCCGATATGCGCAGCTATTCGAGCCCTATCGGTACCTTTTCGTTGCGGATTACGAGGGGGGCGTTATCGAGGGATTCGGCCGTTCCGAGACCAGGATCACGGACCTCATGCTGGACCCCCTGAATTTCATCACCGATCCGGCAGAAATCCGTGAGATATGGATGGCCGATCTTGCAGCGCTCGGCGAGGACCCAAACTATGCGGACCCGAACAGCATGCTCTACGGGGAAGCACAGCCCTACCTCACGGAATTCATGGACAGGGGGCAGGATTTTGTCATCGACATCAATCTCCCTGTTTTCTCGGACCCGAACTTGAGGGTGGGGGGCTCGCTTTCAGAAGATGCCCGGCTGGAGCCACCCCTCGGGTGGAATGCCACGATCGGGGGATACGGTGCAAACGGCGTCCAGTCTTTTCTCATCCGGCCACTGCCCATAAATCCCTATGACGGGATGCCCACCTATATACCTGCATACTACACGGCCATCGATGCCATCTCGGTGTATGGAAGGGCCCACTACGGGCCGGCCCAGTGTTTTGCCCTCGAGTCCGCCATGTGGAACGCTGGATTCACCGTGTGGCCGAACATCGCGGCCATGGACTACACCCCGATGTACTTCGAGGACCTGATCGTGACCATCGAGGTCACCAACGGGGCACATTCGGATGTGATGACCTTCCCCATCTCCGTGGTGAACTACCCGGTCGAGAACTATGCGCCCGTGGTACAGATCGACATCGACGATCAAACCTTCTATGTGGGAAAGGAACCCGATCCGGAGGCGGGCGAAAACGTCTATGTCATCACCTTCGTGGATCCCGACTGTTTCATCTTCTCCCTGGCACAATTCGAGGGAAGACAGCCGGCAACGAGCCATGTTCCAGGGTTTCCGGTGAATGAACAGTTCAGGACCGATCAGGACAACCTCACCTATCGTATGACCATCAACGGACTCCCTGCATATCGGTACGGCCCCTGGGTGGAGGAAATCATCGATCCCAGCAGCGGTCTGATCAGGTTCACCCCGCAATTCGAGGCAGCGCTCGTAACGATCGTGCGGTGCACGGACAGTTTAGGCGCCACGGCGCTCGGAGAGATCAACATCTTCTGTATCAATCCAGGCACATGGCTCAACCATCCCCCGGTCATTTCGGGAGGTCCCACCAATCCGGTGGTGATACGGGCAGGTGAGGAGCTTATCCTGCACGCCCCCCTCTTCAATGTCCACGACCCGGACGGAGACGAGCTGTATGCAACCTGCAACATCGGCTCATGCGGTCGTTCCTCCGACGGCGCCTTTTTATGGGCGTTCCAGAGCAACTTCCCCGGGATCTATGGCGTGGAGGTCTTTTTCTATGATATACGGGGAGGATACGCCATACTCTACTTCCCGGTGATCGTGAAGCCCTGGTGGTCGTATTGACCTATAACCCCCATATTTGTTCGGCGGTCAAGAGATTCGCCAGGGGAATGCCGTATCGCGTGGAAAACATGCCGTTTGCCAATGGGATGAGATCAGACAGCAGGTTGTAATCCGTGGGGCCGAGGAAGGCATAATCAAGCGGTAACGCGATGGGAAGCGGAAACCCTGTCTCTGCACTCACCATATACGGCGGCGGCCAACTGTTAAAGCCGAACAACTGGCTGAAATACATTAACCCACCGAAGTAGACCAGGGGGTTGTTGTAGAGGAGAAACGGCTGATCCTGGGCAGGGTCCCAGACCAATCCCGGTTGCACAGGCAGAATCGTATCCCTGTTCAGGTGGGTGATAAACGGCACAGGCAGTCCGGTCAGCGAGTCGATTGGTGAGAGCGCCGGTGACCACAGCGGCCACAGGACATTGTATGGGGGGAGCGCAATCCAGTTGGCCGCATGAAGCGGGATGTATGAGACAAGGATGACTGCCGCCCCCAGAACGGCCATGCCGAGCAATCTTTTCTGAATGCTCAATCCGGACATATTACTACCTCCTTTATCGAAACCATGAAGGGTTTTCACAAAAGGCGTCCGAGCCTTATTTCATTGAATGGAATGTGATCATAATCCCTTGAAGGAATGCCTTATGTCAGCGGGAAAGGTCACATGACCCAATGACAGGACACTATACAAAAAGGGATCAAGGTGTTTGCCGCCTAAGCATTTTTATAAAAGCCGCCTGCCGCCGCCGTATACCCGATTACAGTTAATTAAGGGTACACAAATGCGAGAATACCTCTATGAATGTTGGAGGCGGAAAGCCTTTGCAATATGCCCCATTGTAGCCGCTTGCACCTCCGTGATGCCCTGAGGGCAGCAGGCGGCCTTCGGAAAAACCTCACCTCCTTTCCCGCAGGAGAACCTTTGGGTGAGATGATACACATTCAACAATTTGGACGCGGACCACACCATTTGCCGCATCTCCCTGGCTTCGGTATCAAATGGATAGAATGAACGAAGGTACGTGGTGCTGTCACCTTTATTCAGGAGCAATCGATGTGCCAGGAATGTTTGGTGCCGGGGAATGCCTGAGGACACCGGCATAATTGTTGTATGCCACATAAACGGTCAAAAATGGGTGGAGACCTTTAGCAAACTTTGACAGCAAATTGTGGCAAAAAGGCCCACCTCACTCCATCGAATTTTCAGCATCAGGGTGTTCGGCGCCTTTCGGATACGGATCGAAAATTCGGATATCGGTTTGGTATGCCCTCAGCCAAGAATCATGTGGTATTGGTGCACGAAAGCGGAGAATATCACCGAATTAAAAAATACCACAAATTGTGCTTGACATTTGAAAATATCATATATATAGTCTTTTCCAGGATTCCACTCCGAGTTGAGAAGGGGAGTCTTCCGTGCCCTCAAAGGTCCGTATGAAAGGAGGGAACATACCGATATATAAATTAATTGGGGAGTAAGTACCCTCACCTGATCTTTTTTATACCACTACATTAGTACATGAACCACTCGTATTGCGTAGAAAGGCAGCATACGTTTTTTGCAAAAATAACTTGATCGTTTCTACAATTTTAAAAAGCAATGCGAATAGCCGATTTTCATGATATCCATAGTGCCGGGATCATCAGACCCCATTCTATTTGCATGATCTTTGAACACACTGACTTCATGATGCATAACACCAAATTCTCATTAGAGAGGCATCCTATATAAAATATAGGATTATCTTATTTACGGAAAGGATGTGATGCCTGCAATCAACAATCACAGGTAACTCAAATCCTCTGATTTCACGATATGACAGACATCGGGAAGGGGGATGGCGCATTCGACAAAAATAGGGTGTGATGGCGGTGGAAGTTCGGGGTTTTCATTGTTGGATACGTTTATTGTTCGAGAAAGGGAATGATATTATGGCAAGTGAAAACGGGAAATGCTCAAGGGTCTTTAAGGCTGGAGCTGTATGTGCCTTACTGATGTTCTCTCTCTTTTTGTTATGCTCCTGCGGCGGCGGAGGCGATGGCGGCGTCGCGCCCACTCAGGGCATCACGCTTTCCGGTACCGTGGCTGCCGGTGCACCTCTGGCAAGAACCTTTGTGACGTTCAGGGATGCAAACGGAAACCGGTATTCGGACACCACGGATCTTAATGGTAAATATGCAAATGTCAACATAACCAACGAAGGACTGACCCCTCCCGTGCTGATACGGGTCCAGGATCCCAACACGGGCATATTGTACAGCTATGCCTCCAAAACCGGCACGGCCAATGTTCACCCTCTCACGGATCCTATCATCCGGGCATGGTACAGGGTCACCTATACCGCGTCAGACCCGACCCGGGACCTTGACGAGGACTTCTTCGATGAGACAGTCGTCCTCGACCTGCCCACGCAGAACGAGATCAACTTCATAAAGGCCGTTGTCCTGGATGTATTGGAAAACCTTCTGCTGGCAGTGTCCGACAACGGATATCTCCCGGATGCGGACGGCAATCCCGTGGCGGTCGCCGATTTTGACCCGATGGAGACACCGTTCAATGCGGACAGCGGTGGTTTTGACAAGATCCTTGACCAGACCGAGATCGATACGAGCGAGGAGACGGGGAACCTCAACATCGTGGTCGATCCCAATTCCGATCTTGAAACCGAGATGGAGGAAACAGGCGGTTCAACCAATATCACCCTCGACACGGGCAACATCGTTGAAACCGACACCACGCCTCCCGCTCAGCCGGCCACACCTACCGCAGCCCAGGTCAGCAGCAACCAGATATTCGTTACCTGGAACATGAATGATCCCAACGACGAGGTGGCATATTACTTCGTCTATCAAAACGGGACAAAGGTGGCTTCGGTCATCTCAACGTTCTTTATCAAGCTCATCGATCCCAACGTTTCACAGACCTATACCTACACGATCGCAGCGAGCGACGCAGCAGGAAACCGCTCCGTCATGAGCAGTCAATCGAACACGATTTCCATTGCTGCACTGCCTACCGATACCGGAGCTCCGACCGCAGGAAGCCTGACTGCAACCGCGCTCGGCTTCGATGAGATAAGGCTCACCTGGACCGGTTTTACGGATGATATCGGTATCGTGCGCTTCAGGGTATACAGTTGCACTGACGGCACCTACGCGACCCGGACCCTCATAACAAAGGTCCCGGGACCGCCATTCGTCCATTTCGGACGGCAGGCCAATACGACCTACTATTATGCGGTAACCGCAGTGGATGCTGCGGGGTATGAATCCAATGCCGCTACGGCGAGCGCCACAACAGGCCCTCCCCCAGCGACCGTCGATACCACTCCGCCGACTATACCCGGAAGCTTCAGCGCAACAGCGCCCGTCTACAATCGCATAGACCTTTCATGGTCTGCCTCGACGGATAGTGGATCCGGCCTTGCCGGCTATTACATCTACCGTGGCGGTAAAGAGCTCGCCATGCTCGGCAAGACCGCGATCAGCTTTATTGATCCGAATTGTGAAGCATTGACCATGTATACTTACTGGATAAAATCGTTCGACGTCAAGGGGAACATCTCCAACATAGCGACTGCACAGGCAACCACCCCTGATTCACCCGATGTCACACCACCTACCGTTCCCGCCGGCGTGATGGCGGATGCCAACGGCCCGAACGAGATCATCGTAACATGGACCGCCTCGACGGATGACAAAAGTGGCGTTGCCGGGTATTACGTCTACCGCGGTGCCTCGAAGTTCACCGTCCCCTCCGGCACCAGCTATGCGGATTCGGGACTCGATCCGGAGACGACTTACATCTACCAGGTTTCCGCCTATGACGTTGCAGCCAACGAATCCGCAAAGAGCTCTCCGGTAAGCGAAACCACACCGGCAGGTCCGCCTCCCGACGTTTCCGGGCTTATTAACGATGCAAAGGCATGTCTCGAGGCCAAGGACATCTCCGGGGCGAACGCCAAATTCAAGGCCGCCCTTGCCATCGATCCCAACCACAAGGACGCCAGTTTCGGCACGGCGATCACCGACGGGATCATGCTCCTCGATGATCCGGACCTGATCAGCTTCTTTAATACCTATGAGACCTACAAGCCGACCATCGAGAATATCGTTTATGGAGTATTGTACAACACCTATGAGGTGTGGGGAGGCAGCAGCGATGTCCTGTGCGACAACGGATCCCCCAAACCGAGTGCTCCCGATTACACGAAGCTCAGCGACCCCAACACCCCGGTGACCAGCTTCAGCGGTTACGATTATTATGTGATCTATGCGGCGCCGTTCAGCGAGGTTGACCTGACGCTGACCGGAACCGGCATTCAAATCGTCTGCAGCAACGGAGAATGGGAATGGACGGCGGGCGGCACGGACACCGTATCGGTCACCCTCGGGGGTAAAACGCTTTTTGGATCTTCGTTGATGGTTTCTGCCCCAAGCGGCATGACTCTGTCGACCCCGGATGGGGTGCAGAAGAAGACGCGTCTGAAGACGTTGAGCGACAGCGTTGTTACGGACGGGGATAATAAGTATGAAATCCCCTTTGCCGGCGAGCTGACGTCTCTGCTCAACAAGCTTCCCAAGAACAAGCGGACGGTGCGTTCCAGGATGAAAATCCTTGCCAGGTCGCTTGCAGAGGGACCTCCTTCACCTGCGGATGTCCAGGCACTGATCGATTCGAGCATTCTTCCCACGATCAACGGTATGATCGCCAATCTCCGGAAGGTGGAAAATAAGGGATACGAGTTCACCATTACCTCTGCCATGACAGGCGGCGCGGAAGTGGTGGACACCGTACTTGACGACGGCGAGTTCTATGCACTCGATGCGATGATGAATCTCCTCAAGTGCATGATGAACATCGTGACCGCATACAATCTGAATGTCGACTTTGAGGTCATGGAGTATGATCCGCTCAGCCAGATCAGTCAGTCCACATTCTTCACCCTGAAGACCGGTGGTGCGACAAAGATGGCTGATGCGCTCACCGCGCTGCAGGATGCGGTGGAAATGGCGGAGAATGCCTATAATTTTGTCTTTACCGAGTGGGGGTATGCTCTTGCAACTGTTAACGGATGCGAGGTTTTAGAACCTAAAAACAGTGTTACCGACAACGGTTTGAAGCTCCATAGCTATGATGAATACAGATCCTGCGAGGACGGCGGGGTATATGATTTCACACAGGATGACGATGATGAGATCGCGATGATCTTTGATGTCGCCAATCTCGTTCTGGCAGGAGAGGTGACGTTTGTGGAGGAGGTGGTGAGTGAAGAATACACCGAGTCCATAACCGACGGCACTACAACGGTCACGCTTAAGACCGATGATGCAACCGGAGAGTCTGACTACGAATTCTCGATGAGGTTTAACGCCACCAGATTCTTCACCCCCACCCCGCTTGACAGGACCGATCTGCCCACATTCGGGTACGACGTGCCCATCAATCTCACCCTCTCCCAGGCAGTTGGCGAACCGGTTAATTCGAGGATAGACGCGGGTTACGACACCATTATCGGGACGGAGGATGACCACTATCTGCATTGCGAGATGTGGGAGATCAGCGCATTCCCGGACCTGATGTTCAATGGGATATTCCCTGATGGTTTTCCGGAGTTTGACGCCATGGTATACCTTGACAACACCAAGACCGTTGTCATGCCGAAGGAAGTCCTCTGGGGTCAGTATGA
The DNA here is from genome assembly GCA_049472315.1 of bacterium. Classification (GTDB taxonomy): domain Bacteria; phylum SZUA-182; class SZUA-182; order DTGQ01; family JAFGSM01; genus JBLIRM01. The sequence continues at coordinate 73,294 of JBLIRN010000011.1, forward strand.
ATCCGCGGATCTCGAACTGCTGGCGGACGGAAACTTCTCGCTCCTGAAGTGTACCTTCGATATGGCTTCTCAAAACATGCTGTTCAGAATCAATCCCACAGATGGTTCGATCCTTGCCAGCAAGCAGATAATTCCACCGGAAAGTCCTACCCCGAACACCGCCAGCTTTCTTCAGGCCCATGCCTACTATTCCGGTGATCTATGGGCAGTCGGCGGATACATGGATGGAGACCCTAACTTCCGTATGGGTGTCTTCAAGGTGAGCATAAGCGGCACCGAGGGTCAGGTATGGACTCCCATACCCTTTAATTTCCCGAATATGGGGATGGGTGGGGACAGTTTCTGCACAGGCGACATTGCGAGTGACGGCACAAACTTCTATGTGTCGGTTGCCTATTGGAATGACTCCTACGAGAGAACATCGGTCATCCTGAAATTCGATCCCAATACCACAACGGAGATCACCGAATCGGATATTCTCATGTATATGGACGATGACAACTACTGGGCTGCATGGAGATTGAGCCATGACGGGACAAACCTGTGGGTGGGAGCCCACAGATTGTTGAAGGTGAATCCTTCTACAGGCGATGTGATCAAGGAGTATGAAGGGGAAAGCGGCGCCGCCAACCTGTATTACAACAGCAGGCTTGTTGCGGTGGAAGGCATGAAAATCCTCTTCTTTGTTGCACCGTAGACTTCATTATGCAGTGATTGAATGGTGCAATCCATTCGGCAGTAAAAAAGGGCGGCCTTTGGCCGCCCTTTTTTTTCACCATGCGTCCTTCGTGACATAATCGGCTTTCGAGATCTGCGTGTGCCTATAACATTCTTTTCAGACCATGATCGTTTCAGACCATCGAAGATGTAACCATTCAGAAGTACCACCGTATCTCCAATGACTGGAGCGTCCCCCCGGGGTTTTCCCTCAATGTATTCCACGCCTCCTCGATGTCATCCCAGCGGATCTTGTACCATTCTTCTTCTTCACCGCCGCCCTCACCCCCACCTCCTCCTCCGACATCTTCGTCCCTTTCCTTCGCGGAGAGGAGGATGTATTGTCCGATACCGTAGGTCACTTCGAGATTCTTGATGGTGTATGTGAAGCCGGCGGCAATAACACCGAGGGTGATTTTCGAGTACGAGAGGCTGCTGATGTGTTCATCCAGTTTCCCGATGAGTATCAAGGGGATAGGAGTCCAGTCGTCCAGGACAACCTGCGGCGTCATATCGATATACTGGAGTCCGCCGCGTACGGTGAGCCTCTTTGTCCACTTTCCTTCAACACCGAGGTGATACTGCGTGGAATCGATCGACGCATCGAGATTGAAGTAGCGTTTGCCGGCAAGAAGTCTCTCCCAGAAGCTCAGGACGGCATCCGATTCGACAAGCCCGGCGCTGTGGGTGTCGAAATGGAGCCTTCTGACATTGAGATGATAGGTGGTCCCGGTATCCCGCCTGAATGCGAGCCCGGCGATCCATTGGCCGTATTGGGCATCGCCGTTATTATGCCCGCTGTCCAAGCCATTGACGTAGATATCCTGATGGTACCTGAAAGCGCCGTACTGCCGGAAATAGGTGAGGGTTAGCGTATCGGTGACAGCGGAAGAGAGCCGGAATCCCTTCCGGTCCACGTGATGTGCATCGACAACGAAACAGGCGGAAAGTCTTGAGTGAAGCTTGATTTTCATGGTCATTTCAAGGACATCCTCCGAGTATCGCACCGGGAGCAGGCCGCGAATGTCATCCTCGGCAATGGTGAAATCGAGATTGAATTCCCGTGTAAAATCCCGTATGTCGATCCGGAAAATGGGGTCAGCCCTCAGCTCGACCTCCCAGAAATCGTCCGTGTGTTCATCATACCTCTCCAATCCCCCTCCAAGGGCAAGGAACTCACCGGCTTGAACAGCGCAGGCAAGCACCCTGTGTGTTATCGGTTCCCGGTAGTTGAACTGGAAATTCTCCCGCGTATAATCGGCATGGGCCGTTGCAGTATCATCAGAGAATTGGAACCCAATGGAACTCCTTTTTATTGTCCCGTCGTGAGTATGGGGGATGATGCCCGTCAGTTTCGTTTCTCTTGCATTGATCGAGATGCGCTCCCAGTCGTTTTCGTTGCTGTTGAAAACGTTTTCGTCAGAAATGACATAGGATATGTATCCCTTTTTTTCGTGGACAAGCCGCGCAGGATGATACAGGTCGGCATCCCCGCCGTCGACACTGGGATCAATTCCCCCTTGGCCAAGGGTTTTCGGGCTGTTCGATAGATATAATCTCAGGATGTCGAGGTCCATTTCATATGCGGAGGCGGGCATGGATTGAAGAAGGATGAGGAAGGGGATCGTGATTATCACACACGTGCGCAGCAATGAAGAGGGTGGCATGCTCATGTGGATGCCGTCACGAATCCTCCACGATTACACATAAAAGAAGGAATCGAGGGGATTACCGGAAGGATGACGCGCGTTGGGCATGAAGACGGATGGTTCATCGCAAGACGATCCCTCGCTAATATTACAATCATCGCAACACTCTACAATCGAGATACCCCATGGTCATTGAGACGGGGAACAGCATGAAGTAGAAGGATAATTCAAAGATACCGGTAATGTCAATATAACGCGTGAGGTTCATCACGGGAGGTTCTTGAATGCATAATATGACAAAGGGGTAACCATTGATATGCTTTCGCTATAACGGCACGAGAGACACGGAATCATTCAGGAATCGGGGCCCATGGAGGAATCGATTGACGGGAGGCGTGCTGCCGAAGAAAGGAGAAACCTGTTGCGGATTATTTATAAAAAGCGAGAGCTGATGGCACCATGGACTGCGGCGAGCGATAACGGCGGCTATATTGCCTCGCTTTCCCTGCTGTTGTTCATATGATCGATAATGCTCTTCACCTTCTGGGGGCCCAGGAATTCACCATAGTGTTTTTCAACACAATCCGGACACAATCCATGGGAAAATTCCGCGTGCGAGTGATCGCCGATAAATTGTTCAATGGCCAGCCAATCCCCGTTTGATCTGATGCGCTTGCAGAAGACACACATGTGCAGGAGCCCCTCCAGGTACTTTATCTTTCTCAGCAGACGCAGGGTCACCACCACAAGGATGGTCACCAAAAAGGCGATGATAACCGTCTCCAATATACTTTCGGTTACGTTCACCGGGGTTGGTGTGCTGCCAAATAAAAGATGAGGAAGATCAAGGAGTTCGTCAATCCATAGAAAAACGATTACAAGAAGTGCTCCTACGATCTCGATCATGGGAATCTTAATCGAAAAGTCCGTTTTCTGCATGTGCTGATCCGTCCAGATTAAAGTTAAAAGAGCTTTGCTACAGGAAAGGTTCGCTTTGAATTCGAGAAAATCTCAGGAAACCTCCTCGCGGTTTGAGGATAGGGAAGGTTTATTACCTTACCACCAAAATGCATACACAATATTTTACAAATTTTTTATCCAAAAATCAATTAGCTCTCTTCTGGCTGTCTCTGTGGGCTCTCTTCGGGCATCCTTTGACCGAGCTTTTCCTTGTAACATATTAGGGCATGGTGACATGCTTGATCCCTAATGCCGCTTATGATGTTTTTCATGAGGGATTTGACGAATATTTTTTGATGGATGGATGATAATCTGCACACGTGGTGCAGGGGTATAGACAGTCCGTATTTTTTGGTATATAATATAATTGTCATCGAAAAGGTTTAAATCTCCATTATATATCCCAAGATCGATTGTTCACGAGTCACCTTCTTGTATTGTAGCACGAAAGAGGAAACAAAAAGTCCAAATTTAATAATAAGTTATATTTGGTGGCGGTTTTTTTTGCTCAGAAATGTGCGTTAAGTATAAATTGAACCATCAAATGGGTTGAAATTTTGTTAAAATTTTATTATCATAATATATATGCAGTAGTTCTATAATGAGCAATCAATCCTAGTTTCATATATATTTTTCATTAAATTTCAATTAATTAAGGGGGTGAGATTCCAGCTTTAAGTCCTAAGTTTGATGCAAGTTCAGAAGTACCTGGATCTGTATGGCACAATCCTCTGACAGATCCAAAAAAATGTGCATATTGGAGGTGATAACCACTAATTAAATGCTTTTCTAGGTTTTATGTCATAGCATAACCAAAACTTATGAGGGAGAGATGGCTATGGATAATTCCAGATTTGTGAAAATGTGGGTACTTGTGGCTGTCCTGGCAATCGGGGTGATGCTCCTCGCGGGACCAATGGCTGAGGCTCAGATCTTCCCCACATCGTACTACTATACGAGCCCGCTTTATTACTCAGGCTACGGCTACTTCAACACGATCAATGGGTACCTGCTCGGCTTTGCCCCGTTCACCCCGTTCCTGACCCCAAGTGTGGCCTCGACGTACAATACCCTCGGTATTCCGACCTATCCGTACTTCGGGTCCCCATATCAGACGACGTTCCCCTACACCACCTTGCCGGGTACACCGATTCCCTATGCGCGGTTCGATTATCCGACCTATGCGTACGGTGATCCAAGTTTCTACTTAGCGTGGACACTTTTGCAATAGTTGAATACGGTCATCCTTAAAAAGCGAGGTGCATAGATATGAAACATACAATGAAGACCTTAATGGTTTGCCTGGTTGTGACCTTGGCGTTTGTGATGGTCAGATCGCAAGCCTGCGCCCAGGTGGGCTTCGGTTTCCCGCCGCTGTGGGATTTTCCGTCATTCTCGAGTCAACCGCTCCAGGTGCCGACCTGGGAAGATCCCTTCAAGGGTGAAGGGGACATCCTGGTCGACAACTTCGAGTACTGGGACAGCCCATACAATCACGGCTGGAGGCAGTCCGAGCCGGCCTACCCGGTCTATGGGTTCGGTATGGGCTACGCCACCATTTTCAAC
>JBLIRN010000012.1:0-75655 GCA_049472315.1 bacterium
AATAACCGACCCAGTTCTGATCCTGGGGATACTCGAGATTGTCGTAGGTCTCCTCATCCTTTTGATGGGTCACCTTATTGGCGGATTCCCCCATCTTTTTACCCTGATGATTGAAAAGGGCGGCCGTTTTCCCTGGTCATTCCGGTCAATCATATCCTTTATCCCCCTGCTTTCGGTGGCCCTCTCCTCGATTCTCCTTGGGGTCTGCTTCCCCCTGGTGTGTCGCATATCCGCAAAAGGGGTTGAGACGATCGGCACAACCGCAGGGGTGGTCTTTTCTATTATGGCCCTCGGGGCCTTATTCGGGATGGCAGGTGGAATGGGTATTCTGTTTTTCGGAATCGGCATCATCAAAGGGACACAGTGTGCTGCATGGACTTTTCTCCTCATCGGGGCACTGATACTAGTCCTCGGCACCCCGCTCTCTGTGGTCCGCAAGACATCGCTCATCCTTCTCGTTATCGGGATCGCGGCGGCTTCCCTCTATTATGCCCCCCACCAAGAGATGCCGTTGTTCCGGGAAAATACCGGAAGGGTATCCCCCATCTCAGGAAGGGATTTCAATTCCACAGGGGAAGATAGGGCACCAAGGATCCTTGCTTTAAAAAATGGAATCTTCTCCACCCTGCATATAGAAAAAGGGCACGGGGATATCTCGCTCCTGATCAATGGCACAACGGTCTGCTCCCTTCCCCGGGATCTCTCCTCCCGGATTTTTACCGGCCATATCCCCCTCCTTTTTCACGAGAATCCCCGGGAGGTGCTGCTTTTGGGGCTTGAATGCGGCATTACCCTTCATGCCCTCGAACAGCATCCGGTGCGGGGGCTGGACTGTGTGGAAATCAACCCGCAGATATGCGAGGCATCAGACCTGTTCCATCAGTTTCACCAGGGTGTGCTTGAAGATCCAAGGATCAAAATGATTCACGATGATGCCCGGCACTATCTCGCATTCACCAGGAGAAACTACGATGTCATTATCTGCCAGCCCTGCGCTTCCCCGGGGGCAATACCGGACCTTTTCACCGAGGAATTTTTCCAACAGTGCAGGACGAGGCTCAGCCCGGGTGGAATCGCGGCATTGCGTATTCCCGCCCAGGGGATGAAGGAAGAGAGCTTCCGATCCATTCTCTCCGCCTGGCATCGGGTGTTCCCCTTTGCAATCCTCTGGGAAACATCCTTGGGGAGGGAATACCTGATCACCGGGTCAGATCGGCAGATGAGGTGGAATGATGTCCTCATCGATGATCGGATACAGAGGCCGGGGATTGCCCCTGATTGCACCGCGATCCATGTTGTTGATCCTCTCGTCGATATTGTATCCCTCTTCATCATGAGCGGGCGGGATCTTCCGTCCTATTGCCGTCAAGCAGAGCCCCTTTCCGATGATCACGCCTTGCGGGAGGCCGTCATGTTCCAGCACGTCGAAGATCACCCGGCTGAAGGGCTCCTGGAGGAATTGCAGCCCTATCGAGGCAGGGGGATCGATGATGTGGTCCCCTGCATCCAGGATCCCGCACACTCACCCCTAAGGGAAAGGCTCCAAAGGGCGATGGAAGCCAGGCATTGCCTGGCCAGGGCATATGGTGCCCTGGTTAGGGGTGAACCGAGAAACACGGTTATGCCCATCATCGTGGAGGCCATGGAGAAGGGTCCGGGCAACCGTGAGGTGGTGCAATTCTATGCAGACACCTTGATCGTCACTGCCAAGGAGCATTTCGAACGAAGGCACTATGACATGGCCCTCTGGACACTCAAGGAAATCATGCATGCGATGCCTGACCACATGAAGGCAACCTACCTTCTGGGGAGGACGTACTATACCATGGGGCTCATTGAACAGGCACGAGGTGAGTATGAGAAGGTGGTGGCATGCTGGCCGGACGACGAGGAGGTCCGGTGCCGTCTGGGGATGGCGTACCTCAACAGCGGATGGATTGATCTGGCAATAGACCAGTTCAACCGTGCCATCCGATTCGATCCGCTCTATGCCGAATCCCACCTCTATTTAGGTGCTGCATATTTTAAGAAGGATCTGATCGACAAGGCGATCGAGGAATATGGGAATGCCCTGGCCATCCGGCCTGACTATGCCGATGCCCACTATAATTTGGGCATAGCCTGTCTGAAGAGCGGATTGATAGATGAGGCCATCTCCGCATGGAAAGAGGTGATCAGGATACGGCCCGATGATGTGAAGGCACGGTATAACCTGGCCATGGCATACTACAATCATGGTGCACTCGATGAATCCATGGCCCAATTGCAGGAGATTTTGAGAATCAGGCCGGACTTCGTTCAGGCACGCTCACTCCTTAATCTCATCAATCAGGCGCAGGGGCGATAGGGATGACAAAGAGGGGTATTGCCGTCGCCGCAGTTCTGGTGCTCGCCATTCTCGGCCTTGCCGTTATCCTCCTCTATTCCACCCGCGTGGAAATGCCGAACATCGTCATTATTCTCGTCGATGCCCTGAGGGTGGATCACCTCGGCTGCTATGGGTACAACCGTGACACATCACCGAACCTCGATCGATTTGCCCGGGATGCCATCCGGTTTGAGGGGACCGTCAGCACCTGTTCATGGACCTCGCCATCCATCGCATCCCTGTTTACCTCCCTGTATGTATCCTCCCACGGACTCATGACCCATTCACAGCAACGCACGGACATCCTTGCCCCGGACTTCGAAACCCTGGCCGAGGTTCTTAAAAAGCGGGGATACACCACCGCCGCCTTCGTGGCAAACCGGTGGATCAGAAAGGAGTTCAACTATCATCAGGGATTCGATCTGTTTAAACAGGTGGGTACGGACATGGCCAGACCCGGTGCCGCAGCGGTCAGGGAGAGCGTGATGGAGTGGTTTGAGCCGAATCCCCCCCCACCCTTCTTTCTCTACATCCACTTTATGGATGTGCACGGGCCCTATATCCCCCCCTATCCTTTCAACACGATGTTTACCTCCAAACCGGGGAGGAAGCTCACCGCTGATGAATACGGAAGGCTTCGATATCTTAGATTTGAGGGTCAATGGGACCTCAATTTCTATATCAATCAGTACGACGGGGAAATCAGGTACTGCGACTATCATATCGGAAAGATCCTCGATCATCTCCAGGAATCGGGATTGTATGACGACTCGATCATCATCATTACCGCTGACCATGGCGAGGCATTCTTCGAACACGGGGCCTGCGATCATGGCTTCACCCTCTACAACGAGGAGACTATGGTCCCGCTTCTCATGCGGTTCCCGTCATCTATGGCGTGCACTGCCGATATGAGCATCCCGCCCCAGCTCGTTGACATCGGGGCCACCATCCTGAGCCTCATCAACGCCCGCTTTCCCTATGAGGTGGACGGCCTCTGCCTTGTCGCATCCCCGAGACGAGGAAACGACCAGCGCACGCGGCAGAGAATCTTCTCAGAGGAGCACATGAAGGGGATTCCAAAGGTCGCCATGATCGAAGGGCACATGAAGTATATCTATCACCTCCCTGAAGAACGCATAGTGGAGGCTTACGACCTGCAGGGGGATGAAGGGGAGTGTACCAACCTGGTCATGGCGGATCGGCCTGATGGTGTCCTGAATCGGAAGGGAGACGAGATCCGGGCCTGGCTCAGCCGGAAGAGCGGGGTACGAAAAGGTATTGCACGCACGCAGAATCAGGCGGAGATAGATCCCCGCACCCTGGAGCAGCTCAAATCCCTTGGATATATTGAGTGATCATCGTTGTTGATCCTGTATCACCGGCCGCAACCATGCGGTACCCATTCCATCATCTGAATCGCGCATCCGATTTTGTATGCCCCAGCCTCTTGTGAGCCTGAGACAGCCACCCTGTCCTTTGGACATCAACCGCCGGTGCATCGAATGCCGGAACATACGGCTTTATGTCCAACAGGGGTGTATTGTCTACAATATCGACATCCTCTATATGGATGATACCGCCGTCTATTCCGATGAGCCTTACCACTGAAAGCCCTACAGGATTTGGACGTTTCGGGGCCCGTGTTGCAAAAACCCCGTGAGACACGGTATCCAGGAATGGGATAACATGTAGTGCATACCCCTTTGATTGATGAAAATGATAGATCAATATGATATGAGAAAAACCGTCCAGATCCTTGAGCCCTTCAACGAACTCCGGTTTCATTTCCACGGTGCCCTTCACCCCTGCCGCACCCGACGGCTGTATGGGCATGCCCTTGATTTCCGTAAAGGGGGAATGAATGATGCCTATCGGAACGTAGTGTATCTTTGCCATTGTTTTGATTCTATGGGCTTACGGTTTTTCACCAATTGCGCATCTCAGGGGGTGCTCACCTGGAACGCGGTGGTGGCGACGTCCCGGGGCATCCGCTCCCACTCCTTGGAACAGAACGAGGCACGAATCCGGTATTGCCCTGCAGGAAGGTCATTGGGGAGCCTCCAGGTTATCCCTGCCATTTCACCGATATCATGGAATTCCGGACAAGGTTCGCTCACCTCGCGGCCGAAGTCAGGCCTGAAGGGAATCCGCTCCGGTTCCTCTCCCTCCTTGTTCACCCTCTCCAGTACGAATTTGGGTGATACCCCTATGGGAAACATGGTCATCCTGATGAACCGCAGCCGTATCGATTCTCCGGTAAGGTAGATATCTTGGTCCGCCACCAGGCCTATGAGCTTGTTTTCATCGGAGATATCCGTGCCAACGCCCGATGTCCTCTCGTCCCAGGTGCGGGGAGGACCCACGTCGATGTGGACCATTTCCCCATGGTAGTACCCTGCGCCGCCGAAGCCGATCTCTTTGACATATTTCCAGATACGCTCGGATGAAAGCCCTTCCACCTTGATGTCCGCAGCCATGCCATACTGATGGAGGCTCGCCTTTGCTGCAAGCCGGCCCTTTTCCCGAAGCTTCCGATTGTACTCCGGGCTTCTCCAGCCGGAGACGATGGTGACCTTGCCTTCCGGTTGGAGGGAATCGACGAGAAAATCGAGAAACTCGACGAGGCGAAGTGATATCTCCGAAAGGGGGGTGCCGTAAGGCGCATCGAACACCCGGTGGATCGCCTTGATCGCCTCTTCCTGGTAGATCCCATCCGTTGAACGATACATCCCCGAAAAGGATTCCCCATTCTTGGCGCTGGTGATGGCAATGCTTCCATCCCCGCTGTGAAAATATCGGGACGAAGGGTGTGTCCCGGCATTGCACGGAGGAGTGACAACAATCAGCATGGTGAAGAGGAGCACAGCAGCTCCGAGGTGCAGGAAGACTTCTTTCATACGTATATACCTCTACGATGCATGATGATGGTGACGTGTCCGACTCCGGTCATGGCTGTGCCACACTATAACGAACAGTGAGGCATTCGTCAATGACCGTATACGATTCACATTTCATGAATACGCAGGCGCCATGTTCCGGAGTAATGCCTTCACCATGCACGAAGTCCGCCTGGAGAGGTATCCATCACCCCCTTTCCGTAACCATCCTTTTGTGCAATTATTGCCTTCACGCGCGGCAGGTTCAGCGCCCCAGGAATCTTCCCTCCGATCACCTACAAGGTCAATTGGGTGAGATACGCAAAGAGCAATGGATTCGCAGTGCTCAGCGGACCGTCATAGAGTGCGCTTGCGTAGAGCACTGCAAGAATACTCAACAGCGGTGAAGGCGCCGGCGGCGTGGTTACTGTGGGTGCGGTGACAGACGCTGATGCCACCACAGGCGAAACCGCTGTTGTTCCTCCGATGACAAAAACCCCTGGAGCAGTGCCCACAGCGGTGATCCCAGTAGGAATGATGATGGTGGCATTCGGCGAGCGCTGATAGGTAGTAAGGGGTGCAGGTGCAGGAACCATGCGGGGAAAGGGAATGGCGACAGGAATCCCATAATACGGCACAGGGAAAAGGAAGGGCACCGCCGGGAAGAACGGGTAGTATGATACGCCGGCGTATTGGCCCATCCCCACCCGAGGGAGCATAACCACCAATGACAGAATCATTACGACGCAGAATATATACCGTCTTGCGGCCTTACACATATGATAATTCCTCCATGTTATACAGGTTTCGGATATCTAATGGCTCATGCATCTTGAGAGTTATCCGCGTTTCCCAATGAACAGTGCACCATGCCCTGCAGCGCAAGTTACTGGCCATATGAAATCAGGGCGGGTATTATTCAGGAACGGATAATAGAAATGCCGATAAGCATTGCGATCTGCTTTGGTGAGGTAATGCGTGCAGTTGTAAATGAAAAAACATGCGGCAGGCAAGCCGTGATATTGTCCGGTTTCCTGTTAAAAACAAATGAAATAAGGGAGGATAGAATAAAAGCAGAAAGGCACATTGTTATGATGTTCTGGATGCATTCCTTGCTTTCCGCAATATTTTCCAGGAGGGAAAAGAAATTGCTGATGATACTATGGAAAAGCCGCTTAAGAAAATTAGAGAAATGATTGATAACCCCGAAATTCTCTAAGAACTCACAGATCCCTATGTCAACACAGCGCACATATTCGGGCGCATCAAAGATACTCAAAAAAAGGATGAGACATACCAGCAAGACAGCAACAATCTTCATATTCATACCACACTACGACTTATGGTTCGAGAGACCCGTTAAAACAAACGTCCATACAGCATTACAATACTGAAAATTATATGTATGTGCCAAGGGGAGTATGAGTTGCGGATTTGCCTATGCACACACGCATAGAGATGGAAAGCGGTTAGGGAAAGGAGTATGGAAAAGGGGCACCTTAATGCAAAGGAGCATTCTATACGAACATCTCTTCCGATAGGGTTTAGATGATCAGGACGATGGAGCAGGTAAACTAACCGAATGGTCAGCAGTCAATACTCCAAATACCCCCGTTTGAGACAGCCCTTTTTAATGCTGTAATGCATCCCCCCTTTTTAATTAAGAAGATTTTATTATCCATATTATAAATAAATTATAAATAAATTAACATACACTGTCAACAAAAATATTATTAAAACAATAACTAAATAATGGATAAAGGATTGCTGAGGCCCGGGTGGATTATACGGCATAGTGATGGAGGAGTGGTTCGCGGCTCTCCATCTTATGTGCCATCACATATTCCTGCACATTGAGAAAAAGGGATTTGGAAATCACCATGGCGAGGGAGTTGCGTCCCCCTCGAGTTGCCTGATTCTATCGATGAGCGTTTGCGCATTCTGGAAATCGGGTTGAAGACGCATACATTCCTTCAATACATCGCCCGCCTCCCGGTAGAGTCCCTGTTGATAATAGGCAAGCGCGATATTGTAAAGGAGATTGGTATCTCCCGGCCTGAGTTCCGCTGCCTTTTCCCACGCGCTGACGGCCTTGTCATACTTCTCAGTCTGGAAATAAACCATACCCATGTTCACCAAATGGGTTGGAATATCTATATGCTTCCCGGCCAATGCCAGCCGCCATTCCTCCTGGGCCTTCCGGAAATCACCCATCTCGAAATAGGCATTCCCCAAATTCAGATGGACACTCTCCGATCCCGGCTGAAGATCAAGGGCCTTTTGCCACGCTTTAATGGCTGCGTCTGTTTGCCCAAGGGCATAATAGGCCTTTCCCAGATAAAAATAGGCCCTTGGGTCCTCAGGCCACAATTGCAGTATCTGCTGAAAAGAGGCTATGGCCCGATCAAACTCTTGCTTGACCAAATAAAGATAACCAAGTTGATTGTATGCCTCCACGCAATTACTATCCATTTCAAGGGCCTTCTGGAATAAATGCTCCGCCTTTTTATGATCATTCAGGCTCACATGAAGCATCCCCAGATTGATGATTGCCTTTTGATAGTCCGGCCTGATATCCAGTGCCTTTTTCAAATGAAGCATTGCCTGGTCAAATCTCCTCTGGCCGAGATACAAGCTGCCCAGATTATTATGGGCCTCGGCGCTATTGGGATCAAGGTTGACTGCCTCGGTGAATTGCTGTATCGCATCGTCTATCCGATCCCTCTGGCTGTAAACCAATCCGAGGTTAATATGTGCCTTAACATGTCCGGGATCAAGATCCAGGGCCTTTGCAAACTGTTCAGCAGCCTCCTGGAGATTATTTTGGGCCAGATAGAGATTGCCCAGTTGATTCCATGACTCGGCATAATCGGGGTCAAGCTCAAGGGATTTCTTAATCGCTGCTATCGCCTCTTCCATCCTCCCCTGCTTCTCATTGACAAGGCTTATATTATAGTAGACCTCCACATATTCAAATATCTCCAAGGAGTTCTGGAATTCCGCCAAGGCCAGATCCAAATTCCCCCTCTTGTACTGGATCAATCCCAGACGGTTATAGACATAACCATGGTCAGGATTGAGTTCCAAGGTCTTCCGAAAGAATGTCTCGGCCTGATCCAGCTCACCCTTTTCTTCATGGGCCGAACCCAGATGGAAATAAGCGGCACTATTCCGGGGATCAGCCTTGATAATCTTCTGAAACTCCTCGATTGCCTCGTCATAAGACTCAAGAAGCATATAGCTGATGCCATTATCCATATAATTCATTACCTGAATCAATTCCTTTGGGTCAGGTCTGGGCTTATCTTCGTCCACGTCCATGTCAGCCCTGGTCCAGACATAACCCAGGCTTTTCAGCCTCTGCTCCGTCTCAGGATCCAATTTTGTTTGCTGAACTGCCCAGGGAGCAGGCGGATAATCCTCTTTGAGCCTATCCAGGGAATTCTTCCATTGTTCATGATCGGAACGACCCTTCTGGAAAAGGTTCCTTTCTTCATCCGGGTCTTCGGTTGTGTGATAGATCTCCGGCAAAGGGGCATGTATATATTTCCATTCCGCCGTCCGTACCCCATCGAGCCGGCTCCAGCCGAAGTTGAGCTCGGGATACAGGCTTTCGCAGAGTATCTGCGAATGAATCTCCTTCGCCTGACCGTTTATAAGAGGCAGCACATCTTTCCCTGCCAAGCCCTTTAAGGGTTTAAAGCCGAATTGACCAATCACGGTCGGTAGTATATCCACGGTGCTGACCAGGGCCTGCACATTTCTCCCTCCCTTTATAAGACCCGGGGCCCGGATGATAAAAGGAACCCTGAGGGTGGAATCATAGATAAAAATCGTGTGCGTATCTTCATTGTGGTCTCCCAATCCCTCCCCATGATCCCCGATCAGGATGATCACCGTACGATCCATCAATCCCATCTCATCCAATTTTTTAAACAGCTCCCCAAGACAGGTATCCACGTAGGCAATCTCTCCGTCATACAGATGATCGCGATAGTCAAGACTGAATGGAAAGGGAGGGAAATAGGGCGAATGCGGATCATAATAATGAAGCCACAAGAAGAACCTGTTATCCTTATGCTTTTCCAGCCATTGGGTGCCTATTCTTGTGACATCCCCGGCTTTTCGCTCATTATAGAGGAAATTGCTCCTCTTTTTGCCGGGAGAAAAATGATCATCATAATAATCGAATCCCTGATCCAAGCCAAAAATTGAATCAAGGATAAAGGATCCGACACAAGCCCCTGTTCGATAGCCATGCGACTTCATCACCTCAGCCAGTGTCATGGCATCCTGACTAAGGGAAAAATTGCCATTATTCCGCACACCATGCTGTGCCGGATAAAGGCCGGTCATTATGGAGGAGTGGGATGGCAGGGTGATTGGTACCGGTGAGATGGCCTGGGAAAAAAGCACCCCTTCGGAGGCCAACTTATCGATGGTGGGGGTTTTTATTGACGTATATCCGTAACAGCCCAGATGATCCGCCCGGAGCGTGTCGATCGTGATCAAGAGGAGGTTGTAATCCGATCGCCCGGGTTTTGTGCCCATGGCCGGAGCCATGCCTTCCAAGAGAATCAAAACCGAAGAGACTAGTATCACCATACGAATTAAACGAACAGGCCTCATGTTCTTTCACCCCTTTGAACTATAGCCTGGGTTTTATAAGAAGCTGCTTTTTATAAAAGTAAGTATAACGAAGCATCTCAATTTTTTCAATTCAAATATTGGGAATTATTTTATAAAATGATAAATAACGAGAGGCTTTATCATTTTATTTCAATCGAAAATAGGGCATGCCCGGGTTCACCAAAAAAGTGGGAATATCGATGCCTTTCCCGGTCGGAGCTACCATAACTATCCTGAGCAAACCCTGGATTGAAATTGGAATGGATGCCATTCATCCACCATAATTTGTCAGGATAAAATCCTTCGTTGAAAAGGATGCGCCCTGCATGAAGACATTCAGAGAAAAACACCTTCACGTTTTCTCATATAATCGTATAAGATCATCAAAAATTGCGAAAAAGGGATGGAGAGGAATATTTCATCTCTCCATCCCTTCATGCCATCTCCCTTATCACAAAAAACCTGTTATTAAATAGGCGGTATACCCCAAAGCAGTGCTGGGGTCAATAGATTCGAGTATTCCGTAGGCGTTAGACCATATAGAAAAGAATAGGCCAAATTAGCAAAATCTATGGTAAGTCCGAAGTGTTTCAATGCAGTTGGGAGATATCCCGAATAATAGGGCAGATACGTGATAGGGAGTGGAGCGCCCGTCGCAGAATCAAGAAGATAACTGGGAGGAAATGGCATAAACCCATAAATCTCCTCAAATAATGTCAATCCGCCACCAAACGCTGGAGGTATATTATAAGCCAGCCAGACAGGGCCTTTTGGATTTAAAATCGCATCCCAGACTATGGCGGGCTGTACCGGAAGTACAGTATTTTTGGAGAGTTCGGTGATTATGGGTGTAGTGCCGAGAAGCACAAGGGGATCCCAATTGAAATCCGTAACCAGGGGCGGAGACCAGAGGGGCCACAAGAGGTTGTATGGTGGCAGGGCTCTCCAATTCTGAGCCTGAATCGAGGGAGAACAGAACAATAGAATGGCCGCCAGGAGAATAAGCCCGGTTAATCCCCATCGCAGCAACTTCGTTTCTCGAAGCATCTCAACTCCTCCATAATTAATTGAGAAATAGAGTGATCACTTCAAATCAGTGCAAGATATCCATCGTGGATAAAAATACCCCCTTTCTTCATTTGCAGTCTTTTTATCTAATAAATTACATGTACATGAGAATCATCCGATTTCCTTGTGAACAAGTCCTATTCAGCACCAAATCAACCGGCAAGCATACATTACCACCCCCTTCTCGCACATTCATGAAAACATGTTTTTTTCTACACGCATCCTTTCATTGTCAGATACTGCTGGAGTCGGGCCCTCTATCAACTCCACCATCTCTGACTTCCCTAAGATTGCCAGGATGCACCTTCAATATGGATAAGACTGGTTAATGATGTTTGGACATAAAAGGGAATGGCCCATACTGTAAAATGGAAACCAGAAATCCCCGGACCAAGGAATGAATATTCCGTAGCATGTATCTGGGAGCTACTGCAATGGTAACCAAATAGGAGGGTTAGATATCCTGAAGGAAGGATTAATGATCAATGACACTTGGTTTTGAAGAAACCACTATGAGAATAGAAGAAGCATATGATTGGGATCCAGCCCTTTTTAACGAATGAGCACGTCTTCTTGATTGATTTACCTGTCGAATTTCAGTCGCATGGATCAATATCCCTAAGCCACCTCCATAAAAAATAGCTGATTCATAAGATTTAAAAAAATATACACTATTTTTTTTCTCAAAATCAAATGAGTACTATTTTTTATAATCAACAGGGAAAATGCCCATCTTTTTATCAAAATCTTATGAGGACACTTTATATAAAATTATAAACAAATTATTTTTAAAAGTCAATCTAATAGTATCGATGTTATGTCAAGACAATATTATGGAAATACAAACACTTTTATATATTTTTCTATTTATACTATTATCACATTTTTTTAGAATGATTATCAGATTTCCCAGCCAAGAGGGCATTGGATAGTATGCCCATGATAATCCCTGAAACTGATACGGAGAGATAGCGACACAATGGTTTTGACAGATGTCTATTGGTAAGAATGGAGAAGAGAAAGGCAGCGGTATCGCACGAACCAACGGGACGGTATCACGCTTATCATTTCTGGAGCCTGATCTGTTCCTGTAACTGCCGGGAGCCCTGAAAATCCGGCTGAAGACGGAGGCATTCCTTCAAGGCAATGTCCGCATCATCGTAGAGTCCCTGTTTGAAATAGGCAACAGCGCAGTTAAAGTGGATGGCCGGATCATCAGGCCTGAGCTCGGATGCCTTCATCCACGCACGGCCCGCCTTTTCATACTGCTCGGACTGAAAATAGACCATCCCCAGGTTCACCAGGTGGGTGGGGACATCCACGGGTCTGCCGGCAAAGGCCTGTTTCCATTCCTGTTGCGCATGTTCAAAATCACCCCCGTCAAAATAGAGGTTGCCCAGGTTCAGGTGGGCGCCTGCAAGGTCAGGCGACAGCTCCAGGGTACGCTGCCATTCCTGTGCTGCCTCCGCTGTATTTCCAAGGGCATGATACGCCTTGCCCAGATTGTAGTGAGCCCTCGGATCAACAGGGGCGATTGCGACCATGCGCTGAAAGTCGTCTATCGCCTCATCGAATTCCTGATTCTGCAGGTGCAGATACCCCAGTTGAGTGAGGGCATCGGCGGAATGGGGGTCTGTTTCGATGGCCCGCGTGAAGAGCCGTTCGGCATTGGTCCGCTCATTCATGCTCATGTAGAGCATCCCCAGATTGATCATGGCCTTCACGTAATCGGGGCGCAATTCCAGCGCCCTCTTCAGCATGGTGAGCGCCTGGTCGTATTTCCCCTGCCCGATATACAGGCTTCCCAGGTTGTTATTGGCCTCCTCACTGTTGGGATCCAGACGTACCGCCTCCTCAAAAAGCGCCGTTGCTTGGTCAGTCATTCCCCACCGCACATAGATCAATCCGAGATTATTGTGGGCGGTGACATGGGAGGGATCAACCTCCAGCACCTTCTTGAATTGTGCAGCCGCCGCCTGGAGGTCATTTCCTTGAAGAAAGAGATTTCCCAGATGGTTCAGTGCGTCGGCATAATCCGGGTCCAGCTCGATCGCCTTTTGAATGCTCGCAATGGCGGCCTTCAGGTTCCCCGTTTTACTGTACACAAGGCTCAAATTGTAATAAACCTCAGAATATTCAACAAGTTCAAGCGCTGCATGATATTCGTTCTCCGCCTTTTCCCACTCCCCTCGCTGGTAGTAGATAACCCCCAGGTGATTGTGGACATCCAGGTGGGTCTGATCCATGCTCAGAACCTTGTTGAACAGGGCCTCTGCCTTTTCCAGGTCATTTATGCTTTCGTAGGCGCACGCAAGATTGAAGTAGCCTGCAGTGTTATCCTTATCCAGGTCCACCACCTTCTGGAAGGCCTCGATTGCCTTGTCATAGAGCCCTATGAGGAGATACCCCATCCCATCGTCGATGTAGTTCATGATATGAATCTTATCCTTGGGATCGGGCTTTGGCTTTTCCTCCTGGTCGGCGGTCCGGGGCTGTGTCCACACATACCCGAGACTCCTCAGCCGCTGCTCAGTCTCAGGATCCATGGTCGCCTGGGGCTGTGCCTTGACCATCGGGGGGTACTCCCGTTTCAACTGATCGAGGCTGTTTTTCCATGCGGCGTGATCCTCGGGCGACTGTGCCAGCACATTGTTCATTTCCCCTGCATCCCTGCCCAGATGGTAGAGCTCGGATACCGGGGCCTGGATGAATTTCCACTCCGGCGTCCGTATCCCCTCAAGGGCGCTCCAGCCGAAATTGAGCTCAGGGCAGAGGCTTTCGCAGATCAACTGCGGATGGATCTGCACATCCTTCCCGCGCATGAGGGGAATGAGGCTCTTTCCGGCAAGGCCCTTCAGAGGCTTGAATCCGAACAGATCGATCACGGTGGGCGTGACATCCATATTGCTCACCTGGGCAGTGATGGTCCTGCCGCCCTCCAAAAGGCCTGGTACCTTGACGATAAGTGGGACATGAAGGGTTGAATCGTAGATAAAGACCGCATGGGTAAGCTCGTTGTGGTCACCCAACCCCTCCCCGTGATCCGCAGTCAGAATAATCACGGTCTTGTCGAGCAGTCCCATATCCGCCATGCCCTTGAATAGCTCCCCCAGGCAGTGGTCCGTATAGGCGATCTCGCCGTCATACAGGTGATCCCTGTAATCAAGGGTATAGGGATAGGGAGGGAAGTAGGGGGAGTGCGGGTCGTAGTAATGGAGCCACAGAAAAAATTTGTCACCCTGGTTTCGCTTTAGAAAGCGAAGCCCGATCCTGGTGACCTGACCTGCGTTCCTCTCATTGAACAAGACATTGGTTCGTTTCTTGCCCGGGGTGAAATTATCATCATAAAAATCAAAACCCTGGTCCAGTCCGAAGATGGAATCGAGGACAAAGGCGCCCACGCAGGCACCTGTCTGATACCCATTTTCCCGCATGACCTCTGCCAGGGTAAGAACCTCCGGGCTCAGATAAAAGTTTCCATTGTTCCTTACCCCATGCTGTGAGGGATAGAGGCCGGTCATGATGGAGGTATGGGAGGGCAAGGTGATGGGCACGGGGGTGATGGCCTGGGTGAAGACCGCCCCTTCGGAGGCCAGTCGATCGATTACGGGAGTTTTCACCCTGCTGTATCCGTAACATCCCAGATGATCGGCACGAAGCGTATCAATGGTGATAATGAGAAGGTTGTAGTCGAGCGGCTTGGACCTGGAGCCCATTGCCATGGCCCCTGATCCGAAGGAGAGGCAGAGGGCGGCAACCACGAGAAACAGGGGAAGCGCGCTAAGGCGTCTCATTTCTTTTCGCCCTTTTCTACCATGGGATAGAGCCTCACCAGCATCTGCCGCGCCTGGACGAAATCGGGCTTTATATTGAGGGCCTCCTGGAATTCATCAATGGCATCCCTGAGGTTATTCCGTTTGTAGTGGATGAATCCCAGATTGAAATGGGCCTCGGCACTCATGGGATCATGCGCTATTGCCTGTTTGAACGCATGAATGGCTTCATCGAGCCTATCCTGCTGAAAATAGACAAGGCCGAGAAAATAGTGGGCACGGCTGAAATCCGGCCTTATGGCGACCGCCTTCTTCAGGACATCCAGGGCATCGGGGAGGCGCTCGGTCGCCTGATACACGGAACCGAGACTCAGCAGTGCCATGGTGTCGTTCGGATCCTTTTGCAGAACGGCATCCGCCTCGGACACGGCGCTGTCGAAATCCCCCAATCTCTGGTACACCACCGAAAGATAATTATGGGCGCTGGTATCGCCGGAGTCAAGCTCCAGGACCTTCCGGAAATAATCCCGCGCCTGTGGCCACTCCCCTTGCTGAAAATGGTAGAGGGCCATATTGGTATACGCCTCTTTGCACCGGGGGTTGAAATCGAGGGCCTTTTTGAAGGTGGCAAGCCCCTCCTCGTAGCGACCCACCTTCATGTAGCCCACCCCGAGTTGAATGTAGATCCGCAGGTTCTCCGACTCCAGCTCAAGGGCCTTTTCAAACGCCTCAATGGATTTGGCATCCTCTCCCATTGCATCGTAGATATGGCCTATGGTGACATAGGCATCGGTATTCTCCGGATGGAGCTTCAACACCTTTTGAAACAGGCGCAACGCCTTGTCGTATTCTGCCTCTGCAAAATAGGCGGCCCCCTTGTCGATATCCTCAAGGACCTTGATCATATCCTTGGGATCGGGATATGTCTTCCTCTGTTCGCCGCTGGTGGGCGTCCATACATACCCGAGGCTCCTCATCTTCTCCATCGTCTCCTTGTCCATTGCCACCTGCTGCGACGGGGCCTCGCCTTCCGGCTCCATTTCTTTGACCACCTCGGCAAAACGAAGGGTCATGACCTTGGCCTGTTCCCTTTCCTTCTTGAATAGGTTTGCCTTCTCCTCAGTGTCCTTATCCAGACGATAGAGTTCCTCTGTGGGGGCCTCGATATACTTCCACGTCTCGGTCCTCAATCCCTTTAGGGGACTCCAGTTGTGGGTGGATTTCGGGTAAAAGGATTCGCAGTAAAGATCGAGTTCCCGTGCGGACCCCTTACCCAGCATCATTGGGGACAATGAGACACCCTGCATATGTTCGGGTATCTTGTATCCGATTATCTCAAGGATCGTGGGGGTTATGTCGATCAACCGTACGAGGCGGGGGATGCGTTTTCCGGCCGGGAGCATGCGCGGGCAACTGATGATCATGGGCACCCATATGGTCGAGTCGTAGATGAAAATCCCGTGGTTTTTTTCATGGTGGTCCCCGAGGCCCTCCCCATGATCACCCGCGAACAGAATGAGGGTGTTCTGGGTCAGTCCGAGGCTGTCCATTCTGTCAAACAGTTTCCCAAGCCAGTAATCGGCATAGGCGATCTCCCCGTCATAGGGGTTCTTTTTGTAGGTATCGTCATAGGGGGAAGGAGGCGCCCAGGCATCATGGGGATCGAAGTAGTGAACCCACAGGAAAAAGCCCTTCTCCCCTACCCTATCCAGCCATTCCATTGCCGCCCTGGTGACGGTCTCCGCGCGCCTCTCCTTCTGTTTCAGCTTCGGCTCCACATTGGTCTCCAGGTCGTCGTCGTAGGTGTCGAATCCCTGATCAAGGCCGAAACGCCTGTCAAGGACATAGGCGGACACGAAGGCTGCGGTTGCATACCCGCGGTCCTTGAGCATTTCCGGAAGGGTCACCACGGAATCCGGGAGTGCATAGGTCGCATTGTTCCGAATGCCGTGCGACGGGGGATAAAGCCCGGTGAGCATGGAGGAATGGGAGGGGAAGGTTATGGGCACCGGGGTGAACGCCTTCTCAAAGAGACACCCCCTTTTTGCCAGGCGATCGATGTTCGGCGTCTTCACCTGCTTGTATCCGTAACATGCGATGTGATCGGCACGGGTGGTATCGAAGGTTACCAGGAGGATGTTCAATCGCGGGGGCTTTTCCGCCTCCGCGATTGAACATATTAAAAGGGAAATAAGGGAGAAGATGAAAACGCGTTTTACCCTATCAATCATCAAAACATAAACTCCTTCATAAATGGAATTATGGCCTGTCTCGGGGCGATATCATAGGTAGCGGCATAATTGGTGACCAGAGCCCCATAATAATCCGCCAGCGGGTCATGGGCATACAGGAACGGGGTAGTCTGGGCCATGTCGAAGAATTTGAGGGCGTAAACCAGATAGCTATACCCTCCAAGGGCAGGCATATAATAATAAGGATACCCGGAGAACCGGGAGAGGTTCATGAGAGAAAAATAGGTATATCCAGGAAACCCGTACCCCCACAGTGAATACTGGGCTGAGGTAATGCCGCTGAACAAACATACGATTACCCCTGCGATCATGACAATACAAAGAACCATCACACAACACCTCGTCAATCGTGCCATGATACTCTCCCCCCCTTTGTTATTCTCTCCCTTTTCCTGCCTAAAATCAAGGAGGAATGAAGGGAGTCGGCAATTTCAATTGTGACATTTGATAGCCGTGGGCAGGCCCTTTCGGAATGAAGTGGGAAGGCCTTTTAAAGGCTTTTTGTACAAAACAAGACCTATGACATTGCGGATCTTGAGTAAAAAGTTTTCCGCACTGTAGACGAGCGAGTCTCAAAAACTCTAAAAGGCCTACCCATGTAACAAGGTCAATATGTTTTCTCACCCTTTTAGACCAAAGGCATCACCTCCGGATCCATCTTCTTGTGATCCCTAACTGGGCATAATTACCCACTGTTTGCGGCGGGGATCATTCATCTCCAGATCAAAAATTTCAATAACCATCCTAATGGATCCCGCTCCGGTCCGAATCAAAATTACCATGACGTAGCTGCCAAAACCCCTGGAACCCCATACACGTCATAATAGGTCAGAAGCGAAAATGGATCGACACCCAGGGCATTGCCGTACCCGAGCAAATAGTACTGATTGCTCAATTCAAAAAGATACAAGGCAAGCGAGAGTGGCGGCGGTTTAAGAATGGACCAGCCTAATGGCAATGCGATCGGGACCGGTGCGCCTGATATCGGATCCAGCAAGTCAGGGGGCGGAAATGGCTTCAATCCGAAAAATACATCATAGTACACAACCCCTCCGGGCGAATTATATAGAAGCCATGGATTCACATACCCCATGGGTAGCTCAAATCCATTGGGATTGAACAGATAGGTCGGCTGAACCGGCAGTATGGTACTGCGGGTCACCTCGCTCAACAATGGCGTGGGAAGGCCGGTGAGCGGATCGGGTGGGGAATAGACCGGAGACCACAGGGGCCAAAGCAGATTATAAGGGGGCATGATTGCCCAATCCTGTGCCGAAGCCGGTGTGCCCTTGATTAACAAAAGGACCATCATCAAGGTCAAGAGCAGGAATAACCATTTTTTTCTCATCATTGTTCATCTCCTTACGTATTAATTAGGTTCGATTCAATTTTCATCAAATCAATTGATCTAGTATACGCCCACAGTGAGTGGGGGTATCCCCCAGAATTCTGCAGGTGTGAGCAGGTTCGCAAGCGGCACGCCATAGGTGTTGGCGTACACCAGATTTCCCAGGATATAATGATAGGCGTTGATTTCATCAAACGCAATCGATCCTAAAAGCCAATAGGATAAAGGCAGGGGAATGGGCGCCGGGGTACCGGTCAATGGATCCAGCATGTAATCCGGGGGAAATGGTCTCATCCCGTAGTATTGATCCCAGATCATGAGTCCGCCACCAAAGGCCAGAGGGGCATTATACGCCAGCCATGGCAAAGGTCCGTTATTCGCCTCCGGGGAGGCAGGGTCCCATATCATGGCCGGCTGAACCGGAAGTATCGTCATTCGGGTCAGGGCGTTGACCAGAGGGGTCGGCACGCCGGTAATCGGGTCCAGCGGAGACAGAGCCGGAGACCACAATGGCCACAATACATTATAGGGCGGCAAGGCAACCCAGTTGTCTGCCTGGGCATAGGTGAAAAACAACAGGCCCACCAGAACAGTCAATATCATGATTAAAAATATGTTCCATCTTTTTCTATGCATCATTATTCTCCCTTCCATTCAATGATCTCTTCCCTGGATCGGGGATTATTTCATTCATTCAACGGACTCCCTCCCACGATGAGCACCTTACAAAATAATGGGTGTCGTCGGGACACCGGTACGCAGCACTGGTCCCCAGATATCAAAGGGCTGTAACAGGCTCAGGAATTCCAGGCCGCTGAGTCCGAAGGTAAGGGCGTAGTAGATATTCGCCATGGGCACGTAATATTCCCATTCCCCTGATGCATAGGGTGCCAACAGGGTGGGTGCCAATGGCAGAGGAATCGGTGCTGGCGCACCGGTCAGAGGATCCAGCATATAACTTGGCGGCCAGGGATTGATGCCATACGCCTCATGATAATACAACAGCCCTGAGCCGAAGGCCGCGGGCGTATTATATAGAAGATATGGCACCGGTTGGCATGGGTCCCAGACCAAACCGGGCTGGACCGGCAGTACCGTATTCCTGGTCAATGAACTGACCAGGGGTGTCGTTAGGCCCGTGATCGGATCAAGGGGTGATAATCCGGGAGACCAAAGGGGCCACAAGACATTATAGGGTGGCATAATGGTCCAGTACTGGGCCTGAATACTGATGGCGCAAACCAGACACAACGCCGCCATAAAGGTCATCATGACAATAAGGCTTTTGCAGTTCTTTGACATATTCATTTGTCCCTCCGAACCTTATTTCACTTCAATAAAACCAGCTCTCATTAAACAAAGGTAGGTATTGATCATCCACCGATCACCTCCCGGTAGTAACAATAATTGTTTTTGCATCGCAAAGAGAATGGTATGTATCATCCATCGATCACCTCCCGGCAGTATGGATAATGGGTTTCCCGTATGAAGGGATTGAATGGTTATGGATCGTAATCGACTGTGTCATCAAATATTCGAGTGCGGAGAACGGCGATGCTCCCTCAGAGGGACATGATTAGCAGAGGATTGTGGAGACCTCGATGATCTGAATGTGTTGGGATGGAATATCTTCTAAGAATGCAATGGCTCTCTGGTAGGTATTTAATCCGATAAATTTGAGGTGTCCGGAAGGGTCAAACAGGCTTGCACATGACCTCAAAACGGCCGGAGGGGAAAGAAATGCATAATGTCTTCTCGATTCATTCTCATTGTCCATATTCTCCAGAATGTCAACGAAGTTCCTTGGTCCTGCATGTGCATGACGAGAGGGTATATCTGATACAAGCGTTCTGAGAATATGACCGCTCAGGTCCAGAAATTCACATATCCCGATGTGCGTACATCGTACGTATTCAGGTGCGTCGAATGTACTCATGAAAAGGAAAAGGCACACCAAGCTTAGTACAAGGAATCTGCGACTCATAGCATATTCCACCTGATTGGTATTTCCTGCCGGAGTCACGATTATCGTTAACTCTCAGAAAACTGCACAAGGGTACTGAACCCTTACCATACATAGTACACGTGCAAAAGGGAAAGTGAGTAAAGCAGCAATGCTAAAAAAGAGGAGAACGGAGCTTGTAAAAAGCAAATCGAAAAAGGCCGAGCGATTCGAGCAGAACCCATCTCAGCAGGAAAGGGGAGAGGAAGATGACCGTATGCGATGATGATAAAGAGAACTTGCCAGCAGGGGCCCCTTATTGCATGTTCATCAAGTGGGAGCGATTACTGTGTTCCCATTCGGTCTCTTACGCTATGATATTTTTGACTACGGAATATTTGTGAGGCGGAGCGGTTGTCATGCTGTTGTCTTGATACGGCAATGACCGCCCCTCTCATTAATGATGTTGCTCCTCCTTCAAAAAGGTGGATGCGGTGCCATCTGTTATAGAAATACAATATTCTTTTCTTACTCTTTATTATAAAAAATTTATTATACAGAGTCAAGATTCTTTTTTGTATATAATATATAGACATCTTAAAAATGGAAAGAACCGTTGGAAGTGATCGAAGTCCTGCGAGGGGATAGTCCCCGCGCAGGACTTCGATGGTTGCTCCCGGCAAAGCCCCCCTCTGAGGCCATTGTTCACAGAATCGGCAGGCCGAAGGCCTGTGCCGCAGTGACCAGTGATGCGGGATTGATTCCCAGGTTATACCCATAGGCAAGCATATAATAGAGATTGCCCAGATCATACAGATAGGTTGCCTGGACAATGCCGAGTACGGCGGATGCCGTACTGAGCAGGGAGTAACCGGGCAGCAGGGTAATAGGAGCAGGCACCCCGGTAACCGAATCGAGGTAGCTTGCCGGTGGCCAGGGATTTATCCCGTAGAGCGTGTCGAAGAAAACCAAACCGGTGGGGCCGTTATACAGGAGCCACGGCGGTATCGTCCCCAACATGGCCCAGCCGAGTTTCGGCAGGGTGGGATCCCAGGCCATGACAGGCTGCACCGGGAGCACCGTGCTGCTGGTAAGCTGGGTCACCAGGGGAGTGGGAACACCTGTAATAGGGTCCGGCGGTGAGTAGAACGGGGTGTAAAGGGGCCACAGGACATTGTACGGCGGCATGGCCACCCAGTTCTGTGCCGTGGCTCCCTGAATACTCACCAGGACTATGACGACAGCAACAGGTATGAGCACATACCATCTCTTTTGTGTAAGCATGGGCATTATCCTCCTTCTCCGCATAGTAGGCCTATCAGATGGGCGGCAGGCCCCAAATCTGCGACGGAGTCAACAGATTGAGGAAGTCCGCCCCTGTTATCCCATAGTTGAGGGCATAGTTGACATTGGCAGTGGGAATAATCCACTCGAGTTCGGTCGTTGATGTGGGCAGCAGGAGCGAATAGGTTGTGAGAAGGGAGATAGGGGCAGGTGCACCGGTTATAGGATCCTGGAGATATGCCGGCGGGAATGGGTTCATGCCGTAAATCTTGTCGAAAAACGCCATTCCGCCTCCGAATGCGAGAGGGATATTATAGAGTGCCCAGATGTACCCCGAGGCATTCGAAGGGGAGGGGTCCCATACCACCATCGGCTGAACGGGGAGTATGGTATTCCTGGTGAGCGCAGGGAGCAGAGGGGTGGGTATACCTGCCGCATTCGGCGGTGACAGGACCGGGGACCAGAGGGGCCACAGCAGATTATAGGGGGGTATGGCAGCCCAGTTCTGGGCCCCCACCGTGGGGGTCATGAGCAGACCCAAGGCGGCCACGATAATACACATGACCAGTACGATAGAGGGAATAACGGGCAAGCATTTTCTCCTTTTATACATACGTAGACCTCCTTTTATGCCGAAAACATATCAACCATCGGCTCTCGGCAGCACAGGTCGGCTTTCATACGCATACACCATTTCCCCACGTGCTAAAACACCGCAGGAGGCAATGCGGAAAAGGGCGTATATCCCCAGATGTCTGCACTCGTTAAAAACGGTGTTGACGGCAATCCATATTGAGCGATGTACGTGAGATTGGCCAAGGGTATAAAGTATTCAAATCCCTTCAAGGCAACGGGCAGATAGACGGACCAACCCAGAGGAAGTGCTATGGGATTTGGAGTACCGGTGACGGAATCGAGCAAATAGGATGGGGGAAACGGATTGAGGCCATAGGTTATGTCAAAAAAAAGCATGCCGCCTCCAAGGGCCAAAGGGGTATTATAGAGGGCCCACGGCAATGACCTGTATGGATCCTTAACCAGACCCGGCTGAACCGGTAATAGTGTATTACTTGTCAGGGAACTGATAAGAGGGGTCGCAAGCCCGGTGGCAGGATCAACGGGAGAAAGCGCCGGAGACCATAGCGGCCACATGAGATTGTAAGGCGGCAGTGCGGCCCAATACTGCGCATGCATGAGATCCGGCACGATCATGCCTGCTATAACCAGTATGAGGAAGGCACATAGCAGGATTACCTTTTTCCTTTCTTTGTACATAACTCACCTCATGCTATTGACTATGATGATTCATATCATAGGATTATGTTCTTCTAAAAATCAGTCGACACGTTCATGATTCACCACTATACTACATAGATTCACACCCCCTTCGTGGAATGATTTGTTTATCTCCCATTCGTAACCATCTATCCTTTTGAACTAAAGGGAAATCGCTTAAATCGCCGGAAAACCCCATAATTGTGCTGTAGTCAACAGATTGAGGTATTCCGGCCCTGTCAAGCCATACGTAAGTGCATATATCGCATTGGCAAGCGGAATAAAGAATGCCTCGCCCCCGCCTTGCGCACCCGTTACAGGCAAGAGGCCGTATGTGACGGTAAAGGTAATCGGATTGGGGACGCCGGCAACGGAATCATAGAGATTCGGCGGAGGCCAGGAATTGAGTCCATACAGCCGATCAAAGTAGAGTAATCCTGAGCCGAAGGCGACGGGTGTATTGTAGAGGGCCCAGATGCTGGTGGTAGGATCCCATGCTATACACGGCTGAACCGGAAGTATGGTGTTCCTGGTAAGTTCGGTGACAATGGGTGTTGTGCCGCGGAGCACAAGGGGATCCCAATTGAAATCGGTAACCAGGGGTGGTGACCACAGCGGCCAGAGGACATTGTATGGCGGCATAAGTGCCCAGTTCTGGGCGCGTGCTGCCGGACTCATGAGCGATCCGAGGATGCTCAAGGCCATAAGGGTAAAAAGCAGAAGAAAGAAACCTTTCCTTTTTCTAATCATGAGCGAATCTCCTCCTTTGAAGCATACCTAATATAAGGATCTTGTATGAGCTTATGAGAACCCAATCTTTCGCTCAAAATCATTCCATCCGGAAAAAGCCTCCTTATATCGGGGGAAGTCCCCACAAATCCCCGTACGTCAGCAATGAGGAAGGGCTAACGCCGAGGGAGTTGCCGTAAGCAAGCAGGTACGACAGATTTGCCAGATCGACCAGGTACTGGTATTCAACCGATATCCTCCAGGTGAACACGGGATATGTGCTCCACCCTGCCGGCAAGGCCAGAGGAACGGGCGCCCCGGTGACGGAATCGAGCAGAGAGGACGGCGGCCAGGGATTCAGCCCATACCACAGGTCGAAAAATTGCACGCCCACGGGTGAGTTATAAAACATATACGGAAATACATCACCCATCGGCGACACAATGGGGGTAAGGGGATTAAGACCGAGGGCGGGTTGCACAGGGAGTATCGTACTACGGGAAAGCTCGGTGATCAGAGGGGTGGGCACCCCCGTAATCGGATCAGGTGGAGAAAGCACGGGAGACCACAGCGGCCAGAGTATATTATACGGGGGTAATGCCGCCCAGGTTTGTGCGGAAGCCACTGGGGTGATGAGCAGGCAGCCTGCAATCGCAATGGCCACTATAACGATCAAGAACTTTATTTTCCTAATCATAGAACTCATCCCTCCTTTACTAAAAAACGCTTGGCGGTAAAAGGGCAAGCGGCGTCAGTCCCCAGATATCTACAGCAGTCAACAGGCTGGTTAGAGGCACTCCGTATATATTCGAATAATATGTATTGGCCAAGGGCAGATACCACTGCAGGTTCTTTAGATCGGTCGGCAACAGGAGCGACCATCCGAGGGGCAGGGCAATGGGGTTCGGAACACCGGTTGCGGGATCTACCAAATAGCTGGGAGGCCATTGATTCAAGCCATAAAAGACATCATAGAATAACAACTGATTCCCAAGCGCGGCCGGCGTATTGTAGAGCAGCCAGGGGATTCCGGCACCACTCGGTTGAACAGGGTCCCATGCCATAACGGGCTGGATCGGGAGGATGGTATTCCTGGTGATCGCGTTTACCAGGGGTGTGGCAAGACCGGTCACCGGATCAACGGGAGACAGGATGTCCGACCAGAGCGGCCAGAGGAC
The DNA here is from genome assembly GCA_049472315.1 of bacterium. Classification (GTDB taxonomy): domain Bacteria; phylum SZUA-182; class SZUA-182; order DTGQ01; family JAFGSM01; genus JBLIRM01. The sequence continues at coordinate 24,726 of JBLIRN010000012.1, forward strand.
ATTGTAAGGGGGGAGGGCTGCCCAGTACTGGGCATGGACAAGGGAAAATCCCATCCCTATGACGATGAAGATAATAAGGGCACATAACACAATCGAATCATGTCTTCCTTTGTACATAATTCACCTCTCATAACTACCCCATTATCGTTATGTGGATCGAAACCTGATCGTTTAACCAAAAACGACCATCGTGCGCACACTTACATCAATACACCCCTTTCTACAAAGAAATCTGAATGAACTGGAAGGAAAAACATGGACAAGCCAATGCGTCGAATAGATCTCACCTCCTCACAAAAAGGATCTGAGGATATGCGTTATCCTCTATACTTTGGACGTATCTATACATTCACACGTGCAGGTTTGACATGGCATACAAAGGAGCAGATACGAATTTTTACAGATCCCTCTATTACGGGAGCCCGCAATAAAAGATCACGCGCGATACATAAGGATTAAAGAAAGGACTGGATGCTGGCTGGAAATTGGAGGACGGAATGTGCGCAAGCGGTCAGATTATGCAAATGTTTTTCCGCACAGGAAAAGGACATTGAAACGCCTGCAAGACGATTGGACAATCAACAGGATTTATTTGAAAAAAAATCAAGGCCCCTTTTTTTGAATAGGCATCAACCCCTTAGTAAAGAGATAAATAATTATATCCAAATTCTAATTCAATTATGTTCAAAAGTCAATAGTAATTATTTGTATTAATAAGTTATTGTAGTCTAATTTTTTTGAAATATTTTTATGTTTGATATTATTTAGAAGATATAAATAAAGCCATGATAAGAATATTCTGATAGTTTAATCAATCAATCTGGCACCACTATTCATTAACTCTTTGTAATCTCTATTTTTTTCTTGCCAGGGAATTGACTCCTTCCCCCGGGTGTTTTACAATGGCATAACTATTTCATCGTTTGGTTTTCTGAAATGCTGAGGCATCATGGATAAACAACCGAAGGTCAGTTGCATCATCCCGACATACAACCGCGCATCATGTCTCTCCCAGGCCATCGATTCGGTGCTGGCCCAGGATTATGAAGACCTCGATCTGCTCGTTGTCGATGATGGCTCCACCGACCATACCTCCTCCATCCTGGAGGGATACGGACAAAGGATCCATGCCTTTCACCAGTCCCACAAGGGGGTCAGTTCGGCAAGAAATCTGGGGCTTGAGAAGTCAAAAGGCGAATACATCGCCTATCTCGATTCCGATGATGTGTGGTTGCCACGGAAGATATCCATCCAGGCCCGGTTCCTTGACCGGAATCCCGACTATCCCCTCTGCTACACCGAGGAGATCTGGTATCGAAACGGCATACGGGTCAATCCGGGAAAGAGACATCGAAAATATTCCGGCCGTATTTTCACCCAGTGTCTTCCCCTGTGTATCATCAGTCCCTCATCAGCCATGATGCGCAAAAAGATCCTGGAAGAGGCAAGCGGATTTGACGAAGACCTGCCTGCGGCGGAGGACTATGCCCTCTGGCTTCGGATCACCGCCTGCCATCCGGTATACCTTGTTCCCATGCCACTGATCGTGAAAAGGGGTGGGCATCCGGACCAGCTCTCCCGTTCGGTCGCCCACATTGATCGTTACAGAATACAGGCACTTACAAAGATACTCACCAGGGGAAAACCTACTTCGGCGCTATGGCACCAGGCATGGAGAGAGCTCCGTGCAAAATGCCGAATCTACGGCGAAGGCTGCCATAGGCATGGCCGCCGAGATGAGGCGGCCTTCATCCTCGGCCTGCCCGAGACAATCCTCAAACGCTCAGGGCAGCAAAGGGATTGCTCGGCGGCGCCTCCCTCTCAACCCGACCATACCGAGGGTATCACACAACCCGCAGACTGCCCTGCAATGATGGTTTCCTGATGCCCGATAGAGAGGAAATCGTATGACCGGAAACAGTGCCGATAAATCGGTGCGCTGCACCCTCGAATCCCTTGATATATCGCGGATCGATGTGAACAACAGGGAGTTCGGCCTTCATTTCTTCCGGCATCCTTCCCCCTCGCTCGTTGAGTCCGTAAAACAGTTCGGCATTATCTACCCCCCTCTCGTGCGCGCCGCTGGCAGTGGCTTCCAGGTCCTGGACGGATTTCTGCGCGTCGAGGCCGCCCGATTGTGCAACACGAAGGTGATCCAGTGCAGCGTGTGCGATGAACACCTCGATCATCAGCACCTTGCCCGTTTTCTCCTGTCCATCGCCCTTTCGAGGGGCCTGCCCCACATACTGGATAGGGCGGTCATCGTACAGAAAATGACCGCGATCCTCCCTCAGGATCGCGTGGTCAGGGACATTCTCCCCCTCCTCGGCCTGCAGCCGAACACGAAGGTACTCCAACGGCTCGTGCCCCTCTCCAGTCTGGACGAAGAAATGGGTAGGGCATTGCTCGATCAAAGGATTAATCACCACATGGCGCTTCGCCTCATGGAACTTGAACCTGAGGTGCGATCCCGCATCACCACCCTGTTTCTTTATTTCCGGTATAGTCAGTCCAAGCAGTTCGAGATTCTGGACAATCTACTGGACATCGCGGAAAGGGAAGAGGTATCCCCCGTTCAAATCCTTGAGGAGGTAGGATGGAACGGAGAAGGCCCGGAACCGCCCGATGAAAACAGGAGTGCCGCCGGAGAGGCATTGCGCAACCAACTCAGGAATCGCCGGTACCCCACAATGGCGGGCCTGGAGAGGTCATGGAGGACGAGAATCAAATCCCTTCGCCTGCCCCCCTCCATCTCCCTCACGCCCCCCTCTTCCTTCGAGGGGAGTACCTATCGGATCAGTTTCGCCTTCAAGACCCTGGAAGAGTACAAGGAACTACTCTCCACGCTGAAGGACATGGGTGAACAGGATGAGTGGACGCAACTGCTCCCCGGTTAGGTATCCGATCAATCGGTTGATTGTCGAGCGGGGGACCGAAGGGGACAGGATCACCCGCAATGTCCTGGATGCCCTCCCCTCCCTGATCCCCGAATATATCGAATACGAACGCATCAAATCACTCGATGCGGACCGGCACACCATCATAGTAACGCGCAATCGAGGAAAATTCCTGAAGCGCTGTCCCGGCACCAAGGAATACCTGTGCTGTCTGTATGGCTTCCTGAATGTGGGTCTCAACTGTCCCATCGACTGCACCTATTGCATACTCCAGGTGTACCTGAACACGAATGCATTGGTGGTGTTCAGCAATCATACGGACATGCTCGCCGAACTCGGAGCGGAACTCATCGCCGAGCCTTCCCTTGTTCGGATAGGAACCGGAGAGCTGACGGACAGCCTTGCGCTCGACCCCCTGACCGGCCTCAGTCCGCTCCTGATCGACTTCTTCTCCGGGCAGAGGCAGGCATTCCTGGAATTGAAAACCAAATCCGACCATGTAGAGCACCTCCTGCATCTTGATCACAGGGGACAGACGATCATCTCATGGTCCCTCAATCCGCAATCGGTGGCAGAAAGCGAGGAGGGACTTGCGGCACCTGTTCAGGCACGTATCACCGCAGCCAAGCGGTGCCTGGAGCATGGCTATAGGATCGGATTCCACTTCGATCCGATCATCCTGTACAAGGGATGGGAGTCCGGCTATGAATCGCTCATAGACCTTCTCTTCTCGCATATTCCTCCCCACTCCATAACATGGATCAGCATGGGATGCTTTCGTTTCATACCACCGCTTAAAGGGATCATACGCCAGCGGTTTCCTGCAAGCAGGATCACCTATGAGGAATTCATCCCCGGCATGGACAAAAAGATGCGCTATCCGCAACCGGTGCGGATACACATCTATTCATCCCTTGCGGGTTGGATCAGAAAGAGGTCACCCGAGGCATTCATCTATCTGTGCATGGAATCCCCGGAGGTCTGGAAGGCAGCACTCGGTGAGGCGCCCGGCGACAACGAGATCCTGAAGTCGTGGCTCGATGAGCGGTGTAAAAAAGCGCCGATAATAGAAAAGTAACCCATATTTTCGTAATTACCCAAGCATTAATTGTTCAATAGCCTGCGCCATGAGGAAGGGGGGTATTGATCAATCACATAAACCCGCATGACCACCACGAAAGGAACGATGCAATGAAAAAGGTTATCCTCATACTCATCTCCATCATGTTCGTCTGGGCATCCACGGCGTGTGCCGGCGATGCGGATGCCATCCTGGGGGAGTGGTACACGGAGGGCGAAAGGGCTGTCGTCGAAATGTACCGATGTGCGGACCGTTATTACGGGAAAATCATATGGCTCAAGGAGCCGAAAAATGCGGACGGCAGCGACAAAATGGACATCCACAATCCGGACCCATCCAAGAAGCGGTGCCCGGTGGTGGGCATTAACATCGTCAGGGATTTCGAGTATAAAGGAAAGAAGAGATGGGGTAATGGAGAGATCTATGACCCGGACAATGGAAAGAGCTATTCGTGCAAGATGACCCTTGAAGGTGATACCCTGAAGGTGCGCGGATTCATCGGGATCTCCCTGCTGGGGAGGACTACCCAGTGGACCCGCAGACTTTGACAGGGCCGGGAATCCCGAGTCCGTTCCGAAATCCGCGTCCCTCTCATCTTCTTCGCCAATCCGGGGGAATCCGCCTCCTTCCCTGACCCCTCACGAGGAGTCAGGACCCCTTGCAGTATCCGGAAGAAAGTCCTTGTAGGAGAAGGTGGGGAAGACATTGTCCTGCCTTTCGATCCGCAGGAGCCCTTCCTCGTCGATGGCATTATCTTCGATCTGGTGAATGAGCCTCCAGAAGCGTCCGATATGCTCCTTGATCCTGCGTGTGGCATATTCGGTAAGGGTTTGATTATGTAAAATAAATGTCCAGTCACTGCTCTGCGCCAGGAGGAGTTCCCGTCCCGCCTGGTTGAGAGCCCTCTCTTCCAGGTCGCTCCGAAGATCCTGACGGGCCATGTCCTCCATCTTCTCACCCGCCTTGAACAGATGAGGATACACCCATCCGTTCCTTTCGTTCAGCCACACCTCGTGATGCCCCTTCCACCCCCAGCTCCCCCCCGGAGGCTGGGCGTGCTGCAGCGGGAAGCCGAGTGACAGGAACGTGCCCGGTGTAACCGGGGAAAAGAATTCCCTGCATTCCGACAGCTTTCGAAACAGGGCCTCCACCCACAAAGGCCCCTCGAACCACCAGTGTCCGAAGAGTTCAGCATCATAAAAGGCGCACACAACAGGGGGAAACGGCATGGACAGAACGAGGTCCCTGGCATGCCGCATTCGATGGGCCAGAAAGTCGTCCGCATGGATGGAAACCTTGCGTGCGGCACTATCAGGATCATATATCTGATGTTCCCCCCCGCGTTGTTCTATCCGATGGTATTTCATGCCGGTATGGCAGCGCACGCCCCCGGGAAGATACGGCCTTAGGTAATCCAGGTCCAGATCATACCCTATGTCCCTGTAGAAATCCCGGTAATCGTAATCACCCGGGTAGCCGTCCAGGGAGCTCCACACCTCTTTTGCGGAATGAACATCCCTGCCGAATGCGACCATTCCCGAAGGGCAGAGAACCGGGGCATAGGTCCCGTACTCGGGGGGCGGAGCGGAATCGCATACGGTGTGGGTGTCAAGGAAGGTGTATTCGATCCCCGCTCGGAGGAGAATCCGATCCAGACCGGGGAAATAGCCGCATTCAGGAAGCCACAGCCCGGCGGGAGAGATCCCGAAGAGCCTGCGATATTCCTTCACCGCCACCGCGATCTGCGCCCTGATCCCTGATGCCGTCGGCCTCAAAAGGGGAAGATAGGCATGGGTGGCGGCACAGGTGATGATTTCCAGTATCCCTTCATCCTGATAGGATTTAAACACATGAATGAGGTCCCCGTTGCATCGTTCGTCAAAGGTCTCAAGAGCACTGCGATAGTACGATCGGTACATACCGGCAAGGGAGGAGAGTGCGGGTATCTTCGTGGTGCGTTTGATCTCCTTGCCAGCCAGATCGATCTGACATCGAAGGTAGGAGCGAAGCCGTTCGATGAGCAATGGATTTTCCAACTGTGCAAGGAGAGTCGGGCTCAGCGAAAGGGTGATCCCCAACGGCACCCCATCGCGGACCAGTCGATCGAATACCTGGATGAGCCGTATATAGCAATCGATCAGCGCCTCATACAACCATCGTTGTTCAAGCGTATCCTCGGCGCCGGGATCGAGCACATAGGGCATATGTGCATGCAGGAGCAGGAGAAAATAGGAGGTGTTCACCGTTACCGGTCGGGATCGAGAGTTGATGGCGGGGAAGACATCCCTGATGAAGGGCTGGAGTGCCTCTCCGAGGTGGAGGGATTGAACAGGTGCTCGCCGAAAAGGCCGAAAAGTCGAAGTGTCCTGAGTGCCTCCTCCGAATAATAGCGCTCGAGCAGAGATTTCCAGGGAGGAAGTCCGGGGCTCGACTCCGTTTTTTCGGGAAGATCCCGGTAGTATTCAATCACATCCCTTTCCGTTATATATTCCATGAGATGCTGCCTCTGGATTTCCCCCTCTTTCTTCTCCTCCCGCTCCCCTGAAAAAGGCTCCGCTGCACTGACATCCTCTGCCGATGCCGGCATCGTCACCTGTTCACCGCCAATATCCAGTTTGTTGGAACAACAGATGGAAATGAAGGCCCCGGTTTCCGGATCCGCATACCCCAATTCCGCGCGGCACGTGGTCACCGGCTTCTCCATGGCGACAAACCAGGTATTGATCAACCCCTGGACGGAGACATCATAGCAAATCGCCGGTGTTTCGACAGGTGAATCCTTAAAAAGGCAATAGATGCGAAGGAGTAACGCCGGATCCTCGGCGACATGCCCTTCCTTCAGATCGGGTACATCTTCAGGGACTATCTGCCACAGCGCATGGAGATGGGAAGGATCCACTTCGAGAAGGTAGAGATACTTCTCTCCGTACTGCATGGGAAAAAATGCCATATCTGCTTCCGGCACAAGATTCTCCTTTTTTGTGAGTCCTTGAGGTGCTCAATCAATCAGGGGTGGACAACGGGCCACACTATGCCAGGATATCCGCAATCTGCCTTAACATGATCCTGGCCGGCTTCGTCTGATCGTAAACCTTCGAGACCCAGGCATCTCCCCAAAAAAGGTAGCAGCTTGTTTCTGCTCTAAGCAACCATTCGTGGGCTTGATTCAAAAGGCCCTCCACATGTTCCGGATCGTTCACTTCGTCCCTTCTATCCCCTACCTCTCTTTCCATGCGATGAAAGATTCGACTCACCTCACGGATCTCCTCCAATGCCTTCTGCTGTCCAGGAGATTGTGACCATTGAGAGAAATCAAATCCGCTTGTTTGGGCAACATTCCACGCCCCGGTGCGCACGGAAACGTAATCCCTGGGGGGATTGTCATTGATATAGTCGCTCAGGCGAACCGGCTGGAGAGGAAAGACACCCTCCCGTACCCGTTTCATGTAGGGGGCAAAAAAATGCCCCCAAAAACCATGATCCTCGTCCATCTGCCGGAACCACCCGCCGTTTTCTCCGTCAGACCAGGTCGTCACCAGAATCGGCCCCTCCGCTGAAGCGGTCTTGTGGGTGATCTCATTCTCAAACCACTCGGGATCCATTCCGCTTTCCTGGGCATTGCTCACATCACGGTCGCGAGGCACCACCACGATCTCGTATCCTTCGTGTCGCGCCAGGTGCGGTGTATGCACCTTCGATGCATCCAATGTCTCCTTGGCCTTATCCCCCTCTTCAGGATGCACATGGACGCTGTCCACAACGACGTACTCATACCCTGTCTGCCTGAGTGAGGGGATCATCTCCATGCTGAATGCCAATTCCGAAGGCCAAAAGCCGACCGGCTGCACGCCGAATGTTTCCTTTATCATCATCCTGCCCCGTTCCAGATGGGCATTCCAGTCCTCCTGGGGTATGAGCGGGAACACAGGATGGTAGTACCCCATCCCGATGATCTCGATCTGCTCCGTGCTCCGATACTGCTGTAAAACATCCTCCATATCACACATCTCCCGGACTTCCTTCTGGATGTCCGGATCGGTGAGCTGCTCGAGCAGGACACCGGAGAAGCCTATATTCAAATGAGCCACATCCGGAAAATTGCATACGAATTTCACGGGCCGCGCATAGCACATGATGATTTGCCTGGCCTCCCACGTATCCTGTTCGATCAGGAGCCGGAGATTCTCCGGAGGCTGATGCATATGAAGCCCAAGTGCATGAGAGATGTCGTTCATTTCTGGTATACCTTCAGGACCTGGTCTGAGATGCTGTTCCATGAAAATGCCGTCTCGGCGGCGATCCTGCCGTTCCTTCCCATCCAGCGCGCATGGTCCATCTCTGCGAGAAGGGAACCGATACCCCAGGCGATGGATCCGGGATAGTCATAGATCTTCAATCCGGTTACATCATGCCAGACGAATTCAGCAGGCCCGCCGTTGCTGGTGGCCACCACCGGTTTTCCTGCGCTCCAGGCCTCCAGTATCACAATGCCGAACGGTTCGTTACGGCTCGGGACGCACACAAGATCACATGCCTTAAAGAGTTCCTTGAGCTCCTGTCCGTTTTTGAATCCCAAAAAACGGACGGCATGGGAGATGCCCAGTGCATGGGCCCTTCGCTCCAATCCCATCCTCATATCCCCGTCACCGGCCATAACAAATTTCGCATGAGGGTAATGCTGCAACACATAGGGTATCGACTCTATCAAGAGATCCGGCCCCTTTTGATGTACAATGCGGCCCGCGAACAGGATGGTGGGATCAAGCGGGCCTATTCCATACCTCTTCTTGATGTCACCGGGATCGATATCTCCGTCGAAGTTGTGGACATTGACACCGTTGTACACAACATCAACCTTCCAATCAGGAAGACTATACATCCATAGAATTTCATTCTTGAGCGCCTGGGAAACCGCGATGACGTGGTCTGCACAATACGTCCCGTGCCGCTCATGATCACGGATGATGGCGGATTGCCCGCCGTAAAAATTGTTTCCACATCTGCCGTACTCGGTCGAATGTATGGTGAGGACCGACCTTTTCCCCCTTCCCGCCTTAATCCATACGGCTGCATTGGATGCCAGCCAGTCATGGGCATGGAGAATATCGAAGGACCCGACGTGGTCTTCGGTTTGGAAGAAGTGGTAGACGAAGGAGCGGCACATCTCGTTGATCTCTTCAACAAAATTCCGGTTCAGATTGAATGCGCACCTGTGGTAATGAACGCCGTGGATTACCTCGTATTGAAGCTGGTTCGCTGCTATTCTGGTAAACACATGGACTTCGTGCCCCTTTCTCTCCATTGCTGCAGCAAGTTCAGTAACGTGGTTACCTACCCCCCCGACACTTATGGAGTGGAGAGTCTCCCAGGAAAACATGGCAATTCTCATGGTCTCCCCTTTCACTGAGGCGAAATTGTAGAGGCAAATGCATTATGAAGTGATTGAAATCATTCTAATGTATACATGAGGGATTGTCAATTACAAACCCATACGCCGCATTGCACGTACCACGATTTTATGCTAAGGTGAAATCAGTTGTATATCACAGGGAACAACACCAAGGCAATGCAGACCCTGTGATCGATGGAATCCACCCTATTGCTTTGATTGACAATGAATGAGATAAAAACCGACGTGGTTGAATTCTTTCTCTTCGCATCCCCCCGTCCCCTCACCATTGCCGAGATAACCGGTATGGTGGGGGACATGGACCATGATCAGGTACAACAGGCAATTGCCGTGCTGCAGGATAAATTCTATGGCCCGGACCGGGCCCTCCAGATCTGTGAAGTAGGAGGCGGGTACCAGATCTGCACCAGGCCGGAATTACATTCATGGCTCAAACGCATCACCCATTACCAGGTGCGGCGCCGACTTACGCGTGCGGCACTTGAGGTGCTTGCCGTCATCGCATATAAACAGCCGATCACCAGATACGAAATAGACGAGATACGTGGAGTAAACAGCGGCTTTGTCCTAAAGGGCCTCTTGAACAAGAAGTTGATCCGCATTGTCGGCAGGAAGGAGTGCCTCGGGCGTCCCATCGTCTATGGAACGGGCAATGAATTCTTGAGCTACTTCGGCCTGAACGACCTCGGGCAATTACCCAAAGACTACGAATTGAAAGAGATCCTGGCCCATGAGGAATCAGACGTCAGAAACGATGAGGCTCAATAAATATCTCTCCACGCAAGGAATCGGGTCGCGCAGATACTGCGAGTCGCTCATACAAAAGGGCGAGGTTCTGGTGAACGGTGAAGTTGCCCATGTTGGCATGAAAATCGACCCCGAGCGGGACCGAATCCACCTTGTCCACGGAGACACCATTAGCCACCATCTTCCCCGGAATCGTTATCTTGCACTCTACAAACCGAGGGGTTTTCTGACGACCATGGCTGATCCCTTAGGCCGCCCCACAATTCTGAAACTTCTCCCGCCTCTTAAGGAGCGCATATATCCGATCGGGCGTTTGGATTTCCACTCAGAGGGTCTGATCCTGATTACCAATGACGGGGATCTTGCCTTTCGCTTGAGCCATCCCGGATCAATGATACCCAAGACCTATCTGGTAAAGGTGAAGGGCAAACCCTCTTCACGGTGCCTCGATCAACTAAAAAGGGGTATCCGCCTGAGTGATGGGGTAAGCTCCTTTGATTCCATCATGGAAATAAAATCCCGGACACGCACGAATACATGGCTCAAGGTAACCATACACATAGGGAAAAACCGTATCATCAGGAGGATGTTTCTCGCTGTCGGTCATGCGGTCATCAGCCTCACCAGGGTGAGTATTGCCGGTATCACCTTGGAAGGGCTTGCACCCGGGGAATGGCGGTATCTCACCCGCAAGGAAATGGAGGTGTTGAAGGGATTGTAGGAACACCTCTTTTTGACCTTTGCGATCCGGATCGTTTGCAACCGCCGCAGAAACGCAGGGGAATAGGGTACAATGAAACGATGGGCGAAAGGCATATTTACATTGACAAAGGCGTACCTATATGTTATTCTTTTTTCTCAAATTGTTACCGAGATCGATGCAGCATGACAAAAATGGGTGTTGAGTGCAACCATTGGACTTGCCTGTGCGATTTCGTTTGGATGACAATTGAGACACTCATTTTCCCTTTTTCGTTTAACATGAGAGGGGTACCAATATGAAAAAATTACACAGGGGTACGGGGTATTCATGGCGGACGATAGTGGCTCGAGCATTTGTCTCAATCCTTCTTTCCATCATCATAGGGCTGACAGGATCCTGCATAGCTGCCCAGGCAGCAGTGTCTACGAAGACCATGTCCATAGAGTACAAATCCGGGAAGGTCTCCGCGGTGCTGAAGGGCGTCCCCGTTAAAGAGGTATATGAATATCTTGCAGAAAAGACAGGGGTTGAATTCGTTGGTCTCAATGAAATAACCGGAACCATTGAAGATCTTAAATTCGACGACCTTACCCTTGAAGAGGCCATTCGAGCACTGGGCAAAAACAGCATCCTGATCTTTCGAAAGGAAGGACCTCAAGATGAGGAAATGACCATCAAGAAGGTCATTTTTGTTGCCCATCAGCAAGAGGAACAACCAACACCACCACCCACCCCGGTGCCACCCCCTCCACCACGGGAATTGACGCCCCCTGCTCCGCCCGCTCCACCTGCTCCGCCAAGGCCTCCGGCACCTCCCAAGGCCCCTGAAGCACCCCCTGCAGCCCCTGTCACCCCTCCCAGCGTCCGTCAACCCGAGCCACCCCCGCCCCCGGTGGCAACGCCCGCACCCAAACCTAGGCCGAAGGATGCAAATCTCGAGAAGGGGCTCAAAGCTTTCGAGGAAAAGCGCTGGGACCTAGTAATGAAATATCTTAAGTTGTACCTGAACAAGAATCCCGGCGATCAGGAAATCCAGCAGAAACTTTCCCAGGCGAATAAGAATTCCGATGAGGCGATCCGGCTTTACAAATCGGGTAAGGCAGCCCAGGGCTCCGGCAATTTCTCCGAGGCATACGGCAATTACAAGGCAGCCTACGAACTCTATCCCCTCCTGTATGACACCTGGGAGAGAATGCGAGCGATGCAGAAAAAGATACAGTGAACCCCCACCATATCCTGATCATAGATGATGACCCCGGCAATAAGGGGGTCTATCGGGATCTTTTAAACATCCACGGATTTGAAACCAGGGATTCGGCCACGCCTTCTGAAGCCTTGGCAATCCTGGCTGATCGGGATTTTGGTGCGGTCATTATTGACCTCAGGATGCACTCTCAATCCATTATCGAACTCGCATCCATGATAAAGACATCCAATCCATTCTGCTGCGTAATCATACTCACCAATGATACATCCGCATCCTTTGTCAAAAGCGCCCTCAGGATCGGGGCCGAGGCTTGCCTCATCAAGCCGTTCATCCCCTTTCTTCTCCTGGAAACCATGAAAAGAGGGATCGAAAGGGTGCACCTCCTGCAGGAAAATGAACGTCTGAACAATGAATTCTCCACCCTGAAGGGAGCCTACGGAATGCTCAAGGACTATTGCAGCCGATTGGAGTCAGGGCTCTCCTGCGATCCGGCAACCGGTCTGTTACACCCCAGGGCATTAATCGGACGGCTCACATATGAAGTGAGCAGGGCTCAACGACATGAGCATTGGCTCTCTCTCACCCTTATCCGCGCAGGGATTAAGGCAGATAATACGCAGAATCGGAACGGGATTATGTGCCTGGTGGACCTGTTCAAGAAGGTTATCCGTACAGGGGATATTATGGGACACCATGGTGCGGGCCTTGCCCTCATCATGCCCGAAACCGACCTGGAAGGGGCTCATGCATTCAGAAAACGAATAATGGAACGGATTGTCAACGGGGGCGGAAACGGTGAGGAACCTGCCTCCCCTATGACAATCGATGGTCTTGCCTTCGGCACCTCAACCTATCCGATTGATTCCCATCTACCTAAACGCCTTGTTCGCATTGCAGCATCCCGTTTGCATACTGAACCGGTCCTGGTGAGACACTAACTGATCCGGGCATCGGCACCCCATTGGCAGGTCCATCCAAACTTTGTGAGGCGGAGCGAAGCGAAGCACTATCCAAACCCTTCGAGTTGTAACGAAGCACGACATTAAATCAACCCTCTTTGGGCGAAGCGAAGCACAGCACTAACAAAACGTTGTCAGGCGCAGCGAAGCGCAGCACTCACCAAACTTCGTCAGGCGGAGCGAAGCGGAGCACTAACCAAACCTTTTGAGCCGAAACAAGGCCCAACACTCACCAAAGCTTTTTTGGCCGCAGCGAAGCGCAGCACAAACCAAACTTCGTCAGGCGAAGAGCAGCTACTATGTCGCTTCCTCCAATCACCCAAAGGCTACGCAACTCTACCAGCCAAACTTCGTTAGGCAGAACGAAATTGAGCAAGAAATCCAGTATATGTGATAATTTTTATTGGATATCATAATTTTTTTTCTCCGGTATGTCATAAATCGTGTAACGAGAAATACGCTCAGCGAATCAGGAGTACCCTCATTCACTTGTTTCCGAATATGTTTCATGGCGTCGATGTTAGGGATCGAGCCGCTGATGCCTGATTCGAATGGATTTGGTTCCCGGAATAGTTATTGACTATATGGCGGGCTCTACGGCGGACTGTACGGATTGTACGGCGGGCTCTACGGCGGCTGGTGGTAAGGGCATAATCAGCGCATTTGGATAATTCAAAAACGAAGAAAGGCCTGAATTCATTCAGGCCTTTCTTCGCTCATTGTTGCTCAGCGCCAAATCAATCGCCTCATCAACGCGTTCGATGTAGGAAAACTTGATTCCCTTCAGGAGTTCCCTCGGAATCTCCTTGACATCCAGGCGATTCTGTGCAGGGAGAATCACCCGTTTTATCCCTTCCCTCTTTGCAGCAAGCACCTTCTCACGAATTCCACCGACCGGCAGCACCAGTCCGGAAAGTGTCACCTCCCCGGTCATGGCAATGTCCTTGCTCACCGGCCGTCCAGTCAGGGCGGATGTAATTGCAGTCGCAATTGCAACCCCCGCCGAAGGGCCATCCTTCGGTATGGCGCCTGCGGGGATATGGACGTGAAGATCCATCTTTTCGAAGAATCCCTTTTCGATATCGTATTTTTCTGAAACCGACCGGACGAACGAGAGGGCCGCCTTGACCGATTCCTGCATGACCTCACCGAGTTGCCCGGTAATTTCAAGCCCCTTTTTCCCGGGCATCTTGATGATCTCTATGAAAAGTATCTCTCCGCCGCTTTCGGTCCATGCCAGTCCGGTGGCAACGCCGGGCACCGAGGTCCTTCGAGCGGTCTCATGGAATACCTTCTTGGAGCCGAGAAATCGCGACACGTTTTTCGAGGTTACCCGAGCACGCTCCTGTTCATCGGTGGCGACCTTATAGGCCACCTTACGGCAAATCCGGGCAATTTGCCGCTCCAGGTTCCTCACCCCTGCCTCCTGGGTATAGTGCGAGATGATTGTTTCGATACCCTTATCCTCGAACACGAGTTGCCCTGATTTGAGCCCGTGGGCATCAAGCTGCTTCGGGACGAGGTACCGTTTGGCAATGGCCACCTTTTCCTCGTTGATATATCCCGGAAGGAACATCACCTCCATTCGGTCCCTGAGGGCAGGTTGGATCGGCTGGATGAGGTTCCCCGTAGCGATGAATATCACCTGGGAAAGGTCAAAGGGGAGGTCGAGGTAGTGATCAATAAAGGACTTGTTCTGCTCGGGATCCAGAACCTCAAGAAGTGCGGACGAGGGATCACCGCGAAAGTCCGCCCCCACCTTGTCGATCTCGTCCAGCATGAATATGGGGTTCTTGGTGCCCGCCCGTTTGACGCTCTGGATGATCCTTCCCGGGAGGGCTCCCACATATGTGCGCCGGTGTCCCCGAATTGCAGCCTCATCATGAACCCCCCCCAATGATACGCGTATGAATTTCCTCCCCAATGCGCGGGCGATCGACTGACCGAGGGAGGTCTTGCCCACCCCGGGAGGGCCTATGAAACAGAGTATCTGCCCCTTTGCATCCTCCTTGAGTTTGCGTACAGCAAGGTACTCGACGATGCGCTCCTTCACCTCGTCAAGTCCGTAATGGTCTGCATCCAGGATGTTTCGTGCCTTTTTCAGATCAAGGTCATCAACGGTCGCCTCCATCCAGGGGAGGTCCAGGATCCATTCCAGGTAGGTGCGAATGACGTAGTATTCCGGCGCAGCGCTCGGCATGCCTTCCATCCTCTTCAGTTCCTTATCCGCGACCTCCCTGACCTCCTCCGGGAGATGCTTCTTGGCGATGCGGTCCATGAGCTCAAGGACCTCGGATTCTTGTGAGCTTGCCTCACCGAGCTCCTTTTTGATTGCCTTCATCTGCTCCCTCAGGAAATACTCCCTCTGGGTCTTTGAAAGCTCTCCGGCGACCTCGGACTCGATCTTTCCCCCAATCTCGAGGATCTTCTCCTCCTTGTTGAGGATGGCCAGCAGGGTCTCCATCTTCTTCTCGAAATCATTGATGGTCAAGATTCGTTGTTTCTGCTCCGGCTTCATATTCGTTACCGAGGTGATCATATAGACGAGGGAAAAGGGATCGGAGATGTTCTCCACGGCAACCGCGATCTCGTCGGGAAGGTAGGAAGCAAGGCCAACCACTCCTTTGAACTTCTCGATGATCGCCCTTCTGAGGGCTTCCACCCGATCCGTCGCCGAAAAGGTCTCATCGAGGATCTCCACCCGCGCCATATAATAGCCGTCGCTTTTATAGATCTCCTGCGCCTTTATCCGTTTCAGGCCCTGGACCATCACCCGAAGCGTCTGATCCGGCATTCTCAGCATCTTCAATATGCCCACGGCGGTGCCTATGGGATGCACGTCCTCCAGATCGAGCTCTTCCTTTTCTTCATGGCCCGATTTAAGGAGAAAGGCAGCCAGGATATTCGCCCCATCCATGGCCTTTTGAACACCGAGAATTGATCGCTTCTTACCGATCACCAGAGGGGCCACCATGGAAGGGAAAATCACCGTATTGATGAGGGGCTGAAGGGGCAGGTCCGATGGAATATGCTCAAATCGTCCCCCCTGCCCTGTCTCGATATCCAATAATTCCTCTGTTTCGTCTCCCTTGATTGCTATGCTCGATTTTTCTTTATCATCATCCTTGTGCAATGGTTATATCCTCCCCATAATTTTTCTCTTCGGGACATGGATAGTCAGGATTCCTTTATCACAACGGGCATCAATCTCTGTCTCCACAACAGGGGTATCAAACCGAATATATCGATAAAAATTCCCATATTCCATCTCCAACTGGCAACACACATAGCTTCGCGTCTGAGGGCATCTCTTCCGGGTGCCGCTGATGCTCAAGACACCCTCCTCGAACACCACCCTTAATTGCTCCTTCTCTATGCCTGCCACTTCCATTTCTATTACAAATTCATCTTCAGATTCAAACACATTGACAGGGGGCTGCCAATCCTGGTTACCCTGGAGATGGAAAAGTGTGTACAAAATGTCAGTCACATTACTTCTCCTCTCTTACCTTAGGATTCCGTCTTGTCAGAGCAACAATGAAGGGAATCCCAAACCACCCGATAATAAGCCCAATGATCAAAGGAACCAGAATGACGAGGGCCTTCGAGGTGTAAATACTCCAGAAAAACAGCTTGATGTCCACCTCCTGCGTATTCTGGAGGGTGAATATGACCAGGAGTAAAAGGAGCCCTATGATGAGCAGAAGCTTGACAATAATCCTCGTATTTCTCTCCATCTGATCCCTCCTCACACCTCATTGCATTTAGAGGCCCTTGCAGTTAAAAAAAATTACTATAAAAAATACTTCTCACAAACCACTATATTAAATTTTTTAGCCAATTATCTGTCTTTATATACGTTCAGCCCCTCGTTGTGATCGAAGGATCATGGGTCTTGGCATGCTTGTATAAAAAATTTCCGGTCAATATCTGAGCGTGGCCGTAATCCTCTTCGGGAAAAGGAGGAGGTCCAAGCCCGTACAGGCATCCGGCACACAGATGTCCGCGGCCTTCAAGGCAGCCGTGCAGGTGCCCTCCTTGCCCAGCACTGCAATGCCCAGGCAGGCCCTTTCAAGCATCTGGACATCATTTGCACCATTACCCATTGCGGCAGTATGCCCACACCCCATCCGTTCCAACAGGATCCTCTTGCGATCGGCCTCCTCACCCGGGGGTATCTTCTGGATTTTCACCGGCAGTCCCGAACAGCTCGTTTCTACGAGCCCGAAGGTATCGGCAGTCACAATGTGAATATTCACCAGATGCGACAACGAAACAAGGCGTCCATCGACTCCGTCCACGAGGTTGCCGTCCAAGGCGATCGTTCCGTTAAAATCCAGAACCAGGTTGTCAATCTCTATGGTCTTGAATCCCGGGATCTCTATGCGAATCATACCCTCTCCTTATGTGCAGTAAACGAACATGTATGGGCAAGACAGCCGTAATACCATGCAATAGGCTGCGGCAGAATCGGTGGAGTCTCCAGTGCTTTCATGATAATATGTTACTATTATACTGTACAAGTTCAATCATTGAAAGATAAACAATGCCATCCATTTTCATGACCCATAACTGCTCAATGCATTGTGCATGGGAAAAGGGGATGCCCCAACAAAACTTTGTCAGGCGGAGCGAAGCGGAGCACTATGCCGCCCTCCCGGTTACCTGTAAGGTCCGCTTCGGGAAGTCCTGCAACCAAACTTTGTTAGGCGGAGCGAAGCGGAGCACTATGCTGCCCCTTCCGTTGATGTAAAGGGCCAGAGACCACGCCCCAAAACCTGGTTGGCCGAAGCGAACCGGAGGAACCATGCTCTTGCGGCACAATAGAGGGCCTGCAAACTATGCCAAGCAAACCTCGTATGGTGACTGACCAGGACAACAGTCGAACGACATGGACGGTGACCTCCGATCAGGCAGGGACGCGGCTGGACGTATACCTTACCCGCCTCCCCTTCAACATGTCTCGAAGTCACTGGAAACGCTTGATCGAAAAGGGATTCATCACAATCGAGGGGCAAGCGACACATCCAAGCTATGCGGTGAGGACCGGGGATATCCTGGAGATCACCATTCCCCCTCCTGAACCGTCCACCATGGAACCGGAGGCGATATGCCTCGACATCGTCTATGAGGATGACGCCCTTCTGGTGCTGAACAAACCGGTGGGCATGGTGGTCCATCCGGGGGCCGGACATTCACGACACACCCTGGCCAACGCAGTCCTGCATCACTGTCCAGATTTGACAGGAATCGGCGGCACAAGGAGGCCGGGGATCGTCCACAGGCTTGACAAGGATACCTCGGGACTCCTTGTCGTGGCAAAGACCGAATTCGCTCACCACTCCCTGTGCGCCCAGATAAAGGAAAGACAGGTAAAACGCATGTACATGGCGCTCGTGCACGGCATCTTCGATCAGAACGAAGGGAGGATACGCACCCTCATCGGCCGGCATCCCGTGCATCGGCAACGAATGTCCATTCATGTTCGCGTGGGCAGGGAGGCAATCACGGATTGGCGGGTGACGGAACGGTTCGCACAGTTCACACTCGTCGAGGTCCGGCTTCACACCGGGCGCACCCACCAGATCAGGGTGCACATGTCCCACCTCCATCATCCGGTGGTCGGCGACAGGGTATACGGACGAGGGAGGCTTCCCGCGGAATGTCCGCAAGGGCTCAGGGAGGCGATCGCCGCCCTCCCCGGCCAAGCCCTTCATGCGTTCTCTTTATGCTTTCGTCATCCCCTGTCCGGCGAGACTATGGAATTTTCCGCCCCCCTTCCCCCTGCAATGCAGGGCATTCTGGATATTCTGCGCAACACCGGATAACGTCCGTATTTTCGTTCCCACGCAGGAGTGCCCAGCAATTCCAATTTTGGACCTTCAGGTCAGGAGCATGAGCAGATATAGTTACTTCGCTGGACGGGCAGGCTTTTTTAATTTTCTAAGCTCGCTCCGCTACAGTGCGCAAACTTGCTTCGCTCGGACATGCGCAATGTTATACGCTTCACCCAAACTTTGTCAGGCGAAGCGAAGCGCAGCCACTAACAAAGCTTGCCAGGCGCAGCGAAGCGAAGCCACTATGTTGCCCTCCCAGTTACCTTTAAGCCCCGCTTCAGGAAACGTCCAACCTCCCTATGCCGCTCCGTAACCATGTCTGCTCACAGCGACGCAACGTTAAAATGAGAATTGCCGGGTGAGCCCGGCGCCGCTTTACTCATCCCCGGTCCTGTGCTAAAGTAGGTGCCGTGTATACAGCGGGAATCATAACCATCAGCGACAAAGGGGCATCGGGCCAGAGGGAGGATCGAAGCGGCCCCGCGCTCAAGAAGGCCCTGGAGGCAGCTGACATCACTGTGGCGTTCATGAGGATCGTTCCGGACGATGTTGATCGCATCAGGGAAGCCCTCCTCGAATTGTGCGATATGCACAAGCTCGATCTCATCCTCACCACAGGAGGCACCGGGCTTTCTCCGAGGGACGTCACCCCGGAGGCAACGGGTATGGTGATTGAAAGACATGCCCCGGGTTTTTCAGAGGCCATCAGGTCAGAGGGGCTCAAGGTGACACCCCATGCAATGATCTCCAGGGGAATGAGCGGCGTTCGTGCAAGCACCCTGATTATCAACCTGCCGGGGAGTCCCAAAGGGGCACAAGAGGGCCTCGAAGCCGTACTCCCTGCCATTCCCCATGCCCTCTCCAAGCTCAAAGGCGACCCTGCCGAGTGTTGCCGGGAATAATCATCCCCATGCCATTCAAGGATATTATAGGCCATGAGCGGGTTATCAACCTGCTCAGGCAATCGGTGAGGCAGGAGCGAATCCCCCATGCCCTCCTGTTTGCAGGACCCGAAGGGATCGGGAAACGGCTGACCGCCTGGGGACTTGCAAAGGCCCTTCTCTGCCGCCAATTGACCGATGACTATTGTGACCAATGCCCGTCATGCCGCAGGATAATCCAGGGGAACCATCCGGATGTAACGATCATCAAACCGGAGAACAATTCCATCAAGATCGAACAGTTGCGGGAGTGGCAAAGGGAATTGGAATCAAAGAGCTATGCAGGGTCCTGGAGGATTACCATCATCGACCAGGCCGAGAGGATCACCCTTGGTGCGGCCAATTCAATCCTCAAGATACTGGAGGAGCCGCCGGAGAATACCCTTATCTGCCTGATAGCGGTGGAGCCGAGAAATATCCTGCCCACCATCCTCTCCCGGTGCCAGACCGTGAGGTTCCAGCCCCTTTCCCGGACCGATTTCATACGGATCGTACAGGAAAAAGGGGGATTGAATGAGGCCCAGGCGGGTCTCATGTATACCCTTTCCAAAGGCCAACTCTCACGAGCCCTCAATGTGGACGTTGCTGCCTTCTGCACCCTGCGGGAACAGTGGCGAGATCGTATGATCCCGCCCATGCACGAGGAAACATGGCACCAACTGGATCAGGCCTCGCTTGCGGAGGGGCTGGGAATTATCGTACATTGGTGGAGGGATCTCCTGCTCATCCGGATGGGAATCGAAGGGCCATGGATCACCAATCAGGACAGTCTGCAGGAGCTGCAAAGGGAGGCGGCGCATCTTTCACCAGGCATCATTCGTTCCAGAATCGATCTCATTCTCCGGACCATGGAGGCGATCGACAGAAATGCCAATATACGCATGCTGATTGATTCCTTTCTGATGGAATGGCGCAATGTGCCTGTCCTGCAGCACCTTAATCCTCTCTGAAGAAATGGCGGCGGAGATGTGTATGGAGATGATCCTCAGGATAGTGCCCGGAGCATTCCATGTGGACCTGCAGGACGGATGGGTGGGAGGACATGGTGCCCCCAATGACACAATGCCGAAATCAGAACTGCCGTACACAATCAGCAATGGATTGATTCACGAGTGCTACAATGAGATAATATGAAAGGTCTGCCGATTAAAATGGTAGGACGGTTTCCTTCACTAAACTGCATGCTCGATTGAAGCCGCGGTGAATAAACCCTCGCAATAGGCGACGGATGAAGAATAGCTCTCAGATGATTGACATTGTTGGCATCAAGTTTGAAAAGACCGGCAAGATCCACGACTATAATCCAAACGGTCTGGAGTTGAAGCTCTACGACTGGTGCATTGTCGAGATCGACAAAGGGCTTGAGTTCGGCTGCGTTGCCCGAACCCTGCAGCATGTGCCCAAAAAACCGACCAAAAAACCGCTCAAGAAGGTCATTCGCGTGGCGACGAACCAGGATCTCGAACAAATCATGCGCAACAGGGAGATCGGACAGCGGGCCAAGTCCATCTGCAACAGGAAGATCCAGGAGCGTAACCTTCCCATGAAACTCATCAGGGTCAATTACACCTTCGACGGAAATAAGGCCATATTCTATTTCACCGCCGAGGGGAGGATCGACTTCCGTGACCTGGTCAAGGATCTGGCGAACGAATTCAAAACACGCATTGAGATGCGGCAGATCGGGGTCAGGGATGAGGCCAAGATCATCGGGGGGCTGGGATGCTGCGGACGTGAGCTATGCTGTACCCAGTTTCTGAGGGATTTTGATCCGGTGTCCATCAAGATGGCCAAGGACCAGAACCTGACCCTCAACCCGAACAAGATATCGGGTATCTGCGGACGTCTTATGTGTTGCCTTAGTTTTGAACATACCACCTACCTGGAGATGAAGACAAAGCTGCCCAAAACCGGGGAACGTGCAGAGTTCAACGGTGAGGAGGGAAAGGTCTCCGCCCTGGATATCCTCAATGAGACAATCTATGTGGAGCTTCCGGAGGCGAGGATCGTCAAGATCAAATCCCCTGTGTTCAAGAATGGCAGGTGGATGGCCCCTGAGCGCGGGGGCAAGGAGCGTTAGCCAGCCGATCGAACAGGACATTGCTCAGACGGGCGAAATCCTCCAGGTGCAACACCTCGGCCCTCACCCTTCGCTCACATCCTATCCCCTGAACGATCTCCTCCATATCAAGGGGATCGAATTGCGGATCAAGCCTCAAGGCATTGACGAGCGTTTTACGCCGATGCCTGAATCCTGACTGGATAATGCGGAAAAGGAGATGTTCGTCTTTCACCTCAACGGGCGGATTTGATCGTGGCCTGAGACGAATGACGCTCGATTCGACGCGAGGTCTCGGTTTGAAAACACTCGGAGGGATATCGAACAGATAGTCTGCCTCGGCACGATACTCCACGATCAGGCTTAAATACCCGTAAGCCTTTCCCGGTGGTCCGGCCACAATCCTTTCCGCCACCTCCTTCTGGACCATAAAAACCATTCTATGCAGACGTGTTCCCAGCAATAAAAGACGCTGAATGAGAGCGGTGGCCAGATAGTAGGGGAGATTTCCGAGGACCACCGGAGGTCGGGACAGGTCTGAGCAGAGACCAATGAAATCCACCCTCATTACATCCGCGTGCAGGATGGTAAACCGGTCGCTGATGCCCGCAATGCGATCATGCAAGGAGCGAACCAGGCGTTCATCCAGTTCAATCGCAATAACCCTGGATACCAGGTTGCTCAAGGGAATGGTCAATGCGCCGAATCCTGCGCCTATCTCGATGACCTCGTCTTCCGGCCTCAGCTCCGCGCATTCCAGGATTCTTCGGGAGAAGGAGGGATCCACCAGGAAGTGCTGACCCCTCGGCTGCCGGGTGATGGATCTCCTGCCGGCAGCACTACGCCCCATGTTCCGCATTCCACCTTCGATGAACGAGGTCCCTCGCCATTCTGATTGCCTCATGAAGGCTGGACGGATCCGCCCACCCCTTCCAGGCGATGTCATACCCCGTGCCATGATCAACGGAGGTCCTGATGATGGGCAATCCCAGGGTGCAGTTCACCCCCTTGCCGAATGAGATCATCTTCAGCGGGATGAGACCCTGATCATGATACATGACCACCACCGCGTCAAATCTGCCGTCTTTGGCAAAGTGAAAAAGCGTATCGGAGGGATGGGGACCGCTCACGGTCATTCCCTTGCTGCGCGCCATGTCAATGGCAGGACGTATGTGCGTCTCTTCCTCGCTCCCGAAGAGCCCCCCCTCACCCCCATGGGGATTCAAGGCGGCCACTGCCAACTTCGGCGGATATCCCAGGTATCGCACCCACCACTCATGGCTGATCTCGAGGATGTCATAAATCCGCTCCTTGCTGATGAGATGGGGCACCGCTGCCAAGGCGCAGTGGGTGGTCACCAGTATGACCCTCAACGATCCCCCCGCCAGCATCATGGCAAAACGCTTTGTATTGGTCAGCTCCGCGAGATACTCCGTGTGACCGGGATAGGGATATCCACCCATATGGATGGCCTCCTTTGATATGGGCGCGGTAATGACCGCCGCCACCCTGCCTTCCATCGCCAATTCCACCGCGGTACGGATATACCGGATGGAGGCCCTTCCCCCTTCCGCAGTGGGACCCCGTTCGCTGAGATCTCCAGCCGGCACATCCGATGCACAGTGAAGCACCGGTATCCCGGGCCGGGAGGGATCAACCTCATCCACCGACGCAGCAGAATAAAGCGGCTTTCCAGGTGCAAAGCGTTCCTGCGCCCGCTGAAGGATCGGGTAATCGCCCACCACCATGAGGTCGCCGGTTTCCTCCTCCTCATGAATGGCCTTGACAATCACCTCAGGGCCTATGCCGAAGGGATCTCCCATGGTAATGGCCATGGTATTCTTCATTGCAGTTCATCCATCGCGAATCCCTGAGAGATCCGCCGCATATCAATCCCCATACGGGCGGATAATACCATATTACGTCGTCAGTATAGTAAAATCGCGATGATTCGTCAAAGATTGATATCTCAATTTATTAAGACAATTTGGGAGGAAGGAGGTCTGCGGATGAGCGCTACAGGCTGTCAGAGTGGGAGCCGGAATGGAAGGGCATTCCCCTTCCGGCAATACATCGTGCTAATCAGCCGCTCAGCTTTTTGCGTCGGCGGCATTAGTCTTATTGGGTGTTTGGATTGTTCTAATTGCAGTTACAGGGTAGCCTTCATAAGGGTCTTCGACCCGATAGATCTCAACTTTTCCTTGCAATTCCAATAGGTTTGCCATGTCATAAGATGCAGAATAATCATAACCATTTGATCCGAGAACTGACTTAACGAAGTGGGATAGACCAACAAACCCACCCTTATTATTAAAATAATATTCTTGATTATGAAGCTCGCTTAGGAAGGTATCCTCATTCACGACATCAAACATATAACCCTTTTCTATGAAGCTATGTCGCATTGCCTCCTTCTCTTCTTGAGGTATATCAACTATCTCTATTGATTCAGATGCATCATTTATTATAGTAATTAATTCCTCCGCTAAATCTTTACCCTTATTGAGATCATCTGATGTAAAAAGATTGTTATGAGCTACCTTGTGCCTTATTTTTTCTAAATCCTCCCATTTTGCTTGAAACCCTTTATCTTTAAAAGATTCCTTGAAGAATTTATGGTAATTACTCTTGACTTGTGACTTGAGATCAGCAATAGCTTCACGCGTCTCTTCACATTCACTAATTTTTTTGATGATATGGTCCAGGCTTGTGAAACCTGACGATTGAGCGTAAATGATTTTCCCTAAATCACCAAAATCAATTAAGTAAGCACTATTTTCGACATGCTTAGAAAAAACGGTTTCATTATTTTTTCTCTGCTGTACCTTCATGCTCCATTCACCCGTGGCAGTCAACTCCCACCATTTAGGACCAAGACGCGTTGACATGAATTTGATTAGGTATCCTCTAAGAGCATTTTCAACTCTGTAAAGAAAAGGGTAGATTTTGCACGCAATACATTCTGAAACTTCATCTTTGAGTATATATAAAGGTTCAAAATGCTGATTTTTCATATATTCTAATAACGGTAGACGAAAAGACTCTAAACGCTCGATATGGCCTGATACGGATACATCAAAAGCATTGTCATATGAGGGCTCATTACTTTCGCCCTTTGAAACCATTCGTACCGTTACTTTCAAATCACCATCAATGATAGAACGATTACCTTCATTAATAATAGGTTTTTTCCAAATTATGCCATTGCCCAAAAGAGAGTGCAATAAATTTTGGTCAGTCTTGATAACACATGCTCCCTTTGTATCGAGTGCAAGAATTTCAAATTTCATTTCTTTGTTTTGTTCTTCCATGGTACTTTCTTCATTTGTGACACTCAACAAGAAATCAGGCCGAGGAGGATCATAGGAGAAAAAACACCGGTTGATCAATGAAGGCACTGGCAAACGGTTTCCCGCATGCCGAGGGAATGCTCGACTGCCTTGACCAATTCGTCGCTTGAAAATGGTTTCATCAGGATCTTTGTGATCCCGTATTGCTTGGCGTCTTCCTGGGAGATGGGTTCCTCATAGCCGGTCACGATGATAATAGGGGTCTTCAATCCCTTATTGCGAAGCTCCTTGATGGTACCCAATCCGTCCTTTCCCGGCATCAGGAGATCCGTGATGATGACCTCCGGGTTGTCGCTACTCAGTCTCTCGAGTGCCTCGTCCCCATTCTGGGCATCGGTGACCGCATGCCCCTTTCTTTCGAGAAAGGACCGTATCATCATTCGTATCTCAAACATATCCTCGATAATAAGAATCTTGGCCATATCTTTTCCCTTTGCAGGCAAGAGGTGATCATGGGATACCCTGTCTATTTTTCGACATTTTTCCGTATTTTATTCATGAAAACCATCCGGTCATACATATGCCTTGTGCAGACTGCGGGTGCCACCGATGGTATGGTTTGAGACACGGTGCGTTTTGTGCTATCAATAAGGCATCATGGACATCCGGGAACAAACGGGCACCTCATCCGATCTCCTCTGCCTGCAGGGAGAAATGGAGAGGGTCGTCTACCAGAGCGATGAGGACAGCTTCACGGTTGCCCGGTTCAGGCCTGCAGGGCAACCGGGGGAGATCACCATAACCGGTAATCTTGCAGGGGTTCAGCCGGGCGAAATCCTCAAACTCACGGGATGCTGGTGTAACCATAAACGATTCGGCCCGCAGTTCCGCGTCGAGCGCTTCACCTGTCTGGTACCATCCAGCGTGAAGGGGATGGAAAAATACCTTGCATCCGGCATGATCAAAGGGATCGGACCGGTCATGGCACGGAGGCTGGTCGAGATGTTCGGGGTGGATACGCTGGAGGTGATCGAATCATCCCCTGCAATGCTCTCTCAGGTTGAAGGGATCGGCCCCAAACGGGTGGCCATGATCACCAGTGCGTGGAAGGCCCAGAAGGAGATAAAACAGATCATGCTCTTCCTTCAGGGCCACGATGTCAGCGCGGCGCTTGCCGTGAAGATCTTCAAGCAGTACGGCCAGAAGTCAATCGCGGTGGTCAGGGAAAACCCCTATCGTCTCGCCGTGGACATCTTCGGCATAGGATTCAAGACCGCCGACAAGATCGCCGCAAAGATCGGCATACCCTCCGATTCACCAATGAGGGCCCAGGCGGGCATCCTGTTTATCCTGAACCAGATGGCAGACAAGGGGCACTGTTTCCTTCCCCTCGCCGTTCTGGTGGAGGAATGCACCAAGGCACTCGAGGTGGACGGCGCACTGATCAATGACGCCATCCGTGATCTGGCCGCCAAAAAATACATCGTGGTGGAGGAACCGGGTCAGGAACAAGGGGTGTACCTTGCCTCCTTCCATACGGCAGAGACGGGGATCACCCGGCTGCTCGCACGGCTCAAGAAACAACCTCGCCACATGGACCGCATCGACTCCAAACGGGCCATTCCCTGGGCGGAACGGGAACTGGGGATCACCCTGGACCCGATCCAGCGGGAGGCGATTGCACAGGCGCTCGAGCAGAAGGTGCTGGTCATAACCGGCGGACCCGGAACAGGGAAAACCACCATTATCAAGGCGTTACTGGCCATTCTGTCCGAGATCAATACCAAGACCCTCCTCGCCGCTCCCACAGGAAGGGCGGCAAAAAGGATGCACGAGGCCACAGGCCGCGAGGCAAAGACCATCCATCGGCTTCTGGAGTTCAGCCCTCAAAGGCGCACCTTCGTCAGGGATGAACACAATCCCCTTACTGCCGACTATGTCATACTGGACGAGGTGTCCATGGTGGATACCATACTCATGTATCACCTGCTCAAGGCCATCCCTGCCCATGCCTGCTTGATCCTCATCGGGGATTCGAATCAGCTCCCTTCGGTGGGAGCGGGAAATGTGCTCGGGGATATCTGCGCCTCAGGATATGTCCAGGTGGTGAAACTGGAAAAGATCTTCAGACAGGCACAGGAGAGTCTGATTGTATCGAATGCCCATCGGATCCTCCAGGGGGCATTTCCCGTCATACCAAAGAAGGGGGAGCATGCCGACTTTTACCTCGTTGTTGAAGAGGAACCTGAAAGGATACTCACCACCATCATTGAGCTGTATAAGGTGCATATACCAAACCGGTTCAAATTCGATCCCTACCAGGATATCCAGGTGATCACCCCCATGAACAGGGGAATCGTGGGCGCCGCCAATCTCAACACCCGGCTCCAGGAGCACCTCAACCCCAAAAGTCCCGGAATGCACAAGGGTGGGAGGATATTCAGGCTTCACGACAAGGTCATGCAGATCAAGAACAACTATGACAAGGAGGTCTTCAACGGCGATATCGGCAGGATAATCCACCTTGACGAGGATATGCTCGAGATGGCGGTCGATTTCGACGGTCGATCGGTGATGTATGATCCCAGTGATCTCGATGAACTGATCCTGGCCTATGCCATAACCGTGCATAAGTCCCAGGGGAGTGAATATCCGGCGATCATCGTACCGGTGAGCACCCAGCACTATCCCCTGCTTCAAAGAAATCTCATCTATACCGCCATCACCAGGGCGAAAAGGCTGATGATCATGGTGGGGACCAAAAAGGCCCTCTTCATGGCGATTCGGAATATAAAGAGAGAAAAACGCTATTCCCTCTTGGAAGAACGATTGAGGAATGCAGGAGGAGAATAGGGATCAGTTATTAAACTTGTTGCGGGAGCGGGCAGCATCCTCGGGACTGAGATGGCAGATGGCCTGTTGGAGCCCCTTGCTGAGGTTGGTATAGAGGTTAGGGGACTCCTTTTTGAATATCTCGTCCAATTTCTTGCTGAGGCTCTCTTCGAACAGCTTCACCAGTTCCCTGTTGTCTTTCGAAATTCGTGCCGGTCGTTCGAGTGTTGCTCGCTTCATGATATCCCCCCATTATGTCTGAGACGGGAAGACCGTTGTCCCCCCCATAGTCCCGACCAGTGGTTACTGAATCTGACTACCCATCCAACGGTCAACGCATACCACCTTATGCAAATGGCATACCAAAAATGCCATGGCAATATCATCATTAAAATCAAATAATTAAACGCCATCAACAATTTGCTCACTGTTTGCTGATCATATACAAGGCACGATTTGATCATTTTTTGAATAACGACACACACCCAGGGGGCGCTCAAACCAAACTTTGTTAGGGCGAAGCGCAGCGCAGCCCTATGCTGCCCTCCCGGTTTACCCAAAGTGCCAGCGACTAAACCAAGCAACCTTTGTCAGGCGAAGCACTATGCTGCCCTTTCGGCTTACCCACTGGGCTCCGACTAAACCAACCAACCTTTGTCAGACATAGCGCAGCGCAGCCACAAACCAAACTTTGTTAGGGCGAAGCGCAGCGCAGCCACTTTGCTGCCCTCATGGTCACCTGTAAGGCCCGATTCGGGAAGCCCGAGCACCCAAACTTTGTTGGGGCGAAGCGAAGCACTATGTTACCCTCCCAGTTACCTGTAGAGCCCGCTTCGGGAAGTGCATCACACAACCAACCTCCGTCAGGCGGAGCAAGGTATATGATATTGAGCAATTACATTATCCAAAGGAAGCAAAATACTGAACAATTACCGAACACTTTACCGATATATAAATAGAAGCAAAAAGTGTATGACCTTACAGGATAGACTGGAAATTTTTGAACAGTTTCTGCGCAAATTCCGAAGCAAGGCATGCGTTAATGCCACTGATATGAAAAGGTTCAGGGATGGCTAAAAAGCGAATCATAATCGGAAATAACACCATAGACGCACTCAGCAATCTCGCCTCCGCACTCGAGTCACAGGGGTATGAGGTCTTAACCTCAAAATCGGGCTCCGAGGTCTTTCATCTCTACACCGAGTCCTCACCTGACCTGCTCATCCTGGATACCTCGCTTCCTGAAAAAAGCGGCGTTGATATCCTCAAACTGGTAAAGGGGAAAACACCCCAGCTTCCGGTCATGATTGTTGCCGATCAGGTTTCAACCAATGCAGCGATTGAGACCATGAAACTGGGTGCCTATGACTATATAACCCAGCCCTTCGACATTCCCAAGATACTGGATATCATCAAGACCGCCCTGACGTCACAGTCGGTAAACAAGGCCATCACCATCAATCCGGCGGTCATGTCTGACGATATCTACGACACGGATACCATCATCGGAAACAGCCGCGAGATGCTGGAGATATACAAGATGATCGGACAGGTGGCTCAAAGCGACGCCCCGGTGCTCATCCAGGGGGAAAGCGGCACCGGCAAGGAATTGATTGCACGGGCCATCTATCATCACAGCCTTCGAAAAAGCAAACCGTTCCTGGCGGTCAATTGCGCCGCCATCCCCGAACAGCTTCTGGAGAGCGAGCTCTTCGGGCATGAAAAGGGATCATTCACCGGTGCGCTGAATAAAAAGATAGGCAAATTCGAGCAGTGTCATGGGGGGACCGTATTCTTGGACGAGATCGGAGATATGTCCCTCTCGGCACAAAGCAAGGTCCTCCGCGTGCTGCAGGACCAGGTCTTCGAACGGGTCGGCGGCCAGGAGAGCATCAAGGTGGATGTCAGGGTCATCGCGGCCACCAACAAGAGTCTCGTTCAGGCAGTCAAGGAAGGCACCTTCAGGGTGGATCTCTTCTATCGCCTCAAGGTCATATCCCTGTACCTTCCTTCCCTGCGGGAGCGGCCCGAGGACATCCCGCTCCTTGCGGACTATTTCCTGCTGAAATACCGGCACAAATTAAAAAAGCCGGTCAACGGCATTGCACACCAGGCAATGATGATCCTAAGTCAGTATCACTGGCCCGGGAATATCCGTGAGCTTGAAAACGTGATTCAATCGGCCATTGTTCTGTGCAAGGGGGATGTCATACTTCCCGAGCACCTGCCCATCGGTGACATGGACCACTCAACGAAGCAACGGATATCGACTGCTGGGACCGATGTGGAGGATTTCGCCACCATGTTCGAAGAGATCATTTCGCCGATCATGGACAAGATGGCAAAATCCAATGAGGAAAACTGGGCGGCACAGCTCACGGACGGCATGGAAAAGGCACTCCTGAAGTTGACCCTCCAGCGGGTCAACGGAAATCAGGTCAAGGCATCCAAGATCCTGGGAATCAGTCGCAACACCTTGAGAAGCAAGATCGAGAAGTTCGCCCTCTGACCTCAGCTCAAGGAAAACCAGTACCTGACGTCCATCGCCTCATCCTTCCTCTTCTTCAAAGGCTTCTTTTCATCCAGGATGTATTTCAACAGCCGTTTCCTTCCCATGGGCTCAATATCGGTAAAATCGACCCCCACCTGAATCCCCTCCTTCCCCTTCAGCCGCTCCAGACGAACCACCTTGCCGCTGACTGAGATGTCAAGATAGGGGAAGATCGGCACCTCAATGAGCATATCGAGCACCTGCTCCTGGGTAAGGGGATACTCGGTGAGGAAGCGCACACCACCCCCGCTCAAGTCTTTACCCTCGGCGCTTATGAAGAGTCCCCGATATTCCTTGGGTTTGAATTCGATGTGAATGGGACGCTCCAGGCGGAAATACCGTCGTTTATTGATGGAACGGAGTTGTTTGCTCGGGCTCACCACCAGCAGGGTATCCTGCTGCTGAAGACATTTGCGTATTGTCGTGCTGAGACAGTAAAGCGAGGCCCCCTTCTCCCAGAGGATCTCCACCCTTCTTCCCTCCAGGTACTTGCTTTCGATAACCGGGATATGGATATAGATGCCGTCGTCCTTTATCCGGGTCACATCTCCACGGGGGATCTCCATGCGACCTTTTGGATGAAGCTCTTCCAATCGCAAACATACCACGTTGCCGATAGAGAGCGTATTGCGGGGCGCTCCGGCCATAAAGCCTCTCCCTTCGTTATGGTTGGCACTCTCCGAGATGAGGGTAAGAATCACCCTGGCCTATATAGATCCTGCCTGCACCTATATTTCTATCGGACAATCGGGATGATTACTTGGACACACCGGCCAGGATGCGGTACGGATATCAGCAAGGGTCCGCAGATGATTCCGCGGGATCGATAGGCCTCCAGGCACGTGCCGGATAGTAGACCTTGACCAGGAAGAGTCCCTGAGGGGGTGCGGTAACACCCGCCTCGGCGGGGTCCAAGGAGTCAAGCATGGATTGCACGTGATCAGGGGTGAAACGCCCCCTCCCCACCTCGATGAGGGTTCCCACCATGCGTCGGACCTGTTTGCGCAGAAAGCCGTTTCCAAGAAACTCGATCACCAGATCCCCCCCCTTATCAACCATGGCAATGTTCATGAGTCTCCTGATCCCGCTCCTGCCATCCCTTTTGGCGACGCTGAACGCGGAAAAATCGTGCTCCCCGCGAAGGATGGGCAAACATCTCCTGATTGCCTCTATGTCCAGCGGGTGGGGGATGAACCAGGTGTACGGCCAGAGAAAGGGATCCCTGGTGGAATCCCTGAAGATGCGGTAGCGGTATCGCTTGGCAACCGCATCCCTGCGTGCATGAAATCCCGGATGAACCACCGACGCCTCCGCAATCGCGATGTCCCTCGGCAGGATGCTGTTGAGTGCCCGCTTCAGGCTTTTCGCCGGTATGGTTGCACAGGTTGTGAAGTGGGCCACCTGACCAAGCGCATGCACCCCCGCATCCGTCCGTCCCGCCCCGGTGAGCCTGCATGGTTCATGGAGGATGGTTTCGAGCCCCTCCTCGATCACCCCTTGTATCGTTTGTCTGCCCGGTTGCACCTGCCAGCCGGCGTACCCTGTACCATCGTAACGGATGGTCAACCGGAAGGTCCGGCTCACTGCTGTTCCTTCTTCGACCTGAACACGAGGCGCAGGGGGGTATAGGGAAGCCCCAGTTCGGTGCGCAGTTGATTCTGCAGATAGCGCTGATATGAGAAGTGGATTCCCTTTGGGTCATTGACGAAAAAGACAAATGTGGGGGGTTGGATGCCTACCTGGGTCTGGAAGTAGAATCGAATCCTTCTGCCTTTGTATGCGGGTGGCGGGAACTTGGCAATCGAGGCCTCCACGATCCGGTTGAGGATTCCCGTGGAAACCCGGGTGCTGTACTGGTCCATGACCTGTTCGACCAGGGGAAAGATCTTGTATACCCTTTGCCCGGTCAGGGCGGAGACGAAGACCATGGGGGCGTCACCAAGGTATTTCAACCGGAAGCGAAATTCCTCCTCGTTTTTTTTCATGCTCTTTTCATCCTTGGTCACCGCATCCCATTTGTTGACCACGATCACGATGGCCTTGCCCGCATCATGGGCAAACCCGGCGATGCGCACATCCTGTTCGGTTATCCCCTGAACCGCATCGATCAGAAAGAGGGCCACATTGCAATCCTCTATATTCCGGAAGGTCTTCAGGACCGTAAGACGTTCAAGCCCCTTCTTGACCTTTTTGGGGCGGCGTATTCCCGCGGTGTCGATGATGCAATAGGAGCGGCGGTTGTAAGTGAACAGGGTATCGATGCAGTCGCGGGTGGTCCCCGGTTCCTCGCTCACCAGGGACCTCTCCGTGCGCAGGATCTTGTTGAGAAGCGAGGATTTCCCCACGTTGGGCCGGCCGATGATGGCGAGTCGTATCCGATCCGTGTCCTCGACGGGGGCCATTCCAGGAGGTAAAAGCGCCGCCACCCGATCCATGAGGTCGTCGATCCCTATCCCGTGGGCGGCAGAGATCGGAAGGACGGTATCCACGCCAAGGCCGAAGAAATCAGGGAGCGTGGCAGCCAGCCGATCATTGTCCACCTTATTGACCACATGCACAAAGGGTTTGCCGCCCTTGGTGAGCATAAGATGGATATCCTTGTCTGAGGGGAGCAATCCCTCCTTTGCGTCCATCATGAAAATGATGAGATCGGCCTCTTGGATGGCGGCAACGGCCTGTTCGTGGACATTCGGTCCCTTCGAGCCCTCCAGGTCCGGGTCAAGCCCACCCGTATCGACCAGTACGAACCGCCTTTCCCCCCATGCACAGGTGCCGTAGTTGCGGTCCCTGGTCACACCCGGCAGATCATCCACGATTGCCTTCCTCTGACCGATGAGGCGGTTGAAAAGGGTGGACTTGCCCACATTGGGCCTGCCGACGATTGCGACGATTGGGCTGGACATTCCGCTGCCTTATTGTGTGTTGAACCTACGTAAACGATAGGGGTGGAACGGTCACTGGATGAGGCACATGGTCGGCATCATTAATGGGCAACGAGCTGCTCGATTTCCGCCGGGGCGTCCTCCACCTCGTTACTTGAGCAATTGTCCGCGTGCTCCGCGGCAATCTCATCATATCCGATCAATGCCTCTTTCATCACATCTTCCATATGTTCGGCGAGCACAAAATGGATGCTCTTAAGTATCGGCTTAGGGATCTCCTTGAGGTCCTTGTCGTTTTCCTTGGGCACAATAACCGTGCTCAAGCCCGCCCGATGCGCGGCGAGGACCTTCTCCTTCACCCCGCCGATGGGGAGTACCTTACCTCTGAGGGTGATCTCACCGGTCATGGCCACATCCCCCTTCACCGGCTTGCCGGTTACCAGGGATGCAACGGCCATGGCAATGGTGATTCCTGCAGAGGGGCCATCCTTGGGAATGGCACCCTCAGGAACGTGCACATGGATCTCCTTGTTCAGGAAGAAATTCTTTGGGATGCCCAGGATCTTGCCGCGGCTTCGCACAAAGCTCAATGCGGCCTGGGCGGACTCCTGCATGACGTCACCCAACTGGCCGGTCAGGGTCAGTTTGGATTTCCCATCCATGATCGTTGCCTCGACCAGCAGGATATCCCCTCCCGCCTCGGTCCAGGCAAGCCCGGTCGCGATCCCTACCTCGTTCTTGCGCTCCGCCCGCCTCTCCCTGTATTTGGGCAACCCGAGATACTTGCCGAGATTCTGGGAGGTTACAACGACCTTCGATTTTTTTCCCTCCTTCACCACCCTTCGGGCCACCTTCCGGCACACCGAGGCGATCTCCCGTTCGAGATTCCTGACCCCTGCCTCCCTGGTATAGCGATGGATGATGCCCTTCAGTGAATTTTCGGAGAATTCGATGTTTTCAGATTTCAGGCCGTGTGCCTTGAGCTGTTTGGGCACGAGAAACTGCTCGGCGATCTTCACCTTTTCGTAGTCGGTATATCCGGGCAGGGTGATGATCTCCATACGATCCTGGAGGGGCTGGGGAATGCGGTGCATCACGTTGGCGGTGGTAATGAACATCACCTCCGAGAGATCATAGTCCACCTCCAGGAAATGGTCACTGAAGGTGTTGTTCTGCTCCGGATCCAGGACCTCCAGAAGCGCAGCGGATGGATCCCCACGAAAATCGGTGCTCATCTTGTCAACCTCATCCAGGATGAGGATCGGATTCTTGGATTTGGCCCTCTTCATGGACTGGATGATACGGCCGGGAAGTGCGCCGATGTATGTCCGCCGGTGTCCCCTGATCTCCGCCTCGTCCCTGACCCCTCCCAAGGAGAGCCGGACAAAGTTTCGTCCCATGGCATGGGCGATGGATCGAGCAAGGGAGGTTTTGCCGCACCCGGGCGGCCCCACGAAACAGAGGATAGGCCCCTTCATCTTTTTTACCAGCCTGCGCACCGCCAGGTACTCCAGGATCCGCTCCTTGGCCTTCTTCAACCCGTAGTGTTCATCATCAAGGATCCGCTCCGCCTCATCGAGGTTCAACTTGTCCCGTGTCCTCTTGCTCCAGGGCAGAGAGACCAGCCAGTCGATATAATTTCTCACCACCGTGGCCTCGGCGGACATGGGGGGCATCAATTCCATCCTCTTCAGTTCCTTCAATGACTTTTCTTCCACCTCAGCGGGCATCTTGACCTCTTTGATCTTGTCTTCCAACTCCTTGATCTCACCCCGTCGGTTGTCCAGGGTGCCCAGTTCCTTCTGAATGGCCTTCATCTGCTCGTTGAGATAGTACTCCCGCTGGCTTTTCTCCATCTGTTTTTTGACCCGGCCCCGAATCCGCCGTTCGATCTGGAGGATCTCAATCTCCGCATTCAGGATCTCCGCAAGCCTGCCCAACCGTTCCTCAGGGTGAACAGCCTCCAATATCACCTGCTTGTCATTGAGCTTGAGCGACATGTTCGATGCAATGAAATCCGCAAGCCTGCCCGGCTCTTCGATCCCGTTGACCTTTTCAAACATGTCCGCAGGCGACTTGAGGTTCAGCTTGCAGTAGGTATCGAACCGGGACAGAACGGTCCGCATCAGCGCCTCGATCTCGGGGGTCTTGTCCGCATCGACGCAAACATCCCTGCAGCAGACCTCGAAATATTCCTCCGCACCGATGAACTCGATGATCTTGCCCCGCGAGGTCCCCTCCACCAGCACCTTGATGGTGCCGTCAGGCAGCTTCAGTACCTGGAGGATTTCGGCGATGATCCCTATGGAGAAGATATCCTTCTCAGCGGGATCATCCACCTTCGCATCCTGCTGGGTTGCCAGAAATATCCGGCTGTTGTTGCTGTTTATGGCCTTTTCGATGGCCATTATTGATTTCTTGCGTCCCACGAACAGGGGGATGATCATATTGGGAAAAACGACCACGTCCCTGAGCGGCAGGAGGGAGAGGATAAGAATATTTTCCGAATCGTTCACTTTGGCTCTTTCCTTAAAAAACATGTCCATTTTCCGGTCATATACCCCTTGTCTTCAGTCATTATCCCACTTTCTCATACAACAACACGGGTGTTTCCTGTTTCTCGATGAACTCCTCCGTTATGACGACCTCCTTTATGCTCGTCTGAGAAGGAAGGTCATACATAAGGTCGAGCATCACGTCTTCCAGAATCGCCCTGAGCCCCCTGGCGCCCGTCCCCTTCTTGATGGCCTTCCGTGCAATGGCGCGCAGGGCATTGTCGGTAAAACGAAGATGTACATTTTCAAATTCGAATATCTTCTGATACTGCTTTACCAGGGCGTTTTTAGGGTCCCTCAGGATCTTGATCAGGACCGGTTCATCCAGGTCATCCAGCACGCTTACCACCGGGAGCCTTCCCACAAATTCGGGGATGAGGCCATACTTGATGAGATCCGTGTGCTCCACATGAGTCAGGGGATTCTCCTTGACATTGCCGATATCCTTCTTGCCTTCGGCCAGAAAACCGACCACCTTTTTACCCAACCTCCGTTTGATGATATCCTCCAGACCAATAAAGGCGCCGCCGCATATGAAGAGGATATCCGTGGTGTCCACCTGGATGTATTCCTGATGGGGATGCTTTCTCCCGCCCTGAGGCGGTACGCTGGCAATGGTCCCCTCGATGATCTTGAGCAGGGCCTGTTGTACACCTTCTCCGGAAACATCACGCGTGATGGAGGGACTCTCCGACTTGCGGCTGATCTTGTCGATCTCGTCAATGTACACAATCCCCTTTTCAGCCTGCTCTACTTTATAATCGGCAGATTGGAGAAGTTTCAATATAATGTTCTCCACATCCTCGCCCACATACCCCGCCTCGGTGAGCGTGGTGGCATCCACGATGGTGAAAGGCACATCCAGTATCCTGGCAAGGGTCTGGGCAAGGAGCGTCTTCCCGCTCCCGGTCGGTCCGACCAGAAGGATGTTGCTCTTTTGGAGCTCCACATCCTGTACGTCGATGTTCGACTCCACCCGCTTATAATGGTTGTATACGGCCACCGAGAGCGCCCTCTTTGCCCGTTCCTGCCCGATAACGTATTCATCCAGTAATTCCTTCAGTTCGGATGGCTTGGGGAGCTTCCGGAATTCCTCTATTCCTTCATCGTTTATGTCGTCGGCCATCAGCTCGTTGCACATATCGATGCATTCGTCACAGATGTAGACCTTCGGACCGGCGACCATGCGACGCACATCCTTTTCCGATTTCCCGCAAAAGGAGCACTTCAGTCGGCTCTGTCCGTCTTTTTCCTTTGATTCCTTTGACATCGTTTTAACTCCTTACCGTGCGTAATGCCCTCTGCCTATTTTTTGGGCTCAACAAACCTGGAGTCCTTGCTGACGATGACCTCGTCAACAAGCCCGTACTCCTTGGCCTGCTCAGGGCTCATAAAATAATCTCGTTCGGTGTCCTGCCGGATCTTTTCCAGAGGCTGGCCTGTATGGCGTACCAGGAGTTCATTGAGCTTTTCCCTCAACCTCAGGATCTCACGGGCCTGAATATCCACATCGGTGGCCTGGCCCTGGAAACCGCCCAATGGCTGGTGAATGAGGATCCTCGCATGGGGGAGGGCAAATCGCTTCCCCTTTGCCCCGGCAGCCAAAAGCAGGGCCCCCATGCTGGCAGCCTGCCCGATGCAGATGGTCGACACATCAGGCTTGATATACTGCATGGTGTCGTATATGGCGAGGCCCGACGTCACGATCCCGCCGGGAGAATTGATATACAGGTGGATATCCTTTTCGGGGTCCTCTGCCTCCAAGAACAACAACTGGGCAATGACCAGATTGGATATGGTGTCATCAATGGGGGTGCCCACAAAGATGATCCTATCCTTCAAAAGGCGGGAATAGATATCGTACGCCCTCTCTCCCCGGCTGGTCTGCTCAACGACGATCGGCACAAGTGTCATAGCTCTGTAACCTTTCTTTGCTTCACGGGGTGGGTTGCCCCTGCCTATTATCTTCATCGGCTCTCTCCGGGATTTCAATTCGGACGGCGTTTTCAACCACCACATCCATTGCCTTCTCCCTCAAAAGACCGGCACGGATCCTGTCCCAGGTCCCGTTCATCTTTGCCTTGTTCTTCAACGATTCGAAATCCTGCCTGGTCTGCAGGGACAGGATCTCAATTTGACGTTCGATCTCCCCTTCCGGGACATTCAGCCCCTCCTTACGTGCAATCCCTTCCTGCACCAGGGATAGGTGAACATCCTTCTTGGCCTTCGGCCGGAGCTCGTCGCGCACCTTCGCCCTGTCCCAATTCCCGGCGCCACCACCCATGCGCAATTGGTCCTCGATATGTGCGATCATCTCATCGAGCCTTGTTTCGACCATGCTCTCGGGTGGTTCAAACGGATTTCTTTCAAGCAGGACCTCCACAAGCTCACCCCTGGCGATATTTTCGGCCTGCCGGTCGAGGCTTGCCTGAATCTGCTCCCTGACCTCTTTTTTCAGGGACTCCAGATCATCGTATTCACCCAAATCACGGGCAAACTCATCATCCAGGGCAGGCAGGTGCTTTTTTTTGATCTCCTTGACGGTGACATCCAGTATCGCCTCCTTCCCCTGCAATGCAGGATTGGGGAAATTTTCGGGAAGCGTCATCTCCATCCTTTTGGTGTCACCCTTCCTCATGCCGATGAGGGCCTTGGTGAAATCATTCCTTCCATCGGCCTCGACCTCTCCGTCCTCCTTTTTTTTGTCCAATGGGACACCCGATACGGTGCCGGAATAGGAGAAGAGCACGATGTCCCCTGCCTCCACTGGCCGACCCTCAACCACCTCAATGTTCGCATTCTTCTCCCTGAGCCTGGCAAGCATGTCCTCCACATCCGCATCGGTTGCCTGGGGCTTTCCCCATTTGACCTCTATCTTGGTGTAATCCTTCGGTTCGATGAACGGTTTTACCTCAAGGGTGACCCCTACCGTGAGAGGTTTCCCCTCTTCGACAAAGAATTCATCGAATTGCGGTTCCCCAATAGGCTCCAGGGACGATTCAACGATTGCCTCACGATAATAGGTGGGCACGAGGCTCTGTATGACCTCCGATTCGATCTGCGTCCAATAAAAACGCTTCAGGATCGCCTTGGGCACCTTGCCCGGTCTGAATCCCTTGATCTTTGCCGTGGAATTAAACTGGCGATAGACCTTATCGAGCTCTTTTGAAATGATATCCTGCGGAATTTCAAATTCCAGCCGTTTCTTTTGATCTTGTTGATCCGTAACCGCTACCTTCATCCTTTCTCCATTCTCCAAATGCCATTAAACCGGCCCACAGCCTCCTACATACATGCACTCACACACTCCCTCGTATGGCTGGGTTGGTGCGAGAGGCGGGACTCGAACCCGCATGGTGTAACCACTGGATCCTAAGTCCAGCGCGTCTGCCAGTTCCGCCACTCTCGCAATATTAAGGGAAGTATAGGGGATTGTCTTCCTATGTGTCGGCAGAATTGGAATCACAGGTGGCTTAACACAATCGGCCCTAAATCCGACAATGCCCATGACAGATGATTACCGTCCGGACAGGGGAAAATTGATCTGAAACAATACACGCCCCTCTTCAAGGAAATTAGATAAGTGAGCCGTGTAGGACTCGAACCTACAACCTAGTGATTAAGAGTCACTTGCTCTACCATTGAGCTAACGGCCCACATGTCGCTCATTAATATGGTACGCCCGGCAGGACTTGAACCTGCGACCTGCGGATTCGAAGTCCGACGCTCTATCCAACTGAGCTACGGGCGCACGTTTTCATTTTTACGCTTGTTTTTTCTATTGATTTAATAACATTTTTAGCACATCTTGTCAATAATGAATCCGTGGTTCCCCCTGCACCGGAGACAACGGTTCCACCGATGCTCCCGGCGCAATGGTCTGCACCAGCGGTTGCACCCTGCCGGGCGCACACATACAAAGAGGGGACGGCGAATATGCCGTCCCCTCGGTTGAGGAAGGGAATGGAGGGTAATCAATCCTATCGGCAGAAATCCTCCACCATTTTATTTGCCGTGACAAACGCCGCCCCCTTGGCCTTTGCCTCGGTCAAAAAGTCCATAAAGGGTTTCCAGTACCCCTCTTCACCGCTGGTGGGGGCCTCATTCAAGCCTGTATACCAGTTATGGAAGAGAATCACCAGCGGCTCATCAAGTGATATGGCACGATCCAGGGAATCGCTGAGCAGCCCGCCCCACTCTTCGGCGGACATCATGTCCACATTCGCCATGGCAATATCGCACAGGTAAACGGTCTGTCCGTCGAATTCACCCCTGGAAACCGGCAGCACGCAAAAATCGTATCCCTCCATGGGGAAGGGCCATGTATCATCCTTGTGTCCTTCCACGTAAGGATCCTGGCCGACCTTGAATCCGCAGTTATAGGTAAGTCCGAGTTCATCAAGGACCTGATAGGTGTTTGCATCCTGACTGAAATACTGTGGCCGGAATCCAACCACCGGTTTATACGTGCCGCAACTGAAACACCCCTCCAGCGCGGTCTTTGCATTCTGCAGGAGCGTCTTCTGCTCGCTGTAGCTCATGGTCGCCAG
Source organism: bacterium (assembly GCA_049472315.1). GTDB lineage: Bacteria > SZUA-182 > SZUA-182 > DTGQ01 > JAFGSM01 > JBLIRM01. The sequence continues at coordinate 65,227 of JBLIRN010000012.1, forward strand.
TTGCTCCCCGGAATTGTATCCGTGGAGCGCGATCTCGAATCCGTCCTGGTATATATCGAAGATCAAGAGCTGATTCTGATTGGCGAATGCGCCGCTTACAAATACGGTTGCATTGATCCCACGTTCTTTCAGCTCATTGACGAGGTTCTCCACCCCCGTGACATTGTCCGCCCCCGGCCTGATCTCGGCATCAACCTGGATATTGACCAGCACCGTAGGCTCGGTGGGCTTCGTTTGCGAATCCTTCGGCTTGCTCGTGTATAAGCCGAATTGCCATCCCAGCGTTCCCCACCATACGGAACCGCCTCCAAATCCATACCCCCCGAAACCGAGGTAAGACTGCGTAAGAGAGGGAAAGCCAATGGAACCGGTACGATTCGTGTAACTGTACTGGCCGTACGGCATGCTCCACGAATACGAGGGAAAATGATTAAGGGCCGTTACAAATGCATTCGTACCGAATAAACCGTATCCGCCCCCGTACCCATAGATCGATGCAGTGCTGTAGTTCCCGTAGCGCATGCCGATCTGATCCAGCCATATCCCCGAGGTCCGGAAGGCCGGATCCGACCATGCCCCGTAGGGAACGGTCCGTGCCCCGGTACGGTCGGGAGCATACTGCGAGCAGATATCGCACTCCTCGCCATAGATCTGTGCAGGTGCAAACATCAGGGCGCAGAGCAAAACCACTGACCAGAGAAAAACGAACCCCCGCACACATCCCCTTTTTGCTCCCCTGTTTCCTAACCCTGACATGCGACCATCACCCCCTTTTCAAGGAAAAGTAACTGTATATATCTAAAAATTCATGGTATCCGTGGAATACCACGGGTATCATCTGGTGAACATGCTCATATAATCCCGAGGATCGTCTCCTTGATCGTATCGTTGAATCCGGAAAAGGCCCTGTTCTGGATGAAGATTATCGGGAAGTAGCCGAAGCTGTTGGACATCCCCTCACTCGATCCGAATTCCTCCTTCAGCCCATTCAGTGTCGTCCAGAAATCCGACTCACTGGTCAGGTGTGCCTCAACCGGATACGTAATCGTGTCGGCGAATTCGAAAAATTGCAGGCACATAGGGCCGGTCCCGTTGTGGAATACCACGATCTTCTCGCCTACATCACCGTCTGAGCCGGAAACCGGCGGGAAATCCTCGATGGCGCAAGGATTGTTCACATTGGGCTCTTCATCGAGCGGGACTGCAGGATAGGGCTGCGCTGCATAGGGGACATTCCGGTTCTGCGGAATTTCATCGATGGGAAGCGTGAAATCCACCGTGGTAAAGTCATCCATCCCCAGGTACTTGACCCCTGAATGATCGAGGAATTCCATGTAGACCGAATACCAGGCGGCCTTCAATCCGCTTATGCGCGTATGGGAGACCGTGCAGATCCTGTCGTGACTGAGGGCCGCGTCATACAGCTCAGCACTGAAATCCTGGGGCGTTCCCCCGCGCGCCCAAATACTGTAATCGCACAGGCTTCCGTACGCCCACTGCTCCGTGTCCATGTTGGAAACCGCAATGACCTTTACGTTGTATCCCGCCGGCTGATACACGGTCGCCCGTGTGCCTGTGGTGCCCCGGGCCAGGACATAGGGAATGCCGAGTTCCTCAGCCACCCTCCATGTGTTCTCGTCGGAGGCCATGTACCGTGAGGTTACTATCCGCAGCGGTCTGCCGGTACATGCCTCGATGGTATCCTTTGCCGCCTTTATGGTGGCGAATTGCTCCTCGTAGGGCACGCCCCACAACTGGGGGCCGGTGAGCGCCACAACCTCCATGCCGTAGTCGAGGAGTGTTCGAATCGTGTCGCAGTGATCGCTCACAAAGGATGGGGCGGTGAGGAGTATGGAGGATATGTTCCTCTTCTGCAGCTCGAACACAAAATTGGTGAGCCCTTCGGTGCCCTCATACTCAATGAGGAGCATCAGGCCCTCTGTTGCCGCCGGCGGGAAATCATCGATCGAACAGGGATTATTGACATTGGGCTCCTGATCGAGCGGCGTGAGTGGCTTGGGTGTTTCATATTGGACCTCGCGGTTGTCAGGAATCTGGGCAAAGGGTTTGATCACATCGACGCACCCGAACTCATCAAGGTCCACCCAGGTCACGCCCGCGGTATCGAAGAAATTGAGGTACTCCGCATTCCATGCGGCCTTCAATCCACCTATGTAGGTATGGGACACGGGAGAGATCTTGCTGTTATTCGCCGCTGCATCGAAGAGCTGCTCACCGAATTCCTCGGGTGAGCCTTCCCTTGCCCAATAGCTATAGTCGCAAAGGCTCCCGGTCCCCCACGAGGGAGATGAGACATTGGAAACGGAAAAGATCTTGACATTGTACTCCTCGGGCTGATAAATCGTGGCCTTGGCGCCGGTGGTTCCCCTGGCCAGCACATAGGATATCCCGAGGGACTCAGCCGCCTTGATGGTGTTCTCGTCATAGGCGAAGTACCGTGAACCGAATACCTGCATGGGCTTTCCCGTGCATGCCTCGATCGTCTCCTTTGTCGCCCTCATCGCCTCATACTGCTCCTCATACGGCACATCCCAGAACGGCTTCTGAGGGCATACCCCGCCGATTTCCACCCCGTATTTCTGAAGCCTTCGTATATTTTCGCAATTGGCGGCGACGAATTCCGCCGTCACGATCAGAAGCGAGGGGATCTCCCGTTTCTGCAGCTCAAAGGCGAAATTATTCAATCCCTCGGTCCCATCAAACTCGATGAGCAACATCAAGCCCGTGGTTTCACACGGTTTCGTGGGCTCCTTTACGGAACAGGGACATGTCTTAACCTCCCACGGATAGTAGGTGGAATAACCCGGAGAATATAGACTGTAGAGGCTTCCCAAGCCGGTTCCCAGCATGAACATGCCGGTGCTGTATGATCCCATAGTGTGCGCCGTGTAGGCATAGCCGGTCCTGCTGGTGCCGAGTGAAGCGAGCGACAGTGCGTTCTGCGGGAGATACCCGCCGGTGCCACCCTGCTGAAGGACAAAAGAGGACATGCTCGACTGATAGGGAATGCTGCCCATGAAACCGCCCTGCTGCAGGGTCCACGGCTGCCTTAGGGAAGGATACTGGTACTGGTTGAACCATGCACTGCCGCTGTTTACAGAGTGATTGTACAACCCTTGAAGGGAAACGGCGGAGGAGGGAATCCGGAATCCCTGTTGAAAATTCAAATTATATGCCGTTGGCCCCAGCCAGGTGAGATTGAGGACATCAGCCGTTGCTCCGGTGCAGATGTAAACCATAAATATGAGCGAAATCGCAAAAAGAAAATAAATAAGGAGCATACAAAGGGTGGTTCGTTTCATTATGCTCATCCTCCTTATTGCACACGTATGGCGCAAAAAGATTGTGGTCAATAAAATAATGGATTCGAATTGTGATTCCCTCTAAAGGTGTTTACTGCACCTTTAATGAGGGCATTATCGAAAAAAGGGGTGAATCGTCAATAACCGCATCACCACTCCTTACAGTAAACACGTGCTCAATCAATAACGGATTCAGTGCCCCGCCCTTCACCTCCTTCCTTTAAATAAATATGTTTCTCTATCCGTTTGCAATTTATGTTTTCTTACCCACTTACAGATATGTTTCTCTATCCGTTTGCAATTTATGTCTTCTTACCCGTTTAAAAATATGTCTCTCTACTCGTTAGTATGTATGGTTCCTTGACCGTTTATACCTATGATTCTTTGCCCGTTTCGAAATATCCATCACTCATTTTTCCCATTCACATAATCCATATATTTCGAAACGCCTTCATTGTTTTCATTGTGGTTTTCATTGTGCCGCTCGGACAAGCGCGCCAGGACAAGCTCCAATTCATCGAAATAGATAGGTTTTTTAAGGTACGAATAAACGCTATGGGTTATCGCCTCATGAAAAGGAAGAATGCATGACATAACGATGATATCCGAATGCGGGCATTTCCGGTGTATTTCGTTGATCAACCGGATGCCGTCCTGTTTGGGCATATTCAGGTCCACAATGATGACATCTATGCCGCCATTGCCGCCGTTCACCTTTATACGGTTGTTTAGAAATTCAGCGATCGAGTTAAAGGGAACCACATCGTGTCCCAGGTCCTTGAGGAAGCCCTGAAGGGTCTTCGTAACTATGAGCTCATTGTCGATAAGGTATATGCGCATTCCATAACCATCCTCTGCTCAATGAATGCAGCTTGTGCGGAGTTTTTGCTCCGTCTCCGAGACTTCGCATCCGTGAAACAAAAATGAATCCGGATGGTGACCACATGCTGTGAGTTCATCAATGTCTATAACCACGATCCTATAGTGCAACGGTGGTGCCAGTGGAATGAACTATTTTTAATGGCTTTAAATACAGACGATTAGATCATTTATTCCCATTGAAGGGGAAATCTTTGACAGGAATCCTTAGCAACTATTGCTAATAAAGATTACTAAAACCGATGGGTATTCCAAAAAGCGGCGAGGGGATAGTGTTCCTTGGTAGGTAATTCATACTCCGAATAATAAGAAATGATTAACCGCTACTTCTTGGAGCAGACTGTGTTCTTGCCCTTGTCCTTCGCCTCATACATGGCCTCGTCCACCCGCCTGATGAATTCATCAGCCGTTTCATCGGGTTTCAGGGTCACCACGCCGAAACTTCCGGTTATGATGGGGCATTCCCTCCCCTGTTCACCCACGGGGAGTATTCTGTTGATCCTTTCCTTCAACAGATCCTTCAATCGTTGTGCAACCACCATTGCACCATCGAGTGGCGTTTCAGGCAATATGATCATGAATTCCTCTCCACCATAACGGACCGTGATATCATCGTCCTCGCCCTTCATGATGGAGGGTTTGTCCACCCGGCGAATATTCTTTCTGATAAGCTGCGAGGCCATAACCAGGACCTCATCACCCTTAAGATGTCCGAACAGGTCATTCACACTCTTGAAATTATCCAGGTCCATAAGGATAAGGGAAAGATCTCGTTCATACCTTCTGGCACGCAGGATCTCCTCATCCAGGCGTTCACGAAAATAGCGATAGTTATAAAGCCCTGTAAGTCCATCGGTGACCGCAAGCCTTTTCATCTCATCCATAACCCTGGTGTTGTGCAGGGCGACACCGGTATGGGAGCACAGTATATTCAGAAGCCGGATATCATCCTCTCCAAGGTCTGACTTCGTGGCACTTTCTGCGGAGAGGAGACCGAGAAGCTCCTCCTCAAAGAGAATGGGAAGGGCAATGGCGGATTTGATCCCCTCCAATCCCGAGGTTACGACGATATCCAGCGGCAACAGGCTATTTGCGTTGGTTGCGCCATCGGACCGGATATGTCGGTTCATGAATCCGTCGCGCAGACCTATTTCCTTTCCCAAAAGGGATTCGTCAGACAGTGAGTGGGTCCTTAATACCAATTTGTTGTCCGTCTTCAGGTAGATCCCGGCATAATCATATCCCAAGGTCGAACAGGTATAGTCAATAACCGTGCTCAGCAACTCATCCCGGTTAAAGATGGATGCCATTTTTGGTCCGATCTCGCGCAGGAGTCCCATTTCATTGATCCGTGTCCTGATATGCTCCAGGTGGCGAATGGCCGCTCCCAACTGGACGCTCAGAATGGCGAGCATCCCTTCATCCTCTTCAGAAAAGGTGCCCTTCTGTCTGCTCCCGATGGTCAGTACGCCAAGGAGGTGCTCACCGACAATGATGGGAGCAGCAATCTCCGACTGTATCCCCGTGAATCCTTCATGCGCGTAGTCATCACATGACGAGGCATCGGAAACCGATATGATCGTTTTGTCCGCTGCACATCTGCCGATGATTCCCTGCCCGAGTGGTATCGTGAGGTTCTCGAATCCCTCCCGTTGCTGAGAATACGCCTTTAAGGACAACCCCTCTCCCTCCACCAGAAAAACAGCCAGATTGTCGTACCCCAATATGCCCCTTGTCTCTTTGACTACCAGGGAAAGGAGCGTATCCAGGTCGGATGCGGAGACGATCCCCAGTGCGACACTGCGGAGCATGCTGAGCCGCTCCGTGTGGCGCATCTCGATATCGGATGAACGATACGTATTCATATTCCCTCTATCTCCTTTTTCGTTATATCCCATTACCTGACCATAAATCAGGATGCATTAAAACATTTTTAATTCGATAACTCAAGCATACCCTGTGATTGCATTGTTTCAAAACACCATATCACCTGATGTGATTTCATTGTCTCTCTGCAGGCCGCACGGAGAGATCACTGATGGTGATGAGCACCGAGCGCCTGGCGAGAGCCTGCCATGCATGGCAGGACCGATGCCGACACCCCTTTACCGCTATCAGGTGCGCAGTTTTAGGAGGATGGCCGCAACTGTCAACGCACATGTCCGGATGCGAACGGCATCGCTCATCCGCCGCGGGCACTCAGGTCACACCTTTTGATTAACCATGGACTTTTTGCAGGTAATTATTTATATTATAAATAAAAGGGCATTTGAATTATTATTTCTACTCCATTGTACATGGATTTCCCATGAAAGGAGGTTGAGTATCATGTATGGTGGCAGGATCGACAGCACTTCCGTCTTCCCGGTGTTTTTCATAATAATACCCATCCTTATCGTATGTATTGCTGCGTCTCCATCTTCCGCCCAATATCTGCAATTGGGAATAAATCAGTATATCTCTATGTATCCCAGTCCTCAATTCGGTTTTAGCGCTTCGTCCACCCTGTTCGGATTGAGCCCGTTTGGGTACGGATATTCATCAACTAATAACATCCCAATCGTTACTCCCTTCGCGCGCACCTTCATCAATCCGGAAAACTATTACATGCCTTACGGTTTTGGTACAACCAGCGCCTACGGCGTCTTCTCCCGTCCCTTCCCCTTTGGCGGCTTCGGTTGGAGGTTCCCCTGGAGGCCATGGTAGCCTTGACCAATGACATGACGGCTTGATCCGCATGACATTGTACGGCACCCTCAAAAGGGTGCCGTTTTTTGTATCAATATTGACACATAAATGTTTCATTAAAGGTTACCCTGCTGCAGGCAACAGGGAATATCAAGTTTATCAACTTTTGCTCTCAAAAATTGCCAACCCCCCTATGATCCTCACCATCAGTTATGGAGATATACTCTTTTAACTATTTGTATTAAATAAAATTATATCAATCATTCCGCAATGGTATGTCTTTTGCGTTACAAAAGGTCAAAGGCGCTGCTGTCACAAAGAGTTATCCCTCAAACTCATCCTTTTTGTTCAGTCACAATATAAAAAGTATCGCAGAAAACTCACTGTATCACTTCATGTTAGGAGGTTATGCGATAGTACACGGGATGGACTTCCCAGATAGCCATCCCATGCACTATCCATTGTGACCCGGAAGACAGGTAGCCACAAAATCGTTGGCCTTTCTATCGAATCCTTCCATTCAACAGGTGCCGGGTTAACAGTAGCCTTCGACTCCATTCGGGAGTACCTAACATCCGTGGGAAGAGAAGGATGTACATGAGAGAAATGCCATGAGGAACGAAGCACTCACGTATCACTTATGAGATAGAATACGTTTTCATTCAGTTCCAACTCTTAGAATAGGGAGGTAAGCGATGAAGAAACGGTATGTCCATCTCGACACTCTTAATACCATTGCCATACTGCTGTGCATCATGCTTTTCATGGCGATCCCGGTGGATTCACAATACTCCGGCTTCACCATTGCCCCCCCGAACTCGGCTATCGGGTATGGAGGGCTTTTTAATCCCTATGTATTTTGGCCAGGAGTGGGAATAAAAACAGCGCTCTCTACGTCCGGTCTCGTCCCTCTGCTTCCCTCAGGTTTCGGGAATCTCGGGCTCATTACCTCGTTCTCCAACCTCTTTGCATCCCCTTTAGGCCAGTTGGGTTTCAGCAGCTCCGGCCTGGGGTCACCATTGCAGACCCTCATCTCGGGGACAACGGGCATCCTCAATCCGACATTCGGATTTGGCACGTCATTCGGTGCCTTTTCCCAACCGGGCCTCGGCATCCTCAATCCCCTTTCCCTCGCCACATTATCCCCGCTGTCCGTTGCATCATCCCTTCCCATCACCCCTGCAGCGGCCTTGAGGTCGGCGGCCCAATCAGGAACATGGACAGGCACATGGCAAAGCACCTACATTGCCTTCCCCATCCTGTGGAACACCGGTCCCATGACCCTGAATTTCGTGGAGGACCCCCTGCTGGGCACAGTGGTCGGCACCGCCGTGCTTGCAGAGAGCAGGTATGCAAGCATCCCCTTCGAGGTGGCAGGGGTCATCGTGAACAACACCATCACCCTGGAGGGATTCCTGTATACCGGGTATGATTGCGCGTTGACCGGTTACTTCACCTCACCGACCACCATGAGCGGATTCTATACGGTACTTGGGACCCATATACCGATCCTGGATGAAGGGATATTCAACCTGACCCTGACACCGGCGGTCATCTTCTGAGCAGGGAACCGGCAGAGCAATACCTGAGCGAGGATCCTCAAGAAGGAACATCATTCAATCATTCAGTAGATTGCACGAACCATCTGTGCCTGATTGAGGCCTGTTCAATGGCTCGTCTGCGTGGGATTGGATAACGCATACGAAGGGGCTCTAATACAACACCAGAAGGGCGGTTGATTAAGGTATGTTCTTGGAGCGGATACTCTTACAATTGTTATAGAGCCAACCCAGCATGTTATAGATAACCACCTTGTAATCGAGCACCTTAAGGGCCTGCTGGGCCAGATCGACGGCCTTGGCGGAAAGATGTTCATCATCGCCCATGGCAAGCGTCGAGATGTATGAACGCAAGAGGATGACAAAAATCCAGGGCCTTGGTACTTTTTTATGCATGATGGATTCGATTTTCTCTAAAAGCCCCTCCTGATAAGGGGGCGGCATCGAGGGAATGATCTCGAAATTGACAAAGGAAAACACCTCATAGGCGGGTATTCGCTGGTCAAGTCCCTTGACATTCAAGATCTTCTGCGGACTGAACGCAATATTTATCCGGCTGTTCAGACGACATCGCTCGTAAAAATTCGTCCCCACCATAATTTGAGAGACCGTACCCTCGTGTGAGGCCAATTGTATGTGCTTGGTTTGGCTGATTATGTAGCCCTCGATGTTCGGATAAATATGCCCCATGCGTACCCGCAATGTCCTCAGGTCCTTGATGACCTTACCACAATTTATGCCCACACCGATACTCGACAGATGGCCCTTTTCTTCCGCCATCCTCTGATTGAACGGGGATACGAGCCAGGCAAGCTTGATTTTTATTGCCATGAGCAGGGCATTACGAATATCGAATTGCACCTGGCCGGAATAAAAAAATACCCGAATCTCATCCCCCAATATGGTCAGCTCATGGTCGACTCCGATCCCCTCATAGCCAAAGAATTCAAGATGATGAGAAATCACCTCATACACGGTATTCTGAAAATCCCTCAGCATCTCCTCATATTGAAGGATTGTCAGGCTCTCACCCATCTTCGGAGGACTTATAAGATTTGCGAATAAAACGGTGGCGACTATTTCTTCCATAACCTATAATTCCAAATCAATCGTCCGTTCCCTGATGAACTCCTTCATTTTTCTTATTTCATCGGAGAAGATCCTGATCCCTTCCGCCATCCTTTTTATGGTATTTTCACCATTCTCGACCGCCCTTTTCATTTCCTGATTGGAGGAATCGACCTTGGACATGGTTACGTCGAATAAACTTTGAAGCGGCTCGATCTTTTTATCAAGCTCCGCTCCGATCACACCATAGCGCTCCATGATAAGGTCATTCCTTTTCGATAGCTCATTGAGGTCATTGGACAGCTTATGAAGCCTCGCATAAACCATCTCCTTAAGCGAGATTATTCGCGCCTCCAGACTCTCATACCGTTCGGATTTATATTCCTCCAATTGCTGAATCTTTTCCTCCACATTCCTTAATTCCCTCTTCACCTTTTTCAGGACAGCCATCCATGCAATGAATGCCAGGAGAAAAATCGCCCCCAATGAAATGATGTAATATATCTCGTATGGCAACATACATGCCCCCCTTTCGTGCGGCCTCTATTTTCATGTGCACGTCTTCCCTCGTGTGCTTTGTGCAATGACCGGGAAGATCCCACATGTTCCCTTGCTACTGTTTCAAAAGTGGGACAACCTGTAACGACAAATGGGGGGGATGATGTAACGTGAATCGGTCTTCGGAGTGCCTTTCTATTAATGTGGCATAATTTCGAGTGATTTGTCAAGTGATTCAGGCGCAAAATATATTGTATATATTGATTATAATGATTATCGAATAAACGATAGACGGCGTTTTTTCCCACTCCTTATGCCACCCGATTCTTCGGCCCTCGGTCAGGGATGGGTCGATGAGGTTTTCGGTATTTTTCAACAAAAAACAACAAGAACCCGATATTGTGATAAAAAGGG
>JBLIRN010000013.1:0-74124 GCA_049472315.1 bacterium
GAATGCCAGTTCATCCGCTGTGTCGCAGGTTTGGAGCAGTCTGTTGGTGACGAAGATGTAGCCGTTCGGCAGGGCGAACGCATTGACGTCGCCGGAGATGATGGGAAAGAAGGTGAATTCGTAGGGATTGACTGGAAGATTACCCACGATCCTTTTCCCGATCCCTTCGAGCTCATGCCGGATGAGGGGATTCTTGGTAAAGGAGAGGTGCGGCCGTATCTGGGCGTAGACCTTCCTGCCGAGCTCCACCTCGGGAGGAGTCTTCTGGGTTGATGCCCGGACAGAGCCTTGGCAGACGGTGAGCAGGAATATCCCTGAGACGATGCATGAGGCTGCAAAACGTATACAAACCTTTGGTATTTTTTCGTACATACTCATATTATAATCACTTGCAATGAAATAATCTAAATTTTTGAATCCTGGGGCGGGATCTCGGGAAATCGGTTTTATGCAGGACAGGGATTGAGGCAGGCATTTTCGCTGCGCATGGCAAGCTTTGGTGAGGTCGCGAGCCTTTGGGTGAATGGAAGGGGTTCATAGTGGCTCCGCTTCGCTCCGCCTTAACGAAGTTTGGTGTGTAGCTCCGCTGCGTCCTTATAAAGGTTGGCCTTAGGGGTTGCCGAGGGGCACCATAGTGGCTCCGCTTCGCTCCGCCCTAGCAAGCTTGGTTACAGAATACCCATTTTTTGAAATCCGAACCAGAGGAAGGCGACGCCGAACAGGCACAGTATGCCCCCGCACGCGATCATGATCCCTCGATAGAGCCGGTTTGACAGGAATCGCTTTCCCCCGCACACGCCGAAGGATACCAGGGTGTACCATGCAAAGTCGGCGGCAATGTGGCCGGTGAAAAAGGTGAATATCCCTATCCAGCCGTATATGAGGCTCGCCGCCACATACCCGATGCCGATCGTTGCCCACCAGACGGACCAATAGGGATTGGAAATACTTGCCAGTATCCCGGTGATGACCGGGCCGTAGGAGGAATGCCGTGGTTTATCCACACAAAAGGAGAGGCTGAGTCCCCTGGCCTTTGATAACGTGTCCCAGCCCATCCACAGGAGTATGCCCCCCCCGAGGATGCTGATGACCCCCACCACCTTGGCGATCGTGAAGAGGTGACCGAAGCCTGCGATAATGATGAGTATCAGGCCGAGCTCCAGTATGGCGTGTCCGATGATCAGGAAGAATCCGGTCCATTTTCCCCTTTTCATTGATTCAGTGATGGTGACGGTCAATAGGGGGCCCGGCATGAGGGCGCCCGAGAGTGCGACAATGAAGGCACTTATGAAGATACCGAAAAGCTTTACGATGTTCATTGCATGCTCCGCTTAGGGGATTCAGGCTGTTGATGATGCTCCACGACTCCGACGGGGCATGTGTCGCCGGTTGTTCCACTCCTGCTCAATGGCATGAGGATGTATACGATCCTTCTATGATACTACGACGCACGGTGTTTGCAATGCCCTTTGTGTCGAGATGGTCCTGCCAGGTAAAGTGCTCCCATGCACAGGGAAAGATCGAGTTGTTGTGGAACAGGGGGTCGTGCTCCAGGGCGAACCTGGAGTAGTGCACGGCCTCTTCCCAGACAGGGGTGCCGGGGATCGGAGAGAATTCCGCCAGCACCGGCACCCCTCCCAGGCTCGCCACCCTGTGGATGCTCGCCTCCGCTTCCTTGACATGCTGACCGGGGAGCCCGGTGAGTATGTACACGCCGAGGTCGGCGGCTGAAAATCCGGCCTCTGCAAAATGGTGGAGCGCCATCTCGAGCTCCTCATCCCTCACCTTTCCCCCGGTGAGGTCCTGTCGCACGGTATTTGCCGTTTCATAGCCGAGACGGATGGTCTTGAATCCCGCCCGGAACATGAGCTGTGCGAGTTCCCTGGTAACAAAGCGGGCATGGAGCCCGTTGGGGGTATGGAGGGAGATGCCCTCCAGCCCCCGTTCCAGGACCCCATCGAGTATGGGCATGATGTGTTCTTCAGGATCAAACAGGAGGGCATCGTCATAAAACACGATGTTCCTGATGCCGTATTCCCTGACCCAGTGTTCAATCTCCCTTACCACCCGCTGCGGTGATTGTCTGCTGATCCCCTGGTCGAGCAGGTGAGAGGCGCAGTATGAACACCTGAAGGGGCATCCCCGGGAGGTTTGAATGCATACATACCCCCGTTCGCTCAGAAGGTCGAAGGCGGGATAGGGCAATGCATCGAGATTGTCATTGTCCGGGAGAAGTGGCACCTCTGTGCCGGTGAGGTCGTGAAGGAGGCCCAGCACCTTTCGCTCGGCGTGGCCGGAGAGCACGTAATCCGCGCCCAAGGTGACCGCATGCAGGGGACAGAGGGTCACATACGTGCCGCCGATGATGATCGGTGCGTCCGGGAAGACCTCGCGCACGATTTTCATGGCATCCATGACCCCGGGATACCAATAGGTCATGCCGGTGGTCATCAGGATGGCCTCAGGGGAATGAGATATGTCCTGCAACTCCTGCATGAAGATTTCAGGCGGGATGCCGTACCGCCCGTAGCGGCGAGGCACCGATGCCAACTGAAGCGGCTTTTTGATCTGCTGTTTGAGGTACTGACCGTGCCCGAACCCTCTGTCTCCCTGCGGCCTTTTTCCCCATCGCATACGGGGGTGATAGCGATCCAGGCAATCGATGACCTGCACCCTGAAATTGCTTTCTCTCAGCAGGGCGGCGATGGAGAGAAGGCCGTACGGTTTGAGCCAGTAATCGTAGGCGGCAAAATCGTGAATCCACGGATTGATGAGGAGTACGCACATGGATATGCAACTATACCGGACGGAAGGAAACCGTCAGCACTTCAGGTCCTTCAGGCAAGGTTCACGGATGATCAAGGCGCATTCAGCACCGCCGCATAGGCATTGATCTCGCCCCATCCGAAGTACTGGTCCCACCCGATTGCACCGAGATCGATGGTGTTGGACTCCATGATGTTTCTCACCTGGAGGGGCGTGAGGACAACCGTGGCCTTGTCGATGACAAGGGCTGCAACACCCGATGCCAGGGCACATGCAGGGGAGGTTCCTTCCATGAAATAGTAGAAGAAGGTGGAAAGGGTTGTGCCGTCGTGGGTCTGCTGCAGGATGCCGTCTGCGTAACCGTCGAGGTTTTGATCCACGGTGATATTCCCCCCGGGTGCCACCAGGTCAAGCTCGGCACCGTAATTCGAATAGCTCGGCCTGGTCCGGTCGTACTGCACCGCCCCGACGGAGACGCAGTTGGTATAGGCCGCGGGGTACTCAGGCACGCTTGAACCTGCATTGCCTGACGAACCGAACAGGATGACACCCTGGTTGAAGGCATAGACGACCGCAGCTTCTTCGGTCGCGGATACCCCGACACCGCCGAGACTCAGGTTGATGACCTTGGCGCCGTTATTGGCGGCATAGTAGATACCGTCGGCCTCATCTGCAACCGTTACATTACCCAGACTGTCCATGACCTTGACCGCCAATACGGTGGATGAGAAGGCCACGCCCGCCGTGCCCAGCAGGTTGTTGGTGGTTTGGGCGATACACCCGCACATGTGGGTTCCGTGACCGCTGTCGTCATCCGGTGTTGCATCGGCGTTCACGAAGTCCCATCCCGGTGTGATGAGGGTGCCGGCAAGGTCGGGGGCAAGGGCATAGGGGGCCGCATTGCGATAGGAAACCCCCGAATCGAGGAGCGCCACCACCACCCCCGTACCCCTGGCGAGGTCCCATGCCCAGTTGGTGAACATGTGGGGCAGGTGCCATTGATACCGGTAGTAGGGATCATTGGGCACGAGGTGGGCGTGCCGGTAGTAATTGGGTTCTGCATAGAGCACCGCCGGTTCCATGGCAAGCGACTGCACCGTATCCATGACGCTTGCTGTGGAGGGAATCGATGCGAGGGTGAACCCTGCATGGAGGCTGGTGCGGATTTCGGTGCACATGTGCCTGCTCAGGGCGAGGGCGCGGTCCTGGGGAGGGGCGCCGGGCTGGAACATGACGATCACCTGTCGGCTCACGTATCCGGGTATGAGAGGGGAGTAATTGATGCCGGCGACCTGCGTTGCTGACCGCCCTATACGAAGCTCACCTGTATCGATGCCGGTCCCCGGGGTGGATGCAGCCGGGGGAGGTGAAGGTACCGCCTCTTTTCCGGTGCGCCATTGAGGATCTGCGCTGTTATAACTACCGTTATAGGCAAAGGTGAAATTCAGGGTATTGAACATGGTAGACAATGGGGAATAACTCGTCGGAGCATAGAAGGGGGCCTGTTGCGGGAAGAAGTACGGATTCATGGTAGACGATCCTGTCCTCCCGAAGGGGGAATACAAGGGATACCTGGTATTCATCTGTGAAAAGCGCGGATACGGTGAAGCAGGGAAAAAGTAACCGGGAAAACCTGAGGAGAAATTCGGCGCTGGAGACCACCAGGGTTGATAGTAGGGTGAAAAATAGGCACCTGCTCGTTGAGCATGAAACGGTTGCATCAAGAAGAAGATGGCAAGTATGATAGCGCAGATGGTACAAAATGACACCTTTTCTTTATTGCCCTGTGTAATCATAATACGCTTCCTGCCTTCTAAGGGTTGTGTGTGAGTTAAACGATGGATTGGCATTGTGAAGATACGTTATATATTAAAATGTTATATTACAATAAGATAAAAATAAAAGGTCATAGGATCTAATAATTTTATAGATTACACCATGATAATTATACATTAATGGATCTCAATGCCTTTTGTCAAATGGAATTCGCACCCGTTTCAACGCCCTGTTTCAATATCAATGAGTTGTAGGATAATCAATCGCACTGGTGACCTTCACGGGGTTGCCTTTCTTGACACCGCATGGACTCCAACCCTATAATTTTACGTATGGATAAGGACTGTTACGATGATATGATCACCAGGTGCCCGCTCCTGGGTGGGGAGGTTCCCTTTCGTTATTGCAGGAAGGTGGACGGGGGAGAGCCCTGCAGGAGGGTGCCGGTGTGCTGGTCGGAGCATTTCGACATTGCGGACTATATACGGAGGTTTTGCGCACCTCACGAGATCGATCGGTTTCTTTCCGGGCCAGGTCCCGGGCGATTGGGACAGATCATGGAGAATTTGGAAAGGGTCAAGAGAATGGAAGCAGAAAAGAACACACGGGATGAACTCATAGAGGAAATCCGTACCCAGGCCCCCGAGGGTAAAATAACCTGTGCCAAGGCCTGGTCCCTGGCGGATCGGTTCCATTATTCCAAACGGGATATGGGGAAACTCCTTGATGAGTTGAAGATAAAACTGACCGACTGCCAGCTTGGCTGTTTTTGAGTCAGACATGTCCTCCATCATTTTCGGTCCTGTTCCATCGCGGCGCCTTGGAAGATCCCTGGGGGTGGATCTCGTCCCTTACAAGACCTGCACCTTCGACTGTGTCTACTGCGAATTAGGGCCGACCACCTGCCATATACGAACACGCCGGTCTTACACCCCGGTGGATGTCCTCTGTGACGAACTCGGAGAGCGTCTTCAGCAGCTCAAGGGGGCGGTGGACATCGTTACCCTGGCGGGATCTGGCGAGCCCACCCTCAACGCGGATCTAGGGGTCATTATTGAGAGGATCAGGGGGATGACCGACCGCCCCCTGGGAATCCTGACCAACAGCTCGCTCCTTTCCGACAAGACGGTGAGGGACGCATTGAGGCCGCTCGATCTGGTGGTCCCCTCCCTGGACGCGGTGAGCGACCGCATCTTTCAGCAAATCAACCGTCCTGTTGAGGGGATCGGGATAGAGGAAATCCTCCATGGATTGATTCGATTGCGGGAGGAGTTCACCGGGGAGATCTGGCTCGAGGTGCTCGTATGTCAGGGCATCAATGATGACGAATCCGAGCTTGCCCGTATAAAGGAGGCGTCGGATTCGATCCATCCGGACAGGATTCACGTCAACACGGTATTCAGACCACCCTCGGTCGAGGGTGTCCGCGCGGTGTCACCGGATCGGCTGGAGGAGATTGCCGCGTTCATGGGTAAGAACGCACAGGCGGTGGGAGCCGCACGCACCAGAGAAGGGGCTGCCGCGGGTTCCCGCAGCGTGCGTACACGTCTTACCACCCTCCTCCGCAGAAGGCCCTGCACCTCGGATGATATTGCAAGCGCCCTGTGCATTGCTCGCATTGAGGCACTGAAACTCGTCGAACAGATGGTTGTGGAGGGTGCGGTCGAAAGGATCGAGCATCAAGGAACCACCTACTACAGGGCCCCTATCCCGGACGGGATCTGATCGGGCCTGCCTCCTGCCGACGAAAGGGTTTGATATCTGTCAAGTGTTTGTCCATGCCGAAGGATTGCTTCGTACGTAGCCTGCCATCAAAGCTTCGATTCGCCTTGCCCTGAAAGGGTTGACCTTTTGGGTTGCCTTAGGGGCAACGTAGTGGCTCCACTGCGCTGCGCCCTAACGAAGTTCGGTTAGTGGCTGCGCTTCGCTTCGCCCTGATAGAGGTTGGTTTGATGAAATCGCGGGGCTTTTCGTGGTTGGAAAGAGCAGCATAGTGCTCCGCTTCGCTTCGCCTGACAAGTTTGGTGTGTGGCTGCACTCCGCCCTGACAAGTTTGGTGTATGGGTCCGCTGCGCTCCGCCCTAACAAAGTTTGGTTGCCGATATTAGAGGGTAGAAGCTCGTCCTCGTGCAACGCTTATCCGAATATGTTCGGACCTGATTTCTTTGAGCGTGCAATGTACTGACAGACACTATACATGCAGAGGGGATTCATCACCATGTCTCACCGGGCAATCAAGTCGATGTTCACGCTGTTTGCCGTTTTCATCCTGCTTGCCTGTTTCCATCACCAGGTGGTTGCCTGCGTAGGTGCACGTGCCTTGTCACTCGGTGGGGCCTTTACCGGGATTGCGGATGATACAGAGGCGACCTACTGGAATCCTGCAGGGCTTGCCAAGGCATCCTCCGGAATGTATACCATGCATAATGTGAATCACCGGCGGGAATTCAACTACGACGACTATGTAGGGATATCCTTTACACGGGGCGGCTGGGGTGTCGGTGCACAGTATATAGGGAAATCCACCTCCAGACAGGCCTGGGTGCTCACCTCAGGGCACGGGGTCCAGTTGGGGGAAATTGATGACGAATCAACGTGGCTCCAGGTCGGTGCGAGTCGTGCATGGTCATTTATCTTCATCGGGGCGAGCCTTCGCTATGTGAAGGAAACACAGGAGATAACGGTCGACTCGATTGCTCCTCCCTCCTATACCCGGAGCGAGGATTCCGCCTGGGGATGTGATATCGGACTTCTCAGCGAATTCGGTCCTAAGCGAAACAGGGGACGTTCCAGGATGTTTTCCGCGGGGGTCCTCGTACAGGACCTGAACAAGCCCGAGCTCCTTGGGCAGGAGTACATCGTCAATGTCCGGCCCGGAATGGGATTCAGGCCCTCTGATGGTTTTCTTTTAAGCATCGAGATATACGATGCGGCCTGTCAATACTTCGACCAACCGCAGGTCCGCATCGGCGCCGAATGGATCGTCTCCCCTCCCGCCTCCATAGGGGAGTTTGCATTCCGGGGTGGTGTATATCACATGAACGAGCCCGGTTATCGCGCGGTTACCGGAGGGGTGGGGTACATTCGGCCGTTCTCGGGCAATCTCTCCCTGGGGATGGATTACGCCTTCATGAGCTGGGAGGAGGCGAACAAGGTCACCCACCTTTTATCGCTCGTATGCAGGTTTTAGATGCGCAATGCATGCCTCGACGGCTCAGTGCTGCCAGGGCCTCTGATACTATCGGTATTCATATTCAATGTACAGCATGGATGAGCGGGGCGATAACTCCAATTATGACCGTGCACCATCGTGATCAGACATGCCTGGATACTGACTGAAGATTCAGAATTGGGATTGCCGGAGCGGAGGAGGGTGATTTGAATTCCGCCTATCCCTCAGTATATAATCCAACCAATTGGCATGTGGATGTCTTCATGTGATGCGTCGAGAAGGAGGCATGTACAGCAGGGTAATGGTTGTGCGTGGACACAGGCGATTTTCCCCATGACAAAGAAGGGGTTCATGCTGTTTGCTGCGGCCTTTGCAGTGTTCGCGATCGTTGTTGGTCATGCGGCGGCTCTGGCGGATTGTGTGGTTGATCCCCGTTTGGATTTCATTGTCATCAATTACACGGAAGAACACGGCACAGACAAGTTTGCACCGGTTCCGTTTACCCACAAAAGGCACTATGTGGATTATGAGGTTCCCTGCCGTGCCTGCCACCATGCCTGGAAGGTGGACATCAGGGATAATCCCCTCAAATGTAAAGAGTGCCATAAGGGTAAGGAAGTAAGCGGCGTAATTTTTTTACGGAACGCCTTTCATCGTTCCTGCCTCGTTTGTCATCGTGAGGTGCGCAATCGCAATAAGCCGACCGGTCCGATCGGATGCAAGGATTGCCATGTTGTTCCGGATAGGAACTCACGGCGTTCACCCTGACATGATGTAACGAATGCATTTTTTGCACGAATCCCTGTCTGCGACCCGGATTTGGTTATCCCTCATTAATTTCCCGGCCTTCCATCCCTAAAGGCAATACCCCTGCCCTGTATTTCATTGTCCTGTGCAGGGGAATGGAAATGTGAAATTTTTTTCACAGTAATGAATCCATGGTTTGTGCGTCTACTGTAAGAAAACAAAATCCTTGTTTTTGCGAATATAATTTATTTTCGTTCATAGTACATTTTTTTCACAAAGCCCTGATTGATCATTTAGACATTATATTCAAGAAAATAGGCAATCAGCTTAGAACGCCTTTTGAAGGGGGGTGAGATCGTCGATATAATCCATGCGTGATCAATTCACCTATGAGGGCTTAAACATTATTCATCGTCTGGAGGATGATTTTTTATGTTACGTCTTAGGTTGAGAACAGCTCTGGTTTTACTCATTTCTCTATGTCTCATTGGTGCATTCCTTACCATCAAGTGCCTTCGGGCTGAGGAGGATGACAGTGAGACGAGAACGGCACAATGGTATCAAACGCGATATGGCACCTCACCATGGGGCGGAACGTGGACCATGGGGCAATTCGGACCGGATGTCGGATACGGAGAACAAGGAGTCCGCTATCAATACACCGACCCCATGACCGGAGCCTTTGTCAGCTATTCCACCACGGGCATGGGAATGGGATTAGGCGGACCTTTGATGGGGTATGGCGGGATGTACAGCGGCCTTGGTGCTGCATCGTACGGACCGTACGCCTATGGAGGTAGTGCAAACCCTAGTCCGACATACGGGTGGGGCACCCAGGGTTCCATGTCGGGAAGCCTTTTTGGTCCCAACACCAGTTACTATCAAGCACAGCCGGGTCTGGCGTGGATGCTTAGCGGCGGTTTTGGCGGCGGCTACGGCGGTTATAGCGGTTATGGCGGCTACGGTGGCTACGGCGGTGGCTATGGCGTTCCCTATGGCGGCTACAGCGGTTACGGTGGTTATGGTGGCTACAGCGGTTACGGTGGTTATGGTGGCTACGGCGGTTACGGTGGTTATGGTGGCTACGGCGGTGGCTATGGCGTTCCCTATGGCGGCTATAGCGGTTGGTATTAATCGGTATCCTGCTCCCCATTGTGCTGCCTAATCGCGTGCGCAGGTGCGAGGAGTCATAAGAAAACGCAAGTAAAATCAAAGGGCCGGGACACTCGTGAAGAGTTCCGGCCCTTTTTTTAACGGTTGGTGGTACGCCCTGCTGTTCCTGTCGGGAGATCAGGTCTTGAGGATTGTCAGTGCCTCGTCCACCGAGACGTTCTCATGGACGAGGCTGCAAATGGCCTTGACCATGGCCCTCTTGTTCTCGTGCTGGAATGCATTTCTCCCGATCGAAACCCCGGCCCCCCCTTCGTCGATGGAATCCTTGATGATCTGAAATACCTGCCGGTCATTGCCGGCCTTTTCACCGCCTGCAATCACCACCGGTATGGGGCATCCGCGCACCACCTCGGCAAACCCTTCCCGTGTCCCCGGATAACTCACCTTGACGATATCCGCACCCAACTCAGCCGCAATCCTGGCTGCGTGTTTGATTCCTTCCACTGACCGCTCGTCGCTGAATTTTTCGCCCCTGGTATACATCATGGCCAGGAGGGGCATGCCCCATTCGTGACACTTGATGGAAACCTCTCCGAGGTCCTTCAGCATGTCGGACTCGCTTTCCGCCCCGATATTGATGTGGACGGAGACCGCATCGGCGCCGATCTTCAAGGCCATTTCCACGGTGTTGACGAGGACCTTGGCATTGGGGTCCGGCGCCCACACCGTGCTCCCCGAGAGGTGGAGTATGAGGCCGATATCGCGGCCATGTCTGCGATGACCATGCAAGGGTAGGCCAATATGCCCCAGCACGGCGTTTGCTCCCCCCTCCGAGATTTCGTTCACCATGTCCCGCATATCCACGATGCCCTTTATGGGGCCCATCGTGACCCCATGGTCCATGGGTACGATCACCGTCTTGTGCGTGTTTCGATCGATGATCCTTTCAAGCCTGATGTTCTTTCCAATGCCGAGCATAGGTTCGCCCCCTTAAACCAAATTTAGAAGAATACAACTTGAGAATAATAAAAATCATACACTTGAATTGTATGCATTCCAAAAGAGCAAGAATCCTGCCCTTACCGTTATTAACCCTCTCGTATCCTCCAGCCATCCAAGCCGCACCCGGAAGGCATGGCGTGGATGTCGTCATGACGAAGCAATTTTATGCCGGTCCACCCCGCACCCGGAAGACACCCCACGGTGATGTAGCGGACATCCACCGATACGGAGTAGATTAGCACCTTTTTTTTCAAAGTTCCAGTAGAAACGGGTGACTGGCACGCATGCCCATTGACATGCCGATTTTTTGAGGTATAACTATATACAAGAGGGTTTTATAGCAGCCTATTCAATCTGCTCGCCTTGCGCGAAGAAAGGAGGATGCGAGGATGACGATCAAAAAGGTGACAAAAAGGTCCAAGGGGCTGTGTAAGTGCAAGAATTCCTGCTGACGTTGTTTGTGTCCATCTGAGGGTCGGCGGTGTACGCTGTCGGCCCTTTTTGTTTTTCGGAGAACGATGCATGGGAAAGGAGGGATTCAAGGGATATATCTGCCGTCCCTTTTGCACCTATTTTCGTGAGGGTGCAAAGGAGGATATGGCGTGCCGCGGGGCCCGGGTGGTCGAATCCCTGCTGCAGG
The DNA here is from genome assembly GCA_049472315.1 of bacterium. GTDB lineage: Bacteria > SZUA-182 > SZUA-182 > DTGQ01 > JAFGSM01 > JBLIRM01. The sequence continues at coordinate 11,217 of JBLIRN010000013.1, forward strand.
CAGGGGTGTTCCGGATCGATGCCATTCCAATAAACGGGAAGTCTCCGCACCTATGGGCACACCGCGACGAGGTCCTGGAACGGACGGTGTGTCGATCATGCCCCTTTCGTGCGGAGGATTGCGATTTTCAATCCCCGGTCCCTCCCCCCGGCGCGGAACCGTGCGGTGGCTATATCCTGCTGAGCCTTCTCAAGGAGAAGGGAATCATCACCACTGCGGATCTCGAGGATTCGGGCGATGGATGATAACAGGCGTTTTTTACGACTGCATCCCCGGGCTGCGCTGAAACGGCTGGAGCGTCCCTTTGTCTATCACCTCGACCGGGACGAGCTCTATGAGATCGATGCTGCTGCGGAGTCATTTCTGGTTTCCTGTGACGGTACACTGGCCAGAGAAAAAGCGGCCGCCGAGGAGGAATTCGTGGCATATTGCCTCGAGGAGGGACTCCTGGAGGTCCTGTCGCAACCGGAATACACGCCGGTGTGCATGGATCGGGCCCCGGTTCCCTCCCTGCGCTATCTGGAGCTGCAGCTTACCAGCCGGTGTAACCTGAAATGCCTCCACTGCTATCTGGGGCCGCCGCAGCAGGATGTCCTCCCCCTGGCCGCAGCGCTCGGCATTGCCAGTGAATTTTCATCGCATGGGGGCCTGCGCCTTTTGATCACCGGGGGGGAACCGCTTTGCTATCCTCACATCGAGGAGTTTATCGAAAAGACAGCCGATCTGAAGGTGCGGCGCGTGATTTTGACCAACGGAACGCTCATCGCCACAGAAAACATCCGCAGGCTTGCGGTGGAGAACATCCAGTTCAGTCTGGACGGCTGGCGTGCAGGGCATGAGCAGGTGCGGGGGAAGGGCTCCTTTGATAAGGCGTTGCAGGGGATATATGCGGCCAGGGAGGCGGGGATACCCGTATCCATCGCCACCATGATCCACCGGGGAAACCTGAAGGAATTCGACCGCATGAGACGGTTTGCCGAGGAGATCGAGGCAACCGAGTGGGGAATCGACGTGCCGTGCGTGGCAGGTTCCCTTGCGCACAACACCAATCTGATCGTCCCCTATGAGGAGGCGGTTCCCTTCATGAGGTACTCCTACGGAGGGGGGTACCACGGGTCATCGGACGGATTTGCCTGCGGACACCATCTGATGACGGTGTTGCCCACGGGCAGGGCGGTCAAGTGCGGATTTTATGCGGATGCGCCCCTGGGGGACGCCCGGGAAGGCCTTATGGCATGCTGGGGGAGACTGCGGCATGTTCCACTCGAGACGCTCGAATGCAGGAGCTGCCCGGTGGTCGAGGAATGTGCCGGGGGCTGCCGGTTTCGCGCCCCCCATCCGCTGGCCCCCGACCCGGTGATGTGCATCCTCCATGGCAGGGATCGCCTTGCCTCCCCTGAACGCAAGCCCTGAGCCCCTCCGGTATCCCGGTTGCTCACCTGCCTCGTCGTATGTGGTGTTTTTTCATCTTGTAGCGAAGGACTCGCTCGCTGATGCCGAGTTCCTCGGCCGCCCGCGTCTGCACCCACCGGTGGTTCTCGAGTGCCTTGAGTATCATCGACCGCTCGGAATTCGCCAGATGGCTCCCCAGGAGCCCCGTTTGTTCTTCCAGGCTCTCCTGCGGGCGCTGCTTCATCTGCATGGGAAGGTCTTCCACATCGATGACCTCGTGCCGGGTGAGCACCACTGCCCGCTCGATGATGTTTTCCAGCTCCCGGATATTCCCCGGGTAATCGTACTTGATGAGCATGTCCCGGGCCTCGCGGGTGATCCCCTTGATCTGCTTGTGGCACTTGAGGCTGAACCGTTTCAGGAAGTGTTCGATGAGTCTCGGGATGTCCTCCTTGCGGTCCCTCAGGGGCGGGATGATGATGGGGACGACATTCAGGCGGTAGTAGAGATCCTCCCGGAACGATCCCTCCTTCATCAATTCCTCCAGGTTTCTGTTCGTGGCGGCGAGTATCCGGCAATCGGTTTCGATGGTCGCATTGGAGCCGATGCGCTGAAAGGTCTTTTCCTGAAGGACCCTCAGGAGCTTGGCCTGGGTGCTGAGGGAGATGTCCCCGATCTCGTCGAGGAAGATCGATCCCCCGTCCGCCTCTTCGAACCGTCCCCTCCTCATGGTGATGGCACCGGTGAACGACCCCTTTTCATGTCCGAACAGCTCCGATTCAAGGAGGGTTTCGGGCAAGGCCGCGCAATTGACCTTGATCAGGGGACGATTCGCCCTCAGGCTGTGGAAATGAATGGCCTGGGCGATCAGCTCCTTGCCGGTGCCGCTTTCCCCCCGGATGAGCACGGTGGTGTCCGTCCTGGCGACCCGGGTCACCAGATTCAGCACCTCCTCCATCTGGCCGCTCGCGCTGACGATGTGGTCAAAGGAGAATCGCTCGTGAATGATCCTCTTCAGTTCCCTGTTTTCCTCTCGCAACTGGAGGTAGTCGGTACCCTTTTTCAGGATGACCGTGAGCTCATCCAGATCCACCGGTTTCGTCAGGTAGTGGTATGCACCGTCCTTCATCGCCTGCACCGCCATCTCGATGGTACCGTACGCGGTGAAGACGATCACCAGGATCTCGGGATTGATCTGCCTGATCCTTCTCAGAAGCTCCAGACCGGTCATTTCCGGCATCTGGTGATCGGTGAGCACCACATCCACGGGGTGCTCCTGCACGATGGCAATGGCCTCGCGGCCGGTCTCGCACCCCAGGGACTGATACCCCTTTTTGGCAAGGAAGCCCACCAGCATTTCCCGTTGATTTCGTTCATCGTCAACCACAACCACGACCCGGTTTTTCATCAGGTATCCCGCCCCCTTTCCTTTTTATTCGGCGATTTGCTGGGCAGATAGAGGATGAATGTGGCGCCGTGCCCCTCCTCGGAGGCGACCTCGATCCTCCCGCAATGATCCTCCATGATCTTTTGTGCAATGGGAAGCCCGAGCCCGATTCCTCCCTCCTTGTTCGTATAGTAGAATTCAAAGATCTTGTCTATCTGGGAGGGGCTGAGCCCGGGACCGGTATCCGCAACCCGGATGACCGCCCCCTCGGGGGTATGTTCCAGGGAGATGGTGATCTTCCCCCCGCCGGGCATTGCCTGGATGGCATTCCGGATGATATTCATCAGGCACTGTTTGATCTGACCGGGATCGCACCATGCCTCGCCCCCGTTCTTGTCATATGATGTCTCCATGACGATGTTGCTTTTTTCGGCCTCCGCACCCAAGAAGAGCACCAGGTCATCGATCAGCTTGGTGAGGCGGACGGAGGTCTTTTCCGTATGGTACTGTTTTGCGAAGTTCAAGAAGTCGGTGATGATCTTGTCCACCCGCCCGATCTCCTCCCGGATCACGGTGCTGAATTCCATGAATTCCTTTCGGTCCTTTTCGCCTTCGGGAAGGAATTCGTGCTGCAGGCGCTGGATTGCCATGCTGATCGCGTTCAGCGGGTTTCTGATCTCGTGGGCCACCCCTGCGGCGAGTTTTCCGATGGAGATGAGTTTGTCCGCCCGCTGGATCTCCTCTTCCCGGGACTTTTGCACCCGATACTGGCGGTACTGGTGGAAGAAGATGAGAAAGATCCCGCAGATTCCCAGTGCTATCATCACGCCGCCGAACCAGAAAGCCTGGGCGCTCATGGCATGTTCCGTCTCCTTGAGCTTGGACAGGGAGAGCCCCACCCGCATGAGTCCGACGCGCCGTCCCTGGAAGGAAAATGGATGCCGGATCTCCATGACCTCCTTTCCGGTCCTGGAAACGGTCATGGAGGACTCCTCGCCGCTGAGGTAGTGGAACAGCGGCTTGGCAAGCGGCGCTGGCCCCGATTCCCCTTTCTGCGCGGTGATTCTATTGAAGGGGTCATCGTAGATCAGATACTCGATGCCCGGCTTGGCCCCGATTTGATTGATTATTTTGGAAAGGCTGATCTCGGATATGAAGTTCCTGAGGTATTCCCCCTGGACGGTGACGATGATCGCGCCGGGGGCTGTTCTGCGGGCAACCGCCACCCACAGGAGGTTTTCCTGAACCGGGCTGAGGGGCTCGTTTCCCACCATCAGATGCTGTTTGCGACCGGAAAGCACGGGATTGACCATGGGCAGGATGTTCGCAGGGTCCATAGCGGGTGGTGAGGGGGCGGGAAGCCCGGGAAAGACATAGGGGGGGTTGGAATCCAGGACGAATCTCCCCACGGCATCGGTGATGATGACCCGAAATATATTCGTTTCCTGAACGAGCTGTTTGAGGATGAAGGGGTTCTCACCGGTGAGGGACATGACGCGATCGATGAAGTACGCATTGTCCAGAAGCCGTTCCGCCACCTGCTGCCTGACCAGGGATTCGGAGAGGACCGCATTGTGCCACGCGATCTCGAGGCTCTGTACGAGTGCCTCACCCTGATGCCGCAACAGGTTATACATCTCGATCTTTTCGCGGCGAAACTGAATGAGCCCGTTCACCGTGATCAGGATGATCAGCAGGAAAAGCGTGATCACCGCATAGGTGGTGAACAGGGGTTTTCCCCGTGTTGTCTTATCCGGATGCGTGTTTGTATTCATAATTGTCTTGGGTCATCACTCCCTTGGGTATGAGCCGCCTTCGTGCTCCACCTGCATATGGTCCGGATCCGAGCATGGATTCGGATGGATTAAGTATATAGTGCGTACCGTTCCTTGGCAACAAGAAGGGGATGGGAGATACCTGCTTGATCCCATCCCCTTCCTCGGCTGTTGTTGAGCTTGCGATTGTTTCCGGGTAAATAGCGGCGAGGGGTTTTGTCTCCCCTCGCCCGTACAGTGCATCACCTCCTTTCCGTCAAAGACCCTGACAAGGGTGTTCATTGGTTGCGCCATTTCTCCCCTGGAAGTGTTTTCTTGTTCCCTCTCTACCTCCTTTCTTTCTCGTTGGTGTGTCATCAACTATCCCTTACCCAGTATAGAAAGCAACCCTGATGCCAACGTGGGTATATCATTTTATCTTATTGTTATTATTGACAGAATAGATTTATGCAGCGACGGGGGTATACCGTCGCCCCTCCCTGGCTCGACGATTTTTGGGGATGACTCGACACTGATGTCGAATGGCATGGGGTCAGGTCTTGAATTATCAGTTTTTGTTCCAAAAACAAAATCACATTTTCATACTTCGTGGCGCCGCAAAGTGACTTGAGCGTTTGTTCCGAAAATAGAATCATATTTTCATGCTTCGTGGTGTCACAAGGGAGCATGAGAGTGTATTGCAAAAACTGTCATTTCAAGACCTGACCCCATATTGCCTGAGCGTTTAACCGGAAATCATGATAGAAGCGGTCATCCTTTTGCTGTATAATGCCGCAAAAGGCGTATGCCATTGTATGCAATTGTCAAATGTATTCTATCCAGTTCACAGGAAGGAATGTATGACAGGCAAGGGAATGGAGGATCGCCGCAACGGGACGGTCAGCCTCAGCCGATGCGGAAGCTATGCAGTCGACGAGGTGGAGGAGGCGGTACGGGGCGCACTCGAACCCCTGGGCGGTATGGGTAGCTTCGTCAAACCCAAACAGCGGGTTGCCCTGAAGCCGAACCTCCTGCGGGGGGCGGACGCATCGAGTGCGGTCATTACGCACCCGTCGGTGGTGGAGGCAGTTGCCCGATTGGTGACCGAAGCCGGAGGGAGTCCGTTCGTTATAGACAGCCCCGGCGCCGGCATTCCCTATGTCCCGCAGACCCTGCACCGGATCTATCAGCGATGCGGATACCTTTCCCTGGAGCTTGCGGTGTCCCTGAACTACGACTGCAGGATCACCGCCGTTCCCTTTGCAGAAGGCAGGGTGATGAAGCGCTTCGATGTGCTCTCCCCGGTCCTCGATGCGGATGTGCTCATCAACCTGCCCAAGGTAAAATCACATGGATTCACCTATCTGAGCTGCGCGGTGAAGAACCTCTTCGGGGTGGTGCCCGGTTTGCACAAGCCCTCATACCACGGAAGGTTCAAGGATCGCGAGCGGTTCGGCAGCATGTTGATCGATCTGTGCCTGCTCCTCGCCCCCGCGCTCACCATATGCGATGGAATCGTGGGGATGGAGGGGGATGGGCCGTCATGGGGAGGTCTCAGGGAATTGGGACTCATCGCTGCCTCCGCGGATCCCTTCCATCTGGACCTGGTGACATGCTCCCTCATCGATTTCGATCCCATGCGGGTTCCCTATCTCAGGCAGGCGATCCACCAGGGGATCTGCGCTGCTGATGTGTCCGCCGTGCCGCTGAAGGCACCGGGGACGCTCGATGCCCTGCGCGTTCCGTTCTCCGCCCCGGCCACGTTCGACGCACCCGGGGTGATCGACCGTCTGCGGCGTGCGTTCCTCCTGAGTGTCCTGTGCCATGCATGCGGCAGGGTATTGAGCATTACCCCGCGCGTTGACCCGGCGGCCTGTCGCGGATGCGGGGTATGTGCGGAGGCATGTCCGAACCGGGCCGTCTCCATGGTTTCCGGCAGGGCGCGGATCAATCGCCGCCGGTGCATCCGCTGCTATTGCTGCCACGAGCTGTGCCCCCACGGGGCCATTGTGCTGAGACCCTCACGGATCAGGAAGGTTCTCCGGGCATTAAGGCGGGCAGCACTCCGGCGGGTATGACCGGGGTTTTCCCGTTTCCTTGATTCGTTCATTTACCTTGTCAGACAACAACTTTCTTGTCTATAGTGCCGATATGGTCTATAATTTGCGAAGCTGCCCTGCAGCAGGTAATCGATGGGAGGAGAAGGTGTACGAAGGACACCGAGGATGAGAGGAGGGAACCAATGATCGATACCCTTTCCAAGGATTTGTTGGAACTTATCATGAATACGCTCCCCTTCGAATTGACCATCATCGACGAACATAATAAGGTCCTCTACTTCAACCGCGAAGGGAAAAGGATTTTTCCCAGGCCTCAATCAGTCATAGGCAAGAAGGTGCAGGATTGCCATCCCCCGAAAACCCTCCATCTGGTCAATCAGGTTATCGATGATCTACGCACTGCGCGTCGCGAGTCCGCCTCCTTTTGGATCGATCTGCATCGAAGGAAGATATACATTCGTTACTTCGCCCTGAGGAATCAGGAGGGTCGCTATATGGGATGCATTGAGGTGACCCAGGATATCACCGAGGTCCAGAAACTGGAAGGGGAACGCAGACTGCTCTGAATGGACGGCGCTCATCCCTCTGCGCGATCGAAGGCGGTCCTGGAATGTGCGCTCAGGAAGCCCGAGGGTAACCTCGCCGTCGTGGCGCTCACATCGATCGCTCTCCCAGCGAGGTTTGTTGTCTGTTCCTGGCACGGAAAGGAGGCACTTGCACGTCGTTGACGTACATCACCTGCCTAAAGAGGAAATCCCGGCCAAAGGTCCACGTAAAGGTCTGCGAGACCTGTACGAGGAGGAATCGCTGCCAGTCCTTTCAGCTCTTCAGGAATCCACCGCTCTTTCTCTCCGATGATCTGAGAGATCTGGCGGTCCTGGGTGGTTCCGCACAGAACAGACGAAGGAGACAGTAGACCCACCTCGGTATCGATCATGCCCCGCTTGCCTCTCCGGCAAAGGAGATCCTCAGAAGAACCGGTGTAATCAGGGCAGTGGTAAGGCACAACAGCACGGTGAGGGAAAAGTCCGTCTTGGTGATGATCGAGTGGGCAAGCCCGACACTGGCGATGGCCAGTGCCACCTCCGCCCGAGGGATCATCCCGATGCCGATCCGCATACATTCCTTCAGCGAGCGCCTCCCTCCGATCCATGCCCCTGTCCCGCACCCGATGATTTTTGCCAGGATGGCCAGGGCTATGAAGAGCATCCCGAATGTGAGATACCCCTTGATGCTGCTCAATTGAGCCTCCAGCCCTATGGTGATGAAGAAGAGGGGGATGAAGATGGCTTGACCGATGGTGTTGATTTCATTGAGCACCTTTTGTTTCAGCGTGGTCAGGCCGATCAGGACTCCGGCCATGTATGTCCCGGTAATGGTGGCAAGCTGGCAGACTCGGGCAAGCCAGGCAAACAGGAGCATGATGCCGAAGGAAACGGCGGTTACGGATTTTTCCGCCCTGAGCCTCTCGCTGTAATGCATGATGGGTCCGATGAAGAGCCCCAGTATAAAGGATGCGGCAAAGAACAGCACCAGCCGTGAGAGGGATACCCAGGGGGACGGTCCCCCTTTCGCAAAGAGGGCAAGGATAAGGGTGAGGATGAGGACCCCGAACACGTCGTCGATTATGGCGGAGGCCAGGATGATGCGCCCCTCGGTCCCGTCCAGTCTCTTCATGTCCCAGAGGGTCATCACCGTGACGCTCACACTGGTCGCCGTCAGTATCGTCCCTACCAGGAGGCCCTTGATCAGGCTGAATCCCCAGAGATGACACAGAAGCAATCCCGCGCAAAAGGGGAGGGCGACACCCAGGGATGCGGTGAGGAGGGTGATCTTCCCATCCCGTTTCATCTTGTGGATATCGGTCTCCAGTCCGGCCATGAACAGGAGTATGTACACCCCGATCTCTCCAAGTATTTTGATGGTTTCGTTGGGATGGATCCATCCGGTCACCGAGGGACCGAGTATGAGCCCCATGATGAGGAGCCCTAATACCGGGGGTTGTTTGAAGCGTGAAGAGAGGTCTGAACAGATCTTGGACAGGATGATGATGATCGCAAGTTCACAATAAAACATGAAACCAAAAAAACGCGGTCGGATTAAGGGTCCAACCGCGTGAAAGAATGGCGGGGTTGACGAGACTTGAACTCGCGACCTCTGGCTTGACAGGCCAGCGTTCTAACCATCTGAACTACAACCCCTTGATATTCATTTCCAGGCGATGGTAGGCGGAACAGGGATTGAACCTGTGACCCTCGGCTTGTAAGGCCGATGCTCTCCCGCTGAGCTATCCGCCCCTGAACAAGAGAATGTGATTGTAAAATCTAAAAATTTATACCATAAGGAATGCGGTATGTCAAACCAGACAAGGATCGATGCGGATAGGGTACCGCGCCAGTGCACGCTACCACATGTCCGAATATTTTACGGCAAAGGTCTGGAATTCACCAGTACTGTCTTCCCATTCGAGGGACACATCGTCGACCCGAGCCCCCGGCGGGCCTTCGTGGCACCATTGAATAAAGGTGGCAAGGTTTTCATCCTCGCCCTCGGCAACGATCTCCACCCTTCCGTCCCTCCTGTTTTTCACCCACCCGGTCAGTCCCAGGTGCAATGCCTGATGCCGGCTCGTGGAACGGAAAAAGACCCCCTGTACGATCCCCGAGACGATCAGGTGGACCCTTCTCACCCCCATGGCACGTCCCTCATATAAAGGTTTGAGTTTTTGATCACGTGACGGGTATAATGCTGTGGCTCATGGTTGGCCAAGGCCTCCATCCTTATAAGCAATATAACCAGTATAGTATAACGCAACCTTTATTATCAAGAATATGTTGGTGGGTCCCGTGTGGTTTATTCTGTCCCTGCTATGCGCCGTTTCGCTTTCCTTTGCTGATCTTTTTTCCAAGATCGCCCTGCGGCATGCGGACATCTTTCTCGTATCATGGGTGAAGATGGCCTTTGCCTTTTTGATACTGCTTGCATCGCTTCCCTTCATTCGCATCCCTTCGATAAGCGGCCACTTCGTAAGGACCTGCCTCATCCTGTTTCCACTCGAGGTCCTGGTGCAGCTTCTCTATATGAAGGCGATCCAGGTCTCACCCCTTTCCCTGACCATTCCCTTCCTGGCACTCAGCCCCATCTTCCTGATTGCGACCTCGTTCCTCATGCTCGGTGAACGGATCGACCGCTCAGGACTGGCGGGCATCCTCCTGATTGCAGTCGGGTCTTACATGCTCAATATCGACAAGGCAGCCTATGGATTCCTCAGCCCGCTGAAGGCCATCGCGAAGGAAAAGGGCTCATGGCTCATGGTCATCGTTGCGGCGATATTCAGTATCACGTCAAACCTGGGAAAGATCGCGATACAGGAAACCAACCCATTTTTCTTCGCCATCTTTTTCAGCGGTGTGATGGGCGTTCTCCTGTTCCCGTTTTCCCTGTTTGCATCCGATCAGCCCGTGCGCAGGATCAAGGAGCACCTGCCCATTTTCGTCGGGATCGGCATTGCCATGTCATTGACGGTCCTCTTTCATATGATGGCTATTGTCCGGGTGGAGGTGCCCTATATGATTTCAATCAAGCGGACCAGTCCGATCTTCAGCGTGCTTATGGGGTGTATCTTCCTGCATGAGTTGCATTGCAGGGAAAGGACTTTGGGGAGCATAATCATGTTTGCAGGGGTGGTTCTCATTCTCCTGTGAATGAAGGATAGACCTCAGGCATGCACCACGTTCCCGCGGAGCAGCTTTGCTGCTATGTCATCCGGTTGTAATTCCGGCTTTGGCATTGCCCCATAGTGGGCAGGCAAACATGCCTGCCCATACGCCTGGGCTGATGGTTCAACATTGGAATGGCTCATCAAGCGGGTTTGCTCGATTCCTTTCCCTGCACGAGGGCCTTCAACTCCTCCATGAACTGTCCGATATCCTTGAACTGACGGTAGACGGACGCAAACCGGACATAGGCCACCTCGTCCAGCTCATGGAGCCTCTTCATGACAAATTCGCCGAGTCTCTGGCTGCTTATTTCCCTGCCCGGTGCGCTGAAGGCCTGCTCTTCTATCTGGTCGACCAGGGTTTCCAGAGAAAGGAGCGAAACAGGGCGTTTATTGCACGCCTTCACCAGCCCATTGAGCAGTTTCTTCCGGTCGAAGGGTTCACGGGAGCCATCCTTTTTGATCACCATGATGGAAAGGTCTTCGATACGCTCATAGGTGGTGAATCGTTTCTGACAGGAGAGGCATTCCCTGCGGCGGCGGATGGAAAGCCCGCCTTCACTTTCGCGAGAATCGAGAACCTTGTTCTCCGTGTAATGACAGAAAGGACATCTCATGGCTCAAGCCCTCAAAGCTGACAGATTGACGTCTCGTGGACAGTTACTGCGCATAAGCGATTATAGATGCGCGGATGCTCGCTGTCAAACAGCAATCCCGCCGGCGTGCTTATCGTGATGCCGGGATCGGCCTCAGTGCATGTGATCATGGGGCACAGGTTTGATCCTGGGTATCTGTATCTCTCCGAAGGTCTGCTCGTAGCGGGCGATGTTCTCGCCGAGCACCATTGCCATCACCTTTGCGTCGATGGGGTTGGTGATGATCCGTGAAACGATCTTGAGCTTGTTACCCGGCGGAACGATAAGTCCGAAATCGATGATGAATTCCTTTTGAGAATGACCGATGATGACCTGATTTGCGTAGGTGCCCTGTTCCATTTCATTGGAGATGTCGATCGAGATGGTTTTTTTCGGCATTTGTTTCTTGTCGTCCTTGTCCATGCGTTCACCTCCTTTGGTATGCATGTCGTGACTGTATCATGGGGAAAAGGTATCCTCCCTGTTCATGGTGATGATATGACGCACCAAAAAGTCCAGTTCCTTTGAACCGGTGAAATAACTCAGGGCAAAGTAGGCGATGATGCCTATTCCTATCCCGGAGAAAAGGTACACTGCCTTGGCGAAAAGGTTTCCCGCCTCGGCGTAGAGATCGAATGTCCGATGCATGGCGATATACGATATACATCCCATTGCAAGACTGTTGCCGAGTATCTTGAGGCCGCCTGCCACCATATCCCCCTTTCCGATGATTCCCCACCTGCGCTTCATGATGCGCACAAGAAGGACCAGATTTACGAGGGCGGACAGGGAGGTGGCCAGTGCCAGCCCCGCATGTTTGAACGGGACCATGAGGATGACGCTGAGACCGATGTTTAAGAGTATGGCGATGATCCCGATGCGTACAGGGGTGGCGGTATCCTGCCGGGCATAAAATACGGGGATGGCGATCTTGAGGCCGGAAAAGGCGCACAGACCTATGGCGAAGGCATAAAGGGCCTGTGCGGTGGCAATGGTGGCGGTGTGGGTGAACTCCCCCCGCTGGAAGAGCAGGCTGATGATGGGTATCCTGAACACAATGAGTCCGATGCTTGCAGGCAGGGTGATGAACAACACCGTACGTATCCCGAATGAGAAGGTGGCCATCATCTCATCCGCCTTCCCCTGGGAGGCAAGGGATGAAAGGGTCGGAAGGAGCGCCGTGCCCAGCGATATGCCGAAGAGCGCAAGGGGCAGTTGAAGAAGCCTGTTGCTGTAATAGAGGTACGATATGCTTCCCTCGGGGAGGAACGACGCAAGGAGCGTATCGACCATGATATTGATCTGGGTAATCCCCAGCCCGAGGGCAGCGGGGAGCATGAGCACACCTATCCTCCGTGTTCCCGGATTGCTGATGCTGGCATTGAACATGAGCCGGGCACCCTTTTTGAGCAAAACCGGCGCCTCCATCAGCACCTGCAGCAGTCCGCCGATGAGCACACCCACGGCAACGCCGGTGATCGGTTGTTTGAAGTGCGGAGAGAGCCACAGGGCGCCGAAGATGATGCCGATGTTGAGCGCGGCGGGCACGAGGGCGGGGATGGCAAAGTGCCTGAGGGAGTTGAGAATGCCCATGGCTATTGCCACCACGCTGATCAGGATGATGTAGGGAAAGAGGACCCTGCTGAGCAGAACGGTTAGATTGAACTTGGCCCTGTCGGCGAAGAATCCCGGAGCCAGGATGAGGACAATGCCGGGCGCAAAGAGGATTGCCGCACAGGTCAGAAGTATGGCGGCGATGACTGTGAGGCTCAGGACATTGCCCGCAAGCTCCCAGATCTCCTCACTGCCCTTTGTCTCCAGGTATTCGGTAAACACGGGGATAAAGGAGGCGCTTATCGAACCTTCGCCGAGGAGCCGCCTGAGGAGATTGGGGATCTTGAATGCCACGAAGAAGGCATCAGTGGCCATTTCAGCACCGAAGAGATGGGCAAGGATCATGTCCCTGATGTACCCCAGGATGCGGCTCACCATGGTGGCGGCCCCGATCACCCCTGCCGATTTCAGGAGACCTTTCTGCCGCTCATCAGTAGTGCACTTTTGTGAGATATGAAAAGAAGCACTTGACATAAGAGGAAATTTTCTGTTAAATGTATGGACAATGATACCATAGTCGGGATTTTAATTACTATCATGTACAGGAGTTGTTCATGGCACAACAAAAATCAGCGAAAAAGGCTATACGGCAGACGAAGCGCAAAACAATAGTCAATCGGAAGAAAAAGGGCATCTTGAAATCACACATCAAGAAGGTGCTTCTTTCCGTTGCGGAAAAGGATGCCGAGAAGGCAGCGTATGCCCTTAACGAGGCAGTATCGGTCATAGACAAGATGGCTGCAACAGGACTCATCCATAAGAACAATGCAGCACGCAAAAAATCCCGTTTGGCAAAACGGATTTCCTTGTTAGCATAACATACATGCATTCTTTTCGGCTTTGCTTGCATGGCCGCTTTCCTTATCATCACACCATATGTCTCCATGGTAATGCAGAAGGACCATGGAATAGAAATGCGGAAGTATAAAAGTATAACAGGCAGCGGCGAAATGTCAAAGACATCCTTTGTCATCGTGTAAACTGCCTTATATTCAAATATATCTGTTCAATTGTTGCAATCATCAAAAGATGATATCTCCACCACACAATAATTGAGAGGAATTAAACGTCAGCTTCTCCTCACAACACCCGACGAAATGTGTTGACAGAATTTTCCGTGTTATCTCTATCCATGTGAGGGCATCCATGTATCAATAGCAGTCAGGGGTCCGGAAAAATATGCCTTTTCAAGCCAGATGGTTTTTCCCCTGCATGCGGTTGATAAAATTAGGGGCAATGTTATTTCAGAAATCCCGGTTCAAAAATTCAATGTATGGCCGTTGACATTTTTTTATTAAAAATAGTGATGCATATTAAAAATTACTTGAACCGTAAAGAACAGCGACAATTGACCGTCTTATGAAGTTGAATATATCTATTTGTATAAATTACTTTGGCTATCATTATGTCATCGATTATACAGACCCCGACGTTTTTTAATGGATTTTTGGGTAACTCAAAAAAATCGGGTATGATTAAAAAATCCAGGAGAAAAACGTTGGTTAAAAGGGGGTGATCACGGAATTATATTAAACGGCAGGGGATTGACTCAACCGGTTTGTATGATACGCCTCATTATGATTATTCAGTTGCATGGGGAGTATGGTGATTCATTTCCCCTTTTTTTATTATCTTAACATGCTACGTCAAGCGAAAAGATGCAGCGAAGGAGGTACTTTTTATGGACACCAGGTTAACGAGATTGTTAGGGGTGTGCGTGGTTATTTGTTTGATCGTTGGTCTGGCCCTCGTATCGGCTCCCAGGGTAGAGGCCTATTACGGCGGGTACGGCGGCTACAGCAGCCTTTTGGGCGGCTATGGCGGGTACGGCGGCCTTTTGGGCGGCTATGGCGGGTACGGCGGCCTTCTGGGCGGTCTGTATGGCGGCTACGGCGGCCTTCTGGGCGGCTATGGCGGGTACGGCGGCCTTCTGGGCGGTCTGTATGGCGGCTACGGCGGCCTTCTGGGCGGCTATGGCGGCCTTATGGGCGGCTACGGCGGTCTGTATGGCGGCAGCAGCCTTTACAGCCCCTTCGGCTATCAGAACCTTTACTATCCGGTTGAGACCACGGGCGGTCTGACCTATCAGGTTCCCTTCTTGCAGATTGCCCCGTTGCTGGGTGTGGCTGGCCTTTACAATCAGCTTTTCCCGGGTCTGTTTAATCCGCAGCCCCAGCTTCCGCCGATTGTTAACGTGAGCACCCCGTCGACATTAGGTGTAACATTCCCAACCCCCATTGGGACATTTCCAATCAGCTGATGATACGGTAGATAGAAAACCAGGGCGCAGGTATTCCAATCCTGCGCCCTTTTTTTATGGTGCGCCCGGCAGGGCGCAACTGTTAAACTGATCCTGCGTAATGTCACGGGCATCTATTGTCTTTTTTTGATGTGCCCGGCAGGGAGAACAATCCCGATCCTGTGCACACATACTGTGCGTCATTCGTAATCAGCGTATACCGTACCTTCGGCACGGTAATGAATCGCACATGATTCGATTGCCTTCCGCCCGTATTGACATTGCCGAGGCCAGCACGTAATCTACTACTATAATCCCCGGAAATGGTATAATTGCGCGGCGATATGGGGAGGCATCAATACGCGCCGTGTCCATTGGTCATGACAGCTCCGGAGAGGCCCGTTATGGAGAAAAGGTTCCTGGCGGATGTCATGCTCGGCCGTTTGGCACGCTGGCTCAGGATACTCGGATATGACACCCTGTATACGCGGAAGCGTATCGACAGCCTGCTCGAGGTGCGTGCATATGACGAGGGACGTATCATCCTCACCCGCGACTCCCGTCTTTATAGAAAGCTGGGGCCGGAGCGAAGCTTTTTCATCCACGCCGATGATTTCAGGGACCAGATGGAGGAATTGATTCGTTCCCTGGACATGCACCACGATCCCGACCGTTTTCTGTCCCGGTGCCTCGACTGCAACCATCCCCTGGTTCCCATTGCGAAGGAGGATGTCCGGATGGTGGTCCCGCCCTTTGTATTTCAGACAGTGGAGGCGTTTCGAACATGCCCCCAATGCAAGAAGGTATTCTGGCCCGGTACCCACATCGGGGAGATGGAACGGCTCATAACAACCCTTTTTGAACGGAAAGGAACAGAGGAATGAAGGTCGTCACCGGTGAGCAAATGAGGGCACTTGATCAGAAGGCCATCAAGGGGCTTGGCATTCCTGGGGTTATCCTGATGGAGCATGCGGGAAGGGGCGTGGTGGAGGAGATGGCATGCCGGTGGGAGCCCCTTGATGCGCAGAGGATCGCGATCTGCTGCGGGGCAGGGAATAACGGCGGGGACGGCCTTGTGGTGGCACGGCATCTCATGAACCGGGGATTGCGGCCCGAGGTGTTTCTCTTCGCCGAAATGGGCAAGGTGCGCGGCGATGCCCGGATCAATCTGGACGTGCTCCTGAATATGGGCGGGAGGATATATGTGGTGTCCGATCAGGACAGCCTGGAGGTCCACGGGGAGATCCTCAAGGGGTGCGACATCATCGTGGACGCAATCTTCGGGACCGGCCTCAAACCGCCTGTGCAGGGATTCTTGGCGGAGGTCATTCGGTTCATCAACGAACTGCACAAACAGGTGGTGGCGGTGGACATCCCCTCGGGGCTGGGCGCGGATTCGCCGCTGGTTGAAGGGCCGTGCATCGATGCGGATCTCACGGTCACCTTTGCCCTGCCCAAGGTGTCCCACCTCCTGCCTCCTGCAATGGGTCATGTGGGCACCCTCGCGGTGGCGGATATCGGCATTCCTCCCTTTCTGGTTGATGAGGCGGCATGCGCAATGACCGCCCTGGACCGGCCGTTTCTGACGCCGCTGGTACGCAGGCGTTCTCCCGATTCGCACAAGGGTACCTATGGCCATTGCCTCATCATCGCCGGCTCCGAGGGAAAGACCGGGGCCGCGTATCTTGCCGCCCAGGGCGCATTGAGAATCGGCGCAGGCCTGGTGAGCCTCGCCCTTCCCCGGAGTCTCAACGACATCATGGAGGTGAAGCTCACCGAGGCGATGACCATACCGCTCCCTGAAACCGCCGGGCGAGCCATAGCCCCGGAGGCATGGGACGCGCTTTCCCCGCATATCTCAAAATTCAGCGCCATTGTCGTCGGCCCCGGACTCTCCCAGCACCCCGGAACCGGCGAGTTCGTTCGCACATTGGTGAGCGAGGCTGCGGCTCCCCTGGTCATCGATGCGGACGCGCTCAATCTCATCGCAGGCGGGCTGGACCTGGTTAAGCACTCGGGACATGCCCCCATTTTGACCCCGCATCCCGGTGAGATGGCCCGGCTGATCGGGAGCACCGTGCCTGCGGTGCTCGAGGGAAGGCCTGAAATTGTTCGAAAAGAGGCGGAGCGAAGCGGATGTCACCTGCTTCTAAAGGGATATCAGAGCCTCATGGCCACCCCCGAGGGCGAGATGTTTGTGAATACCACCGGGAATCCCGGCATGGCCTCCGGCGGTACCGGGGACGTGCTCTCCGGCATGATAGGGGGGCTGCTTGCCCAAGGGTATGAAAAGAGGGATGCGATGCTCCTCGGTGTCTATCTCCACGGTCTTGCCGGGGATATCGCGGCGGCGGTCAAGGGGGAGGAGGCCCTCATTGCCACCGATCTTCTCGATGCCATCCCTGAGGCCTACGAGTCCCTCAAGGAGTCCCCGGATGAGATGGGATGATCCGCTCGGGATGGGAGTAGACAACAAACCGGTTTTCCTGAGCCCGCCCGACCAGGGTGAGCCCGATCATGCGGGCCAACATGACAGCCCGGTCCGTTGGGGCGGAGCGGGAGATCAGAAGGGGAACGCCCATCACTCCTGCCTTGACGAGCATCTCCGAGGAGATCCTTCCCGAGGTGACAATGATCCGGTCGGCACAGGCCCTTTTTTCAAGGAGGCACTGGCCGTACAGCTTATCGATGGCATTGTGCCGTCCCAGGTCGAAGTGGAAGATCTCTATCTCATCGGGCCTGCACAGTGCGGCATTGTGGACACCATGGGTCATTTTGTAAAGTGTTGACCGCACGAACAACCCTTCCATCAGGCCGAACACCTGGGCAGGGGAAATCCCTTGTGAGGATGCAATCTTCACCAAGGCGAGCCGTTCCTCCCCTGTGGAAAACGTCACCCCCCTGCCAAGCCCGGGTGTGCGCGTGACCTCATCTTTACACGGTGCATTGCTGCCGCAGGGTGCCTCGATGTCGATCCTTTCCGCGTCGATCCCAGTGATCCGGACACTCTCCATTTCATCCGGTTGAATGAATCCCTCCATCGCCAGGAAGCCGATTGCGAGATATTCCCTGCCGCTGTCGCTGCAGAGCAGGGTAACCACAGGCTTACCATTAAGCCTGATGCACAGGGAGGATTCCCTGACCAGCGGGGAGATTTTTTTTGTCGGTTCCCCGTTGTATTCGATGATCTCGACCTCGGATACCATCCCGTTGTGCGACGAAGGGATATCGGAGGAGAGGTGGTTCAGGTCATGGTGTGCAGGGTGCATATGCGTAAATCCCCTATTTATTGGCACCGCAGAGTGATTATAAAGAAAAAATCTTGATTTTAATTATAACCCACTCCTTAATACCTTGACAATCCCTCATACAATATAGGAAAATAATCTTTAATTATCAGAAAAGTTTTGTCTTTTTTTCAGCCTGCATCGTTTCGGGAGTGGATGGGTCACTGGTGGGCTCCCTGGACTTCAAATCCAGTGGCAGGGCTTAATCCCTCTGCGGTGGGTTCGATTCCCACACGCTCCCGCCATTCTTTCCTGATAACCGATCTGCCGTGTCATTTCCTTTCGTTGAGGGATTGTGTGCAACGGCATGAAAGAATTTTCATATGCCCTGAAGATTCTTTGCCTATATATCGAGCGGGGAAGGGGATAAGAGTTATTTTTTTATAATTACTGTTTATTATATTATTTATTATAAATTTTTTTACAGTACCTTGCTGCGCACGTTTTTTGCAGATAATTATACCATTATATACTTATATAATGAACTCTCTTTCTCATATCGGGTGTCGGTTTTTTGTGCTGCCTGATTCCGCTCCGCTTTGCATCAAGGATCATGATGGTTCCGAGGAACCTTTAAGATATTATGTGTGGAAGGGGGTATTTACGTGAGGTTCACGAGGATAAAGAATCTCGAAACACATGAAAAGGTGATAATCGCTCTTTGCGTCACCTTTACCGTTCTCATTGCATGTCTCATAATCACCCGATAGGGCGGGTTCCATAACCCCCGGGGGGGAGGCATTTACCGCTGCCGGCCAGAGATGCCCTCGCTCGCTGTCTGCGAGGTGTCCGTATTAAAGGACGAATCACGTCCGTTCAGTAAATCTCTATTCGATTCCGATTCGTGCGCGGCTGTGCTCAATACCGTAGAAGCATTGCCCTTGCATTTCTGTGCAGGATTCGGCATGCCTGGAATATGACCGCTCATACATCCCGCTTATGACCACGATGGGACTCGGTGCGCAGTGATTCCTCTGCCCGATTTTGGTCGAATAGATATGGTGAGGGGCATATACCGGGATGTGTTGTACCGGTCGACCGAATGCCCTATACTACCCTTGCCGAAAATCCGTGTTGCTGCGCAGCAGGGGTATCTTTCCCGGATGGAAAGGTGATGAATCCTTAACAGCCAATACACTGTGGGAGCAAGGGAGGGGGATATTGAGCAATTGCATGAATCTTGATTCCACAACGGTCACGTGGGTAAGAGATGCTTTCATGAACCACCTGTCAGGATGGGGAACCAGCTTGATTGCATGAGGTCCTGACCGTATGATACTGTACATATTTTCGTTTCTGCTCTCCTTTTCTCTCGCCCTGTACCTGACCCCTCGGGTTAGGGATATCGCCCTGCGGCTGAATATCGTGGATATCCCCGACAATAATCTCAAGCAGCACAACGGTCCGGTACCCTATCTGGGTGGGGCTGCAATCTACATCGCCTTCCTCGTCACCCTCGCCCTTACCTTCGATTTCAGCAGGGAGGTGCTCAGCCTGCTTCTGGGCGGGAGCATTGTGCTCATCATTGGTCTGGTGGACGATCTCAAGGTGTTGAGCCCAGGCTTGAAACTGATCGGGGAGTGTCTGGCAGTGCTCGCCCTGATGAAATCCGGGATCAGGATGAAGCTCACCTTCATTCCCATCTGGATCAGCATACCCGTCACCATTCTCTGGCTGATCGGGATTACCAATGCCTTCAATCTGATCGATATCATGGACGGATTGTCAGGGGGGGTTGCATTCATCGCATGTCTCTGCCTTTTCTGGGTGGCCAGCCTCAACGGCAGGACGATGATCGCCATCATGACCATTGCCCTTGGGGGGAGCATCCTCGGTTTTCTCCGATGGAACATGCCTCATGCGCGTATCTATCTTGGGGATGCAGGAAGCCTTTTTATCGGGCTCATGATCGGGGCCCTTGCCATGATAGGGAGCTACACCGATAAAAACCTGGTGGCGACGCTGGCGCCGGTGCTCATTCTGGGGGTGCCCATCTTTGATACGATCTTTGTGAGTTATATCCGGTTCAAACGCGGCCGGTCCATTTTCCTGGGAAGCAATGATCATTTCGCCATTCGCCTCCGGCACCTGAAGATGTCTCCGGTGCAGGTGGTGGTCCTGTCGTATCTGGTGGCGGCGGCGCTGGGAATGGCGGGGGTGCTGATGATCTCGCTCTCGACCCGGGGCGCTGTGTACCTTTTTATGGGCACGTGTGTCATGCTCTTTGTAGGTGCATTGCTGCTCAAGCGAATCAGGATGGAAGAGGGATGAATGAGGATCGGGATGTTTGGTGAGGGGAACATGGCAGTATGGTAAAGCGGGCTGTCATAATCCACATCATTACCACCCTTGAGCTGGGGGGAGCCCAGCAGACGACCCTTTATACCGTCGCCCATCTCGACAGGAAGCGGTACCAGTCCCTCCTGATATGCGGTCCGGAAGGGCTCCTC
Organism: bacterium; assembly: GCA_049472315.1. Lineage (GTDB taxonomy): Bacteria > SZUA-182 > SZUA-182 > DTGQ01 > JAFGSM01 > JBLIRM01. The sequence goes on from JBLIRN010000013.1 coordinate 31,753, forward strand.
CTTCCCGAGGCACGTTCGATGCCCGATGTCACAGTCCGGGTATGCCCCCATCTGGTGAGGGCCGTGTCGCCCATCAAAGACCTGCGCGCCCTGATATCCCTATGGCGTATCCTGCGACAGGAAAAGGCAACCCATCCCGGGCCGGCTGTCGTGCACACCCACAGTTCCAAGGCGGGGATTTTGGGCAGGTGGGCGGCCTTTTGTGCGGGGATTCGGATCCGGATCCACACGGTCCACGGCTTCGGGTTCCACCCCCATCAGCGGCGGATGGTGCGTACCATCTTTACCCTTGCGGAGATACTGACCGGCCTCATTACCACCAGGATGGTCTATGTCTCGATGGAGAATCTGCGCCGGGGAATAGGCATGGGCATCTCCCGGCCGTCGAATTCCCTCATCATCCGAAGCGGCATCGACTGGGAGGGGTTCACACGGATCAATGGGGGAAATGCAGGGGGAGAAGGGAAGGCATTACTGCAGAAGGCCCTTAATATCAAAAAAAATAGGTTTGTAGTGGGAATGATTGCGTGCCTCAAGCCGCAGAAGGCCCCCCTGGACTTTGTCCGCATGGCGGACCGGGTGAGACGGGAACTGCCCGATACACATTTCGTTATGGTGGGGGATGGTGTCTTGAGGGATGCGGTGGAGGACATGGTGCGGGCATGCGGGCTGCAGGATCATATGCACCTGACCGGATGGCGGCGGGATATACCGCGGCTGCTTGCCGGGTTTGATATCATGGCACTTACCTCGCTGTGGGAGGGCCTTCCCAAGGTGGTGGTGGAGGCCCAGGCGGCGGGGATTCCGGTGGTGGCGACCAAAACCCCGGGGGTTGATGAGGTGGTGCGGGAGGGTGAAACCGGATTTGTTGTCCCCCCCGGAAGCCCCGGGATTATGGCCTCCAGGGTCATTGAATTGCTGAACAATCCTCGCATCATGGAACATATGGGAAGGAATGCCCGGTCCGTCTCCAGGGAATTCGACCTGAGGGAGGGGCTTAAAATGCACGAGGGCCTCTACGAAGACTTGATAAACGGAAAGGAATTTCGTAATAATAAACAATCAAGGCGGAAATATGATCGACCGGTCTCAATGGCAGTTTGACTCATGGATCAGGGGGAAGCCGTGGGAATAATCAGCATCGTAGGGCTTACCAAATCATATCGGTCCGGGTTTTGGGGAAAGAGGAAGCGCGCACTGGAGGGACTCAACCTCGAGGTGGAGAAGGGGGAGACGTTCGGGTACCTGGGGCCCAATGGCGCAGGAAAGACCACCACACTCAAGATACTGCTCGGCCTCATTCAACCTGACTCGGGGCATGCAACCATCCTGGATCAGTCAATCTCCACCATCAAGGTCAGGTCACGGATCGGCTTCCTGCCTGAGCAGCCTTACTTCTATGACTACCTCACCGGCAGGGAGCTTCTGGAATTCTACGGTCATTTCTTCGGACTTTCCAGATTGCAGCGGATGAGGCGCATCGCGGACCTCCTGGAGATGGTGTCCCTCACCGGTGCGGAGAATCTTGCCCTGAGAAAATATTCGAAGGGCATGCTTCAGAGGATCGGCATTGCCCAGGCACTGATCAATGACCCGGATATCATCTTCCTGGACGAGCCGCTTTCAGGCCTTGATCCCATAGGGCGCAAGGAGGTCAAGGATATCGTCCATACCTTGAAGAAAGAGGGAAAGACCATCTTTTTTTGCTCCCATATCCTTCCGGATGTTGAGATGATCTGTGACCGTATAGGGATTCTGGATAAGGGGCGGCTGATAGCGGTGGGCAGTCTGGATGACCTCCTCCATGTGGAGGCGAAGGGAATCGATATCGAATTCACCGGCGTTTCCGGACAGGGATTGGTGAATATACGAAGGGCTGCTAAGAAGAGCCTGGAGCAGAACCACCGCGTGCAAGTCACCCTCGACGGGGATGACCGAGTGATGGACGTCATACGGATGATCGACGAATCAGGCGGCAGGGTGTTGAGCGTTATCCCTCACCGGATGAGCCTTGAGGAGATCTTTGTGAACAAGCTGGACCTTCGCAGGGAGAAATTTCAATGAAATGGATCAGCGTGGCATTCAACACCTTTAAGGAGGCGATCCGGAATCACATCCTGTACAACCTCCTCATCTTCGCACTGCTTATCATCGGCGGCTCAACCATCATCGGAAACCTGACCATCGGACAGGGCGACAAGGTCATAACGGATATAGGCCTTGCCTCCATCTCCATTTTCGGGGTGCTCATTGCGATATTTGTGGGAATAGGCCTGGTATACAAGGAAATCGATCGAAAAACCATATACAATATCCTGTCAAAACCGATCAGAAAGTCCGAATTCCTGTTGGGTAAGTACATGGGGCTGCTCATGACCCTCGCCATAAACGTCGTGCTCATGATTATGGGATTGATGATCACCCTCTATTTCATGTCCGGCACAATCGCCTGGCACATTCTTCCCGCGGTAGGATTGATCTTCCTGGAATTGATGCTCGTGACCTCCGTGGCCATCCTCTTTTCCACCTTTTCCACGCCCACCTTGAGTACGATATTCACCCTGTCCATCTATGTGATCGGCCACCTGACAGGGGACCTGGTGAGGCTTGGGGAGAACACGGAATCGAACCTTATCAAGGGCGTAACAAAGCTTTTCTACTATCTCCTTCCGAACCTTGAAAATTTCAACATACGCACGCAGGTCGTCCATAACCTGGCCGTTTCATCGGGATACTACTGGCGTGCCCTTGCGTACGCCTTTCTCTACCTCGGCATCATCGTCCTTATAGCACTCTATGTGTTTGCGAGGAGGGATTTCAACTAACTTCGATCATGGCCACATGTCGGGCTTGTCCAGGGGGCATTTTGCCCCGCATACTCCATGAGAAAGGGGGCAGTCATTATTGACAGAAGAAGGGTTTTTCATTACAATAGATAACTCATTTAAAAGAAACTGAAGTCATTTTTGTATCAACTTAATAAATAGTGTCGGGTTAAAGGACAATGGAGATTTTGATTGATGACATCCCTGAAGAGGGAAAAGAAATCAAATTGACTGCAAGCAGTGAAGATCTCAATTCCAGCGGTGAAGAGATCCGTCTCAAGGAGCCGCTCACCCTCAAGGCATTTGTCAAACGCTCTGGAGATAAGGTGCTGATAAAGGGGGTCATTCAGGCCCTCCTCCGGCTCGAGTGCAGCCGGTGCCTGGAGGAGTTCACCTGCCATATTGATGAGCCGTTCATCGCAACGTTTCTCCCCTCTCGAGAACGGCCCAAAGAATCGGATCTTGAATTGGAATCCGATGACCTGGATGTCAGCTTTTATACTGAAAGGACCATTGATCTGAGTGCATTGGTGAGGGAGCAGTTACTGCTTGCCATCCCGATGAATCCGGTATGCACGGTGAGCTGCAGGGGGCTTTGTCCGGAATGCGGCAAGAATTTGAATGAAGGAAGGTGTTACTGTTCCGGCTCAAAAGCGGATTCTCGCTGGTCGAAATCACGAAAATTCGTAGATGATTAGAAGGAGGTACACATGGCAAATCCGAAGAGAAGGGGATCAAAATCGCGGCGGGATAAGAGGAGAAGCCATTGGGCAATGAAACCGTTGACACTCGCGGTGTGTCCCGAGTGTCAGGAACCCAAGCTTCCCCACCGGTTGTGTCTTAATTGCGGGCATTACAAGAATCAAATGATTCTGGAGATCGAAGAGAAAGAGGCATAATATTTGACATGGAGTAATCGATGAAGATCGCTGTAGATGCAATGGGAGGGGACATCGGACCGGGGGCCTCCGTTACCGCTGCGGTAAAAGCCGCGCGCGAATTCGGGCTTTCCATCATCCTGGTCGGACAGGAGGATATTCTCACTGCAGAACTCGAGCGGCACCGAACCGAAGGATTGGACCTCGTCATCAAGGATGCCACGCAGATCGTCAGCATGCACGATCAACCGTCCATGGCCTTGAGGCAGAAGAAGGATTCGTCAATACGGGTGGCTGCGGAGCTTGTCAAGTCCGGAGATGCGGATGGTATGGTGAGCGCCGGCAATACCGGCGTAGTGATGGCGACCGCCAAGATCTTTTTCAAGGCCCTGGAAGGCGTTGATCGGCCTGCAATCGCCACCGTCTTACCCACCTTGAAGGGGGCGTGTCTCCTGCTCGATGCGGGCGCGAACGTCGACTGCAAGCCGCGGCACCTCCTTCAATTTGCAGTCATGGGGCACGCATACGCCCAGCAGCTATTGCGTATACCGAAACCCAGGGTGGGCGTTCTGAGTAACGGCTCCGAGGATTCCAAGGGGAACGATTTAACCAGGACTTCCTTGGGCCTGATACGGCAGGTGCCCTTCGAGTGCGTCGGTAATGTGGAGGGAAGGGACATATTCAGGGGTGAGGTGGACGTGGTGGTGACCGATGGTTTTGTCGGGAATGTGGCCCTCAAGGTTGCCGAGGGGGTTGAGGAGATGATCACCACAACGTTGCGTAAGGAGGTGAAGCGGAGTATTCTGGCACGCCTGGGTTTTTCCCTTATGGTCCCTGTTTTCAGGCGATTCAAAAAGAAGTTCGACTATGCCGAATACGGGGGTGCACCCCTTTTGGGGCTCAACAAGGTCTGTATCATCTGCCACGGTATCTCGAGCGCCCGGGCGATCAAAAATGCCATACGCGTGGCATCGGAATATATTGGTAAGGATGTGAATTCCTTGATCATCCATGATATCACGGCCGTGAAGCAACTGATCGAAACCAAGACACTCACCCTGAAAGAGGCCCGTTGAGCATGCCGGGAAAAGGGACAGGGGGGGCCTTTATCTCCGGTCTCGGGGGGTTCGTACCCGAAAATATCCTCACCAACCAGGACCTGGAACGGATGGTGGATACCTCCGACGAGTGGATACAGACCCGGACCGGAATCAGGGAACGCAGGATAGCCTCTCCCCAGCAGGCAACATCCGACCTGGCCACCGAGGCGGCACTCAATGCGATTGCGGATGCGGGCCTGACCCCTCAGGAGATCGATCTGATCATTTGCGCCACGGTTACCCCTGACAACATCTTTCCCTCCACCGCCTGCCTCATCCAGAGGAATCTGAGGAACCAGACGGCAGCCGCGTTCGACATAAGCGCTGCATGCTCCGGGTTCATCTACGGACTGTCCCTTGCCGAAATGTTCGTGAGCACAGGCCGCCACAGGCACGTCTTGGTGATCGGGGCCGAGACCCTCTCACGATTCACCGATTGGAAGGAGCGATCGACCTGTGTGCTTTTCGGCGATGCCGCAGGTGCCGTCGTGGTCAGCCCTGCGCAGGGGGAAAGCAGGATCCTGTCGGTACATCTCTTTGCAGACGGTCGTTTTTCCGACCTTCTGGTCATACCAAGCGGCGGATCACGGCAGCCCTGTACGCACGAGACACTGGATAAGAGGCAGCACTATATCCATATGAAGGGTAACGAGACCTTCAAGATTGCGGTGAAGTCATTGGTAAACGCCTCGGTCACCGCCTTGGAACATAATCACGTCACTGCGGATCACGTCGATCTTTTCATCTCGCACCAGGCGAATACCCGCATCATTCAGGCAGCAGCGGAGAGGCTGGGGGTCTCGGACGAACGGGTGGTGATCACCGTCGACCGGTTCGGCAATACCTCCGCCGCCAGTATACCCACCGCCCTGTGGGACCTCTCGGTGCAGGGGAGAATAGCTCGGGGCAACATGATCCTGCTGGCTGCGTTCGGCGGTGGATTGACCTGGGGTTCCGCCTTGATCAGATGGTAACAAAATGGGGTCAGGTCTTGAATTGACAGTTTTTTGGAATAAACGCTCATGCCACCTTGTGGCGCCACGAAGCATGAAAATGCTATATTTTCAGATGAAACGCACATGAGCCGGATGAAACTGCGAATGTCGAATGTCGAATGTCGAATGTAGAATGTAGAAGTGAAACGCAGATGAGCCTTCGGCTCACAAAGAGGCATGAAAATACCCAAAGGGGATTTTCAGATGAATACAGAATATTTTCGAGACAAACCCTCATGCCCTTTCAGGGCGCCACGAAGCATGAAAATATGATTCTATTTTCGGAGCAAGATTGAATATGGATAGAGCACCATATTGAAATGAAGAAAGGGTAGGTGGAACATGGATTATTTCCTGACCGAAGACCAGCTCATGATCAAGGAGCTTTCACGACGGATTGCCGAGGAGCGCATAAAGCCGGTCAGGGCTGAACTTGATGAAAAAGAGGTGTTTCCGTGGGAGATCATCAAGGAGATGGCCACCTCCGACATGTTCGGGATCTTTATTCCCGAGGAGTTCGGAGGATTAGGCGGGGGATGCCTGGAACTCGTGCTGGCGGTGGAGGAATTGAGCCGGGCCTGCAGCGGGGTTGCCATCAGTTTCGCAGCCACCGCCCTGGGCAGCTTTCCCATTATTCTGTTTGGCTCCCAGGAGCAGAAGGAGCGGTATCTGCCTGATATCGCCGCAGGAAAACGTCTTGCCGCCTTCGCCCTCACCGAGCCGGATGCGGGTAGCGACGCAGGGGGCGTCAAGACATCCGCCCGTCTTGAGGGGGAGGAATACGTGCTCAACGGCACCAAGCAGTGGATCACCAACGGGGGGGAGGCGGAGGTCTATACGGTCATTGCCATCACCAATCCGGCAAAGGGGATGAGGGGGGCGAGCGCCTTTATCGTGGAGAAGGGCACCCCCGGCTTCGATTTCGGGAAGAAGGAAAAGAAGATGGGGATCAGGGCCTCGGCCACCAGGGAGCTGGTGTTCACCGATTGCAGGATTCCCAAGGCCAATCTGATCAGCAGGGAGGGGATGGGATTCATCGTTGCCATGAAGACCCTCGACCAATCGAGACCCGGTATCGGGGCGCAGGCCATAGGTATCGCCCAGGGCGCCATGGAAGAGGCGATCGAGTATTCCCACCAGCGGGTGCAGTTCGGCCAGCCGATCTCGTCATTCCAGGCCGTCCAGCACATGCTCGCGGACATGGCCACACAGATCGAGGCTGCGCGTGCGCTGGTATACAGCGTGGCCCGTTTTATGGACAGCGGCACAAAGGATTTTTCCAAGGAGTCCGCCATGGTCAAGCTGTTCGCATCGGATGTGGCCATGAAGGTGACCATCGATGCGGTGCAGATCCTGGGCGGATACGGGTACATGCGTGATTACCCGGTGGAGAAGATGATGAGGGACGCCAAGATCACCCAGATCTACGAAGGAACAAACCAGATCCAGCGGAATGTCATCGCCCTCGAGCTGCTCAAGTCAAGGGCAAAGGGGAACTGAGATGGAGATCGTGGTATGTATAAAACAGGTCCCCGAAACCGGCAATATCCGGATCGATCCCCAGACCAACACCCTCATCCGGGAGGGCGTTCCCAGCATCATCAATCCCTTTGACCTGTATGCCCTCGAGGAGGGGATCAGGATCAAGGAGAAATGCGGGGGCACGGTGACGGTCATCTCCATGGGACCGCCCCAGGCTGATGCCGCCCTCAGGGAGGCTCTCTCGATGGGCGCGGACAGGGCCATACTGATAAGCGACAAGCGGTTCAGCGGCGCCGACACCTGGGCCACCTCCTATACCCTCAGCCAGGCCATCCGGAAGATCGGTTCCTATGACCTGATCCTGTGCGGCAAACAGGCGATCGACGGGGATACCGCACAGGTGGGGCCGGAGTTGGCCCAAACCCTGGGGATTCCCGTTCTTACCTATGTGAAACACATAGAGGAGATTTCCAAGGATCGAATACGGATACAGCGGATGATGGAGGATGGCTACGATGTCATGGAGTCCTCCCTGCCCGTAGTCTTGACCGTGGTGAAGGAGATCAACATCCCGCGTCTACCCTCCCTCAAGGGAAAGATGCGTGCCCGGAAGGAGGAGATCCCGGTGTGGAATGCGGAGGATATCGGTGCGGATCCCGCCCGGTGCGGGCTCAACGGCTCCGCCACCTGGGTGGTCAGGATCTTCTCCCCGGAGCCGAGGGCCTCGGGAAAGGTCTTCTCCGGGGAAAAGGAGGCGATGGTATCCTCGCTGGTGAGGGAGCTCAAAGAGGCGAAATTGATTTAAGGGGAATGAGTATGTACATAACCATACGTGAGGAACAATGCACCGGGTGCGAGGCCTGTATCCCTTCGTGCCCCTTCGGGGCAATCACCGTGGAGGGGGATGTCGCCCGTATCGGAGACGCCTGCAACCTCTGCAGGGCATGCATCGAGGTCTGCCCGGTCGGGGCCATCGAGTTCATCCGGAAGGACATCGAGGAGATGGGCCGCGGTGAGCACCGGGGGGTGTGGGTGTTCGCGGAGCAGCGGCACGGGCACCTTGCCGAGGTGGGCTACGAGCTCCTGGGCGCCGGGCGTGCACTTGCCGATCAACTGGACACAGAGCTGTGCGCCGTCGTATTCGGGCAGGGGTTTGATGTCCAGGCGGCCGGGCTCGCCGCCTATGGGGCGGACCGGGTTCTCCTGGTGGACGAACCCAGCCTCAACGAATTTCATAACGATCTGTATACGGCTGCGCTCACCGATCTTGTCCGAACCTACCAGCCGGAGATCCTCCTGGCGGGTGCGACCAGCATCGGGAGGTCCTTTTTCCCCATGGTGGCCGCCACGGTGGGAACCGGTCTTACCGCGGACTGCACCTCCCTGGGCATTGATCCGGAAAAACAAATACTTCTCCAGACAAGGCCCGCCTTCGGGGGAAATATCATGGCCACCATCGTTTGCCCCAAGCACCGTCCCCAGATGGCCACGGTGCGTCACAAGGTCATGAAAAAGCCGGAACCCGACGCCTCCCGAAAGGGGGAGGTGAGAAGGGAGAGGATCGACCTTTCCTCCGGGGCCTCTCGCACCGCCTTTATACGGTTTGTCGAGGACATGTCCGAGAAGGTCAACCTGACGGATGCCGACATCATCGTTGCGGGCGGACGGGGCATCGGAAAGCCGGAGCACTTCTCTCTCCTGAGGGAATTGGCCGAGCTTTTAAACGGCGCGGTGGGTGCGTCCAGGGCCGCCGTTGATGCCGACTGGATCCCGTATTCCCACCAGGTAGGGCAGACCGGCAAGACCGTTTGTCCCAAACTCTATATCGCGTGCGGAATTTCCGGTGCGATCCAGCACCTGGTGGGCATGCAGTCCTCCGAGGTGATCGTGGCCATCAACCGGGATCCTGATGCTCCGATCTTCAATGTTGCCAACTATGGATTGGTAGGGGATCTCTTCGAGATCGTGCCGGCGCTGATCAAGGAGATCAAACAGGCGTGAACGGGCGCGAAGGCGGTGTACTCCGAGTGCATACCTACGTGAAGGATGGTGTCCTATAAACAAGCGGGCCTTCATATTTCCCGGACAGGGATCGCAATTCGTGGGTATGGGAAGGGACGTCTATGAGCGGTATCCCGAGGCCCGGGAGGTATACGATCAGGCATCCGAGGCAGTGGCCTTTGATTTAAAAGGCCTTTGTTTTCAAGGCCCTGAAGATACCCTCTCATTGACAACCTACACCCAACCTGCTATATTGACTACCAGTCTTGCCCTCTGGGCATGCCTTGGGAATCCGGACACGGCATTTTTCGCCGGACACAGTCTGGGAGAGTTCACCGCAATGGCTGCGGGAGGGGCCCTTGACTGGGCGGATGCCGCCAGATTGGTCATGGCGCGAGGACGCTCCATGCAGGATGCCGTGCCCTCCGGTGAAGGGGCCATGGCCGCGGTGATCGGCCTGGAGAATCAGGCCGTGGAGGAGGTGTGCACCCGGGCATGGGAAACAGGACGGGTATGGCCTGCCAACTACAATTGCCCCGGCCAGGTGGTGATCACCGGAGAAGGGCCGGGAGTGGAGAAGGCCATGGCGCTTGCACGGGAGAAGGGGGCCAGGCATGTGCTCCTGCTCCCCGTCAGCATCCCTTCCCACTGTCCACTGATGGAGCCGGCTGCCTCCCTGCTGGCACAGGCACTGGATGCAATCGCATTGGGGGACTCGCGGGTACCTATCCTCTCCAACTCCCGGGCGGTTCCGGTGCAGAAGAGGGTTGATCTGAGGGGCATCATGATCGAGCAGATGACCTCACCGGTTCGATGGGATGATGGTGTCCGGTTCATGATCAGGGAAGGGGTGACGACCTTTATCGAGGTGGGACCGGGAAAGGTGCTCACCGGACTGGTCCGGAGGATAGACAAGGGGGTGGAGGTCATCACCATATCCGATGTCCCGAGTTTGGAACACTATAAGGAGACCTTGTGATGAGTGATTTTTTCGGGCTCGACGGGAAGGTCGCGCTGGTAACCGGGGCCGCCCAAGGCATCGGATACGGAATCGTGCGTGAGCTCGTCTCCCATGGGGTGAAGGTCGCGCTTGCCGATGTAAATGAAGCGGTTCTCGATCGGCTGGTTAAGGAGGAGGGGAAGTTCCTTGCAGACGCCCTGACCCTGCGCATGGATGTCTCTCAGGCAGCGGATGTCGACCAGGGGATCAGGAGGATCATTGATACCTTCGGATCATTGGACATCCTGGTGAACAATGCCGGCATCGTTCGGGATGCCCTGGTCATGAGAATGAAGGAGGAGGACTGGGACCAGGTGCTCGACATCAATCTCAAGGGGGCCTTTTTGTGTGCCAAGGTCGCCGCCAGCTCAATGATGAAATCGCGATGGGGCCGGATCGTCAATATCTCCTCCGTGGTGGGACAGATGGGGAACCCCGGGCAGACGAATTATTCCGCTGCCAAGGCGGGGATGATCGGGCTCACCAAGACCCTGGCCAAGGAACTTGCGCCTCGGGGCATAACGGTCAATGCAATCGCTCCGGGCTATATAGAGACGTCCATGACCGCGCGTCTCAGCGATACGGTCAAGGATACCATGTTGCGCATGATACCTTTGGGGCGATTCGGGCAGATCGATGATATCGCGTTTATGGTGGTCGTGCTGGCCTCGAAACAGGCGGGATATATCACCGGTCAGGTGATCCCCGTGAACGGCGGGATATACATGTAAGCCACGCAGGTTCATTTCTTGAACGCGGGTAGGTACTGTGGATTAAACAATTTTTCGTGTGCGGAGGGCACTATGGCAGAGAAGGTAAAGGACAGGGTAACAAAGATAATCGTTGACCAATTGGGCGTGGATACAAAGGAGGTAACCCCTCAGGCATCCTTTATCGAGGATCTGGGTGCCGATTCCCTGGATATCGTCGAATTGGTGATGGCCCTGGAAGAGGAATTCGATCTCGAGATCTCCGACGAAGAGGCCGAGAGGATTACGAAGGTTCAAGAGGCGGTTGAGTTCATCGAATCACACGTCACGCAATAAACAGGGATCTTGCATGAGGCAGAGGAGGACCGTTATAACCGGTCTTGGGGTCATCACCCCTCTCGGATGCACTCTCGAGAAGTTCTGGACCGGACTGTCCAGTGGAAAATCCGGAGTCGGGCGGATAACCAGATTTGATCCCGAAGGGTTCGATACCCGGATTGCATCGGAGGTAAAGGACTTCGAACCGGAAAGGTATGTTCCCCAGAAGGATCTGAAGCGGATGGATACCTTTATCCAATACGCCCTGGCCGCCTCCATTATGGCGGTGGAGGATGCGGGACTTCCACTGGAGGCGATGGACAGGAACCAGGTCGGGGTGCTGATCGGCTCGGGCATCGGAGGAATGCAGGCGATTGAAAAATATCATACCATCCTCCGGGAAAAGGGCCCGAAGCGAATCTCTCCCTTCTTCATCCCCATGTCCATCATCAATCTCGCGTCGGGTATCGTTTCGATGCATTTCGGGGTTAAGGGGCCGAACACCGCTGTGGTCACTGCATGTGCAACAGGGACCCATGCCATCGGTGATGCTTTCCGGATCGTCCAGAGGGGCGATGCGGATGTGATGATTGCCGGGGGTTCCGAGTCGGTGCTCACGCCCCTGGCGGTGGCCGGCTTTTGTGCCATGAATGCGCTTTCAACCCGGAATGACGATCCGGAGAGGGCCAGCCGTCCCTTTGAGCGCACCAGGGATGGGTTCATCATGGGAGAGGGGGCCGGCGTGGTGGTCATTGAGGAGAGGGAGGCTGCGCTCTCCAGAGGCGCGCGGATCTATGCGGAGATCCTGGGGTATGGTGCGTCCAGTGATGCCTACCATATTTCCGCCCCTGATCCGGATGCGGAGGGTGCATGTCTTGCAATAAGCAGGGCGTTGGATGATTCGGGTATCCCCCGGGAGGAGTTTGAATGCATCAATGCCCATGGGACCTCCACCCCCCTTAACGATCGCATGGAAACCATGGCCATCAAAAGGATCTTTGGGGCGCATGCCGGCGATATCTTCATCAGCGCGAATAAATCCATGCTCGGACACCTGCTCGGTGCCGCCGGAGGGGTCGAGGTGGTTGCAAGCTGCCTGATGATCCTTCACGGCATCATACCCCCGACGATCAATTACGAAGAGCCTGATCCCGAATGTGACCTCAACTACTGTCCGAACAGGGCGGTGAAAAGAGAGGTTCAATACGTTTTGAAAAATTCCTTCGGTTTCGGGGGGACCAATGCGAGCCTTGTGTTGGGTGCGCCTGACGCGACCTGACGGTGGAGCGAACGAGAGGAGGGCAGGGTTTCGTTTCCGCATGAAGTCGTGAGGACATGTGAGAGGGGATTGTGAAACCGGTATGAAGGGCAGCACGAAGCTAAAGCTACTCCAGAGACGTCTCGGATACGCCTTCCGCAACATCCGTCTCCTCGCGACTGCCCTCACTCATAAGTCCTTTATAAACGAGGCGTCCGACAAGGAGAATGCCTGTGATAACGAACGGCTGGAGTTTCTGGGGGATGCGGTTCTGGGGCTGGTGATAAGCGACTTTTTGGTCCAGGGATTCCCCGATTACTCCGAGGGGCAGCTATCACGGATCAAGGGATTCATCGTGAGCGAATCCTTCCTTTTCGAAATCGCCAAGGAGTTGGAACTGGGCCCCTGTCTTCTCCTTGGCCGCGGAGAGGAGAATTCCGGGGGGAGGCTGAAGCGGTCTATCCTTGCGGATGCCGTTGAGGCGGTTATTGCGGGGATCTACCTGGATGGAGGGTTTACGAGTGCCCATGATTTCGTCATCCGCCATATGGGGGCACGGATCATAAACCTGACAGGGGGGGAGGGGCATTGTATCCCTGAGTATAAGACCATCCTGCAGGAGTATTCGCAAGGCGAATATGGGTGTATCCCCATCTATAAGGTGGTTTCGGAAAGGGGAGAGGATCACAATCCCGAGTTCGAGGTGAATCTATTTATCGATGATAAACTGTGCGGAAAGGGGAAAGGGGGAAGCAAGAGGAGGGCAGAACAGAACGCCGCACTCAATGCGCTGTTGAAAATGAAGAGCAATGAATTCGACCATTAAACAAAGTCGTTGATTTTTAATGCTATAACCGTATGCGAAAACATAACAGTAAAGAAGGGAAGGTGTAGGAAGCCAATGTTCGGTATTGGTATGCCTGAAATGATAGTGATTTTAATCATCGTCTTGATTATCTTTGGTGCGGGGAAGCTTCCGGAGATCGGGAGTGGCCTGGGAAAGGGCATCAAGAACTTCAAAAAGGCCGCACAGGGAACGGATGAAATCGAGGTCACCCCGGAAAAAAAGGAGGACGAAGAGGGAAAGAAGAAGATAGAAGAGAAATCATAATATATTCAGATTGTTATAGGGAAAGGAGAGGTTTAGGGGCGCAGGTGTCCCTAAACCTTTACATTTTCCTTGCCCGCTGTCTTGGAACCCTTTTCTGTCTTTTTTTCTTCAGCACCCCTTTTTTCCCCCTCCATTCCCTGCTTACGATCCTTTGAAGGGAAATCAGTGACATACCATCCCGACCCCTTAAAAATGATTGCCGGAGGAGCAATCAACTTCTTGAGCCGGCCGGAGCATTTCGGACATTCGGTGATCGGAGGATCGGAAAAATTTTGCCTGATTTCGGTTTTTAAGCCGCACTTTTCACATTCATACTCATAAATCGGCATTGCATTGCCTCCGTGTCATATGGTTCACACAGCATGTATACTACGAATAATCAATGAAATATAATAATAGCAGATGAGGATATCCTTGACAAGATTCATGGGAAGGTTCATGTATTCTGCAGGTCGCTTGTGGATAAATCGTCTTTCTCACATGATTGTGTCAGGAGGGTGGGAAAGGGTTGATAAACACGCTTTAACTATTTGTTTTTATGAATTAAAAAACAGTGCCTAAAATGCAGGCACCTTGTTATTTGATCAGCAATGACAGGGAATTTGCCTCCGGTAGGTACGGGTTATCCACAGCCTTTTCACAGGTTCTGTGGACATCCGGGTGAACGTACGGATAGCAAAAAGGGCATGCGCGGTTCTTGGACCCTATGGCGCATGCTTCCGAAGCCGCTTGGCCGTAAAGGGCATGGTTTGAGGTCTGCAAGAGGGGACAATGAGCGAGAGGAGGAACAAGGGAGATGCTTCGTCTTGATGTCAACAATATGATGCAGGATATGGTGGGATCGGAAAGGGGGATCACCCGGGACATGATTGAGGCGGTTCAGGGCAGGATCTCCCGTGCTCAGGCCAGGATGCGGCAACGGGAACAGATGGGATTCACTGCGCTCCCCTTTCAGGAGGAAGCCCTCGATCCGGTCATGCAAACCGCACAAGGGATATGCGAGGACTGGGAGAACTTCGTGCTTGTGGGAATCGGTGGATCCGCATTGGGCCCCATTGCGGTTCACACGGCCCTGTGCCATGACGGGTACAATATGCTTCCCGCCAAGAAAAGGGGAGGCCGTCCCCGGATATTTTTTCTGGACAATATCGATCCCGACCGCATCGGCGCACTGTTTGACCTTCTCGATGACAGCCTGGGACGCACCCTTTTCAATGTGGTTACCAAATCAGGGGGCACCGCGGAAACCCTGGCAAATTTTCTGGCCTTCAGGGAGCGGTTGCGCAGACGACTGGGCATACAGGACGTATCGCGGCACTTTGTGGCCACCACCGACCCTGAATCGGGGACCCTCCGGCAGATAGCCCTCGAGGAAGGATACCCCATACTCACCATTCCGAAGGGGGTAGGAGGGAGGTTCTCCGTGTTGACCCCCGTGGGTCTCCTCCCCTCGGCGGTGGCGGGGATCGATATATCATCCCTGCTTGCTGGGGCACGGCACATGGATCAGCTCTGCCAGCGGGACGACCTGTGGGAGAATCCCGCATATTGCAAGGGGGCCCTCGACTACATCGCGGATGTCACCCTGGGAAAACGTATACAGGTCATGATGCCCTACAGTCACCGTCTGCGTGATGTGGCCGATTGGTATCGGCAGCTCTGGGCGGAGAGCCTGGGAAAGCGGTATGATCTTGAAGGGAAGGAGGTATGGAGCGGTACCACCCCGGTCAAGGCGCTCGGTGCGACCGATCAGCACTCCCAGCTCCAGCTTTATCTGGAAGGACCGGATGATAAGGTCATCACCTTCCTCGCAGTGGAGGAATGCGACCATCAGCCTCCCATCCCCCGGGAATTTCCCGATAAACAGGGAATTTCATACCTTGGCGGTCATACGGTCAATCAGCTCTTCGATGCGGAGCGGATGGCCACGCAATTCGCCCTGCTCAAGGCAGGGAGGCTGACCAGCACCATCACCCTTCAACGTGTCACCCCCTTCAGCCTTGGGGAGCTTCTGTATTTCTTTGAAATGGAGACCGCCTTTGTAGGGTACCTTTACGGAATCAATCCCTTTGATCAGCCGGGTGTGGAGGAAGGGAAAAGGGCAACGAACGGGATGATGGGCAGGCCGGGATTCGAAGGGAAACGGGAGGAGGTGGAGGCAATGGTGCGCACCAAGAATCCAGCCTATATCATAGCATCCCCGGAGGTATAACAGATGCACCTGAGCCGCATCGAACATTCCCACATACCGTAAAACATTCAGCGTGTTCGGAAGGAGAAGGATATGGCCTCCCCGGTTTATTACATAGATCCACGCACCAGGTCCAACCACGATATCATGGTAAATCTGGAGCGCTTGCTCGAGATGGACGTCTTTTCCAGTTACTTCCTGTTATGGAATCTGGTTGCCATAAAGCTTCATCTGGGTGAGCGCGGCGGGTGGGGATACATTCACCCCAAATTTGTGCGCAAGGTGGTCAATCAGGCCAAGCGGTATGGATGCAAGCCGTTCCTCACCGACACGAACAGTGTTTACGTTGGTGGACGTTCGGATGCGGTGAGCCATATTCAAACCGCCTTGATCAACGGGTTCGATTATACCGTGTCCAATGCCCCGATTATCATAGCGGACGGGCTTAAAGGGGCGTCATTCATCTCTGTGGAGGTGGGATTGAAGCACTTCCGGACGGCGAAGATTGCCCTTGAGATAGCCCATGTGGATGGTATTATAAGCCTCAGTCATTTTAAATGCCATGAACTGTGCGGATTCGGAGGATCCATAAAGAATATCGGCATGGGACTTGCCGCACGGGCCGGAAAACTCGCCATCCACTCCACCGTCACCCCGTACATCAAAAAGGAATGTACGGGATGCGGTACGTGCAAGAAATTCTGTATCGGCGATGCCATATTCCTGGCCGAAGGCAGGGCATACATCGATAGTGAGAAATGTATCGGGTGCGGCCAGTGTATCATCAGTTGTCCAAACGGATTCATCAAGATCAAGTGGGACGAATCGGCCCAGAATGCGCAGGAGAAGATATGCGAGTATGCCTACGGCGTGCTCAAGACCTTGGCGATTCCCACGTTTTTTATCAATTTCCTGATCCATATCACCCCGCAGTGTGATTGCTTCGATCACACGGATACCCCCATCTGCCCTGACCTGGGGATACTCGCCTCCACCGACGTCGTGGCCATTGACCAGGCCTCGGCGGATCTGGTCAATCAGAGCCAGGGGATACCGAATACGGCCTTGAATGGGAAATTCAAATCGGGAGTCGACAAATTCAGGGCCGTGTACCCTGATATCGATTGGGAGGTGCAGTTGGAATACGCGGAAAGGATCGGTCTGGGCAGCAGGAAGTACGAGTTGATCCCGTTTCCCGGCTAGATGCGGAACTCGACCTTGATCTTAAATGTCCTCAGCGACGGGAGATTGAGGATGTCGTCAACCCCCTTCCATCCCTTGATTTCCTGTATCGTTTGATCTATGACCGCCAGATCTCGGGCGGTAAGGGTGAACCAGAGATTGAATGCCCCTTCCCGCTGGTAGTGGTGGGTGATCCCTGGAATTTTGTTGATTTTATGTGCAATTTCTTCGATCAAGGAGGGGGCCGCCTTCACCCCCACCAGGCTGCTGTGAAAACCGAGGCGCGAGGAATCGAATACAGCGCCGATGCGACGGATGATCCGCCGTGATCTGAGCCGCTGTATCCGCTCCCACACGTCCTCTTCGGACATGGAGAGCAGCCCTGCCAGGACGGCGTAGGGATGGGGTTCGACAGGAAAGTGAGACTGTATCAGATTGAGTATCCTTGTGTCGGTTTCATCGATGGGCTGTCCCATGGTCCGGCCTCCGTAATCCATTCGGGAATCCGTGCATCCGCTTGTTCTTCACTATATCACTATATCCTACTTCTGCGGTTATTCGCAAATCTGCCGGCAGCGATTTCGATTCTGAACCTTCAGCCCGGGAGTGTCGACAGATAAGCATAGGAGTGTTGCCGTGTTACGCCTGGCAAGCTTGGTTGGCAAAAAGTCCTTGATGGCAATACGGTTTCGGCATTGAGGCCGGGTACGGCGAGAGTTGACAAGTATTGAATAGAATTCTATATTTGATTCAGGTGCTCCCGGCTGAATGTACACTATTGGGGGAAAAATGACCCTGAGCATTGGAAAGAAATTGATCTCCGGCACCATCGCCATGCTTGTTCTCGTGGTGGTCATGAGCCTCGTGTCCATATGGAGTGTGCGCCGGGTGGGAAAGGGCGGAGATATCATCCTGAAGGCCTCCTCCTACATCTGTGAGATCCAGAATCTCCGCCTCTCCTTTGAAAAGGTCCTCATGCCTCCCCATGACTATCTGATTTACGGTGATCCGAAAGAGATCCGCAACCTTGAACAAAATCTCCGGGAATTGAAGCAGGCCCTGGTCAAGGTGCAGGAAATGGTCAAGGAATACGAGGGTGACCATATCGATGCGGTGGAAAGACCCCTCGATGTGACCAGTGACGGCATCGTGACGATCGATGCGCTGGCACGGGAGCTCTTTGCCATTCCGGATCCGCTGAGGATCAAGGCCGGAGGGTTGATGAAGGAGATGGATGCCCTGACCGAACAGGTCAGGGAGCGGCTTGAAGGGTTGATCCATTCTGTCGCCCATCAGGGCAACTCACGGATATTGCAGCCGGCATACGAAATCATGATCACCTTCCAGCATATCCTCATGCCTCCGCATGATTATCTCATCACGGGCAACGTGATTGAGCGGGAAAACTACCAGGGGCTCCGCAAAAGGCTCGAGGAGGAAAAGAATCGGCTTTTGGATCTTTCAGGGCAGGGCAGGGAGCGGGAACAGATCCGCGCGGTATTTGCAGAATTCAAAGGGGTGACCTCCCTGGCGGAACAGATCCTGGCCATCGACGATCCCATCAAGTTCGAGGCGAGCAAGACCATGAAACGGATGGATTCCATTTCCGATCACATCATCCTTGAGTTGGACGGCCTCCTGGAGCATTTCAGGTCGGAAGGGGAAAACGCCAAGGGAAGGGCGGACCGGATCACGGCGGCCTCCATCCACTTTGCGATCCTGGCGAGCCTCATCCTGATCATCGGCGGGCTTATCGCCGGGCTTGCCTTCTCTTCGAGCATCACCGATCCGGTCCGGCAGCTTTTGCAGGCAACGCAAAGGATCTCCGCCGGTGACTTTAGTCACAAGGCCCAGGTGGAATCCACTGATGAGATCGGCGCACTTGCCCAATCCTTCAACACCATGACCGATCACCTGAAGACCTATCAGGAAAGACTGATCCATGCCAAGGAATATATCGACAATATAATTAAGAGCATGATCGACACCCTCATCGTTGTGGATCCCGACGGCACGATCCGCACGGTCAATCAGGCTACGCTGAACCTGTTGAATTATGAAAGGGAGGAGGATCTCATCGGAAAGCCGGTGGAGACGATTTTGGCAAATGCGGTTTCCCTGTTCAGGGGGGAGGAGATGGATCGACTGATCACCGAAGGGTCCATCCGGAACTATAATGCGGTCTATAAAACCAGGGATGGGATAGAAATCCCCATAAATCTCTCCGCCTCGGTGATGAGCGACAAGGATGGGATTCTCCTGGGAACGGTGGGCGTGGCAAGGGATATGCGGGAAATACAGAATCTTATCAATAATCTTACCCGGGCATACAAGGACCTTCAGAACACCCAGGCCCAGTTGATCCAGTCATCCCGCCTGGCATCGATGGGCGTGCTCGCCGCAGGCATTGCCCATGAGATCAACAACCCCATGAATACCATCATCAATTATGCAGGTCTCCTGGAGGACGAACTGGATCCCAATTCGGAGCACGCCAGCTACATTCAGGGGATTTTGAATGAGGCACAGCGGATCATCAATATCGTGCAGAATCTGCTCGCATTTGCCCGGACCGATAAAAAGGACCATACCCCCTGCCATATCACCGACATCATCACCACCTCGGTCACCTTCATGGAGGCCTATCTCGCCAAGGACGGGATAGCGGTCACCACATACTTCGAACCGGATCTGCCGTTGATCAAGGGCAAGGCAAGCCAATTGGAGCAGGTATTCATCAATCTCATCCTCAACGCACGGGATGCCCTGAACGAAAGATACCCTGCGCGGGATTCGAACAAACGCATCGAGATCCAGGTACGCAAGGGAGAGGAAGACGGCGGAGACCATCTGCATATTGAATTTAGGGATTTCGGCACAGGGATCGACGAAGAGGACCTGGACAAGATCTTCGATCCCTTTTTCACCACCAAGCGTGCCGATAAGGGTACAGGCCTCGGATTGAGTATCAGTTACGGTATCATCAGAGACCACAAGGGACGTGTGAAGGTGAGGAGCGAGAAGGGAAGGCACACCACCTTTATCATTGATCTGCCGACTGAGGACGGATTATCAAAACTGGAGGAATACGATGCCCAGCATTCTGATCATCGATGACGAGGAAGGTGTCAGGATCACCCTTAAAAAGATAATGGAGCGAGAGGGATACCACGTTGATACGGCGGGCGACTTCACCAATGCACTACACATGCTCAATGAGAGTTCCTATGATACCGTGGTGACCGACATCATCCTGCCCGGTATGAGCGGGATCGATTTGTTGAAGGCAATAAAGGAGAAAAACCAGGAGTTGCCGGTGATCGTCATCACCGGCGAACCGAATCTCGAGACCGCAAAGGAATCGATCCGCTACGGCGCATATGATTACATCGAGAAACCGGTCACCAAATCCAATCTTCCCCCGGTGGTTGCCCGGTCCGTAGAGAAGAAGATGTTGACCGATGAGAAGATGCGCCTGGAAAAGGAAAACCTCGAGTATCAGCGAAATCTTGAAAAGAAGGTCAGGGAGCGCACCAAAAAAATCGAATCATTGAACCTTTTGCTCAAGGAATTCCATACCAAGCTGATACGCTCGGAGCGCCTGGCGACCCTGGGCACCTTCGTCTCCTTTGTAAGTCACGAGCTGCGCAATCCCCTGAGCGTCATCCAGAATTCGGTCTATTACCTGAAAACCCATATCCAGACCGATAATCCCAAGATCGAAAAGTACTTCAGGATCATGGACGAAGAGGTGGAGATCGCCCACAAGATCATCGATGATTTTCTCAACTTCACCAAGGGGAGGCCCCTCGAGCTGCGTTCCGCCAACATAAACAATGTGATCAAGAAGGTCATCGATCTTATCCGGATACCGGAGAACATCGAAACCGCCCTGGATGTCCAAAAGGACCTCCCCGACATCAAGGTGGACAGGGATCATATCCAACAGGTGCTCGTCAACATGATCAATAATGCCATTCAATCAATGCTCCCTAACGGAGGGACGCTGACCCTCTCTTCCCGAAGGGACGGGGAATATATCATCATCGATATCACTGATACCGGGGGGGGGATTTCAGAGGAGGATCAGGAGCGCCTGTTCGAACCCTTTTTCAGCAAAAAGAAGAAGGGTACCGGCCTTGGTCTGGTCATCTGCAAGTTTCTGGTGGATCGTCACAAGGGAAAGATCACGGTTGAAAGCACATTGGGGAAGGGTACCAGTTTCTCAGTCCACCTGCCGATAGATCCCGCTGCCGTTAAAAGGAGGATTCCATTCCCCACCCCTTAATATCCCATTCCGCGGATGAGGTCGTTGAATACCCCCTCGTGCAATGACATTCTCGGTCCCGGCGGGCTCATATCAAAAACGCTCCCCGCCTATGAGAACCGGCCTGCCCAGATAGAGATGGCGAGCGTGGTGGCTCAGGCCATGCAAGGGCAAAAAACCGCCCTCATCGAGGCGGGTACCGGTATCGGAAAGACCCTTGCCTATCTCGTGCCAATGGTTACCCTCGGGTTACGGGTGGTGGTTTCAACGGGGACCAGGAACCTTCAGGAACAAATCTTCCGAAAGGACATCCCCGTGCTGGAGAAATGCTTCGGGAGGGCCATCAGGGCATACTGCCTGAAGGGGAGGGGGAATTACCTCTGCTGGCGCAGGTGGAAGCTCTTTGCATCACATCCGGGGCTCGCCATCGGCGGAGCGGGGAAAAGGCGGGCGGACATACAATCGTGGCTCGACTGCACCGAGCAGGGTGACCGCACCGAACTGGTGTGGCTTCCGGAGGATGATCCCCTCTGGGTCGAGATCTGCTCAACCACCGAAACATGCCTGGGGCAAAAGTGCGCCGACTATGAACGCTGCTTTGTCACCATTGCACGAAAGGAGGCTGCGGCTGCGGACATCGTCGTGGTCAATCACCACCTCCTCATTGCGGACTGCTGCCTGCGGGCCAGGTCCGGTGTCTATGCGATTCCACCCTATGCCCGGCTTATTGTGGATGAGGCACACATGCTCGAGCCGGTGGCAACGGAGTATTTCGGGTGTGCGGTGAGCAACCACCGTATACAGGAGTTGATACGGGATATTCGCCACGAGACCGCGGCGCTCCGATGTGAAGATGCCGAAATTGCCGGCACCTCCGAGCGGACCCTGAAGGCCGGATCCGCCCTTTTCGATTCCCTGTCCTGGTGCGAGGACCGCTTTCCCATCAATGACCGCATTATTACCGGAGACACCAGGGACACCCTGCATCTTTTGATCAGAATGCTCACCCACATGCGTGAGCGTCTGGGAAGGCTTGAAACGACAAGCGATGCCCTGACCCGCTGTTCCCAGCGGGCCCAGGAGATTCAATCCTCCCTGGAGTTCATCTACGATCATGGTGACCCGGATTTCGTTTTCTGGGGAGAGCGGAGGGGGAGGTCCGTAACGTTGCGGGTGTCGCCCATTGACGTGTCCCGGGATCTTGCCGCCCACCTCTTCAATCCCTTGAGAGGGCTCGTCCTGACCTCCGCAACCCTCTCCACCGATCAAGGATTTGAGTATATCAAGACCAGGCTGGGGGTGAAATCCGACCATGAGCTGATCGTGGAATCGCATTTTGATTACGCCCATCAGGCGGTCATCTTCATACCCAGGGATATGCCCAATCCGGCTACGGAGCAGTTTGCGGAACGGATCGGTCGTCTAAGCGAGCAGATTCTTCGTGTGACACAGGGGAGGGCCCTCCTCCTTTTCACCAGCTATCGAAACCTGGAGAAGGTGTACCGCTATTTGAAGGATATCGGGATTGAATATCGCCTCTTGAAACAGGGGGAGGGGGCCAAGGAACATCTGCTCGCGGAATTCTGGCGGGATATTCCCTCGGTGCTCCTGGCTACGGGGAGCTTCTGGCAGGGGATCGACATACCGGGTGAGAGCTTGAGCTGCGTGGTGATCGATCGGCTCCCCTTTTCGGTCCCCACCGATCCCATCACCGAGGCCCGTATACAATGGATCAGGCATAGAGGCGGAAACCCCTTCCGCGATTATCAGCTTCCTTCGGCGATTATTACCCTCAAGCAGGGGCTGGGCCGTTTGATTCGCCATCGGGAGGATCGTGGTGTCCTGGTCATCCTGGATCCCAGGATATTCACCAAATCATACGGGAAAACCATCCTGAGGAACCTTCCGGCATGCCCGGTGGTGAGTTCCCTGGAGGAGGTGCGGAGCGCCGCCCAACGGCTGAAGATCATCGATAGCGTATAAAACAAGCCGATGGGAGTCCCATGTATGACCGATAAACGTTATATATGATGACAAATACAATAAATACCGATAAAGAATATAGAAAAATTGGGTGACCGACATCGCGATTGTGTCAGAAACCACCCACAAGAGAGGATGGCACGGGGGGGCCGCAGTTCATGGCGATCAGACTTGTACGAAGGACACTGAGGAAGCAGTACGGGGGATTTTCTCCTTCCCTTGACAAAAGGGGGGGGAGACATGCTATATTTCAACTGCTCTTGTGTGGCTCAACTTATAGCTCCTAAGGAGGCGTCATTGGGCAAAAAATATACCATTATCATCGTTCCTGATCCCTCGTCAAAGCCCATGCGCTTTTATCTGTCGAAGGGATTACTCAAAGGGTTGTTGATATTTGGTATAGCCGCCCTTATCTTTTCAGGGGTCATGGTGTGTCATTATTTCGGTTTAAAACGGCAGGTCACCGATGTGGCCAGGCTCAGGGAAGACAATCGCCAGCAAAAACTCCAACTGACCTCGCTCACCAAACGCATCGAATCCCTGGGCAGGAGGTTGAACCAACTCCACAGCTCCAATTCAAAGCTTCAGATCCTTGCCGGGATCAAGAAGCCCGAAAACAGCAAGCAGGTGTTCGGCATGGGTGGCGGCATAGCGGACGGCATGTACGAATTCTCCCGTGTCAACCTCGCCCGGCTCGTTGAACAGATGGAGGAGGAGCTCGAAAACATCGAATTCGAGGTCTCTTCTCAGGAGGATACGCTCCAGGAGTTGACCACCATCATCGAAAGCAGAAAGTCGATCCTCGATTCCACCCCTGCCATATGGCCTACCAGGGGATGGATCACCTCGGGGTTCGGCTATCGAAAGTCACCCTTTACCGGGAAGAGAAGGATGCACCATGGCGTGGATATCGCCTCCAGAAGAGGCACCCCGATCATGGCCACCGCCCGGGGTATCGTTACCTTTTCCGCGGTTAAGGGAAACTACGGCAAGGTAGTGGTGCTCAGCCACGGCTATGGATTTTCAACCATTTATGCCCACAACTCAGTCAATCTCGTGAAGGTCGGGGATAAGGTGGAACGGGGTGACATTGTCGCCTACCTCGGCAATACCGGCCGCAGCACGGCCCCGCACCTGCATTACGAGGTTCGGCAAAACAGAACCCCGGTGAATCCGATCTACTACATGCTCGATTGATGCGCTGTCTTCCCTGAGACCGCGCATCCCCCTATTCGTTCATAAACTATCATTCCCCACAGTATCCCAGAAGGTTTTTAGTAGCTGCGCTTTTTTTCGCCAATGTATTGCCCAGTTCCAGCATAATTCAAATTAACCATAGGTAACAATTGATTATTTCTCCCAAGAGGCATACAATAATTCCCGAAGGGTTTTGTTTGGCATCGACGCTGTCCCGGCGGGTGAGGGCCGCGATGCCGTTGATACCGCTCAAATGAAGCGGGAACCAGCCGATTTACGGGATATGTGAGAGGAATCCTCTATTCGTGGGGTCGGGGTGGTCCCACGTAGCATACATACAGAAAAGGGAAACATGATACAGACATTACTTACAAAGATTATCGGGAGCAAGAACGAGCGCGAATTGAAACGTCTCCAGGAATACGTGGACCGCATCAATGTACTGGAGCCGGAGATCCAAAAGCTCAGTGATGAAGACCTGCGGGCGAAGACGGAGCGGTTCAAGGAATACTACCGCAAGCACATGGACCTCTTCAAGGCGGGCGAGGGGATCACCGAGGAGTATTTCAGGGACCTGAACAAGCTCGATCTCGATGAAAAGCTCGAGTTTGAGCGTATCGAGAAGAAGATCCTGGATGAAGAGAAGGCCGTGCTGGAGGATCTGCTTCCCGAGGCCTTTGCCGTGGTCAGGGAGGCGGCCAAACGCACCCTCAGGATGCGCCATTTCGATGTCCAGCTCATGGGAGGGGTGGTGCTTCATGAGGGGAAGATCGCCGAGATGGCAACCGGTGAAGGAAAGACACTGGTGGCGACCCTCCCGGTGTATCTTAATGCCATAGCCGGCAAAGGGGTGCACGTGGTCACGGTGAACGACTATCTGGCCAAGAGGGACAGCGAATGGATGGGTCAGGTATACAGATTTCTCGGGCTTTCCGTGGGGATCATCCAGCACGATATGGACGATGAGGAGCGCACAAAGGCGTATCAATCGGACGTGACGTACGGGACCAACAACGAGTTCGGATTCGATTACCTGCGCGACAACATGAAATTCGACCTGAAGGATTACGTGCAGCGGGAGCACTACTACGCCATCGTTGACGAAGTGGACAGTATCCTCATCGATGAGGCGCGGACCCCTCTCATCATCTCCGGTCCTGCGGAGCAGGCGGAGACGGACGATTACTACCGGGTCGACCGGATCATCCCCAGGCTCAGCAAGGGTCGGCCCCTGCGAGGCGAGGAGGACAAGGAGGAGGACGGGGACTATCAGGTGGATGAGGAGAAGAAGGCGGTCTTCCTTACGGAGCAGGGCAGGAGGAAGGTGGAGCGCCAGTTGGGGATAAAGGACCTGTACGAGTCCGAGGAGGGGGTGGACGGCATGGAGTCGGCCAAGCACCTCTCCCTCATCCACAAGGTGGAGCAGTCGCTCAAGGCGCATGAAATCTTCAAGCGGGATGTGGATTACGTGGTAAAGGAGGGAGAGGTGATCATCGTGGATGAATTCACCGGCCGCCTCATGCCGGGAAGGCGTTACAGCGATGGTCTCCACCAGGCCCTGGAGGCGAAGGAGAAGGTGAAGATCGCCCGGGAGAACCAGACCCTCGCATCCATCACCTTCCAGAACTACTTCCGGCTGTACAAGAAGCTCGCCGGAATGACCGGCACCGCAGACACCGAGGCCATGGAGTTCCGCAAGATCTACAACCTCGACGTGGTGGTGATACCCACCAACCGACCCCTTATACGCGCCAATTACGCGGATGTGATCTACCGCACCGAGGATGAGAAGTTCAAATCGGTGGCGGATGAGATAGAGGAATGCAACCAGGTGGGACGTCCGGTCCTGGTGGGCACCATTGCCATCGAGAAATCGGAGCGGCTCCACGAGTTGCTCTCCAAGAGGGGAGTCCCCCACCACGTGTTGAACGCGAAGTACCATGAGAAGGAGGCGGAGATCATCGCCCAGGCGGGCCAGAGGGGAGCGGTCACCATATCCACCAACATGGCGGGGCGAGGCACGGACATCGTCCTGGGTGAGGGGATCGCCGAGCAGGGGGGACTCCATGTCATCGGCACGGAACGGCACGAGAGCAGGCGCATCGACAACCAGCTTCGCGGACGTTCCGGCCGCCAGGGAGATCCGGGATCATCCCGCTTCTATCTTTCCCTCCAGGACGACCTGCTGCGCATATTCGGCTCCGAGATGATATCCAGGATCATGTCCGGCCTGGGCATGGACGACGGCCAACCCATCGAGCACCGGATGGTCACCAAGGCCATCGAGCGGGCCCAGGCGCGGGTGGAAGGGATCCACTTCGACGCTCGAAAGCACCTCCTGGAATACGATGACGTGATGAACAAGCAGCGGGAGGTGATCTACGAGCAACGACGCATGGTACTGGAGAGCGCATCGGTCAAGAACGTGCTGTACGATATGATCGAGGAGATGATCGAGGATTGTGTCGACCAGCATACCAGCCCCCGGTCCTATGCGGAGGATTGGGACCTCAAGGGCCTCAAGGGTGAGCTTCTCAGGAGGTTCGGGTTTCTCTGGGAGCCTGATCCGGAGAGGCTCAGGGATGTTACCCAGGCGCAGTTCAAGGAGGACGTGCATAACGCCATCATCCAGCAATACGAGGGCAGGGAGAAGAATATCGGCAGCGCCACCATGCGCCACCTCGAAAAGATGATCATGCTCTCCACCATCGATACCCTGTGGAAGGACCATCTGTATGCCATGGATCACCTCAAGGAGGGGATCGGCATGCGCGGGTACGGTCAGAAGGATCCCTTGATAGAGTACAAGAGGGAAGGGTTCGACATGTTCCAGGAGATGATCTGGATGATCAAGCAGCAGACCGTGACCCACCTGTTCATGATCCAGTCGGTACGGGAGGAGGAGGAGAAGGAGCGGCAGCGGAGGATGAAAGTGGCCCAGCAACTGGAGGCGGCAAAGAAGGCGGGGAGTTTTTCCCAGCCCCAGCAGAAACGAAAGGAAAAAAAGGTCGGACGCAACGAGCCCTGCCCGTGCGGGAGCGGGATGAAATACAAAAAGTGCTGTGGACGATAGGGAGCAGAGGAAATGGATGAAGAGCACAAGGAAGGGAATACCACCGAGGATCACTCCGTCAAGATAGCCGGCATTCAGATGGTGTGTCACCAGGAGACCGCCAGGAACCTGGAAAAGGCCCTCGGGCTCATCGACATGGCCGTGGAACAGGGTGCGCGGATCATATGCCTGCAGGAGTTCTTTCACACCCCCTGGTTTCCAGCCAGTGCGGACGAGGAAAATTTCAGGTTCGCCGAGGAGATATCGGGGCCCGTGGTGAGCGGCTTACGGAAGAAGGCGCGGGAAAAGGGGGTGGTGCTTGTTTCCCCCATCTTCGAGAAGGCCATGGACGGGCTCAACTTCAGCACCACGGTGGTCATCGATGCGAATGGAAAGATTGCAGGGAAATATCGCAAGAACCACGTCCCCAACGTGCCCTGCTGGGAAGAGGGCTACTACTGCGGCAGGGGGGATCTGGGATTTCCCGTTTTTCCCACCAGGTGGGGGGTCATAGGGGTGCAGATGTGCTGGGATAATTTTTATCCCGAGGGCTCCCGGATCCTCGCCCTGAAAGGGGCCCAGGTCATCTTCTGCCCCACCGCGTGCGCCTTTGCCTCCCAGGGCAAATGGGAGAAGGTGATCGCGGCGAATGCCGTGAACAACGCGGTTTTCTGTTTCCGGGTGAATCGGGTGGGAAAGGAAAACGGCCTTGATTTCTATGGACAGAGTTTTTGCGTTGATCCCGAAGGGGAGTTCATCGCAGGCCCGAGCGGCCTCACCGACGCCGTGGTCCTCGCCTCGGTGGATCTGACCAGGATAGAGGACACCCGCCGGACCTGGAATTTTTTCAAGGAACGAAGGCCTGAGATCTACGGCGAGGTTGTGGGCAGGGACTGGCTCAAGGCCTTGAACAACATGGTGACCAAGAAAAGGGGGGGGGCGTGATGGCACGTATTGGTTGGCATGTGCAAGGGTGTGCGGTCATGATACTCGCATTTCTATGTCTTTGGGCGGGAGGCAGGTGCGCTGCCCAGTATTACGGGCTCTTCGGTACAAGTCTGGGGTATTTGAATCAGCCCTCTCTCACCACGGTTCCCTTTCAATGGGGACAATCCTGGCCGTCGTCCCAGTTGGGTCAACCGTGGTCAACGCCCCAGTGGGGACAATCCTGGTCGGGGTTCGGTATGACCCCCTATTCGGATATCAGGGTACTCCCCTCACTCTCTTATGGGGGCTCCACGCAGACCAAGACGATGAAGGAGGGCGAACTGATCGTGGGGTTCAGCGGTCAGGTCAGCATCGAGCACCACACAGGCGGCCCACAGACCAACATAGCGGAGATCAACGAGCTTATCGAGCAGTTCGGGATCTATGAGATCCGCGCCTCACCCTCGGGGACATTCCATGTCCTCAAGTTCCCCGATGGTCAGGATGTGGAGGAGGTGCACCAGGCATTTTCCGGTATCACCGGGTATGTGGAGTACACCGAACCCAACTACATCACCAGAAGGGCACACTCCGGCTCCTCATCCATCACCTATCCCACTGCAGGGACCGGTTTATCCCTCTGGTCACAGGGTTCCCCGCTCCAGTCGTTCTCCCCTTCCATCACTTTTCCCTCTTACAATACGGGCACGGGCCTCGGCACCGGATGGGGGATCCAGCCGTTTACCTACTCCCAATCCTCGTTCGGCGGATGGAACCAGTCGTTTCTGCAGCCCTCATACGGCACGTTCCGGTCGCCCTCATACAGCTCCTTCTGGCAGCCGTCGTCCGGCTCCTTCACTCGGTCCTGGTTGTAAGGCAAGGGGAGACCGGCGTGCAACCCGAAACGACCTATGGAGCGATTTAAGGAAGGGACATTGGATCACACGCAACCCATCATCACGCTGACAACGGATTTCGGCATCAGCGGACCCTTCGTGGGGAGCATGAAGGGGGTCATACTGGAGATAAACCCCCGGGCACAGATCATTGACATCTCCCACGGGATTGACCCCTTCGACCTCCTGGATGCAGCCTTTCTGGTAGGCTGCGCCTATTCCTATTTCCCCTCCGGCACCATCCACTGTATCGTTGTCGATCCGGGGGTGGGGGGCGAGAGGCGGCCCATTGTCGCACTCAGCACTCGATACTCGTTCGTGGCCCCGGACAACGGTGTGCTCTCCTATATCTACGAGCAGGAATCGATCGAGCGGGTCATTCATTTGAAGGAACCCGCCTACTTTCTTCCGCGGATCAGCCGGACCTTTCACGGGAGGGATATCTTTGCCCCGGCTGCAGCCTGGCTCTCGCGCGGGATCGATCCGCAGCGCATGGGGCCTACGATAGATGACTATGTGCGCTGCGATATTCCGCGACCGAGGGTCTCTATGAACGGCACCCGCATCCATGGTCGCGTGATTCACATCGATATATTCGGAAACCTGGTGACGAACATCCCGTTTTCCATGGTTGAACATCGTCTGGGACCCGGGGAATCGGGATTTACTGTGACCATCAAGGATATTGTCATCGATCGCCTCTGCACGGCCTATGAGGATGCGGGGAAGGGCAAAACCGGGGTCATCATCGGAAGCCACGGCTATATCGAGCTTTTTTCCAATCAGGATTCCCTGGCCAAGAGGGGCGGCATTGCAAAGGGTGAACCGCTCGAGGTGATCCTCGAGTGAGCAGGAGGAAGCATGGATCGTTCATTGACGAATAAGGCCAGGGAGGTCCTGGACCGCTGCCTGAAGGGAAAGGCTACGGCAGGGGAGATATGCCTCATGGAATCAAGAAACATTCATCTCGAGGTGGAGCGCGGTGACATAGATGTCATCAAGAATTCCCAGGACCGGCTGTTGGCGGTGCGCGTACTCAGGGGCCATTCCCTCGGGTTTGCGTATTGCACCGATTTTTCACCCTCCTCCCTGGATATGCTGGTGGATCAGGTCATGAACTCGGCGGCAAGCACCGATGAGGACCCCCACTATCACTTTCCTGCCTCCCGGAAGGGAACAACCCCCGTGACCATGGACGAGCGGTTGTCCTCTGTTCCCCTCACGGAGAAGTTCAAGCGATGCCAGGAGATGGAGCGGGCTGCCTACCAGACCGATTCCCGGATCAAGGTTGCGCGGCAGTTTTCCTATTCGGAGACCATCACCGACGTCTACCTGGTCAACTCCCACGGCCTCGAAGTGTCCTACGGCAAGAGTGCCTGCTCCACCTTTGCCATGGTGGTGGCCCAGGAGGGCTCGGATGCACAGATGGCATGGGAGATGGATATACAGACCTCCTATGACCGCCTGAGATGGGACGAGGTGGGCCAGGGGGCTGCGCACAAGGCCCTTGCCCTGCTCGGCGCCCGGTCAATCGGCACCCGCAGGGCGCCGGTTATATTTTCTCCACCTGTGGGAATCAGCATCATGGGCGCCTTTTCACCTGCCTTTTTTGCCGATGCGGTTCAGAAGGGCCGTTCCCTCATGGCGGGCCGCCTGGGACAGATCGTGGCCTCCCCTGCAGTGAGCCTGGTGGATAACGGGCTCCTTGAGGGGGGCCTTGCCACCGCCCCCTATGACGGGGAGGGGGTGCCCACGCAGAAGACGGTCATTGTGGACAAGGGGAGGCTTGCCACCTACCTCTACGACAGCTATACCGCGCATAAGGACGGGGTAGCGTCGACCGGAAACGGGGTCAGGCCCGGATCGAAGTCCCAGCCCCAGGTGGGGGCCACGAATTTCTACGTCGAAAAGGGGACATGCACCGAGGACGAGCTTCTCGCCGACATCCGGGAGGGGTTCTATGTGACGGATGTCATGGGCGCGCATACCATCAACCCGATCTCAGGTGATTACTCCCTGGGTGCCACCGGTCACTGGATCAAGGGGGGGCGGCGGGAATACCCGGTGCGGGGAGTGACCATCTCCGGAAACGTGCTGGATATGCTCACAAACATCTCCCGGTGCGCGGATAACCTCCGCTTCTACGGCCCCTTCGGCGCCCCCACCATACTGGTCTCGGGGATGATCATTGCGGGTGAGGAGACCGGTGCAGAGGGGTAAACAAGATACTCGTAATGGGTAACGCATGTTATCCTGATCATGGGATTCCCCTTCAAAGAGCCTTTTTATTGCATCACAAACAATGGTAAAAGGGTTGAGAATATACTGGCCCAGTTCTCCTCAAAAAATGCCCTTGAATCAATGAATTAAAAAAAATGATAGAAAATTTTCTAAAAAATTTTCTTGACAAACCTTACCTTCCTAGTTATGATTAAAAAAGTTGATTTTCAGATATTACAGCGTAGCTTTTTATGATTCTCCCAGGTATAGCTGGGCGGGAACTCTGAAACTGATCCATCAGGTAAAATTTATTGCCATTCAAAATGGCTATTCTTAAAAAATGACTCAGCTATTAGAATGGCAAAAGTCTGAATAAAAAAAGTGGGAATATTTAGAGTCATTTGAGAATCCATCCTCAACAAGGTTTTTTGTGCCTTAACCCTTTCTTTTTGCTTCTCTGAACGGTGTATTAGATATTAAATTCGAAATTGTTGTTCCAAGATAATAATTTCGGATATAAGATACTGATAAACTTGTTCTTTTTTCATTTCTGCAAAAGAATCTCTGGATATATTTAAACCATATTTTTAATTCAAGGCGATGATCAATACTATCGAAGTGTTCGGATTATAATGTCTAAAAAGGGCATTTATCAAAGAATTTGACAGCTTTTATATTCGATCGTTTAAAACTGCAACAAAGAATCGGTTTAATAAGATTGACCTGTTGAAAGCAAAAAGCCAAATTTTTTGAGACACTTGAACGCTAATGGGCGATGATTAAGAGCCGAAGTTGAAGATCTGGACTTTTCTACTTATATTTTCGGGTTTGTCTGAAAAGTAAATGCCTGACGCATCAAAATCAATATGAGTCAGAAACTTAGAATATAAGATTTCCAAAAACCAAAAAGGGGGAAAATTCATTTTTCTTACGTCTATTAAATCAAGATTCAAAAAACCTTTTTTGGAAGTGGCTAGAGTTCGATCCACAGTAAAAAGTGTGCCGGTTGTTCCTCGCGTTCTATAGTGCTTAAGGGGTGAAGAAAATAAAACGGCATGAATAGATCAAAGAGCAATAATCATCGCTTTATATAGAATTGTCATAACCGGATATGTCGCCCATATCGCATCGGCCATAGACGTTATCCCACCTTATGTTTTTCCTTCCTATGGCTTTTGGCTTTAGCCAAGATTGTTCTTAACAAACAAAAAAATCAAAATTTCTTATGAAAACAATGACGCTGGTTCACTGGATACCTATATTATTTTTCTAAAAGTCCCAATTAAGTTCACATATAACTGCCAGGAGCAGAGGGAGGTTAGGTCATGAAAGGTTCAGGCATAAGTAACGTAAGCGATAAAGGAAGGCTTCATGTGATTATTGTTGTTCTCTTTATGCTGATGTTATTTGTGGCTTCCGGTTTCATAGAGTGTATCCCCATGATGTTTTTTGAACGGATGTCTCTGAAGAAAACCGCCATGGCAGAAATAATGGGTTTTATGGATAATAATCCCTTGTATTCTCCTCAAGAGACCGGGCTTAAGGATGGCAAGGATGACAAGGATGGCAAGGGTGGCAGGCATGATGATGAGGATCTTTCAGTTTCACCTACCAGTCATGATTTCGGAGACGTCCAGATAGGGACAAGAGGGTCAGTAACCATAACCTTGACGAATACGGGCGATGATAGAATCAGAGTAAAAAAAATACGAATAAAAAATAAAGAATTCAGCCATAATGCGGAGATCCCATTAAGTATCCCTCCCTTTGGCAGTGTCAGTTTTGAGGCAATGTTCACCCCCGCTGATGAAGGTATAACAACAGGTATCTTGAAGATCACCAGTGATAAGCATCATGGTCATGACCTGGAAGTAATCCTGACCGGCACGGGAATCCCATCACCGGGTGCTCGATTAGATCCTTCTCTCTTACATTTTACCTTAGAGCCGTCTGATCCTCCTGCTGATCTTCAATCCATCCTTTCTAATATAGGCAAGGGTATTTTGTCCTACCAGATAATCTCGGTCGAGGAGACAGGCAATCCTCTCGGTATTCTTTCCGAACAAAAAATAAGTCTCAAAAGCGGGGCAAAGACCGCTCCTGTAAACACCTCACTCATCTACAGTCAAGGCAGTTACAACAACAGCTTTGCCCCCGGGCGGATAATTGTGGGGCTAAAGGACGGCGCTGAATCATTTGCCGATGCCGACCTATTAAACAATATTGGAGCCGGTTCCATGCGGGAGCTGGCCACAGCCAGAAGGCCTTGGACCGGCTCGCGGTCATACTTCGGCAGGAAGTTGTTCCTGTTATCCATGGATAATCAAACCGAACAGGGCGTCATCGATGCCATCGCTATACTCAAGGAAGATGCCAATGTGGCCTATGTGCAGCCGGACTTCAGGGTCAGCGCCATAGGCGTCATACCGAATGACCCCGACTTCGGCTTACTCTATGCCATGCACAATGAAGGGCAGACCGGGGGGAGCCCGGATGCGGATATCGATGCACCCGAGGCATGGGATACGCACACAGGAACAGGAAATATTCTGGTCGGTGTTATTGACACGGGGATCGACTATACCCATCCGGACCTTGTGGACAATATCTGGACGAATCCCGGCGAGATACCGGGTAACGGGATCGATGACGACGGCAACGGGTATGTTGACGATGTGTATGGCTGGGATTTCTGCAACGATGACAACGATCCGTGGGATGACCATGGTCACGGCACCCATTGTGCCGGAACAATAGCCGCGACAGGGAATAACGGCATAGGCGTGGTCGGCGTATCATGGAAGGCCGGGCTGGTCGCCCTGAAGTGTTTGGATTGGAGCGGATCGGGATGGACTTCGGATGCGGTTGATGCAGTGGCCTATGCCAACGCCATGGGGATTCCGGTCACCAGCAACAGCTGGGGTGGTGGCCCTTATGATCAGGCACTGAAGGACGTGATCGACGCTGCCGGCAGCCTTGGCTACCTGTTTGTTGCCGCGGCGGGAAACAGTGGGATGAACAATGATGTGCTTCCCGATTATCCATCCGGTTATGATTGTGAAAACATCATAGCCGTTGCTGCCACGGACCATAATGACCAACTCGCCTCTTTTTCCAATTACGGTCCGATCACGGTGGATCTGGGCGCACCCGGGGTTGATATCTATAGCTGTCTGCCTTTAGAAGGCTATGCGTACAAATCGGGCACCTCCATGGCAGCGCCGCATGTCGCCGGTGCAGCGGCCCTGGTATGGAGCCACAATCCCGGTTTATCGGGTGCGCAGGTAAAGGCTGCAATACTGGAGGGTGTGGATGTCGTGCCCTCCCTTACGGGGATGGTCCTGAGTGAAGGAAGGCTCAATGTGAACCAGGCGCTCGAGAAGACAGGATTGCCCTGGCTTTGGGCCGCGCCCGTGGAGCCGGGCACATTGAATCCCGGTGCAGGACAACCGATCACGGTAACCGTCGATCCCGAGGGACTGGTTGCCGGGCAGTGGACCGGGCTGATTACCCTTTCGACCAATGATCCTGTAAATCCCACGCCGACCATCGAGGTCATAGCGGATATAAGCGGATGCCGGACCCTTTCGGTCTCACCCGATTTCCATGATTTCGGCGAGGTCTGGGTCGGTGGGGACTCATCGGTGACCATAACCTTGAAAAACGGCTGTAACGACAGGACCACGGTGAGTGCGATTACGACGGACAAAGGGGTGTTCGGCCACGATGCGGTTCTGCCTCTGGAGGTCCCGCCCTTCGGCAGTGTCAGCTTTGAGGCGACGTTCGCTCCCGTGGATGAAGGTCCGGCAAAAGGCATCATGACGATCACCAGCGATGCGCAGGATAATCCTTTGCTTGAGGTGATCCTCTCCGGCACAGGTTTATTTCCTCCGGAGATCGAAATTGACCCGGAGAGTTTCTCGGAGGTCCTGGACCTTGGAGATCGCGTGACCAGGACACTGACGATTACGAACAGCGGCGGAGACGATCTGATATTTGATATTTCGATTGAAGGTGTGGAAGGTCTGAGTGTGAAGGTGGAGGATGTTGTTTCTTCTCAACCATCCAAGGCATTCATATCTTCTGATGTGAGGCCGGGATTTCGATACGAGAATAACTCTACACCCGGATATCAGTATAACGTTAATGATCTGCACAACAGCAACCTTGGGATAAGGCTGGATCGCGTCATAAACGTCCTGGTCATGTCACCGGTGAGCGATTATGATTGGGTGGCTGAAAATTTTGGTGCCAATATGACGGATGTGACCTTTGAAACATACGACATAGGCTATGACGTACCGGATTTGGAATATCTTCAAGCCTTTGATGTGGTCTTGATGTTTAGAAATTTTCCCGCTGAAAATTCTCCCGGAGTTGGTGATCGGCTGTACGAGTACGTGATGTCAGGCGGCAATCTGGTGATGGGGAATTTCTATTGGATGGAGCGGGATTGGGGCATGGGGTGGGGTGCCTTGGAAACGATCGATCCGGTTTATGAAGGAGCCTGTGACGGCTCGTATGCCAAGTTGGATACGAAGAGCATCATCCCCCATCCTTTAACCACTGGACTCACCGAATTGGGCTGTATAGGGCGTGGCGGGCCTGTGACCGTGCGCGATGGTGCGACGGCTGTGGCCTGGTGGACGGACGGTGATCCCCTGCTCGTGTTTAACGAGCCGGCTGGTCGAATTACGGCTGTCACCGTATTTCCGGCAGCCCCTTTTTATGAACCGGTTGTGGGGGATTTCTACCTGCTGTGGGAAAATGCACTCAAGTGGACCGCCGAAGGAGGAAAGAGGTGGCTATCGGTGGATCTATCATCGGGCAGAATACCGGCAGGCATGTCCCTGGCCATAGAGGTGAGCTTTGATGCCATGGATATGGTTGCAGATACGTATCTTGGCAACCTGAACATCAGCCACAATGCACTCAATGCGACCGATCCCCTATCCGTTCCCTGCACGATGGTTGTCAATGCAGTAAAACACCTCGATGTCTCACCTGCAGTACACGACTTTGGAAAAGTCTGGACAGGGACAAACGGCTCCGTAACCCTGACCCTGACGAATTCGGGCAATGGTGCAACCACGGTACGAGGCATTGCAATAGACAACCTGGCGTTCGGACACGATGCAGTTCTGCCCCTGGAGGTTCCGCCGTTTGGCAGTGCCGGCGTTGAGGCGACCTTTGCTCCTCTGGATGATGGTCCGGCAACAGGTATCATGACGATCACCAGTGATGCAGCGGACAATCCTTCGCTTACGGTGACCCTTTCCGGCACAGGTGTTCTTCCTCCGGAGATCCGGGTTACTCCGGAGGGTTTCTCGGAGGTCCTTGATCCCGGGGATAGTGCCGTAAGGACGCTGACGATTACGAACATCGGCGGGGAGGATCTGGAATTTGGTATGAATATTGAGATGCTGGGTGCGCCTGAAGCGTTGTCGGCGGATGCAGGGATAGTGAACATCCTTGTCTGGAACAAGTATTCGGATAACTCTCCAACCGGGGAATATGTAAATACCCTGAATGCCATTGCAGCCTATTGTACGGATTTCACGGCTGAGCCCACTGATGTGACCGATCCTATTGCATTACAGGCATTATTGACGGGTAAGGAGGTCTTTTTGATTCCCGAGCAAGAGCGGGCCTTGCCTGACATTACGACGATCGGCGCGTCGTGGGCGCCGGTGCTTTCCGATTTTGTGTCCTCGGGCGGAACGGTGATTTTTTGCGGGGAGTTCTGGGCCAGTAATGGGTTCATCACGAGTACAGGACTAATGGAAGTGGCGTTAGTACGTACATCGATAAATGTCCCATTAACCGTAGTTGCCCCGGATCATCCATTGGCGGAGGATGTGCCGGGAAGCCTCAGGGGAGAGAATGCCACAGGATGGTATGATGTCAGGACA
Organism: bacterium; assembly: GCA_049472315.1. Lineage (GTDB taxonomy): Bacteria > SZUA-182 > SZUA-182 > DTGQ01 > JAFGSM01 > JBLIRM01. Next base: position 69,258 of record JBLIRN010000013.1, read on the forward strand.
CCGGACGCGGACGTGGTTGTTGTGGAAAGTGCCTCATATTACCCTGTTGTTGCATCAAGGGGCCTTGGCTCGGGAAATGTGGTGTTATTGGGCTTCGATTATTATTTATACAATAACGATATGGCACGCATCATTGCCAATGCCGTCCAGTTCGGCCCGACATGGCTCTCGGTCAAACCCGTATCAGGCATCGTTCCACCGGGATTGTCGATAGAAATAGCCGTGAGCTTTGATGCCAGGGATATGGTGGCAGATACGTATCTCGCCAACCTGAACATCAGCCACAATGCACTCAATGCGCCCGATCCCATATCCGTTCCCTGCATGATGGGTGTCAATGCAATGAAACTTCTCGATGTCACACCTGATAGCCATGATTTTGGAAACGTTTTTGTGGAAGAAACCGAATCCGTAATCCTCACCCTGACGAATTCGGGCAATGATACGTGCACGGTAAGCGCCATTGAAATAGACAATCCGGTCTTCACCCACGATGCCATGATACCCCTGGAGGTCCCGGCCTTTGGCAGTGTCAGCTTTGAGGCAACGTTCGCTCCTGAGGATAAAGGCCCGGCAACAGGCATCATGACGATCACCAGCGATGCGGATGATAATCCGTCAATTGAGGTGACCCTTTCCGGGACAGGTGTTTTCCCTGCGTTAATCGAAATTACCCCGGAGATACTCTCAGAGGTTTTGGATCTTGGAGATATTGTCACCAGGACACTCACTATTACAAATAGTGGTGGCATTGATCTGGAGTTTGCTATCAGTGGGCCCACCATAGAAAGTATGGCGGGCGTCGAGCCATACACGTATGATTCAAGCCATTATGAAAGGATTCCCAAAGGTTCGGAAGACCCGCGTATAGGGCAGATAGTTCCGTATGATATGGGTGGCCCGGATGTCTTTGGATATAGATGGGTCGATTCCGACGAGCCGGGTGGCCCTGTGTTTGAATGGATTGATATCGTTGATCCGGCCAACTGGCTCTACATTTCGGATGCTGATGATGATTATCAGGAACTGCCGCTCAGCTTCCCGTTCAGCTTTTACGGGGTTGAATATACCAGCATCTTTGTGGGGAGCAACGGGTATATAACCTTTGACCAGGGAAGCTACGAATGCTCTCATTCCCCGATTCCTTCACCTTACATGCCCGCCATGGTTGCAGGATTCTGGAGCGATCTTTATCCAGGGGTATTGGGGGACATCTACTTTAAGGATCTTGGCGACAGGGCGATCGTTCAATTTGAAAATGTGATGCATATCAGCGGCATGGGCATATATACCTTTCAAATGGTGCTTCATGCTCATGGCACCATCAATCTCTATTATAAGGAGATGATGGGCGACGCATCCTTCTCAACCGTAGGTATCCAGGATGAATGGGGAGCTGACGGGCTCGGGATCGCCTATAACACACCCTATTTAAAGGATCTCCTGGCAATCCGCATTTCTTCCGGTCCTTCATGGCTCAGGGTTTCACCCGGATCAGGCATCGTCCCTCCCGACCGGAGCGCCAATGTGGATGTGACCTTTGATGCCACCGGTCTTGTGGCAGGGGTATATGAAATTACGATGGAGATAGGCCACAATGCCATAAATGCCCCTGATCCCATGCCTGTCCCCTGCACGCTGGCGGTGAATAGCTTTAGAAGCCTCGATGTTTCCCCTGCCGGTCATGATTTCGGAGATGTATTTATAGGGGCCAGCGATTCCGTGGCCATCACGTTGACGAACAAGGGTAATCACATAACCACAGTGAGTGCTATTATTCTGAATAATTCGGAGTTCAGCCATGATGCAATGACTCCCCTGGAGATACCGCCCTTTGGCAGCGTCAGTTTTGATGCCTCGTTTACTCCTGAAGACGTAGGCCCGGAAACAGGCGTCGTGACGATCACCAGTGATGCAAAGGATAATCCCATTCTTACGGTTACCCTTTCCGGTATGGGTTTGTTTCCTCCGGAGATCATGATCAGCCCGGATAGCTTCTCCGAGATGTTGGATCTCGGGGGTCGTGTCACCAGGACACTGACCATCACCAACACGGGTGTCAGTGATCTTGAATTCGATATTGTCGGTGAAAGGGTGGATGCACTCGATGATACGACAACTGACGGCCGGGAGATTGATCTGAATGATGCGATCAATGTATTGGTCCTTTCCACCTGCGATTATGACTGGGTAGCTGCAAATTTCGGCGCCAACATGACGGATATGGCATTTGAAACCATGGACATAAATCTTGATATTCCGGATTTGGAATATCTCCGATTATTTGATGTCGTTTTGCTCTTTCAATGCTGGACATCCGATGTCTCCCCCCAGGTGGGTGATGCATTGTATGATTATGTGACGTCCGGCGGCAATCTGGTCCTCGGGCTGGAATATTGGGCCACCAGTGAGATAGGACTGGGGTGGGGTGCCCTTGCAACCATCGATCCACTCTATGGTGGAATGTCTGATTACACCTACGAAGAGCTGGATACGGAGAGCATCGTACCGCATCCCTTGACCGCGGGGCTCACCGAATTGGGCTGTATTGCGCGCGGCGGGCCTGAGACCGTGCGTGAAGATGCAACAACAGTGGCATGGTGGACGGACGGCGATCCCCTGATCACGTTTAACGAGCCGGGGGGAAGAATCACCGCCGTTACGGCGTTGCCTTCAGAGCCCCAGTATAACCCGGTTATGGGGGATTTCTATCTGCTGTGGGAAAATGCGCTGAAATGGACGGCTGAGGGGGGAACACCTCAATGGCTCTCGGTAATACCGGAATCCGCGACCGTCATGCCCGGCGCATCCATAGCAATAGATGTCACCTTTGACGCCACGGATATGGTTGCAGGTACGTATCGTGCCAACCTGAACATCAACCACAATGCACTCAATGAGCCCAATCCCTTGCCTGTTCCCTGCTCAATGCTTGTCAACGGCGTAAAACGACTTGCGGTGTCACCTTCCAGCATTGATTTTGGCAATATGTTTGCGGGAGGAATGAAGGTGGTAACCATGACCTTGACCAATGCCGGCAATGATACGACTATGGTGAGTGAGATCAGCACGGATAATCCGGTGTTCGGTGTTAAGGCAATTCTGCCCATGAAGGTCCCGCCCTTCGGCAGTACAACCTTTGATGCCCTATTCATACCCTTCGATCTGGGTACTGAAACAGGCACCATGGTGATCAGCAGCGATGCAGAGGATAATCCGACACTCGTCGTTGATCTTGCCGGTACGGGCGTACCTCCTCCGGAGATCAGTGTTCACCCGGACGGCTTCTCCGAGAAATTGGATCCGGGATATGCGGTCACAAGGACGATGACCATAACGAACAGCGGCGGATATGATCTGGAGTTTGCCATCAGCGGACCCACCATAGCGGGTATGGCGGGCATCGAGCCGTACCGGTATGATTCGACCCATTATGAAAGGATTCCCAAGGGTTCGGAAGACCCGCGTATAGGGCAGCCAGTCGTGTATGATAGCGGCGGCCCGGATGGCTTCGGATACACGTGGGTCGATTCCGACGAGCCGGGTGGCCCTGTGTTTGAATGGATAGATATCGCTGATCCGGCCAACCGGCTCTACATATCGGACGCCGATGATGATTTTCAGGAGGTGCCGCTCAGCTTCCCGTTCAGCTTCTACGGGGTTGAATATACCAGCATTTTTGCAGGAAGCAACGGCTACATCACCTTCGGCCTGGGCAGCTACGAATGCTCTCATTTCCCGATTCCGTATCCCTATATGCCCGCCATGGTAGCAGGATTCTGGAGCGATCTCTGCCCTGCGATGTCAGGAGACATCTACTTTAAGGATCTTGGCGACAGGGCGATCGTTCAATTTGAAAATGTGACGCATATCAGTGACATAGGGGTGTACACCTTTCAAATGGTGCTTTGTGCGGATGGGGCCATTCATCTCTATTATAAAGAGCTGATGGGCAACGCGGCCATGTCGGCCGTAGGAATCCAGGATGCATGGGGAGTTGACGGGCTCGGGATCGCCTATAATACCCCCTATCTAAAGGATTTCCTGGCAATCCGCATTGCCGCCGGTCCATCCTGGCTCAAGGTTTCACCCGGATCGGGCATCGTTCCTCCCGGCAAGAGCGTCGATGTGGATGTGACCTTTGATGCCACCGGCCTTATGGCGGAGGTATATGAACTCACCATGGAGATAGGCCACAATGCCACAAATGCACCGAGTCCCCTACTTGTCCCCTGCGCATTGGGGGTGAATACGATGAGACGACTCGATGTCTCCCCTGCCGGTCATGATTTCGGCAATGTATGGATAGGGACCACCGAGTCTGTAACCATCACCCTGATCAACCCGGGTAATGATATAACGATGGTACATGAAATAAATCTAATGGGTGGAGAGTTCGGCCATGATGCCGTGACACCGCTGCTCGTACCACCCTTTGGGCGCGTCAGTTTTGAGGCATGGTTTACCCCTGCGGATACAGGTGGAGAAGCGGGCAGCATAACGATTCTGAGTGATGCGGAGGACAGCCCTTCACTCACGGTCGATCTGACAGCCACAGGCGTTTTCCCGCCTGAGATCGTGATTGACCCGAAGAGTCTCTCAGAGGTCTTGAATAGCGGAGAAAGCATCACCAGGTCACTGACGATTGCGAACACCGGTGGCGATGATCTGCAATTCGATATCGGCTTTGAAATCGTAAAGGCCCTCAATATCCGGATGGATCAAGTGGTTGCTTATCAAAGACCAAATGGATTCATATCTCCTGAAAGACAGGGCTTCCGATATGAAGACTACTCTATCCCTGAATATCAGTACAATGTTGATGATCTGCACAACAGCAACCTGGGGATAAGGCTGGATAATGTCA